>CAYFGB010000024.1:0-42896 GCA_964342455.1 uncultured Hyphomonadaceae bacterium
TTCACCTCCGAGAACATGCCGAAGTTCAACTCGATCTCGATTTCCGGCTATCACATGCAGGAAGCCGGGGCGTCAGCTGATCTGGAGCTGGCCTACACGATTGCAGACGGCATTGAATACATCCGCGCTGGTGTTGCAGCCGGGCTCGATGTTGATGCCTTTGCCCCGCGTCTCAGCTTCTTCTGGGCGATTGGCATGAACACCTTCATGGAAGTTGCCAAGATGCGCGCAGCGCGTCTCATCTGGGCCAACCTCGTCCAGAAGGAATTCAATCCGAAGAACACGAAGTCGATCTCTCTTCGCACGCACTCACAGACATCTGGCTGGTCGCTAACGGCCCAGGACGTTTACAACAATGTCATCCGGACCTGTCTCGAAGCCATGGCGTCGGCGGGTGGACAGACCCAGTCCCTGCATACCAACGCGTTCGACGAAGCCCTGGCGCTGCCAACGGACTTCTCTGCACGGATCGCGCGGAACACCCAGCTCTTCCTGCAACAGGAAGGCGGCGCAGCCAACATGATCGACCCCTGGGGCGGGTCTTACTATGTTGAGCGCCTCACCCATGATCTCGCCAAACGGGCGATGGAGCACATTGCCGAGGTCGAAGAAATGGGCGGCATGGCGAAAGCAATCGAAGAAGGCCTTCCAAAGCTTCGCATTGAGGAATCTGCCGCCAAGACCCAGGCACGGATCGACTCCGGCGTGCAGACTGTTGTTGGCGTCAACAAATTCCGCCTCGACGAGCCCGAGGATGTGCCGGTTCTGAAGGTCGATAATGCAAACGTTCGCCGTATGCAGATCGACAAGCTGGAACGGCTTCGTGCCGAACGGGACCAGACCGAAGTCGACCAGGCGCTCCACGCGCTGACCCGGGCAACCGAGGAAGGCTCGGGCAATCTGCTTGATCTCGCCATCAAGGCGGCGCGCGTGAAGGCTACGGTTGGTGAAATTTCCGCCGCCGTGGAAAAAGTGGTGGGTCGTCACCAGGCAGTTATCAAATCGATTCAGGGCGTGTATGCTTCCGGCATGTCCGCTAAATCCGATACTGTCGAAACCGCCCGCAAACTGGCTGATGACTTTGAAGCCTCCGAGGGTCGTCGCCCACGTATTCTGATCGCCAAAATGGGTCAGGACGGGCATGACCGCGGCCAGAAGGTTGTTGCCTCCGGCATGGCTGACCTGGGCTGGGACGTTGATATCGGCCCGCTTTTCCAGACACCGGAAGAAGCAGCAAAACAGGCCGTTGAAAACGATGTGCACATCGTCGCGGCGTCGTCTCTGGCCGCAGGCCATCTGACGCTTGTACCTGAGCTGAAGAAGGCGCTGGCTGACCAGGGCGCTCCCGACATCATGATCGTGGTCGGTGGGGTTGTTCCACCACAGGATTACGAGGAGCTTTACGCCTCTGGCGCGGAAGCGATCTTCGCTCCGGGTACGGTGATTGCCGACTCGGCCATCGAATTGCTGAAAAAACTGGGCCCGAAACTGGGGCACAAATCAGCCGCTGAATAGAAACGGAAAAGCCCTCTGCCAGACAGAGGGCTTTTTCATATCAGCTCAGCTGGCCGCCGCCAGTTCATCCCAGCAGGCCAGCGCATGGCCTGCATACATAAGCCCGGGCCCGCCGCTCATCTGAATGGCCATGCTCAGAACATCTCCAAGTTCCTCACGTGTCGCACCGGCTTTCATCATGGCTTCGACGTGAAAATTGATGCAGGGCTCACAGCGCATCACGACAGCCATGCCCAGCGCGATGAATTCCTTTTCCTTGACGCCAAGCGGACCGGTTTCCTTCACGGTCTTGCTGAGCGCACCAAAGTCCTTCGCCGTCTGCGGCGCCAGCTTGTTGAACTCGCGAAGTTCACTCCGCATGTCCTTGATCTTGTCGATATAACTCATCAATCAGCTCCTGTATTTTAGATAAAACTAATATACAGGCAATTGGCCCGGATTGAATGTGGTGATCTGTCTCGGGTAGGCGCACTGATTGCCCACGGGCGTTCAGTTTGCGCCGACCCCTTCATTGGTGTTCAGCCAGTAATCCTGAAAGCTCTTCGCGAAATGCTCGTATCCTGCAGCGCCAAACGGTTTCACGACATAGGAATTCGTCCGCTTTTCATACGCGTTCCGAATGTCTTCCTGCTGGCGCGAGCTCGTAAAGATGATGGTTGGGATCACACGCAATTCCGCATCTGATTTGAGATAATCAAGCAGTCCCATTCCACCAATGCCGGGCATATGCAGATCGGTAACAATCACATCCGGACAATCGCCACTGTTCAGAAGCTGAATCGCTTTTTCAGCGGTGTCAGCATATTTGACCACGGCGTCGCCATTCAGCCCTGTCGATGTGAAAGCGCGATCAAGAAAGTACTGATCGGTCTTGTTATCTTCGACAACCAAAATAACAGGTTTTTCCATAGTGCCTCACATGTCGCGCTGTCTGCGCATTGCGTTCACGACGGCCCCCGAATGCAATCGAACTGGAAAGTGTATGGAAATCACGTCACCTGTCTAGTGAAGATTAAAATATCGCCGGGCTTCATCCTGTAATTTAGCCCCGCCATCAACGTCGATGGATAATGCCGTTCGGCACCCCCGTTGCGAGGATCATCTTTGTCAGCAATTTACCCAATGGTTGTATTTTTTGCCCGGTTTGGATGCCCCGGCCAATCATCACAGAAAATAGACTGTCCAGCCAACAAACCCTCTGTTACGAGATTCAGTTATGAGCGATCTGGAAATCTTTCCTCTGAGCCCGGCAAGCCGGATGGCTGCAGGCCTTGAAATCCTGCGCTGCGGCCTTGCAAGCTGGGCGCAATCTCGATTGCAGGCACAGGGATTAGATCCGCTCAGCGCTCTGCCGGACTCAAGCCCGGTACGGAAACACGGCTATCAGTTGGATGCCCGAACAGCCCTCGTCATCATCCGGGACAATATAACCGCTCTGGTTGAATCTTCTGAACAGACGGGTCTTCGAAAGACTATCAGAACCCTTTTGCAGAAACGCGATCTGTGGGCACATCAACAGCCCCTCACCCATGACGACGTGACAGAATGGCTTCGTGCGGGGCGACACCTCACCGACGCGCTCGAACGCTTCCCGGCTTCGCAAAGTCTTGCAGCACTGACCGAAGCTCCGGCTGATGAGCTGATCGCCGCGTCTGTCATCCTGAACACGCTTCTGAGCGACATTCCCGACAACGAGCCCCTGCCCTTCATCACGATGGAAAGCCTCGCTGAAGAGCTCGAAGGTGCCCTTTATGATGCCAGCGAGCGGACGGTTTTCCGGGCGCTGACCTGGTACACTGCCCAGCAATGGGTACTTGGCGAAGCACCAATCATCGCCATGATCGTCCTGCCGGAAAGTGACGCCGCCGCTATACGCGATGAAGCTGGCCTGATCAGCCCCGGCTTCTGGTGGGCGCTCGGGCTGGCCTTTGATGCGCCGGATGAGCAGCGTATCGAGACACATCAAGCGGCGTTGCGGGCGCTGGAGCAAGTGCGTCAGGATCAATGTCTTGACGTGCAGCCGCAGTTCGACTGACCATGACATTGGCGCCAGAACCTGTTCAGCCCCCCGCCTTCCCGCATCGCCCGCTCGGGCGCACCGGACTGAAACTGCCCGTACTTGGCCTGGGCGTGGCGGGACCTCTGGCGTCGCCACTGGCCCAGAGCTCGCTGGTCTCCGAACTGGTGAAGACCGCACTCGTCGAAGGCATCACTCTTTTTGACAGCGCCCCCTTTTATGGGGAGGGACGAGCCGAGCAACGTCTTGGCACTGCGCTTGGGGACACACAGCAAGACGGTATCACCCTGTTCTCAAAGGGGGGAACCCGGCACGGCCCCAATGGGCTGATCAAGGATTTCTCAGAAAATGGCCTGCGGGCGCAATTATCAGAAACCCTGTCTTGCCTCCCCAAAATCGATGTGTTCTTCCTTCATGGCCCGTCGAAAGAGGCCTTGTCGCCTGCGCTGATGACAATGCTTGAAACGCTCAGATCGGAAGGCCTGTTTCACCATCTGGGAATCGCCGGACGCGGACCGGAAATTGATCGCGCCATAGAGATTGGCGGCTTCGATGTGCTGATGGCTCCGGTTCATTTCGACCTTTCAATTCCCGAGATTGACCGCCTTGAACGGGCACGGAAAGCAGGGCTCGGCGTGGTGGGCATTGAGAGCCTGTTGCCCGCAACCGGCAAACCGCGACTGTCGCTCCGCCCGCTGGACCTCTGGTATTCGGCCCGCGCGCTTAAACGACGGGTCTTCAATCCTTTTGCCTTGCGCGCTGACCCTGTTGATTGCCTGAACTGGGCACTGACGTCCGGCCTGGCAGACACAGTCCTGGTCGGTACCACACGGCCGGAAAACCTTCGTCAGAACATTGAAATCGCGAGAAAGGCTTGCGGCTGACGGGGGCCACGCTTAGGGATGGCGCATGGAATTTGACCTCACAACCCGCCGCGGTCTGGGCCGCGCCATCACTCGTGTAGAAAGTCGCCGGACCGATCATCAGGCCGAAGCGCGCCAATTCCTGACATCTGTCATGGGCAAGACCGGGAAGACACAACGGATCGGCATTACCGGCGTCCCCGGTGTTGGCAAATCCACTTTCATTGATGCGTTTGGCACCATGCTCACCAAGATGGGACATCGGGTTGCGGTCCTCGCCGTTGACCCAACCTCCCAGCGGTCTGGCGGCTCCATTCTGGGCGACAAAACCCGAATGGCCAGGCTCTCGGTCGATCCGGACGCCTTCGTACGCCCCTCACCAGCAGGCGATACACTGGGCGGGGTTGCCCGCAAGACCCGGGAGAGCCTGCTGCTGTGTGAAGCCGGCGGGTATGACGTCATTCTGGTCGAAACTGTAGGCGTGGGTCAGTCTGAAACCGTTGTCGCCAATATGGTGGATTTCTTTCTGGTCCTGATGCTGCCGAATGCGGGCGATGATTTGCAGGGCATCAAGAAAGGCGTGCTGGAAGTCGCCGACATGATCGCCGTGAACAAGTCTGACATTGACGAGAAAGCTGCAAAGCGCGCTCAGCGCCATTATCAGAACGCCCTGCATATTCTTGAACCCATTGATCCCGACTGGTCGCCTCCCGTGGTGACCTGCTCAGGCGAAACCGCTGCCGGTCTGCCCGAACTCTGGGAAACCATCGAACTTCATCGCAAAAAGACGGAAGAAAGCGGGTCTCGTGACCGCCGCAGGGCCATGCAGCAGATCACCTGGATGAATGAATTGCTTCAGGATGGTCTTATGTCTGCGTTTCGGGCCGATCCGAAGGTCAAGGTGCGTATGGCAGAGCTTCGGGGTGATGTTGAAGCTGGCAATATTCCCGCCTCAGCAGCAGCAGAATCCCTGCTCAACGCGTTTGGCATAGACGGCTTCTGATCAGGGTCTGGTTCCGAGGTGTCGACCCGCTCCCACCAGAAGGAATTGTAGGGCCAGCTCCCGCGCCAGGCCATCACGCCTGTTCATGGCGCGCTCTGCGGTGTTGCCAAACAGCCCCACCCCCAGCGCCATGCAGATGCTGGCCAGCACGACATCCTCAATCTGTTCGACGGTGAAGTCGCCCAGCGTCTGCTTTTCGATCAGCACAGTGTTGATCGCTTCATGAACGGTCGCAAACCGTGCAGCCTCATCGGTCAGTTCCAGCCAGGCTGCCAGCCGTGCTGTCGACTTGGCTTCGAACGCATTGTATAGCGCTTCGAACATCTGGGCTCTGGCGGATGAGAGATCCCCCGTCATCTCAACGGAAATGATCTGAGACACAAGCGCCGTGATCATGCGCTCCATTAGTGCAGACTGAACTCCGCTCACCGTTTTGAAGTGATGCAATACCGTGGCGTTCGCCACACCAGCGCGCTTAGCGACTTCAGCCAGACGCAAGGCCTGCGGTCCCTGCTCGACGAGCAGCGCTTCTGCGGCTGACAGAATATTTTCCCGCGAATCATCTGATGTTCGACGTATGCGCGGCGGATTTTGCCCTTTAACTGACATTGAATTTTTATATTCCCCGTTACCCCACAATATATTTGCCTCTGAATCCGTTGGTTGGCCAGATAGAAATTATGGTTTTGCGGTGCTGAACGACTGTTTTTCAAAAGAAAACCTGAGCCATGCGCGAAAGCGTTATCCTGAGTTGCAAAGCAAACATCGCAGCGGGATTATGACAGTTCGTGTTTATACTGTCATGATGCAGAGTGATTAAATGGAGAGTTGAAAATGGCGAAGGTTATTGGTTTGGGCGGGCTCTTTTTTCAATGCGAAGACCCGGATGCCACCAAGGCATTTTACAAGATCGTCATGGGTGTCGACCAGAATGATTATGGCGGCTGGGACTTTTCTCATAAAGCCGCTGGAGAGGCTTTTCCCGAAGGTGGTCGCACTATTTTCGCGCCTTTTGCATCCGGAAACGACTATTTCGCGCCCTCCACTCTGCCATACATGATCAATCTGATGGTGGATGATCTCGACGGCGTGCTCGCGCGTTGCGCAGAGGCCGGAATCAAGGAAGTGGACGAGCGTCAGACCTATGACTATGGCCATTTCGGCTGGATTATGGACCCGGACGGTCGAAAGGTAGAACTCTGGCAACCCATTGAGCCGAAGGGCTGAACACAAGGATCGGAACGAGCCATTGTCTGACGACATGACCAAGCATTCGGGTGGCTGTCATTGCGGCGCTGTCCGCTTTGATGTCCTGCTGCCGCCCCGCATTCAGGTGGAGGATTGCAATTGCTCCATCTGTTTTATGAGCCAGAACGCCCACATCATTGTACCTGCCAGCCGGTTTCGTCTGCTCAGGGGTGATGACCGCCTCACAAATTACACGTTCAACAGCCTTACGGCGCAGCATAAATTCTGCAGCGTCTGCGGTGTAAAGAGCTTTTACATCCCACGGTCCAACCCGGACGGATTTGCCGTGACCTGGCGCTGCCTGGACGACCCATATGCGTTTGATCATGTCGAGCTGAACGCGTTTGATGGCGTGCACTGGGAACAAAACGCAGCAACGCTCGCTCACAAATCGAAAGACTAGAGGCTTCGGGAAAGGTCACCCTCGCTGACAAGCTCATAGACATCCATCAAGGTGATAGAAGCGTTGAGCAACGCATGGCACAATATGGGGGCCAGCAATCCGCCTGAGCGCAATCTCAGCAGGCCGAACAACACCCCGGAAATGAACACGATCAGCAGGCCCAGCAGCTGATATTGCGCGTGCGTCAACGCAAACAGCGCAGCGCACACGAAAACTGTCAGCATTGGACGCCAGCCGCGCGCCAGAAGAATGCTGAAAAGGACGCCGCGAAACAGGAATTCTTCCGAGATCGGTGCAGCAAACCAGCCAAGCAGAATGTCGGCGGGGAGTAGTTCCATCGTCAGTATGTATTCCTGTCCCGGCTGGTAGAGCCAGGGCGTGTCCTGCCCTGTCAGCCAGGACGACAAACCGATCAGCACAACACTGATGGCATGATCCCCCGCAACAAACAGCGCGATGATCGCCAGAATGGCGGGGTCCAGGCGACCGGGCCGAGCCATATGCTCCAGATGACCGGTGACATGAAACAACCAGGCCATAAGGCCTGCAAACCCGAGCATGGTGATCGCCCAGACGATCTGAGCGCTGAGATATCCACGAAACAGCAAGCTGTAGATCTGATGGGCCCACAGCGCCTGTGTATGCTCTGTCAGAGTCCGGAACAGTATTTCGAGAGAGAGATAGAGCCAGTCCGTCCCGAACAGACAAAGTATCAGCGCCGGAAGCAGCAAATCTTTCAACTCGATCTGCCGCACGCTGCTCTCATCCCTGTCTGGTGTGGGGGGCCATGTAAAACGGCAGCAAACCCGGCCGTATTATATGGGCGCTATTGGCGGTCTAGCTCTGGCTGGCGGTCCAGAGTGACTTAGCCTGATCTACCCATTTCTCACGCTGTACCCGCCCCTGAAAACGCAGATAGCTGTCGACCCAGGCCTCTTCCCCGGCCGTCCAGTTCGCAATCTGATCGAAATGAAAGATCCCCAACTCGTTCAGAATGCCTTGTATTTTCGGTCCGATCCCGCCAATCCGCTTCAGGTCATCTGGCGTGCCATTGCGCGGTGCGTCCAGCGATTCAGGCCGGGTCTCTTCCACTGGCTCATCACTGATTTCTGCCGCAGGTTCTGGCGGGGTGTATTGCGCGATTTCTGCTTCCTGAGGCGGCATGTCAGCCGGAACAATGCCAGGCGCATCCGTGATGACGATGTCCTGTGGCGGTTCGACTTCTACCGAACGCGTAATCTGATCGAGCGCGGCGGCCACCGAGTCATTCGTGTCGTCTGCATCACTTTCCGCATCAAGGGATGCGGCCTCAAGGTATTTCACACGGCCCTCGAGATAACGATTTCGCCAGCGCAGCCGCGCCAGTTCTTTTTCAGCTTCGCTATCGGCCTCGGTCACGCGGCTCAGTTCAGCCTTCAGAACTGTCAGCTCAGACTGGAGCGTATCAACTTCATGGTTGGCATTGGTCACCAGATCAGCGCCTTTGGCAGCCTCCGCTGGCGATGCTGCAGACGCTGCATTTTCTTCCAGATAGGTCGCCCGCGCCTGGAGATAACGGTTCTGCCATTGCAGCTTGGAAAGTTCGACCGGATTGACCGCAGGCCCATCGCCAGACTCCGTGGTCATCGCCTCGGCGTCGGCCAGTCTGGCCTTCAGTGCATCACGCTCTGTGCTGGCGGTTTCAAATTGGACCTGCAACTCGTCGCGCGTTTCCTGCAAGCGCGTCAGGTCTTCCTTCAACGCAGCCGCTTCCGTCATGCCAGCTTCGGCTTCGACCAGCCTCGATTTTGTATCGGCCAGCTCTGCCGACAACGTATCTTTTTCGACGGTTTCTTCGGCAGGCTCCGGCGTGGCTGAAGCGAGCAGCCCCTCAAGGTGACGTACGCGGGACTCCAGATACCGCGAATGCCATTCAGCCCGCGCCTTGTCTTCCGGAGGCTGCGCCGGCATGGCAGGTTCAGCCGGTGCGCCGCCGCCCTGCGTCGCACTGGCCTTCGCCGTTTCCAGTTCGGCCTTGACGTTCGCAAGCTGGCGATTGACTGTGGCCAGATCGGACTGATAGGTCGCAGCCGCTTCCTGTGCCGACTTCACACGAGCTTCGAGCGTCTTGATGGCCGCCCCCGCCTGTTCAGCGCGTGCGAGTGCCTCTTTTTGCACTTTGGTCAGCTCATTTGAGGTTTCGGATACGCTTGGCGTAACGCTCACGGTTTTCGGCTGCGGCAGAAACGCGCCACGAACGCCCCAGCCAAGCCCAAGGCCGATCAGTGCTGCCAGCACCAGGTAGATCCACATCTCGGTCAAGAGCCCAACCATAAGTTACTCCTTCAAACGCATTCTGATCTGGCCGGACGGTTGTCCCTCTGCATCAATACGCGGTGCAGATACGCCAGCTTCGACATTGGTTAACTCGATTTTGTTTAGCGGAACTCCACGAGCAATGAAATAGTCAGATATCGTCCTTTGACGTGCTTCTGTGAGTTGTTGCAGCGCAATTCGCTGTCCGCCAATGTGTGTGTACGCCTCAATTTCCAAGACCTGATCGTCACAAACCTGGATGACGGTTTCAACAGCGTCGAGCACCAGTCCACTTTCCCGGTTCAGCGTTTCACTGCCATAGCGAAACGAAATCTCCCCCAGCGCCATCGCTTCGCTCAGAGCTTGCTCGCACACCTCGCGGCTCGGCGTTTCATCATCCGCCAGAGCCTTGAAGGCTGTCAGTTCCACCTGCACGGGATCGAGAATAAACTTCAGATCGGCCTGCGTACCGACGCGGACTGAATCTTCTCGCATGAAATCAATGATGGATTGCGGTGCCTCTCCACGGATGATCAACTCATCCCCCATGAACACGATCTCACCGCTCCGGAATTGCAGGAAGTTCGGCAAAATCGTCCGCACCGCGCCGAGCCAGCTGGTCGACTCCATCGGACGGATGATCTGGCTGTTGGTGATCTGCCCATCGAAAAAGCGGGACGCCAGCTCCACAAGTTCTGTCCGATAGGCTGCGTCCGGCACAGCGCCGGACAGGGTCAGCTGATCGCCATCAATGCGCACCGTCCAGACAGCCGTTCCAGTGAGATCAACATTCGCTGAATAGCCTGAAGGTGGGCGGGTCATCCTTTGCAGCACCTGCAGACGCACAGCCGCATTCGGTGCCTGCCCGCGCAGATAGATGGTTTTGTTCTCGACGCGCATGCTCGCACTCGACAAGCGCACCAATTGCGTCAGCCCAAGCTCAACCGCGCCAATCCAGTCACCATCCGGCACACCGTCAGCAAACACGGTCTGATCCTCGATTTCATTGTCGGTGTAGCCCAGCTGGTGCAGCGTTTCGATCAGACGATCTCTGGCGTGCGTTCCCGGAAATGCACCAGACAGCACCAGCTCGAAATCATTCAGCTCGGCCAGGAAAAGATAGTCGTCCAGCGGAGACTGTACGGTCAGCTTGTCCCGAACCTGCGTAATGCCGCCCCAGAACCAGCCGCCTCGACCCGCGCTTTCCTTTACGCGTCGCCTGACCTGTTCTCGCAAGTCTTCGGTCGGGGCTTCGCCGGTCAGAACTGCTGTCTGACCATCCATCTCTACCGACGCCCAGGCATAGTCACCCGTGCTCAGCGCGGCTTCCACACTGGCCATTCGGCGCGCTTCAACCTTGCCAGCATTGTCCGGACCAGCATATATCGCCCACCAGACAAGAACGGCGAAAGCGATCAGGCCCAGCGGAATGATAAGAACGTCCAGGAGACTGCGTTTGCCAAAGGTCATGTGACTGCTGCCGCCCCTTTTGAACGCATTCGAATATTCATCGCAGCTGTCTCCCCATTCACGGGCAGACTGACAGCGAATACAGGCAAAGATATGACAAACCGGGCCGACCCGCCGCAACAGGAAAACGCACTCGTGATCACCAGCGCAGCCAATCCGGCGGTCAAGGCGCTGAAATCGCTGGAAAAGAAAAAAGGCCGTCGCGAGCAGAATGCCTTTCTCGCCGAAGGCGCGCGCCTGATCAGTGAGGCCATGGCGCATGACTGGACGCCGGTGACACTGGTTTGCGGTCCGGATGGTGCAACCCGCACAACCAATATGGAACTGATCGAAGCGACTCAGGCCCAGGGTGCACGGCTTTTAATGGTCAATAACCGGCTACTCGGTTCCATCGCCCGGAAGGAAAATCCGCAGACACTGCTGGCAACCTTTCAGCCCAGATATCGCCTGTTAAAAGACCTGTCGCCGGAAACGCTGGAAGATGGCAGCTATGTTGCGCTCTATCAGGTCCGCGACCCGGGCAATCTGGGCACCATCCTGCGCACCTCTGATTTTGCTGGCGTCAAAGGCGTCATCCTGATCGGCGATTGTTGTGATCTCTACAGCCTTGAAACGGTCCGCGCGAGCATGGGCTCTCTCTTCGCCATGCCGGTCTATTTTGCCACAGAAGAAGAATTCACAGACTGGCAAAAAGGGTCCGGGCTGACCATGGTGGCGGCCAGCATGAATGGCACCACACCGCACCATACCGCAGACTATGGCGAGCGCAGCCTCATCCTGATGGGCAATGAACAATCCGGTCTGCCGCCGCATATCGAAGCCCAGTGTGATGTCCTCTCGCGCATTCCCATGCGTGAGGGTGCGGACAGTCTGAACCTTGGCATTGCCACCGCACTCATGATTTATGCAGCACTCGGCACGCGAGGCTATTCGATCTGATGACGCAAGAATTTCCAAAGATTTCCGAACCGGTCCTGCTCAAGGCGGATGACTGGCAGGATTACCAATTGCTCGATTCCGGTCACGGCAGGAAGCTGGAGCGCTTTGGTGCGCAGACCGTGGACCGCCCTGATCCACAGGCCTTCTGGGCCCCTGCCTCCCCGGTCGAAAGCTGGAAATCCGATGCCGTCTTTTCGGCTTCGGGCGATGATGAGCGAGGGAACTGGAAACTGGCATCTGCCAATCTGCCTGATGTCTGGCGAATGTCCTGGGGCGATCTGAGCTTTGATGTCCGCCGTACGGCTTTCCGCCATATGGGTGTATTTCAGGAACATTCGGTACACTGGCGACACGCGATGGAACGAATCCGCACGGCGGGCCGTCCGGTCAAACTGCTAAATCTTTTTGGCTATACTGGTATGATGAGCCTTGCCGCTGCTGTGGCTGGCGCAGAGGTCACGCATCTCGATGCCAGTCCGAAGTCAAACGGGTTTGGTAAGGACAATCAGGCGCTCTCCGGGCTGACCGATGCGAAAATCCGCTGGATCGCAGATGACGCGCTGAAATTCATGCGCCGCGAAGTCCGGCGCGGCAATCGCTATGATGCCATTGTTCTGGACCCGCCAAAATTTGGACGAGGACCGAAGAACGAAACCTGGCGGCTCGAAGAAGATCTGCCTGAACTGCTCGACCTGTGCCGCCAGACCTTGTCAGACGATGCCCTCTTCATGACGACCACCGTCTACGCGGTCCGGCTTTCCTATATCGCGCTGGCCCAGACCATGCGCGACCATCTTGCCGGGCGTAGTGGCACCATTACGACAGGCGAGATGGTGATCCCGGAGGCTGGCCGCGATGTCATGCTACCCACGGCGATCTTCGCTCGCTGGGACAATGCCTGACGCCAGCTATTCGGCCGGTGCGGCGGTCCCGTCCACGCTCTCGCGGCGGCGCTGTTCACGCTCCAGCCGTTGGGCAACTTCCTGCGGCGATCCCGTGCGACGCGCCAGCAATGCGTAAGCGGTCGGCACCAGCAACAGAGACACCAGCACTGCCGCTATCGCACCAAACAGCATGACCACCCCGATCGCCTGACGCGTTTCCGCGCCCGCACCAAACGAGATGATCAGCGGCAATGTGCCCATCGCCGTCGTCAGGCCGGTCATCAGAATCGGGCGAAATCTCGCCAGTGCAGCTTCGCGAAGTGCGGCATCGAATTCCATGCCCTCATCACGCAGCTGGTTGGCGAATTCTACGATCAGAATGCCGTTCTTAGCCGCCAGACCGATCAGCATGATCAGACCAATCTGGGTGTAGATATTGAGCGTCTCGCCCGTGACCCAAAGCCCCAGCAATCCGCCGCCCACCGTGACCGGCACGCACAGCATGATGACCAGCGGGTGCACGAAGCTTTCAAATTGCGCCGCCAGAACAAGGAAGACGATCAGCAGGCCAATCACGAACACAAAGGTAATCGAACTGCCAGACGCCCGATAGTCGAGCGATTGCCCCTTGTAATCGATGGACGCCTCAGATGGCAGGACATCCCGCGCGATACGTTCCATTTCATTGAGCACGTCGCCGAGCGATTTGCCATCTTCCAGGCCCGCCTCAATCGTAATGGCGCGCACACGGTTATAGCGGTTCAGGCTGGCACTGTCGGCGATTGCGCGAATGGTGATCAGATTGGAAAGCGGGATCAGCTCCCCCGATCGGCTGGACCGCACATAGATATTCTCAACGTCATTTGGTGTGTTTTGCTCGTCGCGCCGACCTTCCAGAATGACGTCATACTCCTCGCCATCATCGATATAAGTGGTCACGCGCTTGGAGCCGAGCATGGTCTGAAGCGTCGCGCCAATGTCGGACACCGTGACACCGAGGTCTGCGGCGCGGTCATATCGCACATTCACCCGATATTGCGGCTGGGTTTCCTTGTAATCCCAGTCAATGTCGACAAGGCCGGGATTGTTGGCCTCGAGCTCTGCCACCAGCGTGTCACGCCATTCAGTCAGTTTTTCATAGGACGGGCCGCCCAGCACAAACTGGATCGGCTTGCCATTGCCGCCACCAAGGCCCTGACGCTGAATGGCAAAAGCGCGAATGCCCGGCAGATCGGAGAGTTTCTGATTCACTTCGCTGATGATCTCTTCGGCCGGACGCCGTTCACCCCAGTCAGACAGAACAACGATGACCGTACCGCCATTGAAGCCGCTACCCCAGCCTGGCGCGCGTACCAGAAGACGCTGAAACTCGCCCGTTTCAGTATATGGAATCAATCGGCGTTCGATCTCATCCATATATTTTACCATATAATCGAAAGACGCGCCTTCAGGGCCACGAACCGATACGAAGAAGCCGCCGCGATCTTCTTGCGGCACATATTCTTCTTCGACCTGACCGTAGAGAAAATAGCTACCGCCCAGAATACCCAAGAACACAATTGCCACCAGGATGGCGCGTCGGACGAGCCGGTCGAACACCCAGCCATAACCATCCCGGACCCGGCTGATCTGCTTGTCCATGAAGCGTGGAATGGCGGTCGCCCAGCCCGTATTGCCGTCATTTGCCTTGAGCAGTTTCGACGCCAGCATAGGCGACAGCGTCAGGGCGACAAAACTGGAAATCCCCACTGCCGCCGCCAGCGTTATCGCAAATTCGGTGAAGAGCCGGCCGACATCGCCCTGCATGAAGGTGATCGGCAGGAAGACCGAAATCAGCACCAGCGTCGTTGCCACAACAGCAAACCCCACCTGACGCGCCCCGTTAAACGCAGCCACAAGCGGCGTCTCGCCTTCTTCTTCCATGCGGCGGTGAATATTCTCCAGGACGACAATCGCGTCATCCACGACAAGACCGATGCCCAAAACCAGAGCCAGCAGCGTCAGCAAATTGACTGACAGCCCCAGCGCGTAGAGCACGATGAACGTACCGATGACGGAGATCGGCACAGTGATGGCCGGGATCAGCGTTGACCTGAGGCTGCCCAGGAACAGGAAGATTACCATGGTCACCAGAATGACCGAGATCACCAGCGTCTTGTAAACTTCCGAGATGGAGGCGTCGATGAACACAGAGCTGTCAAAGCTCTGATAGATCTGCAGCCCGTTCGGCAACGTCTTGTTCAGTTCCTCGGCCAGTTCCCGCGCGGCGGCTGCAACCTCCACCGTGTTGGCGGTGGACTGCTTGATCACGCCCATCCCCACCATGGGAATGCCATTACCGCGGAAAATATTGCGATCTTCCGTGGTGCCTTTTTCCACACGGGCCACATCGCCAAGCCTGACGAGATATCCGTCTTCACCCTCAAAGACCGTCAATCCGGCGAAGTCTTCTGCCGTCTTGAAAGCCCGGTCGATCCTCACTGTATAAGAGCGTGTGGTCGCCTCCAGACTGCCTGCGGGCGCTTCGATATTTTCCTCACGCAGCGCCGATTCAATATCGCCAACCGTCAGCCCCCGCGCGGCCAGCGCCTTGCGATCAATCCAGACACGCATGGCATAATTGCGTGAGCCTCCAACACGGACGCGAGCCACACCATCGAGGGCAGAAAACCGATCAACCAGAAAGCGCTCGGCATAGTCTGAAATCTCCGGCGTCGTCATGCTCTCACTGGCCAGGTTCAGCCACATGATCACGTCGTCAGAAGAGTCCGCCTTCTCAATCTCCGGCGGATCAGATTCCTCTGGCAGATTGTCCAGCACGCCCTGTACTCGGTCGCGCAGATCATTGGCCGCAGCATCAATGTCCCGATCAATCCGGAATTCAATGCTGATACGGGACCGCCCGTCAGAAGAGGTTGAGTTGATAAACCGAATGCCTTCGACCCCGGCAATACGGTCCTCGATCACCTGCGTGATCCGCGTTTCCACAATGCTGGCTGATGCCCCCGGATAGCGTGTGTCGATGGACACAATCGGCGGGTCAATGTCCGGATATTCCCGCAAGGGAAGTCGAAGGAAGGAAACGATGCCGAAGACAACGATCAGAATGGAAATAACGGTTGCGAAAACCGGGCGCTTTACAGCGGTATCTGAAATCAGCACGGGCTCAGGCTCACTTGAAGCTTATAGGCGTAGACTCGGCGACACCTGGTTCGCCCCGGCCGGACGGAAACAGCATGCTTCTGTCCTCGATCTTGACCTCGGATCCCTCACGAACCCGGATCACACCCTCCGTGATAACGCGTTCGCCTTCCGACAAACCGTTCAGCACTTCGACATAGCGATCCTCGCGACGCCCCGGTTCAATCTCGCGCTGGGTGGCGATATCTGTACCGTTCTCGCTTTCCACGACGAACACAAAGGATTTCGGGCCGCGCGGCTGAATGGCCTCTTCAGGGACTGCGAGGCTCAATGATGGGGAGGCATTCACCACGACCGTCATGAATGTGCCGGCGCGCAGCAAGCGATCTTCATTGTCGATAATGGCGCGCACCTGAACCGAACGCGTGACGGGATCAATCGCATTGTCGATACTGGTGATTTCGCCGGTAAAACTCCGGTCCGGAAAATCGTCTGTCCTGGCTTCAATCTCGATACCAGGCTTGAGCTGGCTGACATTCAGAGAGGGAACTTCGAAGTCCAGCTTCATCACGCTGTCATCCACAAGCGTGGTAACCACCTGTCCGGGGGACAGATAAGCGCCCTTGCTCACCCGCCGGAAGCCCAGCAATCCATCAAACGGCGCTGTCAGAACGCGTTCATTCTGCTGCACACGGAACGCGGCCAGTTCCGCCTCGGCCACCGCAACGTCGCGTTTGGCTTCTTCATAGGCCATCATCGCCACGCCGCCATCTTCTACCAGCGGCTCCATACGCTTAACAACGTTACGAGACTCCGTCAGCGTCGCAACGGCACCTTCAATCCGGGCGGCCTGTTCAGTCTGCACCAGCGACAACAACGTGTCGCCCGCCTCGACGCGCTGGCCATCGTCAAAGAAAATGCCGGTGACCCGATCAGACACATTAACCGTCAGCTCCACCCGTTCATTGGCCTGCAGCGTGCCAAGCGCTTCAATCCGATTTGAAAACTCACGAGGCTCTACAGTTTCGACGAACACGCTCGCCGGTCCGCGCTGGGCCAGCGCCGGATTTGCCGCAAAAGCCACAATGGACAGCGCACCGATCGTAAAATGTCGAAGAATGGCGGAAGGCTTGAAAAGCATGCGTGACTGATCCCGGGCTGAAAACTTACCCTAAAGATAGCTCTGATTAGAAAAAATCAAATTACCGATCAAACATATGTGAAGAAAAACATGCCGCTTTTCCGGCATTGTTCCCGGCCCGCATCTCTCAGGGCTCCTCAGCGGGTCTGCCCAGTCGATAAACGCCCTTGAAGTCAGTCGGATTTACCGGTTTGCCTTTCCGGTAGATCGAAATTTCCCCCGCTTTGGCCAGTCTGACAGCTTCAGCCCGGACATCCTTCATCAGATTTCGCCATTTATCGGGTGAGACGGATCGCGCCGCCTCGGACGGGCAGATCGTCCGTCCGTCTTCCCGCGCCGCAATCAGCGTCAGTATGGCGTTCCGGACGTCGTTGAAGGATTCATTTGTCTCAGTGGGCTTCATGATGGCCTTTTGCGCTTTACAACGCCCCTCTGTCCACCCCATCAGTAAAGCGCCACCCATGACTTAAGGGAAAGCGAGAGATTATGCGGACCACGACCGACGGCCTGGGCACGGACAGTTTCGAAACGGCCTTCATGCGTGAATTCACCGCCCAGCCAGACGATATCGACATTCTCGGCCACGTGAACAACACGGTCTATGTGCGCTGGGCAGAGGCGATTTCGGTTCTGCACTGGCAGACCATGGCTAGCCCGGCGCTTCAGGAGAAATACCTGTTTGTCATGCTGCGCCATGAAATCGACTATCGCGAACAGGTGCTGGCAGGCGAAACCGTGGAGGTCCGGACCTGGCTGGGACGGGCCAGAGGTCCGCGTTTCGAACGCTTTGTCGACATAAGAAAGCCAGGAGCGAAGCGGTTTTCGTCATTTTCCCGGACAGACTGGTGCCAGCTCGACGCCGCAACACGAAAACCGGTACGGATTACAGAGGAGATCCTTGATACCTTTCAGGTGACAGGTAAGGGAGCACGCTAAAACGCTTGCAGGTTCGCCCCGTGCCTGACACACGGGGTTTCATGTTTACACTCGCACCGCCCCGTCATCAGTCTGACTGTCCTGTCGATCATCCCGCTCTTGAAGACCTTCCGGTCTTGCGGTCGGCGGCGTGCGTGTCGCCCTATCTCGCCCGGCTCTGCCGAATGCGCGGTGAGACGATTGATGCACTGACACGCGGGAATGCGGAGAGCTTCGCTGAAGAGATCATCGCCCGGGTGGCCGATATCCCGCATGATATGCCTGAGCAGGATGCCATGCGAACCCTCAGACAGGCCAAGGCAGATATTCATCTCACACTGGCCCATCTGGATCTTTCCTGCATTTGGGACTGGAACACGGTCACCTCCACCTTCTCCCGCTTTGCAGATGCCGCCATTGATGCGGCGCTGCGCCTGGCCTGCGCCCGGGCTGCCAGCCGTGAATGGGTCAACTGGACAGATAAATCCACGCCGCTCCCCGGCCTGTTTATACTGGCGCTCGGAAAGCTCGGCGCGTTTGAGCTGAATTATTCGTCTGACGTCGATCTTGTTGCCATGTTCGACCCGGAGAGCTTTCCCGCCGGGTCAGTATCGCCGGGCGATGGCGCGCGTCGCATCATTCAGTCCATGTCGCAAATTCTCGATGCCACCACCGAGCATGGCTATGTGCTGCGTGTCGATCTGCGCCTGCGCCCTGATCCGCGTTCGACGCCAGCCGCCATGTCTACGCGGGCTGCCGAAATCTATTATGAATCGCGCGGGCAGAACTGGGAACGCATGGCCTATATCAAGGCCCGCCCCTGCGCGGGTGACACTGGCGCTGGCGATACGTTTCTTGACGGCATGGAGCCATTCATCTGGCGCCGCCATCTGGATTTCTGGGCGCTGGAAGACATTCGCAGCATCAAACAGCAGATTGATGCCAAGGGTGGTCACCTCGATCTCAGCGATGATGAGTTCGATGTGAAACTCGGCCCGGGCGGCATTCGGGAGATTGAATTCTTCGCTCAGACACAGCAGCTCATCCATGGCGGACGCAACCCGGCGCTTCGGCAGACGCGCACGATTGACGCTTTGGCTGCGCTCGCGGCGGAAGGACATATCGAGCCCGAAACCGCCGAACAGCTGACAGAGGTCTATGGCTATCTGCGCGGTATCGAGCATCGCATTCAGATGCTGAATGACGAACACACGCACACGCTCTCAGCGCAATCTGAACTGCGCGATCGCGTGGCAACGCTCTGCGGACATGACACGCTCGATCAGTTCGATACCGATGTGCGCGGGCTTCGACAGATCGTGAATGATTACTTTGCCGATCTGTTCAAGGGCCCGGAAGAGCTGTCGGGCATTTCGGGCAATCTGGTTTTTGCGGGGGTGGACATCGATCCCGGCACGGTCCGCACGCTGGCCAGATATAGCTTCTCGAACCCTGAAAGCATTATTGCCGATTTTCAGAACTGGCACCGCGGCGGCATCCGGGCGACACGGTCATCGCGCGGACGTCAGCTCCTCACATCCATGGAACGGCGCTTGTTCCAGCTGATGGCAGAAACTGGCAATCCGGATACAGCTTATGAGGGTCTCAGGGCCTTCCTCGGCGGTCTGTCCGCAGGCATCCAGACGCTATCTCTTCTGGCGGCCAATCCGGAAATTCTGAAAGACATCATCTCCATTTTTTCGGTTGCGCCAAAGATGGCCCGCGATCTTGCCGACCGGCCGGAATTGCTCGAAGCGCTGCTTGAAGGCGGCTTTCTTGCGCCGCTGACCGAAGACACCTGCGGCAATTTCGAAGCCATCAACGCCGTACCGGGCGAGTGCGCCGATGATTTCGAATGCGCGATGAATGAAGTTCGCCGCCAGTTCCGGGATGCCCATTTCCGCATCCGCTTCAAGCTCCTCCAGGACCCATCAGCCCTGCCCGAAACCGGCCCGGCCTTCACAGACCTCGCTGACGCCTGCATTCGCGCGCTCACACCTGCTGCGCTCAAACAGGCTGAACGCAGCCTTGGCCCGGCCCCGGGCCGCTGGGTGATTTGCGGACTTGGCAAGCTTGGCTCGTTTGACCTGACGGCGGACTCTGATCTCGATCTGATGGTGATTTTCGAACCCGATGACAGCCAGTCCGCCCCGCAATTCTTTGCGCGGGCCACGCAGCGCCTGATCACGGCGCTCTCGGCACAGACAGAAGAAGGCCTGCTCTACGAAGCCGACATGCAGCTGCGCCCGTCAGGCCGGGCCGGGCCCGTCGCGGTGCGTTTCTCCGCCTTTGCAGAATACTATCGCAAGGATGCATGGACCTGGGAGCATATGGCCCTCACCCGCTTGCGGCCGATTGCCGGTGACCCGGAGCTCATGGCCATGGTCCGCGAAGAGAAAGAAACGCTCCTCTCCATCGAACGTCCGGTGGAGATGATCCGGCAGGATGCCTGGGACATGCGCGAACGCTTGTTGAAGGACCGCCCGGCGAAACACGATTTTGATCTCAAGCTTGTAAAAGGCGGCATGATCGACATCGAGTTTCTGGCGCAGACCGCCCAACTGATGCATCCGGATCGCAATTGGGAAAGCCGGAACACGCGAGATGCACTCGAACTTGCCGGCTTCTTTGGTGTCTTCCCGCAGGATGAAGTCGAGTCTCTTCTCAATGCCTATACGCGCATGTCTGGCGTTCTGGCGTTTCAGAGGACGGCGCTTCAGGGCCCGACGCGACCGGAAGACTGGCCGGATGTTCTCAAAGACCGAACTGCCAGAGCATTGAATTTCGAGACATTTCAGGCGCTGGAAGACCAGCTCCACGCGGACAATGAAGCTGTCTGGCAGATTTTCTGCGAAAAAATGCAGCCCGCAGCGACGGAAAGCTGACTGGGGGACGTTTGAGTGGTTAGCGGGCTGGACATCGCAACAGAACCACGGAGTACCCCAGATGAAGAAAACCATTCTCCTTACCGCCTTGCTTGGCACATCCGTTTCGCTCGGTGCCGGACTTGTCGCTGTCGCTCAGAATGATGGCCCTCCCCCACACCATCGTTTTGGCGGCGGCCATCATGGCGGACCGGGCGGCTTTGGCGAGCCTGGTAAAATGATGGACACCATGTTGGAAGAGCTCGACCTCAATGAAGATGGCCAGATCAGCAAGGCAGAACTCGACGCGAAGGAAAACGCCGCCTTTGCCGACATCGACACGAATGGCGATGGCTTTGCCGCAGCAGAAGAGATGGCCGCATTCCATGAGCGCAAGCGGGAGGAAATGCGTCTGAAAATGATGGCCGCGCAACACCAGCGCATGGTCGATGAGCTCGACACAAATGGTGATGGCCGCATTTCTCAGACCGAATTCACCGCACGCCCCAATCCCGTTTTCGATAAGGCAGACACCAATGGTGACGGCGTGGTTGATGCTAGCGAACTGGAGAAGGCCAGGGCCAGTGGCAAAGAGAAATTCGAGCGCTTCAGGCAATGGAAAGACAAACGCGGCGAAGGTCGGGGTTTCCGTCAATAGGCTTTCAGTGAAGGTGGCGGCGTCTTTAACACGCCGCTATCATCCCCGCAGATCGAAAAGGGACACGCATGGAGCCAGACGATGAGGCTCTGCTGGCAAGGAGTGCAGCGGGAGACCGGCAGGCGTCAGCCTTGCTGATCAACCGGCATTCGCCGCGCGTGCTCTCGCTGGGCCAGCGAATGCTTGGGTCTCGCGAGGATGCCGAAGATGTCTGCCAGGATGTGTTCATCAAAATGTTTCGACAGGCGGCCAGCTGGGAAAGCGGCAAGGCGAAATTCACCACATGGCTCCACCGGGTTACGCTGAATGCCTGTTATGACCGGCTGCGTCGCAAGCGTGAAACGGCGATGGACGAGCCACCCGAACAGCCCGATGACCGCCCCGGCCCTGCGAGCCAGATGCTGGCGGCTCAAAGGCAGGCCCGGTTGAAAATCGCCATCGACGCCCTGCCCGAACGCCAGAGGGCCGCACTTCTGCTCAGCCATTATGAAGAGCTGAGCAATATCGAAACGGCAGACATTCTTGAGATATCCGTAGAAGCCGTTGAAAGTTTGCTGGGCAGAGCCAGGCGAAGTCTGCGGCAGGCATTGGCGCAGGAAAGACACACGCTTCTTGGAGAGGTGGATTGACATGATGACACTCGATCACTTCGAGCTTTGCCTCGACAGATATGGCAGCGATCTGGGCCGATGGCCCGCTGAGGCGGCGGACGAAGCATCCGCTTTGCTGGACACGTCAGAAGCGGCCCGGTCTCTGCATCAGGACGCGCTCAGCCTGGATGACGCACTCAATGCGTACGAGGTCGCCCCGCCCTCTGCTGCCCTCGAAGCAGCGCTGCTTGATCTTGCCCTACCACCAGCATCGGCTTCAGCGGCGAAACAGCAGGCCGGCAGGAAGCGCGGACTGTTCGACTGGTTCGATCTCCGCATCGCATCCACCGCTGCGGCCGGCGTGTTCTGCGCGGCGGTCGGGTTTGTTATCGGGCTGCAATCCATTGATACGATTCAGACACAAACAGACGCAGAGGCCTTCCTCATGGCAAGCAGTTCATCCCTGTCGGCCGATTTCTGGTCAGGAGACAGCCTATGAGCGATAAGAAATCCGGGCTGTCCATCATCCTTGTCATCTCACTTTGCGTGAATGCGGCGCTCATAGGTGCGGTTGGTGCCGGGCTTTACAGCCTCGGCTCGGAACGTCATCGCAGCTTCGAACGCGATCATCGCGCGCATGACAGTCGCCACGCTCCCGGCCCGTTTGAAGAGCGTCTGGCCAGATCCGCATTCGAAAACCTGTCTGGTGAGGACAAACAAAAATTCCAAAGAGATCTGGCCCGTGAATGGCAGGAATCCCATCAAGAGCGCAAATCCATGTTCGAGGCCCGTTTGCGACTGTTCGACATTCTGGCCGCCGACAACATCGACAAGAAAGCCGCCGAGGAGGTCTTCGCTGACATCCGCGCTGGTGAGCAAGAGATGCGGCAACGCCTTCAGGGCCGCGTTCTGAGCTTCTTTGACTCCATGCCCGCCGAGAAGCGCCGCGCGCTGTTATCCCGCTCGGATGATCGCTCGGAACGCATTGATGAATTCAGGCAAAAGCTCGAAGACCGCAGAGGCGGCAACCCGCCACCGCGTTTTGGTGATGGCACGCCACCGACAAGGGATTGATCAGCCGGTCAACAGCAGCCTGATTTGACAGGTGGTGGCGCGGCATCTGGCAGGCTGTCTTCGAATAGATCCGGTCCAGCCGGTTCTTCAAATGGCCCGAAATGGGTACCGCCCTCGCCCACCACATCAAAGAAGGGTGCAAAACGCGAGCCGGTAATCATGGCCAGCGTGTTCCCTGAAACTGGCACGACACGGCCAGCTTCAAACGTGTGCGTGACATCCAGCTCGAACCGACCTTCCATGCCTGGCAGACCGCCACGATAGATCACGGCCTGCCCGTAATCTTCCGGCGTTGGCTCCAGCGTATCGAGCTTCATCAGACGCGCTGTCACGGATGCAAAACGGATGGGCTCAAGTCGCGCCTTTAAGCCCGCATCCAGCACAGCCAGAGGGCGATGCTCGAAAATGCGTGGATCGGCGAACCCGGCATCTCGCGCAATCGCCTGATAGTCGCCCCAATAGAGCGCGCCGGACAGGCATTCGCCATAGAGAACAGGATCATCAACCAGATGCTCCGGAATGCGCCGGTCTGCATAGACATCGGCAAAGAACAGCTCTCCGCCTGGCTTCAGCAACCGGTGTGCCGCTCTGAACACGGCTGGCTTGTCAGTACAGAGATTGAACACGCAATTGGAAATGATGACGTCGAAACTTTCAGGCTCCAGATCGAGCGCGCCCAGATCTTCCAGATACCCTTTCAGAAACCGCGTATTCGGCGCCCCGTAACCGAACTGTTCGGCGTGCCAGGCTTCATGCGCGCGGGCGACGGCCAATTGTTCGTCGGTCATATCAACGCCAACCACAGAGCCGCGCTCTCCCACCAGCTGAGACAAGACGTAGACATCGCGCCCCGCACCCGAGCCAAGATCCAGAACGGAACAGCCTTCCAGCCGTTCGGGGATGGCCAGTCCACATCCGTAATATCGGGAGGACACCTCATCATGTACGCGCGCAATGGCGGCTTTCACACGATCTGATGGCGCAGCCAGGGTGGAACACGCATCCGTCTTCAGATCACAGCTACCGGCAAGCGTGGAGCCGTAATAGGTCTTCACAATATCCTGTTTCATTCAAATCCTCAGGCGGAACACGAACCACCCCCCAGCACGCAGAAACTTGCGCACCATGGATGGTTCAACGCCACGTCGCCACGACTGGCTTCAAGAGTGTCTCCGAGCTCAAACCCGGCATCATAGGGCAACAATGTGCACGCCAGAACCACAGGTTTTGGCTCGCCCTTGCGCTTCACAACCATGCGCTGGGATGCGCACATGATGTCTGCCGGATCCTTGTTCAGAATGCCCCAGCAGGCCGTGGTGATTTCAGGCGGGTCTGTGTCTGGCTCCATTTCCGGAAACAGAACCAGCTGGGCCGGGTCCGTCGGGTCAATCGATAGGCCGAGATGGGACACCAGCGTCGCATATCCGGCACGCGCCTCATCTTCGGCTTCATCCCACATGGTCCGACCGGCAATGGCCAGTTTCGCGCCCTGCGCCTGGAGCCAGCTCATCCCAGCCCGGGTGATATCGAAACTCCCTGCGCCGCGTTCTTCATCATGTTTTTCGCGCGAATAGTGATCAAGGCTGATACGAAAGGTCAGACGGTCGCCAAAAGCACCGATCAGGTGCGCGATGCCGTCTTTCACCCGGGGGCGCATCAAGGGCTGCATGGCGTTGGTCAACACCAACACTTCGTGGCCGCGCGCCAGCGATGCCTCAAGAATATCGATGATTTCGGGTGCCATGAAGGGCTCACCGCCGGTAATGCCAATCTCGGCGGGTGTCTCTCCAGCCTGATCAAGCTCATCCAGAAACGGTGTGACGTCAGCCAGCGTCAGATAGACCAGACGATCATTCGTCGGTGAGCTTTCGATATAGCAATGCGCGCACTCGATATTACAAAGCGTACCCGTGTTGAACCAGAGCGTTTTCGTGCCGCGATAGCTCACGCTGGCGCGGGTCTCGCCTTTGGCCGTGGTGCGTGGATCTGAAAATTTTTCGGTGGGTTGCGTGTCAAGCAGAACTGTCATGCTTCAGACATAGCAAGCTCCTGCAGCGAGAAAAGACACGATTTTGTCATGTGCGATATAAATTCCGCGTCGATAGCACTCTGGCGCAACAGCGATTTTATTCCTACCCGATGCAAGTCGTGATTGACCCCGCGAAAAACCTGAAGAATAAAATTCCGGAACGATAAGAAAAGTTCAGGGGGAATCACATGATTTCGAAGTCCAGTTTCGTCAGTCTTTCGGCTGTTTCAGTCATCGCTTGTGCGCTTCTCGCCGCCTGTAGCGGTGGTGGCGGTGGCGGCTCCAATGGCGGCGGCGGCGGCGGTGGTGGTGGCGGAACGCCTACAAATTCCGCGCCCAACGCCAGCGCAACCACCTCAGCCGGAACAGTCGCAGAAGGGCAGACCTTCTCGCTCGATGCCTCTGCCTCCAGTGATGCTGATGGCGACACGCTCACCTTCTCATGGCAGCAGGTCACCGGCACAACGGTCTCAATCGCTGACAACACACAGACCACTTTGACAGGGCTTGTCGCGCCCGAGATCGGCGCGGACGAGACCGCTGAGTTTCGTGTAACTGTCAGCGACGGCACAACCACCGACACAGCCAGTGTCTCTGTGACCTTCACAAATATCGCCCAGTCACCAGCCTTCGCGAATGCGCCGCCCCTGGCGACCACAGCGGTCTTTCCTCAGGCACCTCTGGCGCTCGCCACCAATGTCGCAACGGGACGTAGCTTTGTCGGTGTTGAAGGCACCACAACGGCCGGTACGATTGCGTTTCTGGATATAGACGTCGATGGGGCGGGCAATGTCATCGGTACGGATCGCTTTGGTACCGAGTTTACTCAGCCTGCCCAGCTCTTCCCGCTACAACACAAGCTGGCTGCATTTCCCGGCTCTGATCTGTTCCTCGTGATTGAAGAAACTGACGACAGGGTCAGCCTCTATTATGATGCAGGCGGCATTTTCCAGCTTGCCGCAACCGCCGATGTCACCGCGCCATGCTTCGTGGCGGACTATATCAATCCCGACTTCCTGAGCGCTGGACGGGGGCCGACCTCTCCATTCTTCTTTGTCGGCCAGCGTGAGGCTGGCGGCAGTTATTTCTCTATCAGCGAGGCTACCGGTGTTCCGACCCTGCAATTGGGAGGAAGCTTTGGTGATCCGGACGGTGCGGGCAATCTGCCTTCGCTTTGCGCTGTCTCTCCGATTCTCCGGGAAGACGCCCAGAACACGGCAACGCTGGCGCTCAATCTCGACACCAACATTTTTGGCGCGGGCGATGCGCGCGCACCAGCCGACCTGCCCGCTGGCGTCGACATGGAAATGGTCTACGCCAAACAGATCTATCTGTCCGACCAGATCCCGTTTCCGGTCGGCATGGGCTTCCTCTTCACCGATGGCGAGCATGATGGCGAACACCGTCTGATCTTTGTGTCCGTGAGCGAGGCAGGTGAAATCCTGCAGACCACCCTTTCCTGGGATCTCGGCGTGCCGGTTTCCTTCGAGCTGACCAATTTCGATTATGATGGTCTGGGGGAAATCATGATCGTCACCAGCACATCGCCAGAAGCGGTGGTGTTCCAGGCCGATATCACCAGTGCGATCTACAACTCGCCGAGCACCGGCGCACCGGTATTCGGCGGCTTCCCAACAGCTACAGGCCCATCCTTCTTCGAGATCGGTCTCGGCGCCCAAGCCAGCGCGGCCTATGCCTTTGGCGCAGACGCACTTTTCATCGCCGATACGGATGACAGCGAAGTCCGGGCTTACGGAACGCTCAACGCTGTGCCGTAAACATCCGGCAATCTGAAACAGAATGGCGCGTCGCAAAACGACGCGCCATTTTCTTTTCCGCACGCAAGGGTTTGGATTGCTGCCCCTTCATGCCTATCTTTCTGAGAGGCCATAGGGAGAGCGGCATGAGCCAGACCGAACGCGTTCAGTTTCCCGGATATGATGGAGATCAGCTCGACGCACGTCTTGAGCTGCCGAAAGGCAAACCGCTGGCCTTTGCCCTTTTTGCGCATTGCTTCTCATGTTCGAAGGACAGTCTTGCGGCCTCGCGCATCTCCAGACGCCTGACATCGCATGGCATCGCCGTGCTTCGGTTTGATTTCACCGGCATTGGCGGCTCGGACGGCGACTTTGCCAACACCAATTTTTCTTCCAATGTTCAGGACGTCATCGCCGCCGCGCAATGGCTCAGGAAAACGCGCGGGTCCTGCGACCTGCTGGTTGGCCACAGCCTGGGCGGTGCCGCCATTCTGGTCGCTGCGCTTGATCTTCCTGATGTCCGCGCGCTGGTCACCATTGGATCGCCTTCAGACGCTGATCACGTGCTCGGACAGATCGCACCAGCGCTTGAAACCATTGAAACGGACGGCAAGGCGGATGTCGAACTCGGCCCGCAAGCCTTCACCATCAAGCGCCAGTTTGTGGAAGATGTCAGGTCCGCGCGGGTCCGCGATGCCGTCTCCCGGCTTCATCGTCCGCTACTGGTGATGCATTCGCCGGTCGATGAAATCGTCGGAATTGACAACGCCACTGAGCTGTTTGTCGCTGCCCGCCATCCGAAAAGCTTTGTCAGCCTCGATCATGCCGATCATCTACTCAGCCGCAAGGAAGACGCTCAGCATGCCGCTGATACACTGGCCGCCTGGGCCGCCCGCTATGTCGAAGCCGACCTTGTCATGACAGATGATGAGGAAAGCGGCATTCCACGCGGCACTGTCCGCGTCGCCGAAACCGGTGAAGGCGGCTATGCCAACAAGGCCGAAACGGGTGATCATCATTGGCCCGTCGATGAGCCGCTCTCTTATGGCGGGCTCGACACTGGCCCCACCCCCACCGAATTGCTGGACGCGGCACTCGCTGCCTGCACCACCATCACCCTGCGCATGTACCTCAATAGAAAGGGCTGGAAGGCCGATCACATCTCTACGATTGTCAGCCATTCACGGGCGGACGACAAGAATAACGATGGCTGGAACCCGATCACCTTCCACCGCGAGGTCGAGGTCATCGGCGAGCTCACTGAAGATCAACGCGGCCGCATCATTGAAATCGCCAACAAATGCCCGGTGCACAAAATGCTGCATCATCCGGCAGAAATTGAGACGAAATTGAAAGACAGCGCCGAGGACTGAACCTCTTCTCTATTCAAAGAACAGGAAGTCGAACTCTGCCTCTTCCCAGTCATACCAGAATTCAAGATGCATGCCCCGGCGGTCGGTCAGAAGACTCAACACGACGTAGTCGCCACCATAGGCTTCGCGATATTGAGCGCTGGTATCGGTTTTGTCGCTGTCGCTGATACTCAGATCGTTCGGGCAGGCCGCATCCAGTTCGGACATGACGCTTGCCGCATCCGCCGGGGTGTAGGTTTTCTCGTCAGAGTTCCACCAGTGACAATGAATCTCCACCTCCTCACCACCAGCGCCATATTGCACAAAGCTGCAAACGGTTTCGCCTGCCCCGAGGCCGTCCCAGATTTCAGGGATGGGCATTGTCTCGCCGAAATCCACGAAATCCACATACTTCCCAAGCGTTTCACAGTTCTGGGCCAGCGCCGGACCGGCCAGCACGAATGGCGCCAGCGCGGTCAGAAATTGATGTCGTCGTTTCATCGGTCTCTCCGAACTCTAATGGCCAGAACGTTCGTTTAAAATCATGCTCAGTTCAGAGCGCACCCCTCAATGGTGATCCGGTGCATGATCCTGCGCTGGCCATGATAATCATTCAGCGCCCAATGCCAGGTCGACCGGTTATCCCAGAAGGCGACAGAGCCAGGCTCCCATTTGAACTGATGCATATGCTCAGGCTTCATCGCATGCGCGTAGAGCGCATTGAGCAGCGCCTTGCCCTCGTCTTCATCCATGCCTTCTACACCGATGGTGAAAGCCGGGTTCACATAGAGAGCAGTCTTCCCACTCAGCGGATGTTTCAGGGCAATCGGGTGGGCCACATCCACCAGCTTGTCAGCGATATCGGAATTGCCCAGCTTCTTGGTATTGTCGCTTTCCAGCTTGTTATAGATGCTGTCTTCGGCGGTGCCGAAAATGTGCCGGGCTGAATGAATGGCGCGCTTGCCCTCCACTTTCGCCTTCAGATCATCAGGCAGTGTCTCCCAGGCTTGGTACATGCTGGCAAACCGTGTGTCGCCGCCAGTTTCAGGCAGTTCACGCGCCACCAGTACCGAGCCAAGCGCAGGCTCAAAGTCATAGGAATGATCGGTATGCCAGCCACCACCGATATTCTCCCGATCTTCTACGCCCTTCGCCACCATGGCGATTTGCGGATGGTCCGGATGTGGGGTGAAAAAGCGGTTGATGTTGATCTTCCCAAACCGTTCGGCAAAGGCAATGTGATCATCTTCTGTCAGGGACTGGCCACGGAAAAACAGAACACCCTGATCTGCGAACGCCTCGCGAATGGCCTTGTCTTCAGCGTCGCTCAGATGCTTGAGGTCGACGCCGGTGATCTCCAGGCCTACGCCGTCAAAGGCTCGCATTTCCATGCCGCTCATTGTTTTCTCCCTGATTATATTTTTCGCGAGCTTGCCTGAGATTAAATTTCACCGCAAGATTTTACCCGCAGCTTTGGTTGAACTTGTCTCCCCCGGCGGCAAGCCGTCATATTGAGGCAAACAATTCGGGAGGCTCACATGCAGGCAACAAAAACAGACACCACGCCGGAAGATGCTCTCAAGCCAGGCTGGTTTGTCGATTCCGAACATCCTGATGTCAAAGCCTTCGCAGACAAAACCGTCGGCGAGGCGACCGACCCGGTGGAGAAAGCCCGGCGGCTCTTCTACGCGGTGCGCGACGGGTTCCGCTATGACCCTTATCAGCTATCGGCCCGGCCGGAAGACTTTCAGGCCAGCGCGATACTAAAGACTGACGCGAACTGGTGTGTCCCGAAGGCGGTGGTACTGACGGCCGCCGCGCGAGCTGCCGGAATTCCGGCGCGCCTCGGGTTTGCTGACGTCAAAAACCACCTTACCAGCAAGAAATTATCGGCCAGCATGGGCACGGATGTCTTCGCCTGGCATGGCTATTCCGAGCTTTGGCTGAATGATCACTGGGTCGCGCTCTCCACGGCGTTCAACATTGAGCTGTGCGACAAATTCGACACCAAACCGCTGGAATTTGATGCTCAGTCCGGCGCGCTGATGCATGCCTTCGACCAGTCCGGCAATCGACATATGGAATATGTGAACCAGCGCGGCACCTATCTTGATCTGCCCCTGGACGCCATGTTCGAAACCTTCGCGGAAATTTATCCGGGCTGGGTCAAGCGCGAGGATGGCAGCTATGGCCATGGCGACGCGACCACAGATAGCCATGACGAAGCCTTTCACGACTGATTTGTTGTGGCACTGAAATCTATTCAGATTTCACTTGTTTAAGGGCTTGATCGACTGCCTGACGTTGCCAAAACCTGTTCGGGAACATTCTCGAAAAGGTCTAAGGCATGCAGCGGTTCAAGATCCTGCCAGTCATCCTCTTAATGAGCATCGCAACGGCGCAAGCGGACAGCTTCTCGCCAGGCATTGAGAGCGCACGACAACTGATCAACCCGATTGGTGATCGCGCGTTCGCCGGCAGTGATGACGCGTTCGAAGAATTGCTCATCTTTATGGAACGCTGCGAGCCGGAATCGGCCTGCCCCGTCAGCAGCACCGAGCGCTATCAGGCCGCCGTCGCTGCCGCAAATCTTTCCTGGTACTATCAGCAGAAGAATGACCAGACAGGCGAATTGAGCTTTGATCAGGTCTGGTATTCAGCCGACGGCGCGGCGCTTGGTTCACCACACGGATATTACTTTGTCGGCACCTGCCTCATGATGCCATGCGTTACGGAAGACGAGGCCAGCGAAGCTCTCGCAGCGCTCTACACCCCCGCCCAGCTCGAAAACATCTATTATTCCGGAGACGCCTCCCGCCTGCCAGAAGCGGCCAAACTGCTGAAAAAATCGTCCGAACTCGGTTACACACAGGCGAGCGTTGATCTTGCCTTGCTGGAAGGCGTGCGACTTGAAAAACTGGTGGCAACAGACGGCCAGAAGCCCGGCAATACCGCCATCTATGCCGGTATAAAGATGGATGAGATCATCAAGGCCGCCCGGACGGCGCTGAGCCAGTCGCCGACTGATGATCAGGCTGCCCTCGCCCGCGAGATCATTGCGGCCTTATCGGCCGAACGAAAGCGTCTCAATTCATCTATCAGCGTTGATCCGGGCTTGGCCGAATCCAAAGCCTATCTCAAAGGTCTGCGCGAACGACTGGCAAACGGACTGCAAGCCCCTGCCGTGGCACCAGCCAGACCTGCTTCACAAACCTCTCAGGCTTATCTGAAAGAAATTGAACGCGTGCGATCCTGCAAAGCCGATGCGGCAGCCATCGAACGCGAAGCCGATGCGATTGAAGCCGAATACCGCGCCCTCGACAGACGGGAAAAGGAGCTCAACCAGAACCGGATCACCATTGAAGGTTATATGCGTCCGGCCAATCCGAACGACCCGAATGATGGCGTTCGCCGCGCTCAGGAAGCGACCATGTGGCAAATCTGGCGCAATGACATGGCCAGTTTCGAACGCGACGAAGATGCCTACAATGAGCGCTTGAGTTATGCTCAGGCGCGCGAGCGAAAATTCAACAATCGATGGACTGGCGATTTCCGCCTCGACGCCGTCAGTGAGGTCTGCGGCGCCGTAAACTGGAAAGGCCCCTTCTGTCGGAATTTTGATCGCCCAAACTGACCTGATCAGGCGATGGCGATGCGTTCCCAAGGCCCGGTAATCGCGAAGGTAATGCCTGGCGTCTGCATGTTCACGAACAGGGTTTTACCATCGGGCGAGAAACACGCGCCGCAGAACTCCGACCTGGCCGGATGCGCGCCGCGCGCAATCGCATAAACACGGCCATCCGGGGCCACGCCGCGTACATACTGATCATTGTCGCCGTCTTCACAGACGATGATGTGCCCCCAGGGCGAGGCAACAATGTTGTCACACATATCAAGCTCTGCCTCACCGGCGCTTTCGAAATGCAGCGTTAGCGTCCCGTCTTGCGGTGAATGCTTCCAGATCTGACCGCGCTTTGCCGGGCCACCATTCGTGCAGGCGAAATAGACCGAGCCGCCCGAAGGCTCAATCGCCCAGGCCAGCCCCTCGCCGCGCGCAAACAAGGCAGCGCCCTTTGCATGACCCCGGAAGCGAAGGTCGCCTTCAGGCGCCTCAACATTCTCGATATCCAGCCACTCAACCTGCCAGCTTTGACCAGCTGGAAAGGTCACGCCCTTCCAGTTGCGAGTATCGGCCTTTGTCTGGCCTTTGATGGCCAGAATTTGCAGGCGTCCGTCTTCGCTCAGCTTGCCCGGCACGTTCGGTACAAACCGGTAAAACAGCGAGTCATGTTCATCTTCTGTCAGATAAACAATGCCCGTTGCCGGATCGACCGCCGCCGCCTCGTGATTGAAACGTCCCATCGCTTTCAGCGGAACAGGGGCAGCCTTGCCGGTTTCAGAGGCCGGGACTTCAAATACCCAGCCATGATCCTGATCCGTCAGCCGGCCTTTGGTTTCCAGCGTCTCTTCGCAGGTCAGCCAGCTGCCCCAAGGGGTTGGTCCACCAGAACAATTCCGGATCGTACCAGAGAGCGACAAGTGAGAGCTTTCGACCTCCCGGGTCCGCAGATTGTAGAGAATGGTCGTCGTGCCGCCCGGCTGGGGCTGGCCAGATTCAAGGCGTGCATAGCTTTGGCCGATGGCCGCCTCATCGGCTGCCCCGGCTGCATATGGCCCCTCATCGGCCTGATCGGGCGAAAGTTCATGATTTCGGACGAGAATACAGCGGTCTGCATCTCCCTCGACCGGAAAACATCCCATGCCGTCATGATCCGCGGGCACCAGCAGGCCGTCCGACATCAATTCCCCAGCGCGGGAAATCGCCTGATAGGAAAACCCTTCAGGCAGATCCAGAAGCCCGTCTGGATCCGACATAAGAGTCGCAGCCTCTCCGCTGGCCCGTGAAGCACAACCAGCCAGTGCCGGATAAGCAGCACTGGCAACGCCAAGCGACATTGCGGTCTGAAAAAAGCGTCTGCGATTGGCCAGCATGAGAATCCCTTTCGTCTGTACCCGGCCTGTTTAACCGGGACGTGTGACAGGGATTTGAAGGTGGCTTTGACTTACCTTTCTTCCCTAAGCGAGCATTGGCTCCATATCGGGCTCAGCCTTGGCCATGGCACGCTTGTAAGATGGCATTTCACTGGCACGTTTCAGATAGGCGCGAATGGCCGGGAAGTCGGTCAGATCTTTCGGGAAGAAATAGCGCGCGGTTGAAAGCGAGAACACCATCATGATATCAGCCGCCGTAAAGGTTTCGCCCGCCATCCAGGTGTTGGATGAAAGGCGTTCTTCCACCATTGCATAGCCCTTGGTGAAGCGAGCACCCAAGCCTGCCTTTACCGGCTCGGGCACCGCATCACCCAGCATTTCCATGATCATCACCGTCATGCCGGCAGGTACAAAGCTGCCATTCACGAAATGATACCAGTAGAGATAATCGGCATAATCCTTGTGATCCGGCGACAGCATGCCTTTGCCCGGCGCGTATTTTGCCAGAATGTATTCAAAAATCGCGCCGGTTTCGGCCAACGTTACATCGCCATCGGTGATGATGGGGGCCGTCCCTGCCGGGTGCAGTGCCTTGTATTCGGCAGGCGCAAGGCGGGTTTCCGGATCGCGCGGATAGATTTTCAGCTCATAGTCCACGCCATATTCTTCGCACAGCCAGACAATGCGCTCTGATTGCGAAATACCAAGATGATGAACTGTCAGCATGAAAACCTCCCGAAACTTTACCCGAAAAGGCTTTCACCGTTTCATGACCGAGGCAATCGCTATCCCTGCGTCACTTCACAGAGGCTTTACACCCAGCTGCCGGAACGTTCATGCAGAGTCCCGCCTGTGCCGAGTTTGAAGCGTGCAATCCCGGCACCAGAGCCTGTATTTACCCCGCCCAGATCGAGCTGCTCAATGCCAGCGGCTTTCAGCTTCAGCATGGCGTTCCAGAGGATCAGATTGTGCGCGCCGAGCTTTCGGCCCTCATCCGAGCTCCAGCCGATATGATAGGTCGCCGCCTTTCCATGGGTAAGAAATAGCATGGCGGCCGCAGGCTCTCGACCAAGATCGGCGCGGAACACGTCTATGCCTGCCTTGCGGTCCGCCCCTTTGGCGCGGGCTTTTTCTTCCTGCCATATGGTGGTGAGACCGGGCGTCAGGCCGCGATAGCCTTTCCGCCGACGTTGTTTCTGTTCTTCATCGAGCAGCCATTGATACTGGCCTGCCCGTGTTCCAGAGGAGGTGAATTTTATGGTCGATTTTTCTGCTGATTTCAGGCGGTTGCGCCATTTGCCATCCAGCGCCGAGCGCAGCTCGTCTTCGCCCTGGCGAAGGTCTATACGCACCGTAGCGTCGCCCGTCATGATGGCGTGAAAGCCTTTCGGTTTCAGATTTTCATCGAGAGTCGTGGCCACAAGGCGCGGCCAGCGCATTTTCATTTCGCGGCGCAGGGTTTTCAGCGCCAATTGCCGTTCCGCTTCGCTTAAGGGTTTCACCCAGACCGGGCCATAGGTGCACAAAGCAAAACGCGCGACCACAGCAAACGGCCGGATGATGAACTGTGCCAGGCCGCAAATATCGCCGGTCGGGTCGTGAATGGCGATCCGGCGCACGCGCGCACCCGCCCGAACCAAAGCATCGCCATAGGCCCAATCCTGCTGGTATGCACACGGCGTTCCCGCTGTCAGCCCGTCCCATTCGGGCCGGGTCAGCGTGTCGTCAGAAAGGGTCCAGTGCCGGCTCATGAAAGAAAGAATTAACGCGCCGGGGTTAGTTTTTCACTAATGTTTGCCGCGCGGGCGATGTGGCTCGCTATCAGGTCGAAAGAATGAACCGTAAAAAGCTTCAGACCATTTCCGGCCAGAAAATTGCCGAACCGAGGCTGACACTCGCAGCCATCTGGCTGGCATTTTTGTGGATTGGATTGCCTATACTGATCATAGGCGGACTGGCCGATCTGATCGCGCAGTTCGTATTTGGATATTGCACCGGCCTGTGGTGTTACGCCGGCTAGTACACATCAGGACGCGAACAGAACGAAAATCAGTCCCAGCACAATTGCTGCCGTGATGGTGGATATGCCAAGCACCAGGATCATGCCGGGTTTACGTTCAGCCTGGCGGGCTTCTTCGGTTGTTACTTGTTCAGCCATATCATCCTCTTTTTCTCTTTGTACGAGACCCGGGCTCCTCTGGATTGCCAGTATCTGAAATTCAGAAAAGACCAGTCGTCACGTTTCCCACTTGCACTGAGATTAACGCGGACAGGGACGCCATGTTCCAAATCGGCAGTTATTCCGACCGGGCAGCCAATACCGTCTGGCTGAAACAAAAAAGGCGGGCCGAAGCCCGCCAATCACTTGTCTTGTCAGTCGAAACTGACCGACGTGTCACCCTTCGGCTTCACGCAGATTGCCGGCAGACGATTTGCCAGAGCGTTTGTCTTTTACGATGTCGTAAGCGACGCGGTCACCTTCGTCGATCGTGCCGAGCGGAGACTGCTCAACCGCGCTGATGTGAACGAAAACGTCATTGCCGCCGTCTTCGGGTTGAATGAAGCCATAACCCTTGGTCGGGTTGAACCATTTGACGGTGCCATTAGCCATGTAAGGTATTCCTGAAAGTCTGTGCGGGCGGCAATCGCATAGCGGCCCGCGTGTGTTGTAAGTGCTCGAAATTGAGAAGAAGTCGTCAGCCGGTGCGCAAATGAGCGCAGAAGTGCCAAGATCGTCAGCTGAATGTCGAGCCCCACCTCTAGCGTGAATCCACCCTTTGCGCAAATGAATTACGCGATTTTCCCGCAGCTTGCCTATTCGCTATCAATCTTCCAGCGAACTTCCATCAGCAAGGTATGGCTGTCATAATCGCCATAATCGGCCGATAAGGGCTGAATGAAGTCATACTCCACGCCAATATCAATCGTCTCGCTGTACTCATAGCGCAGGCCGGCAGAGTAGAATTCCTGCTGGCGGTCAGACCGCTCTGTCGGGTCGCCCGCATCATCGGAATAGAAGCGCGCCAGACCGAAGGTCCAGTCGTCCCATTCATATTGCCCGCCAATATAAACCGAGTGACGGTCCTGGCGCTGACGCCAGTGAGCCAGCTCGGCATAGCCGCTATCATCGGCTGCCACGCCGCCAAATCCGAGCGTCAGAGGTCCCCAGAGCAGGCTCATGCCCGCCTGGAATGAGCTCAGATCGTTAAACTCATAGCCCGAAGGCGAGTCGACGGCCGTACCCTGATTGAACCCGAACCCGGTGATCAGCGTGACCGGGCCAAGCTCGGCCTCATTGCGAATGCTGGCTTCGAACACATTGGTGAAGCCCGCCGTGTGGCCTTCATAGCTGTCGCCCTCTTCATAGACATCATCAGCGGCATCCAGCGAGGCATCAGGATCGAGGATGCGGCGTCCCATCAGGCCCGGCGCATCGTCACCGAATTCAAAATCAAACCCGCTATTGCGCGTGTCAGCCTGGTAGCTGACACCAATCACCGTGCCGAAGAATTCCGGCGTGTAGTAGGACAGACGCGGGCTGGTGTTTGCGCTGCCATAGGCCGAGATGCCGACAAAACCGATATCCTGCGGCTTGTCGAAAAAGTATGGATAATCGCCCGCAAATGAGCCAACGCCCCAATCAGTGGCCGGGGTGACCAGCAGACGATGGTTCGGCCCGGCCGACCAGCCCAGCTCAAACCGGCCAAAATCCGGATTGTCGTAGAACAGCATCAGTTTATCGAAATCCACCACGTCATTCTCGCGAATGCGGGTCAGCTCGAGATTGGTGCGATCAAACTCGGTAATGCCGTCACTCTCGTCAAACTTTGTGTTCGGGTTTGAATACAGCCCCACGTCAAGCCCGGCCAGGGTGTCCCCCATGCGGTTGGCCAGCGTAAAGTCGAACCGGCCATCAAACCGCCCCACCACATAGCTGCTCTCATCGACCGGCGCAGGCACGGTGGAGAGTTTTTCCAGCGTCAGCTCATTTGAAACGCTGCCCAATTGCAGGCCGACTTCAGCCGACCAGTCAAACTCCATTTCGGCCTGAGCCGAAAGCGCCATGCCAGACACAGCACAGATCGCAGTCGCCGCTGACAGCGAACGCAAAGAAGCGAAAGCACACTTTTTCATGATTTTCCCCCAAATGCCCCCAAAGGCAGATCGGCCTTTCTATGGGTCACGTTAAGATATTGTCAATCACGAAACACAACCGTTTACAGCGCCATAAGCGACTATCGCGCCGGTTTGCCCGTTTCCCTTGCGCGCTGCTTCATCAAGGGGCAAAGGCGGTGTCCTGTTCGTCGCGCCGCAGCGTTTTCGCCAGCCTGTCGAGCCGCCGGGTCAGTTGTTCGCGCGCTTCATCGATCTGGGCGGGCGTATAGAACACGCCTTCGGGCTTTTCCTCTTCCGCCGAGTTACGCACCCGTTCGAGCGCTTTGGACAGCGTGTCCGCCATTTTCGTCGCCTTCCCGGCTGCGGTTAAATTGCCGCGCAGAATGGCGTCCTCAGCGGCCATGGCCGCTTTTTCGAGGGCGTCTTCGAGTCTTTCCTGTCTTGATTGCTCGGGCTTGTTTTTCGCCCTCGGCTCAACGCCCTGCGCCTGCGCCGTCGCTTGTGGGTCGCCAATCTCGGACGGCGGTGTTGAGCCCCTCACAAGCGACCGCGCAGGCGCACCGCGACCGAGGCTTGCCGAGGAACTCGCGCGAGCAGACAAACCAGACTCATCTCCCAACGCGCCACAATCTTCGTTCCCGGCGCGCAGCCCTGAGCCTGCTCCATGCGAACTGATAGGTTCGCGGGAGCTAATCAATGATTCTCCTGAGCCTGCTCCATGCGAACTGATAGGTTCGCGGGAGCTAATCAATGATTCTCCTGAGCCTGCTCCATGCGAACTGATAGGTTCGCGGGAGCCAATCCAGCTTTCACCACCCAGCCCAGGCAGCAGGCCATTTGGCGAACTCTCCGGAGCTTTAAACTCTGGCTCGTCAACCAGATCCCTCACCCGCCAGCCACCTTCCGCGGCCCATCGGGCGATGGTGGAGGCCGGCACGCCGGTCGCCTCGGTGATTTGTACGTTGGAATAGCCCATCTCCCGCATCTCGCGGACCCTGGCTTTCACCTTGTCGGAGTAAGACGCTCTCTTTGGATTGTTCGTCATGGGTGGGAGTATGGGGTGAGAGGCGTGGGCGTTGGATAAGTTTGTAGGGCGGTGTTGAGCGCACAGCGCGATACCCGCCAAGGCCCTAAAATTTATGTCGGCGGGATTTCATCCCGCCCTACGCGACACGGAGTGACGCGGCTGTTGGGTACTCATCACAAACGACCGTGCAGGCGCAGGTGCGCCAGCTTCAGCTGGCATCAGCACCGAGCAAAAAAATATGACATGCCAGAAACAAGCCGAGACCTTAGTTCCCTGCGCCTCCCTCTCCTAGCAGGAGAGGGACCGAGGGTGAGGTAGATAAAACAAGATCTTTCAGCTGATTACGGAGCTCAACTTCTCCCCACCTCACCCCTGCCCCTCTCCCCCAAGGGGCGGAGAGGGGTTCAGACCGTAGGATGCCATTAGGCCGGAGGCCGTAATGCATCAGAACAGCCCTGAGCGCGTTCCATGTTTGCGAAACTCAAACGGGAACAACTCAAAATGATTGCGCGAAGCGGCCGCATAAACAATGAAGTTATTCTGGTGCATTCGCTTGCGCTTAATGCACCCTACCGCGAAACAGAGTTTCGCTTAGCGCGTGAAGTTTTCCTACTACAAATTCATGAGGATAAAGCTTGCCAATTTCGGCACCACTGCCTAGACCAATTCTGAGAAATGGTGAAACGATTTGAATAATCTTCCTGCTCGACCGAAAGATCTTCCAGAATTTGAGAATCCGCCTCTACGAGAGGTCGCTTTTTCAATTCAATTCGAAGTACCGGAAAATTATCACGAGCTTTTCGTCCATGAAATCTGGACTGAACTTTTTCCTGAAAGCCCTCCACCGGATGCCGGCGAGAGGGTTCTACCAACTTTTGAAACATTTGGCGCGAGTTTCAGCGATACCCGAAGGAACGAAATCAACTTCGCTGCATTGCGCGGCCCGCACAATAACAAATACACGTTCACTTCAGACGATGGAGAAAGCATTCTACATCTCCAGCCAGATCGCATCACGAAGATCTGGAAAAAGCAACAAGAGCGAAATTATCCGAGATTTGAAGCAATACGCGACGATTTCGTGCAACTCTTGGAAACGCTGGAAAGCTTATTTGATAAATTTAAAATTGGTTCCATCGTGCCAAATCAATGCGAACTGGTGTACGCAAATTTCTTGAAGTCTGACAACATTGCCAAAGACTTGAATGCCCTTGGAATATCAACATTCGAAGCTATTGGATCTATTGAGGGTTATCATTCTTCGTTCTCCAAAGTTCTGTTCGACGAAGGCGGAGAGAAGTGGGCTCGGCTTCGAGGAATGATGTGGTCCACCCACGACCCAGACGGCGATCAGTCTATACAGTTGAATCTGGCCGTGCGAGGAGCCCCAGAAGACGCCGCCATTTCAGACTGTTTGCAGTTCTTTCAACGAGCTAGGGTAGAAATTGTTCAGACTTTTGCCCATATATGTGAATCAGGACAAGTAAAGTTGTGGAAAAGATTGTAATGCACTCAACAACTGAACAGAAAGAATATGGTCAGCGCCAGTCCGTTCCAGGACCGGCGTCTGAAGTAGCCATGCAACGTGTCCAGGATATCTTTCGTCAGAAAAACGACTTTCTAAGATGGTCTAAATACATCGAAAACCGGTTTGATCAACTCAACAATTTGGAGCGTGGCTGGGATAGTTACGATGCATCTCCTATCCGGTACACTACCGCCAAGTTTGTTGGCGACATGCTCGAAGCATTGTATTTCGATGGCCTGAAGACCCCGGTTATAGCGCCGTTGAAAAGTGGCGGAATTCAGCTCGAGTGGCACCGAGGCGAAGACTGTCTCGAAATCGAGGTAGAAAGACCGAACTTTGCGAACTGCTATATCTGTATTGAAGCGGACGACATTGAAGACGAATTTCGAATTAAATCTGACTTCTCTAAGATTCGTGAGATGCTCAAACAGTTAATGTAGGCTGAAGCAGTGCTGGGTGATCCGCCACGGGATAATGACGGTGTGGTGGTCCCCCATGATCACGCAGACATCTCGGACGACGATGTCATTATCAAACGTGTTTCTCCCAATGACATTCATACCGGCCAAGACGGAATCATTAGGATCGCAACTACGCTATTTGGCGCTTCTTCAGACAAATATAGTGGCTCATCAATAAATATTGCAAAAATTATTGAAGCAAACGGTCTGACAATTGAAGCCTACTGCTCACAGTTTCCAAACGTCGTAGGGGCTATTTCTGTGCCTGCATCTTCCATTCGAAAGCACGGAGCCAAGGTAGGTTTCGAACCGTTGGAGAATGATCGTGCGCACGGTGAAATTTGGGACCTGAAGGGCAAGTCTAACATCAAAGATCTTATGCGAGAGTGCCGTATTGAGTTTGGGCTTGAAAATCTGACCTGCATTTATCCTGCAAAAAAAGATTAGGCCCTCCTCACCTAATCAAATCGAGATTCTCTTCTCTTGGCTTCTTCAACTCGTGTATGCGGAAGCTCGGTGTTTGTGCTGCTCGATTAGATGAAGCCATCAATATTTTGAAATGAACAGAGCTTCAAACTGTTCTTGACACCAATATGTAAATACAAGCTGCGATTTGGAGCACGAATGACCCCACAGCGATGCCTGTGGTCCTGCGCCACCAATTCGAGTAAATTTTGCTACTTGTGTAAAATCGCTCCCATCCGAGCTCAGACGCAGAGTATTTTTTCTCGATTATCCTTAGATATGCAGCGATACGACTAATATCCGCCTCTCGCAGCAAGTAGAACCAAATGCTCAACACCAAGAGAAAACCGGGTACAAAAAGGAAGGTGTCCGGTATACTGAATTCGTTGTAACCTGCTGAAACATAAAGAGAAAACAATCCAAAATTCGCAATGAAGGAGTGAGAAATTATTCGATAGGAATTTTCATGCGTCTGCGACAATTCAGTTCGCAATAGTCTGACTTCTTCTAGATGATACATAAACTCGCGATCATCATAATTTTCAGTCGTATCAGGCACTAAATTCCCCCTCACCCAATCAAATCCAAATTCTCTTCACGCAGCTTCTTCAACTCGTCCCGCAGCCTCGCCGCTTCTTCAAACTCGAGGTCGGCTGCCGCATCACGCATTCTCTTTTCCAGATCCGCGATGACGGCCTGGACATTGTGGCCCGCACCGCCCTGAATGGCAACAGCTTCTTCCTGCACGCCTCGCTTGCGGGATTTGCCGCCCTTGAGCTGGGTACCTGAGCCGCGCTGGTCGGCGGGCACAAAGCCTTCCAGCACATCCTTGATGCCCGAAAAGACCGTTTGCGGGGTGATGCCGTGCGCCTCATTGTGCGCGATCTGCTTCTCGCGGCGGCGCTGGGTCTCGTCCATGGCGCGCTGCATGGAGCCCGTCACCTTGTCGGCATAGAGCACGACCTTCGCCTCGGAGTTCCGCGCCGCCCGGCCAATCGTCTGCACCATTGAGGTTTCCGAGCGCAGAAAGCCTTCCTTGTCGGCATCGAGAATGCCCACGAAAGCACATTCGGGAATGTCGAGACCCTCGCGCAACAGGTTGATGCCGATCAGCACATCGAACACGCCCATGCGCAGATCGCGAATGATCTCGATGCGCTCCACAGTGTCGATGTCGGAGTGCATATAGCGCACCTTTACGCCCTGTTCGGTCATGTATTCAGTGAGGTCTTCGGCCATTTTCTTGGTCAGCGTGGTGACCAGCGAGCGGAAGCCCTTTTCCGCCGTGGCCTTGCACTCGGCGATGACGTCATCCACCTGATTGCCGCCCTCAATGGAGACCGGGCGGACCTCGACCGGCGGGTCGATCAGGCCGGTGGGGCGGATCACCTGTTCGGAGAACACCCCGCCCGTGCGTTCCATCTCCCACGGGCCGGGCGTCGCTGAAACATGCACGGTCTGGGGCCGCATGGCGTCCCATTCCTCAAATTTCAGCGGGCGGTTATCCATACAGCTTGGCAGGCGGAAGCCATATTCGGCCAGTGTCCGCTTGCGTGAGAAGTCACCGCGATACATCGCGCCCAGCTGGGGAATGGTCTGGTGGCTCTCATCGGTGAAGACGATGGCGTTTTCCGGCAAGTATTCGAACAGGGTGGGCGGCGGCTCGCCCGGCTTGCGGCCCGTCAGATAGCGGGAATAATTCTCAATGCCATTGCAGACGCCGGTGGCCTGCAGCATTTCGAGGTCGAACTGGGTGCGCTGTTCAATGCGCTGGGCTTCGAGCAGCTTGCCCTTCTCATTGAAGTCCGCAATCGTCTTCTGAAGCTCGTCCTGAATGCCGCCAATTGCCTGATTCAGCGTTGGGCGCGGGGTGACATAGTGGCTGTTGGCGTAGACCTTGATGCCGTCCAGCGGCTGGATTTTCTTGCCCGTCAGCGGGTCGAATTCGGAAATATCCTCGATCTCGTCGCCGAAGAAGGAGACGCGCCAGGCGCGGTCCTCATAGTGGGTGGGGAAGATGTCCAGCACATCGCCCTTCATGCGGAAGGTGCCGCGGCCAAAGGCGTTGTCATTGCGCTTGTATTGCAGGGCGACCAGATCTTTCGCCACATCGCGCGGGTCGCGCCGGTCGCCGGGCTTCAGCTTGAAG
>CAYFGB010000025.1:0-42013 GCA_964342455.1 uncultured Hyphomonadaceae bacterium
CGGCGCGCAGGTGATCGACGTCAACATGGACGAAGGCATGCTGGACGGTGCCGAGGCCATGCGCACCTTCCTGAACCTGATCGCCGCCGAGCCGGACATCGCCCGCGTGCCGGTGATGATCGACAGCTCCAAATGGGAGGTGATCGAGGCGGGCCTGAAGTGTGTTCAGGGCAAGGCGATTGTGAACTCGATTTCCCTGAAAGAGGGCGAGGAGATTTTCTTTGATCATGCCCGCAAATGCCTTGCCTATGGCGCGGCTGTGGTTGTGATGGCGTTCGATGAGCAGGGGCAGGCGGACACGAAAGACCGCAAGGTTGAGATCTGCCAGCGCGCCTACAGGATTCTGACCGAAGAAATCGGCTTTCCGCCCGAGGACATCATCTTCGATCCGAATATCTTTGCGGTCGCGACCGGCATTGAAGAACATGACAATTACGCGGTTGATTTCATCGAAGCGGCGCGGGAAATCCGCAAGACCTGCCCGGGATGTCACATCTCTGGCGGGCTTTCGAATGTCAGCTTTTCCTTCCGCGGCAATGAGCCTGTGCGCCGCGCCATGCACTCGGTCTTCCTCTATCACGCCATTCCGGCGGGCATGAATATGGGTATCGTGAATGCCGGTCAGCTCGACATTTATGACGAGATTGACCCGGAATTGCGTGAGCATGTTGAGGATGTGATCCTCAATCGGCGTCCGGATGGAACCGAGCGTCTGGTCGATCTGGCTGAGAAGTTCAGAGGCCAGAAAGGCAAGACGGTCGAAAAGGATCTGAGCTGGCGGGAAAATTCGGTTGAAGCGCGGCTGAAGCATGCTCTGGTGCATGGCATCACCGAGTTTATCACCGAGGACACCGAAGAAGCGCGACAGGGCGCAGAGCGCCCGCTTCACGTCATTGAAGGCCCCCTGATGGACGGCATGAATGTGGTGGGTGATCTCTTTGGCGCGGGGAAAATGTTCCTGCCGCAAGTGGTCAAATCAGCCCGTGTGATGAAGGCTGCCGTGGCCCATCTCATCCCTTTCATCGAGGAGGAAAAGCGTGAGCTTGGCCTTGAGGGCAAGTCCAACGGCAAGGTGGTTCTCGCCACGGTGAAGGGGGATGTGCACGATATCGGCAAGAATATTGTCGGTGTGGTGCTGGCCTGTAACGGCTATGAAATCATTGATCTGGGCGTGATGTGCCCGGCTGAGGACATTCTGAACGCGGCGCGCGAGCATGAGGCAGATATGATCGGCCTGTCCGGCCTGATCACACCGAGCCTTGATGAAATGGTGCATGTGGCGAAAGAGATGCAGCGCCAGAATCTGAACATTCCACTGCTCATCGGGGGCGCGACCACCAGCCCCGCGCATACGGCCATCAAGATTGAGCCGCAAATGCAGAAACAGCCCGTTGTGCATGTCACCGATGCCAGCCGGGCGGTTGGCGTGGTCTCCTCGCTCCTCTCTGAAGAGGACAAGCCGCGTTTCTGGGAGGACACAAAAGCGCGTTATGAGCGCATCCGTCAGGACCGGGCAGGCGGCCCGGCCAAAAAGCGTCTCTCCATAGCTGAGGCGCGGGCAAAGGCCTGTCAGCCGGACTGGGCGGCCAGCCCGGCGCAGAGCCCGAAACAGCCCGGCCTTCACACGGTGGAGCCGACACTTGAAGACGTGTTGCCGTATATCGACTGGACACCATTCTTCCTCTCCTGGGACATGAAGGGCAGCTATCCACGTATCATCGAAGAAGAAGGCGAACGCGGCGATGCAGCCCGCACGCTCTGGGATGACGGTCAGGCCATGCTGAAACGCCTCGTCGAGGAAAAATGGCTGAGCCTGAAAGGTGTTGTCGGCCTGTGGCCTGCCAATGCGGATGGCGATGACATCATTGTCTGGGATGATGATGAGCGCACGAAAGAGCGTGCCCGTTTCTACACAATCCGCCAGCAGATGGAAAAATCCAACGACGTGCCGAATTATGCCCTCTCGGATTTCCTGCGCCCGAAAAGCGCCGGGGATGACTGGATTGGCGGGTTCTGCGTCACGGCCGGTCATGGCGAGCTCGAACGTTCGGACGCATTCAAGCATGCCGGCGACGACTATTCGGCCATCATGGTGAAGGCGCTGGCCGACCGGTTTGCCGAGGGCTTTGCCGAATATCTGCATGCCAGGGTGCGCCGGGAGATCTGGGGCTATGCCTCTGAAGAGGCGCTTTCGAATGAGGAGCTGATTGCCGAGAAATATGACGGCATCCGGCCCGCGCCGGGCTATCCGGCTCAGCCTGATCATACCGAGAAAGGCACGCTGTTTGATCTGCTCGAAGCGCCGGACCGGACAGGGGTTGAGCTGACCTCCAGCTATGCCATGACGCCTCCTGCGTCAGTCTCAGGGCTTTACTTCTCACATCCAGCCAGCGTCTATTTTGCCGTCGGTCGCATCGATAAAGATCAGGTGGAAAGCTATGCCGAGCGCAAGGGCTGGGACTTCATCAAGGCGGAGAAATGGCTCGCCCCGATTCTGGGGTATTGAGGGGGTGAGGGGTGGTTAGTCGTGAATTTGATCTACGTGGACCAAAACATTCTCAGATACATCGCGAGAGGCGAGATCGGATTAACTGTGCCAGAAACGGGCATGGCTTTTGCTTTTTCGAGAGTGCACCTCGACGAGATTAAGCGCGGCGATTCAACAGAGGCGCTTGACGGAATAAAGCGCCTGAAAGCACGTGAAATAGAAGACGTCCTGGACGCGGGCTTTGAGCCTACTGGCGATGTGTGGCTAAGAAGCTACGCCGATCCCGTAGATCGACTCAATGAACATTTGAACGCGTCTGAGAGGTACGAAGGTTATGATGAAATCACCGCAGAGCAAATGATCCGACTATTCGGTGCAGATAATTTAGACAACCTTCAAGAAACGCCTCAACAGCTACAGCGGTACATAGAGAGAGTTTCAGAAGTAGTTCCAGAGCCAGCTCGATCGCTACTAATCAAACAGGCTAACGAGGTCGCAGATCAGATGGCTCGATCAATCCGTGAGTACCAATCGATACGCACTCCGATTGATCAAACAAGGAATGCATTCGGCATGAAGAGCCACGAACGTTTGCGCGTGGAAAATTCAGATGACCCGATAGAGGAAGCGTGGAAGATCATTTCGGCGAACTTGGGAAATGCACAAACTAAGGATCAGTTTTTTGGCAAAAAACCCCATGACTTTATGTCGACTATGCCGCCGATGACTCAATCTGCTAGGGTGGCGGGCACCCATTCAGTACTGAACATTACAGGACTTTTTCCGGACAAGGGGTTAACTAAACGCGACAAGGCTTCAAATATTATGTCTGATGGGCAGCATATTGGAATGGCCTCATATTGTTCCGTTTTTATAACTGCTGATGAGAGGTGTTCGAGGAAGGCCTCTGCGATTTACAAATACTGGAATCTTGGAGTGCAGGTGGTGCATGCTAAGCTTGGCGAGGAACTACGGTTCTATTGACCAGCAGTGAACAAGTTTCTCTTCGCTGTACGAAAAAGAAGGCGGGGCAAGATATGGATGTGAGTTGAGCACAGCGGGTTTTGCGACTTAAGTTCCTACACCAGAGCTAGCATAAGTTTTGAAATGGTTGCCAAAAAAGCGAAGTAGAACCAAGGCCTCTTAGTTTTCATCCTCAGCCGTGTTTGTTCTGAACGGAGCTTGGTGGGCGTCGTGTTCACAAAAAACTACCTTGATTCCGGGTATACTCATGCGGAGCTCCTCGCTCAAGAAAGCTTGATACTCATTGAACTCGATTTGGACCAAATTTTTGCCTCGTATTTTAGTCCGATAAAACTCGAGTTCTCCCTGAAAGCAAATTTCAGTGTCAGGGTGATACGATTTTAGATCTTGGATAAGTTGCCCTACTGTCATCTGCATTTGATAACTACCTTTAAACAAAATGCAATTTTTAATAGTTCTTGTGAATTACCTCAAGGCTTGATGCATTTTTCCGTATTTTGCTGAATGTGGCCAAAACTTACCGAGTTAGCGTCACTTCGTGGCGCGTAGGGCGGTATAAAATCCCGCCGGTGTGACTTATCTCGATGTCGGCGGGTATCTCGTCTTGCTGGGGTATTGATCGGATATGGTGTGGTTGGATTACAGTAGAAATCCGATGCTCCGCATCGGGTAGGGCGGGATAAAATCCCGCCAGCATAACTCTCACCTTTTGGCGGGTATCGCGCCTTGCGCTCAACGCCGCCCTACACCCTTCAAACCTTCGGTCTGTACATCTCGAAACGCGATTCAGGCGTGATCTCGTAATAGCTGGCGGGCCCTCCGGCGCGGAGGATGGTGCGCATCCGGCCCGGATCGTAAATGCCGTCAACGAGCGCGTCTGGCGCGATATGCACGCCAACCACTTCGCCAAAGACGACCCAGCTCGGCACTTCGGTGCCGTCTTGCGTGGTCAGCTGGATGATCTGCGTGGTCTTGCACTCAAACGAGACCGGGCTTGCGGCAACACGTGGCGCGCGGATCACCTTCGAAGGGGCCTGATCGAGTTTCGCGCGCTCAAATTCATTCTCTTCGGGGGAAATCATGGCGCAGCTTTCATTCATCGCTTCGGCCAGATCGCGCGTGACAAGGTTCCAGGTAAATTCGCCCGTAGCCTCGATATTGTTCAGGCTGTCCTTCCGGCCCACACTGGAAAACCCGACAATGGGCGGAACATAGTTGAATGCATTGAAGAAGCTGTAAGGCGCCAGATTTGGAACGCCATCGGCGCTGAGCGAGCCGATCCAGCCAATCGGACGTGGCCCGATAATGGCGTTGAATGGATCATGCGGCAGGCCATGGCCGTTACGGGGTTCATAGAAATGCGGCTGTTCGGGCGAGGCGGTCATGCGCAGCTCCATTATCGTTCTGTCTTAAGGGCCTGACTTGGTGGCTAACTTAGGGGAAGGTGTCCCTAACACTGACCCGGTTTGTGATGCACGTATTTTCTTACACGCCGATCAGGCTGAGATAGGCCGACAGCGTGACAATGGAAATCAGGGTGGTGACCAGGATCACCTGCCCGGCAAGCCGGGGGTGGCGTTCATAAAACTCGGCCAGCATGAACGGGCCTGTCCCTGTCGGCATGGCGGCGATGAAAACGGCTGAATGAAGCCAGAAGTCGGACAAGCCGAGGACGGGCCCGGCGACCAGCCAGGTGACAAGCGGCTGGCCAATCAGTTTCAACCCGGCGAGCCAGCTCATATCCATGAGAGAGGTTCTGGGGGCGGTTTCCTTGTCTTCCGGCTGGGCGAAAAACAGCCCCAGTGCGACAAGCGCACACGGGCTTGCGGCGCTGCCCAAAAGGTCGAGAAAGGATCTGGCAGGGGAGGGCACATCAATACCGGAGAAAAGCACCAGCGCGCCTGCCGCCGGGGCGATAAGAAGCGGGTTTTTAAGGAGGGAAACCATGGCTTTTCGGGCGATCTCCCACCGGCTGGAGCCGGTCTGAATGGCCGCTTCAATGAGGATAAGACCGACGCAGAAAATGATGGTGACGGTCAGCACCGTCGCGATCAGAGCAGGCGTCAATCCTTTCTCGCCATAGACGGCCAGCAACAGCGGAATGCCCATATAGGCGGTGTTGGCATAGCCTGCGCTCAGCCCGTCAACGGCCGCGTCAGCAAGATTGACGCGCTGGAGTTTGCGGATCACGACCGCAATGATGAAGATGAGAAAACATCCCGCGGCATAGGCCGTGATGAAGCCGGGTTGCCAAAGATCTTGCGGGTTGGCTGTGGCGATCACATCGAACATCAGCGCCGGAAGCGCCAGATATACCACGAACCGATTAATCTCACGCAGGGCCATAGGCCCGAGCGCGCCATAACGGCGCGCGGCCCAGCCTGCAAGGATCAGGGCAAAGACAGGCAGAACGGTGAAAAAGGTCGACAACATGACGGGCGTTTCAGCCCGTCAGCCAGCAGGTATCATCATGCATGCCCTCGCATGTGCAGCATCCGCGTGCACATGGCAATATGAGGCTTTGGTGTAACCGGGCTTACTCGTCGTGAAAGTCCGGCTCGCGTTTCTCGAGAAAGGCAGACAGGCCTTCTTTCATGTCGCTTGTCTGCGCGCAAAGGATCTGGTTGCGGTCTTCCAGCGCGATGGCCGCTTCAATGCCGTTCGCATCGATGTTGACGTTTAGCGCTTCTTTGGTGAGACGCAGGGCAAGAGGCGAGGTTTTCAGCATATAGCCAATATCTTCCTCGGCGGCGGCTTCAAGCTCATCATCGGGCACGACTTGTGCCACCAGCCCCAACTGAAGCGCGCGCTCAGCGGAGATGAATTTGCCGGTAAGGATCAACTCGGTTGCCAGCGATGCGCCAACCAGACGCGGCAGGAAATAGGACGACCCCATATCGCATCCGCCGAAACCGATGCGGATATAGGCGCAGTTCATGCGGGCGCTTTCACCCGCAATCCGGATGTCAGATGCCATGGCCAGCGAGAAACCGCCGCCGCATGCCGGGCCCTTCACAAGTGCGATGATAGGCTGAGGGCATTTGCGCATGGCGATGTAGATTTGTGAAATATCGCGTTGCCCTTTCAGGCCAGTTGCGACGGTGGATTTTTTGCTTTCGCCCGGCGTGCTGGTTTTCAGGTCGAGGCCAGCGCAGAAGCCGCGTCCTGCACCTTTCAGGACGACAATCCGGCGATCGGGGCGTTCGGCAAGGCCAGAGAAATAGTCATAAAGTTCGGCCACCATTTCACGGTTGAGCGCATTCAGCGCGTCCGGCCGATTCATGGTGACCCAGTCCACCGCGCCTTTTTCTTCGATAATCAGATGCTCGTATGCCATTTTCGTCTCCCCGAAATCTTGTATCCCGCATGTTTAGGCGTGCGTTCAGGGCCGGTCGAGCGGTCTCCTTGCGTTAATCGAACACATTCATACTGCGCAGAAAATAGACAGACGATTTTAGAGACCTGATTTTTTTTATTCCTTTCTTGAACGCTATGCCGCTATCGTCGAACAAGTTGGTCCGGTTGACGGGGTATGTCACCGGCGATGTGATACGGCTCTAGGGAAAGTTTGAATGTCTGATGCCGCCGCGAAGTTAAAATACGATGTGCAGCCCTTGTTTGCCGACCCTGTGTTCCGCATGAGTCTGGCTGATGTGATCACCCCGGCCAATGAAGCATTCATCAAATCCCTGCCAATGCAGAAAAATCAGGTCAATCTGATTTCTGATGATCTCTATATTTTTGAGCGTCCCGAATTGGCGAACATCAAGGCCGCAGTCCATCAAGCGTTGGGAATTTATGCACGTGATATCATGGGCACTTCCAGTGAGCTGTATGTCACGCAATCATGGTCGCTGATTAACCCGCCGGGCGTTGGTATGCATGGCCATACCCATTCAAATTCGATCATTTCAGGATCGTTGTATTTCACGGACCTGCCTGATCCACCAGCCAATATGGTGTTTGATCGGTACAAACTCTATCGGCAGATTGAATTGGCTGTCGAAGGCGACCGGCGGAACATTTATAACAGCCCCTACCACGCTATCACGCCGAAAAAGCACGAGCTGATCCTCTTTTCATCAGATTTCCAGCACTTCGTTGAGGCCAACCGGTCCCAAAAAGATCGTCATTCCATCGCGTTCAACACGTTTGTGCGCGGGAAGATCGGCAATTTCAGGGATGTTTCCGAGCTAAATCTGAAATGAATCCACAAGCCCCAATGGTCAGAGGTTTGTATTGAAACGCCGTAAGTCCTCGCCTAGCGATGGGGCATGGTGAAACAAATTGCATTACTGGGCTGTGGCCGGATGGGCTCAGCCATGGCGACGGGCTGGCTTTCCGAAGAGAGCCAGCCGGACATCTCTGTCTATGCGCCAAGGTCGACGCCTCTGGTGAAGGCCTGGGCGGAGGCCGGTGAAATTCGGCTCAATCCGGCGCGTAATCCGGCCGATATTCTTGTGATCGCGGTCAAACCGCAGGTTTTCGGCCAGATACTTGCCGAAGCACAGCCGCTGTGCGGGCCAGATACGCTGGTGATTTCGGTTATGGCCGGATGGTCCATAGATCGGTTGGCTGTGGTCCTGGCCACGCGGCGCATTGTTCGCGCCTTGCCCAGTACGCCTGGCGCTGTAGGAAAAGGCGTTACGTTGCTTAGTTGTGATCCTTCCATTTCGCCGGCTGACCTGGACACGGTTCGGGAGCTGTTAGCGCCCCTTGGCTGGGTGGATGGGCCCATGCCGGAAGAAACGCTTCAGGTCGCGATGACGATTTCCGGATCAGGCCCGGCCTATGTGTTCCATCTTGTCGAAGCGCTGGCAGAGGCGGGTGTTCGAAACGGTCTGGAACCGGAGCTTGCCATGCGTCTGGCGCGGCGCGGTGTGATCGGAGCCGGGGCCTTGCTCGATGGGTCAAGCGAGCCTGCCGGCGCGCTGCGGGAAGGCGTCACGTCGCCCAATGGGGTTACGGCTGCTGCGCTCGAAGTCTTCATGGGCGAGGGCGGTTTCACAACGCTGGCAACGGAGGCCATCGGCAAAGCCGTTGCGCGTGATCAGGCGCTGGCGCGGGACACGAAAGCCTAGTTTCACTCTGGCGTTTCCTTACCAAGGCGGGCGGAACTGGCTAGACTTGGCCACCCGTCGATTCGAGCTCCGCAATCTGCATGTCAAAACTCTATTTCACCTATTCGGCCATGAATGCCGGTAAATCTGCCATCCTGCTTCAGGCCGCCTATAACTATCGCGAGCGCGGCATGGACGTAATGTTGTGGACATCCTCCCATCATGGGCATCCGGGCGAGGCGATTGGCAAGATTGAGTCCCGCATCGGTTTAAGCTCTGAGGCGCACCTGTTCGGCCCTGAGACGGACCTGTTTGAAGCGATCAACACCATGAAGGCCACAGGCAAGCTGGACGCTGTATTTGTCGATGAAGCACAGTTTCTGAACCGGGCCCAGGTATGGCAATTGGCGCAGGTGGGCGATGCGCTGGGTGTGCCTGTGCTGTGCTACGGTCTGCGAACTGATTTCCAGGGCGAATTGTTTGAAGGGGCTGCGCATTTGCTGGCCATTGCGGATGATCTGAGAGAGGCCCGCACGATTTGCCATTGTGGGCGAAAGGCCACCATGACCGCCCGGCTCGATGGAGAGGGCCACATCACCAGTCATGGCGATCAGGTGCGCGTTGAAAAGGCCGACTACGTCTCTCTTTGCCGACACCACTGGCTCGAAAGTGTTCGGTCGATTTCGGAGAGCGCAGGCAGCGTGAAAGCCGAAAACTGACATACGCGCGTCATCTCATCATGGCAGGCTGATCGCGGAGGTGACGTCATGACTGATCTGATCGCGTTTGCTGACGATATCTGGTTGCTGGAGGGTGATGATGTCCGCATGCGCGGCATTCCCTTTCAGACCCGTTCGGTGATTATTCGCCTTCCGGATGGAAAACTCTGGGTGCATTCGCCCGTCGCGCTGACGCCTGAGCGGATTGAGGCGGTGAATGCGCTTGGGCCTGTGGCGCACCTCATCGAACCAAACAAGATACACAGCCTGCATCTCTCCGCATGGCGCAGGCAATGGCCAGAGGCAACGGCATGGGTGTCACCTCGGTTCAGCGAACGACATCCGGATATTGCCGCTGATGTGGTGCTTGAAAATGATGCGCCGCCTGCCTGGATGGGCATAATCGATCAACAGGTGATTGAAGGTCATAGCATGCTCGATGAGGTCTGGTTCTGTCACGTGCCATCCGGATCTTTGATCGTTACCGACATCATTCAGAAGCACGACCCTGAAAAACAGGGCATGATGATGCGGCTTCTCAAGCGGCTGGCAGGCCTGCTTGGCCGGGAAGGCGGTACGGCGATCGATATCCGGTTGACGTTCGATGACCGCGAGGCCGCTCGCCGCAGTGTCGAGAATGTGCTCGATTGGGCGTTCGACCGGTTGATCGTCTCACATGGCCTCTGCCTTGAGACCGGCGCACGGGCCGACCTGCAACGCAATCTGTCCTGGCTGCTGGACTGAGCCGCTATTCGCCTATTTTGCGGAACACATCGGTGCGGCAGGTGTCTTCCGGGACAGTGGTGGGGTCATCAATATAGATTTCCCAGATCGGCATATCGCCGGGGATATTCTCTTCAGCCATATATGCCCAGATTTTCTGATGGGTCTCATTCAGATTGGCATATCCGCCAACATGGGTTGTAGTGATGGCCTCACCCGCCGGGATCTTGCCAGCCTTGATGTTCCCTTCTGCCTTGTCGGCGTCGGAGGGTTTTACAAAAATGGCGGCACGGAAAACCATGCCTTCGGCTGACGGCATGTCCTGATATATGGCGGAGGGCATGGACAGCCGGTCAATCTTCATCGCCTGGGTGAAGCCGAAGAGCTCGCCAAAGCCAGCACCCATCGCCTGGGAAATTGCCGTACCCTCCATGGGGACATGCTTTTCAACATAGAGATAATGCTGATCCGGAAAGGATATGCGTTTGAATTCCATGGTGATCTCCCCCAGAGTTGGTTTGAGTGTAAAACCCTATCATGTTTTCAGGCAGTTCGTAACGGAGGCCCAAAATGACTGACCAGCAAGTGCAGGACCGGATTGAAGCGCAGGCCTTCCGTAAACTGCTTCAGCATCTGAAGGATAACCCGGATGTTCAGAATATTGACCTGATGATCACGGCTGACTTCTGTCGAAACTGTTTGGCAGACTGGTATCAGGAGGCCGCAGAAGCCGAGGGCGTATCGATCTCACGTGATGACGCGAGAGCGTACACGCACGGTATGCCCTATGCGGAATGGAAAGCGGCGCAACCTGAGGCCACGCCCGAGCAAATGGCCGCATTCAAAGCCCGAAAGGAAGGTAAAAGCTGACGCTTTTCCGCCTTCGTGCCGCCAATGGCCCAAATGAAAATAGCCGATAACGCCCCGTTTCAGGGCTGACTCAGGCCGCCTGCCCCTGTGAAGAGGCAGGCGGCCGGTCAGAATGTGTACGTCCGTTTAAACAACAAATGCCATGGTAGCGACAGTCAGCGCGCCAATGATTGCTGTCAACGGCACCGCCAGAATGGCGGCGATTGTGTTGATGCGCGTTTCGGTAAGCATGGATTTCCGTCCTTCTAAAACCCGGTGCTGTTGCCCGGTGAATGGGAGATAAGCACGGCTTGCGGATAATCAATGAACAAAACGAAAAATATTCATTATTCACGGCGACGTGATTGTCCGTGATCCGAAATGGCTTTGACTATCATGAGGCTGTTTGCTGGCTGAGATTGCCAGAAATGGCCGGGCGGATTAGACGTCCGGTATGAAACTTCCTTTTGAAAGTCAGAGCCCGTCTGCCAGTGAAGAAGAGATCGAAGCGCTTGAGGAGGCCGTCGGGATTACCCTGCCGCCCATCTACAAGGCCTTGTTGACCTATTCGAATGGCGGGGAATGGCCGCTCGATATCTCTCCCTTCACATTCTACATGTTCGATGTGGACACGGTGATCGGCAATCTGACCGGGACGGATTTCACCGAAGCCTTTCCCGACTGCCTGCCGATTGGCGGCGATGGGATGAGCGAATACATCGCTCTCGCCTTTACCTCAGAGGATGACGAGGTTGAGGAAGACCCGCTGGTGGTGGCCATTGATGCCATGGCGGACAATGCAAAAGATGCACTCTATCCGGTTGCAAAATCGCTTTCTGAATTCGTTCGCCATATCGGCAAGGAATATGAGGAAAACGACTAACCCTCAGTGCCGGAGGCTTGTCTCTCCTGTGTTTGAAAAACCGGGCAAAGATCAATTTGTGATCTGTCTTTAAGGGGCAGATTCCGCTAGGAGGCGGTACGCGCCAGACCTTTCGCTGATCAGACGAGCCAGAACGATGCATCAAGATTATTCCCTAGGCATGCGCGTCATGCTCTGCGCCGTTTTGCTGTTTGCATCGCTTGCCGGTTTCATGGCGACGGATCTCGTTCTGCCTGCCATACCGGGTCTGCCTGACATTCTCGATGGCAGTGTCGCGCAGACACAGTACATCCTGGCTTCATTCATTTTCGGTCACGCTGTCGGCCTTGTTCTGTTCGGGGCGATTAGCTGGCGATTTCGGCGGCGGACAATTCTGATAACCGCCATGGCCGGGTTTGGGCTGGCCTCCTTTCTGTGCACGCAGGTCAGCGCGATCTGGCCATTGGTGGCGCTTCGGTGTGTGCAGGGCGTGTTCGCGGCAGGCTCCACGGTTTTAACGCCCGGTATCATCCGGCAATTGTTCAGCGAAAAGGGCGCGACCCAGGCCATGGGAAGCTTTGCCAGCATTGAAGCGCTCGCCCCGGCGCTGGGGCCGATTGTGGGCTTCTGGTTATTGGAAATCGGAGGCTGGACACTCAGCTTTGACGTGCTCGCCGTAATCGGCATTGGCGTGGCGATCATCTTCGCGCTGGTCGGCCATCGTTTGCCAAGATCGACGGCTGAAGGAACGAAAGGCAGCTATCTGGCGCTTCTGAAGTCGCGCACATATCTGCGCTATTGCCTGTCACAGGCGCTCTGTGTGGGCGGGCTGATTGTGTTCGTCTTCGCAGCGCCCGCAGTTTTTGTGGGTGCCTGGGGCGGCACAATGACTGACTTCATCATCATGCAATGCGCGGGCGTGGCGTGCTTCGTTCTGGCGAGCAACACAACCGGCTGGTTCGTCAACCGGTTTGGCGCTGAGCGGGTCATCTGGGTCGGCACGATGGTGAGCGCCATCTCGGCATTGTTCATGCTGGTCTATGTTGCATGGGGCGGCGAAAATCCGCTGGTGGTGGCCGCCCTGTTTGCGCCACTGAATATGGGGCTGGGCGTCCGCGGCCCGCCCGGTTTTCTGCGCGCCATCATCGCCGGTGGCGGACAGGATGACCGGGCCGCGTCACTGGTCATTCTGGCGATATTTGGCTCTGTGGCGGTGGGCACGGCCCTGCTGGCGCCGTTCGTCGACGGCGGCATGACTGAGACGGCGAGCCTGGTTCTGGCGATGGAGCTGATCGCGCTCGGGCTCCTCTGGTGGCTGCCCAAACTGGCCGATTGACGGGTCATTCCTCGCCATAATCTCCGAACTTGGTGTCGCGGGCTTTCAGCGCGTCCTTCACGCGGGCTCCTTCGCGCAGCTGCTGCATGTAGTCGCGGGAGCTTTGCTGATACCAGCCGAGCGCGTGAACATCTGTACCGGCCCGAATGCCAGCGCGAATGCCCATAATGTCCATGGCGCGATGAACGCTGCGCTTGTTGAGGTGTTGCAGATCGGAGGGGATTTTCGCCACCCGGTCCGCAATGCGCAGCACTTCGTCTTCCAGCTGGTCATCGGCATAGCATCGATTGGCAAAGCCGCACGCCACCGCATCTGCGCCCGATAGCGCATCACCCGTCAGCATGAATTCCATGGCCGACCGCATACCCATCATCCAGGGCTGGTATTGCATGTCCGGTGACGACATGGAGCGGATGGCCGGATAGCCGATCTGCGCCGAGTCCGCGACATAAAGAAGATCGCAGGCCGCAGCCAGTTCGCTGCCACCAGCCAGGCAAAACCCGTGCACCTGTGCGATAACGGGCTTTTTCAGATCCCAGATCCGAAACCAGCCTTCCACGACATGACGGGCCCATTGCCCTTCGCCGCCGCTTGTGGGCCAGGGCTGGTCTTTCGAGAGGTCTTCACCCAGATCATAGCCCGAGCAGAAGGCCGGGCCCGCACCGCGGATGATGGTCAGGCGGACGCTTTCATCCTGATCCGCCTCGAACAGCGCATCAAACACATCGGCGCGCAGCTGATTGTTCATCGCATTGCGCTTTTCAGGCCGGTTCAGCGTGATCCGGCGAACGAACTCTGCGGGTTCGTCGATCATTATGGTCTGGTATGTGCTCATGAATGCCTCCCCATTTTTGTTTTGCTGATCATGGCGGGAAGAGACAGCGCTGGAAACCGTCTTCAGATTGTTTTCGGCAGTGCTTCCCAAATCCTGCGGGTCATGCGACATGCCACGCCATGCTTACGATATCCGATCTCGATTTTGCCTTTGGTACCCGAACCCTGTTTGAGGGTGCGTCGGCGCAGCTTGCGCGCGGCTGGAAAGTGGGGCTTGTCGGCAGGAACGGGACGGGCAAATCCACGCTTCTGGGGCTGATCAAGGATGCCCACCAGAACCCGTCAAAAGATCAGGCCATCCGCTTCAATGAAGGCGCGACGCTGGGCTGGGTCGCGCAGGAAGTTGCGGCAAGCGATGAGACCATTCTGGACGTTGTTCTGAAGGCAGACGCCGAACGCCACGCCCTGATGACGGAAAGTGAAACGGCGACAGATCCAGACCGTATTGCGGCGATTCATGAACGTCTTCTTGATATCGACGCCTGGTCCGGCGAGGCGCGGGCAAGTGAGGTGTTGATGGGGCTTGGGTTCACGCCGGCTGATCTGTACCGCCCGACAAAGGAGTTTTCCGGCGGATGGCGCATGCGGGCCGCGATTGCCGGCGTGCTGTTCTCTCAGCCGGATGTGCTGTTGCTCGACGAGCCGACCAACTATCTCGACCTTGAGGGGGCTGCCTGGCTCGAAGGCTATCTGCGCGCCTATCCGAACACGGTTATTCTGGTCAGCCACGACCGGGAGATGCTGAATGCCTGTGTCACGCATACACTGGCGCTGGAGTTCAAAAAGCTGAACCTCTCGACCGGCGGGTATGACGACTACCTCAAAATGCGGGCGATCAAACTGTCTCAGCTTGAAGCCATGAAGAAGAAGCAGGATACCGAGCGCGCGCATCTGCAAAGCTTTGTGGACCGGTTCCGTGCCAAGGCTTCGAAGGCGACGCAGGCCCAGTCCCGCATTAAGATGATCGAGAAGATGAAGGACATTGCCATTCCGATTTCGGAACGGACGGTGCCGTTTCATTTCAAGGCCCCTGAAGCCCAGCTCGCGCCGCCCTTACTGGAGCTGCGCGAGGCTGATCTTGGCTATGGTCCGGGCGCGCAAATCCTCTCTGACGTCAATCTGCGTGTCGATCCGGATGACCGGATTGCCATTGTCGGCACGAACGGGCAGGGCAAGACGACCCTCGTCAAATCCATCGCCCTGAAGCTCGAACTGATGGCGGGTGAGCGCATCGCGCCCGGCTCGGTGAAGATCGGCTATTTCAGCCAGGACCAGATGGATGAGCTGACCATGGGCGACACGGTGTTCGACCATATACGCCGCGCCATGCCGAAGGATACGCTTCCCGCCAAGGTCCGCGCGAAATGTGCGCAAATCGGCTTCCCGGTCGAAAAAGTGGACACCAAAGTCGAGAAGCTTTCCGGTGGTGAAAAGGTCCGTCTTCTGATGGGCCTGATGGCCATGGAAGATCCGCACATTCTCATCCTCGACGAGCCGACCAGCCACCTAGACATCGACAGCCGGGAAGCGCTGATCTACGCGCTGAATGATTATCGCGGCGCTGTCCTGCTCATCACGCACGATGTGTATCTCGCCGAAGGCACGGCCGACCAGCTCTGGCTGGTTAAGGATGGCCGCGCCAAAGAATATGATGGCGATCTGAACGACTATAAGAAACTGGTGATGTCCGCAGACAGGGACAGCTCTGCCAGCAAGGCACCGCCAGCGAAACCAGCCGTGATCGCCGAGCCTGTTGCTCCGCAGAAGGTCGATAAGGCGGCAGACCGTCAGAAAGCCGCTGAAGCGCGGAAGGCGGCTGCGCCGCTCAAGCGCAAGGCCGATGCTGCAGAAAAGCGGATGGAGCAGGCCGCGAAGAAAATCACTGAGCTGGACGCCGAACTGGTTCAGGCCGGGCTCTCGTCAGATCGGATGCAGGCCCTGATGAAGGCGCGCGCCGAAGCGGTGGACCAGCAGGAAACCGCCGAAATGGAGTGGCTTGAGGCCTCCGAAGCGTATGAATTGGCCATCGCGGAGAGCTGACAGGCCGGTCTTGGCGACCGGCCAATCTGTATTTTAATAAAAATGCAGATAATAACCCGCGCGGGTGAACCGCCCGGGGAGAAACTGGTGTAGGCAACACCGTCATGACCTCTCAGTTTGAATTCAAGCCCGCCCCGCTTTCGTCCTTGCGCCAGATCGAACTTCACCCCGAGGGTGTGACCGAGCGCGTGGATGGCGAAATCCGCACAATATCTTATGATGACCTGATCCATGTTCGTTTCTGGACGATTTCGGCGCAACGCATCGAGTTTACCGGTTTGGATCTGACGTCGGGAACGGGCGAAATCATCGAAATCCGGATGAACTTTCCGCATCAGATGCCGGAGAACGATCCGACCTTCCTGGCCTTCAAGCATATGCTGGTTCGCGTGCTGGAGGAGGTCCACGCCGCGCGCCCTGAACTGAAAGTCGAGTTGGGCAGCAAGGGGTGGGTGCGGTGGTCCATCTTTCTGATGGGGGCCGGGCTGCTTCTGTTTGGCCTGGTTGTGGGGCTGATGGTCATGCTGGGCAGTCCAAACCGGCTGGGAGAGGCCGCCTTGCCTCTGGGGTTGTCTGTGCTGCTTGGCGCGTTCCTGTCATTTTCCTTCTGGCCGCTCGGGGCAAATGTGTCGGTCGACGCACCGCGCATTATTGAAGCGCTTCGTGGCACGCCAGATGATTAATCGCCCCAGACCGGGTCGGGCAAGGCATTGATCCTTCCGCTTAAATCCCGCTCCGCACTGGAAAGGGAGGGCGAGGCAAACGGGCTGGCATGCTGATGGTCATTCGTCTTTGACTGAAACAGGGTATAGGGCGTGGACGTGTCCGCGTACTGCCCGGCGGTAAAGCGATCAAACCTTGTTTCAAACGGGTTGGGCATGTCGGGCGAGGGGGCGAAGTCGTCTGACGGTTTTGAAAGGACAATCTCGTCACAGCCATTTCGCTGGAATTCTTCGCATTCAGGCCTCCACTCTGTCTGGCCAAGCCGCAGACAGCTGAACGCCCGCAGCGTGTTCTGCATCTGGGTGTGCGCCTCGTCTGGGCGACCATCTATCGTTGTCGGCGCTGAAGACGGTTCGGAGAGGGAAGAGAATGCGCCCGTCATTGGTGGGGCATTGTCGCTGAATGTGTCTGTGTCTCCAGTGTCAGACTCGGTCTCGCCAGCTTCTGAATTGTCCCACTCACGGGTAAGTATTTTCGGGGGCGGCTCGCGGGCTTCAGGTGGGGACAAGGGGTTTGTGACCGGCTTTGGTGGCGGTTCAGCCGGCGGCTGAGGCTCGAATGCGAGGCTTTCGAGCGAGAGTTCGAGTGTTTGCGGCGGCGGCGGCGTCTGGGGCGACCGGGGCAAAATCAGCAAAGCTGCAAACGTCAGGACATGGAGCGATATGGCCAGGCCAAAAGGCCAGCCCTGTCTGAAGATATCCCTCGTCCGCTCTCGCCACATGGGCGAAGATTAGGTCAGGACCGCAAGTTTGCCGCGTGAATTTCCTGTCATTCTTTCGGTGGTGCGGGCCCATCAATCGTCAGCGTCGCGACGAGATATTCGGTTTCGTCATCATCGGTGAATTCCAGATCGACAAGCTCCACGCTTTCATCCGGCCGCCCCCAATTGCGCCAGATTTCAGCCTGGATCGCGACTGCGCCATTCGGATTGATGATGTCGCTCCCGAAATAATCCATATAGACTGTGTAGGTACCGGGCAGGGCGTTTCGGAGAAGATATTCCTCCGGCCCATAGCCTTCCGTCATGTCGTTCGAGAGCCTGCCCCCGATTGATGTGGCGGGATTGGAATACATGGCGCGTTCGCCAGTGGGTTCGTCCACCCAGAGATCCATATCGGTTTCATCGACATTCCAGCTGGCCACAATGCGAAGATCGACCGGCATGTCAGCCCTCAGCCCTTCAGGCAGAGTGGCGTCGCCGCCGGAGTCTTCAAGCCTCGAAAGCACCCGATTGGCTTCCATCAGGGTGACCGCTTCAATGCCCTCATAGGCCGAATTCCATGGCGTCTGAATCACGTGGATCAGATTATCCAGCGCGGTCTGCAACAAGGCCCGGCGGTCCGCCCGTGAATGACCGGGGCGATCTGCCAGCCGGTCATAGGCCAGCGCCAGATCACGCCATGGCTGGGGCCGTGTCGGATCACTGAGCGTTACGCGTTCAAGGAGGGAAATCGCGCGCTGCGGCTGACCATAGCGGATCAGCCGCATGGCAATCGCGGTCAGGGTGTCGTCATTTGCAGCTGGCAGCTCAAGCGCCGCCAGCGCAATGCGGGCAGCTTGCATCTTGTCGCCGCAGGCTTCGAAAACATCGGCCATTTCAAGATAATAACTCGGTAAATCGCCATGTTCGGCGCGTTCGCTGAGGTAAATCCGGTAAAGCGGGTCGCCGCAATAGCCGCGCGTAGCCTCCAGCCAGACCCGGTCTGGCGTCCATTTCCGGATCGACATCTCACTGGTCATTGATGGCTCGTCTGTGCCGTTCGCGGTCGACATGTTGCCAGCGTCCGACTCGACCCGATGCGCCGTCACCTGGAGTTGAGATTCAGCAAACGGGGCGTCTGCTGGTGCAGCGGATTGCGGCGGCGCCGGAGGAGGTGATGGTGCCGACGTATCGAACGTGGAAAGAGACGGCTCAAGGCTCTCTTCCTGAGCCGGTTGATGCGCTGGATTTCGCTTGGGCCAGTCTCCCTCATACCAGTCTTGCTGTGTTGCCCAGAATGTCCGTAACGCGTCGAGCCGTCCGGCATAAAGCTCGGCCTGACGTCTGGCTGAGCTGTCCATGGCATTCGCATAAGTCCGGCGCTCTTCTTCCGAAAAGCCAGTGTCCGGCAATGGGATATCGTTGTCGATGTAATCAACCAGGGTCTCAAGCACGAGAAGCGAGGTCTCGTCGCCGACGACCGAGTAAGTCTGGCTCAGCTCTACGAGCGCTTGGCGGCTGGCGCCTTCAGCGCGCCGGGATACCAGCTTCATGGCCGCCCAGTCCGTTCCGGCACCTGGATGCGTGTCTACGCTGAAATCATTGAAGCTGCCCTCGAAGGTCATATCGCCGACCTCCAGCACGTATTGGCTGGCATTGGCGTCAATCGGCGCGATGAGCCGAAAGCGATCGCCATCATCGGTCCATTCCGCCGAACCTAACATGTCCTGGCCGTCGATAGTCAAAGCCTGCGGTATGGAGCGCGTCTGCGATAGGCGATGAACTGCGGCATCATTTGAAAGCTCGCGCAGATTGATTACCTGACCGCCCGATTGCCTCGCCAGAAGGGACAGAACGCCAGTATCGGCGTCTTTCGAAGCGGTGACGATGTGTGTCAGTTTGCAGGGCAGCTTGCCATTCGGAAACTCGCCAAGCGTGAACCGGCCATCGGTTACAAGAAAGCAGGCATCGGCGCTGGGGCGTCCTTCTTCGCGCGCAAAAAGCCCTGAAAGATTGGTTGCGCCATCATAAGTAACTTCACCTGTAAAGTGTTCGAGCTCTTCCCCTTCGGGCCGCAGATCAACCGGCTTGATTTCGCCAATACCGTCCGAGAACGGGATCAACTGAACCGAATAGGGATGAATGTCGTCGATTACCTCAGAGAGAAATGACTGCACCGGGCCCGCTGACTGTGCCTGGGACAGCGATGCATCCCAGTAAATGCGCAGAGCGTTCGGCCGGAATGGCTGATCTGAGCGGGCGGGTGGAAGCGCGAAGGCCGCGAATGTCTGGCCAGATGGATGGCGCGAGAGATCGATAACCGGTGTCGGGTCTGGTGTGATGCTGATCACCCCGTCGAGCGGCAGGTTTTCGGAGATCATCAGGGCCTGCCCGCTTGCCTCATCCCATTCGGCTGACAGCTTGCCGGGCAGTGTGATGTTTTCAGGCGAAACATCTCCGGTCACGCGGATCGTGACACGGTCTGGCTCAAAGTCGGAGGCCAGAGGCAGGAGGAAATCGCGCGTGTTGCTGATGGGCGCGGTAAAGCGGGCTGAGATGCGGCGGGTCTGTTCAGGAAAGATCGGAAATACGCGGGTGCGGAAGGCATTATCGCGGGTGGTTTCGGCAAGGCCTGGATCGACGCCTTCGCGAATGCGCTCGTTAAATGTGCGCTCGGCCTTTTTCTTCTCGACGATCACGCCGTCCCGCATCTCGCCATTGATATCAAGGCCATAGCCGATCAGCGTCGCGCCAGCCGGCATGTCGAGCTCGAATTCGCCTTCAAGCGTGTTGGATGTCGGGTTCAGAAACTCGGCTTCGAGCTGCGTTTCGGCATAGCCGCCGCGTATGTCGATCGTGATGGAGAGGGTTTGAAGCGCCAGCGCCTGAGCGGTTTCTTTCCCGTCCGGCCCGAAATAATTGGTTGAGGTCAGGCTGGGATTGCTGTCTGCCAGACTTACGGGCACAAGGCTCGCCGCAAGAATGACCCCGAGCCCGATGCCAGAATATCTCGATTTGCGAAGCGCGTTTGCTGACCAGGACAATCTTGTCTCCCCATTTCTTATCAGTGTTTCATGCGAACCGAAAAAGGCCAGGTTGCGGCATGATCGGGGCATTGCCAGCGCGGCTGCACCCAAATGAATGCTGGAAAGATATAAAAAAGGGCCGCCTTAGCGACCCTTTTCTGTCTGGTTTTCAGCGGTCAGGACTAAGGAAGATCAATGGAGGCGATGATCGCTTCGACCTCGGTTTCTGATGTCGGGTAGTAGTGCATGGTTGGTGCAATGAACATGACGAGGTTCAGCTTTTCACCTTTTGGAACGGCCACGACGTCACCGGATACGTTGAGACCGTTTTCCCATTTGCCCGTAAGGTCAAAGCGCAGGCCCTCCTGCCCATCGATGGTGACCGGGCGAATATTCTCGGCTTCCATGACGCTATATGAAATTTTGAGCAGGCTGTTGGTCACCATGTCGACGATGTCGATTTCGCTCATGCCGACGGTGAAGACAGGTGTGTCTTCCGGTACTTTCTTCGGCGTTTTGAGCAGCGCCTCTCCCTCAGACATCTGGATGAAGTGAAGGCGGTTCAGAGGCGGACCATCCTTCGTCAGAACTTCGCCTTTTGTGGCAACATTCATATTCGCAGGGTATTTCGACCATGCTTCAGACAGTGTCACGCTGGTGGCGTTGTCTGCAGTATAAACGCCTGGCTCCAGAGCGGTGGGACCGGCGACGCAAGCAGCGAGGAAAAATGGAATCCCCAGTACAGGCAGTAAACGTTTCATTGTTGTTCCTTGAGATCTTCAATCCAGGCCTCGATCAGCGCCTTGTCCCGCGCTTCGGGTTCCTTTTCCAGATAGAGTTCGAAGGCCGTGATAGCCTTCTCTGATGTGCCGGTGTCGCGGTAGTGATCACCCAGCGCCCGATAGGCTGATGCCGGCGCGTCGGAGCTTTGTGTGGCCAGAATGAACGCCTCAGTCGCAGCCTCTTTGTCACCCTCTTCACCGCGAAGCATCAAGAGTCGTCCCCGCGCAGAAGACAGCACGCCGATATCGCTTCCGAGTTCAGACATCCTGTCGATGAGATGAAGGGTCGCGCCATAGTCTCTCAGGACGATCTGCTCATCGAGCCATGTTTCCAGAAATGGTCGTATGATTTCCCTGTGTGCCTCTGGCGAGGTTGGTTGGTAAGGAAATTCCAGAGCCTTGCGTTCGAGCGCCGCAATCCTCTGCGGAAAGTCCGGGTGGCTGGCAAACAGGACACCTTTGTTGGCTCTTTTTTGCTTGTCATCATGCGTACTCGCGTCAAATTCGCGGTACATGTGCTGCATCATCAGCACTGCGGATTCGGGATTGTATCCCGCGCTGGTCAAATGCTTAAAGCCTTCGAGATCAGCCTCTGTCTCCTGCGACTGACTGAAACTGGCGGCTGAATCTGCGATAGCGAGTATGCCAATCAGGCCGATCAAGCCGGTACCGGCCGTCGCGATCATCGCCCGGTTCATGTTCTTTGCTGTCGCATAGCGTTCCATGGTGTGGTTTTCATGGAAATGGACGAATTCGTGAGCAAGAATAGACGCCAGTTGGTCTGCGTCTTCTGCACGTAACAGCAAGCCGGTGTGAACCAGCATCATTCCGTTCGGTGCCATGGCAGCATTCGCCGATGGATCCTTGAGGATATAAATCCGCAGGTCATCGCAATAGTCGATTGTGACAGCACAGGCGTGCTGCCTGACATAGGCGTTTAAGGCAGGGTCGGTCTCAACACGACCAGACGTGACAAGGTTTTTCTCCGCTTCGTCCATCTGATACCATATACTGGCCTCAGATGAGGATTGATCTGTCGGACGCGCGCCCACCTCGCGTTGACCATAATCCGTGGTTTCACAGCCCGCCGCCAGGATGAGCGCCAGCCCGGCGGCACCAGCTTGTAACTTGCCGAACATCAACGTTACTCGGCGAGAATTTTCTGAAGAATACGCTCGGTAATGCCGAAGGATTCTGTCTCGTCGCGAGGGTCACCACCGTATGCGGTGAAAGCTTTGCCGAAGTCTCCGGTTTCCAGGTCCACCATGCGGCCATCGGTCAAACGGACGTTTTGTGAGGCCGGGGCGTACCCTGTCAGCGCAGCAATTGCCACCTGGGAGGCGAAAACCCCGCCGCTTTCGATCTGGCTGTAATGGGTTACAAAAAGGGCGTCATCCGTCCCGTGTGCTTCTTTAAGAATCTGGGCGTCCTTGCCAAGCGTCAGATTCGCATTGGCGGTGATGCCTTTACCCTTGTGAGGCATCACAAGACCAGTCTGGGAGGACGCAACTTCATATAGAAGCAGGAGCTGCTCAAGCGTGTCTGCTTTTTCCTGCTCAGGGTCGAACTTTATAACTGAGTATCCAGCGTCGCTTAACTGGCTATGGAAATGAGTATCAAAGTTGATTTTCGCAGCTTCAGACCAGTCCGCGCGAAGCTCTGCGCCGCCCGTTGTTATGAAGTGGACTTTCGCGCTCGGCTCCATGAGCAGAACGGATTTCCCTGTTTCGTCAGCAGAGGCCGACGCAAGTGTGCCGCTTGCAAGACAAGCAGCAATAAAGACGAGCGATTTCATTTTAACCCCAAAAAAGCCCCGGAATTCAGATAACTATAACCCAAGGCTGGTTGGTGTCAATTTGATAAAATACAATCAAAAATAAACTATTCGAAGCTCTCATTTATAGACCAAAGGTTGCTTTTTGTCAGCGCAGTAGGCGACGTCGATCGTCATTCCGTTTGCCAGTCGAACCATGACGTGGTTTCGTTCCGAAAGCAGGCTGAGCTGTCTTCCTGTTTCGAAGAATCGATGGAGTTTTTGTTGAAACTTATTGTTCTGATCCTTGCGGGTCTCGCCCTCACGCAGGCAGCCTGTGTGAGTGTGACGGTGAAAGATACGCATCCGGCAAGCCCTGCCTCACTTTCGGAACAAGCAAAGATTATTTCGGTGCTGGACCAGCAGAGCGCGGCCTGGAATCGCGGCGATATTCATGCCTTCATGGAAGGCTATTGGAAAAGCGATGAGCTACGCTTCGCCTCCGGCGGGTCAATAACCTATGGCTGGCAGGCCACGCTGGACCGGTATCTGAGCCGCTATGACAGTGCAGCAAAAATGGGCGAATTGAGTTTCACCGATCTGATGGTGACGCCCACCGGGCCGGACGATGCCATGGTGTTCGGGCATTGGGCCTTGCAGCGCGAAGCCGATCGGCCATCGGGCCTTTTTACGCTCCACTTTCGCCGGATTGATGGCGCCTGGGTGATCGTCTCCGATCACACATCCAGCGCAGACTAGACGGGCTCGATATCGACGCGGGTGAATTTGAAGGCTGGCGTGTGGCTACGTGGGTCAACCGCTGTTCCCGTCAGCACATTGGCCTCGGGATAATAAGCCAGCACACTGCCCTGTCTCACATCGAATGGATGCACCGCAACACCTTCCATGCGGCCATTATCGGAAATGATGTTCACCTTGTCCTGCGCAGAAAGCCCAAGTGCGGCAATGTCGTCAGGGTTCATCAGAACCGTCCAGCGCGAGGTTGTGCCGCGATAACTGTCCTTCTCCTGATAGATGATGGAGTTGAACTGGCCTTCGCTTCGTTGCGTTGAGAGCGTGAAATGACGTTTCTGAGGCTGGATGTCGGGCAGGGCACAGACGCGAAAGCTGGCTTTACCTGATGGCGTGCTGAATTCGGGGGTATGTTTCAGCCTGTTCTCGATGTGAAATTCCCGTTTGGCGACATCAATATCGGCCAGAGCTTCCATGCCGGGAATGATGTCTGCAATGGCGTGTCGAAGCTCGCGGTGACGGGCGAAACTGTCAAAGTCAATCGGGCAGTCTGGCAGAATTCGCTTGGCAAGATCGGCCAGGATGACGCTTTCGGGCCGGACATTGGCGATGCGCCTGATGCCGCCATCACTCAGCCGGACGAAGTTGAACATGGATTCCTGTGTGGTGGGTTCCCATTCTTCATCCCGCGCGGCGACCGGCAGGATGATCGCCTCGCTGCTATCCAGCCCGCGGACATGCCCGGGGTTGAGCGTGGTGGTGAGGAAGAGTTTGAATCCGATCCGGTCAAGCGCCGCTTCAGCCCAGCCCGAGTTTGGGTTGGCGGCATAGAGATTGCCGCCCAGAATAACCGCCGCGTCCATATCGCCGGCGCGGGCGGCCTGCATGCAGGCCATGGTATCGAGACCAGTCTCGGCGGGCAGAGAAATGCCAAAGCGTGCCTCGATCTTCTCAACGACCTCAGAGGCCAGGACCGGCTTGACGCCAATTGTGCCAATGCCCTGGACGTTCGAATGCCCACGCAATGGCAAGAGCCCGGCTCCGGGGCGACCGAGCATGCCGCGCAAAAGGGCGAGCCCGGCAATCATCTCGATATTCTCAACGCCATGGGTGTGGTGGGTCATTCCCATGCCCCAGGCGAAGATGGCTGATTTCGATTTGCTGTATGTCTCTGCGACGCGGCAGATATCGGCCTTGGAAACCCCGCTCTGAGTTTCGATGTCGTCCCAGCGCGTGGCGTTGATATCGGTGATGAACTCCGCACTGTTCTCGGTATAGGCGTCCATGAAGCTCTGGTCTTCAGCGCCCGCTTCAAGCACGGCCTTCGCCAGCCCCTTGAAGAGAGCGATGTCGCCGCCAATGCGTGGCTGAAGATAGTCGGATGCAATCTCGGACCCGCCCGAAAGTAGGGATTTCGGGCTTTTCGGCAAGGCAAAGCGAACAAGGCCCGGCTCTTTCGCCGGATTGATCATGATCACATGTCCGCCGCGATCCCGAACGCCTTTCAGTTGATGGATGAAACGCGGATGATTGGATGCCGGGTTGGCGCCGATGACGAAGATGGTGTCACACAATCCAACATCGGCAAGTTCGACGGTAGAAGTGCCCGTTCCGATGGTTGAGCCCAGCGCGACGCCTGTCGCCTGGTGGCAGTAGTATGAGCAATTATTGACATTGTTCGTTCCGAAAAGCCGCGCCACAAGCTGGAACAGAAATCCGGCCTCATTTGAGGATCGGCCGGAGGAATAGAAAAACGAGCGGTTGGGCGATGTCGCGGTCAGTCGATCTGCCGAAAGCGCCATCGCTTCGTCCCAGTCGATCACGCGGAAGCGGTTCTCGCCTTTTGCCTTTTGTAGCGGAAAGCCAAGCCGGCCAAGCGTTTCGATCTGCCGGGAAGACAATTCCTGAAATTCCGCCAGAGTGTGGGAGAAGATTTCTTCCGGGATTACAGGCTGAATGTCGGTCGATTGTGCCTGAACGCTCTTATTGCAGACAGATGGAAAGTCATCGAGCTCATTGACCATGCCGCCCTTTTGCCCGCCCATGCCCAGCGCGCAGGCCTTGCAGGCATTACGGGCCGTCAGCGCCTTGGCTGAATGCAACAGGCCGATGCGGCGCACGGTATTGAGCGTGTAGAGTATCTTGCGGGCACCGCCGCCAACGGGTTGGTCCGACATGTCAGTCACTCCGGATCTGATCAGGAATGTCGTTTCTGAACCGTCGGGCGTGTCACGTAAAGCCCGGACTTTCGCCTGATAAAGGGGTCAGGAGTCGGTCGACTCGCGTTCCTCAACCAGCGACAGTGGAACAGCCGTTGTGCGCTTGGAGACCCGGACGATGATGCGGGACTGAACGTCAGAAACCAGGCCCAGAGACAAAAGCTTGTCGCGGAGGAAATCGTCATAGGCATGCATATCAATTGTGAGCACGCGGATGATATAGTCCACCGCACCGGTGACAGTCATGCATTCCACGACTTCGGGCCAATTCTCGACCGCAGCCTCAAAGCTTTCCAGGTTATCGCGGGTTGGCAGTTGCAGTTTGACCGATGCCACCACTTCAAAGTTCAGACCCAGTGATTCCCGGTCCAGCACGGTCACACGGCGTTGAATCACGCCCTGTTCTTCCATACGCTTTATGCGTCGCCAACACGGAGAGGAAGAGAGGCCAACCTTGTCCGCAATATCAGCAACCGAAAGAGATGCGTCTTTCTGGATCAGTTCCAGAATTTTCTTGTCAATCACATCCAGACCTATGGCCACCGCATTTCCCCACTGCTTTAATTGATCAAGTTCACAATAGTCCTTGTTCAAATTTCGTTTTCTCTTGCAAGTCTTTTTCCATTTGAAGCACTATGATGGAAGAAGTTTCCTCCCAAAGTGTGGTTTTTTTGCAAAATTGGGCATGAAGTGAGCAGGCGGACTGGATTGAATTGAGACGTAGACGGATGATTTTAGGTGGTTTTCACCATGGAAAACTTTGAAACGGACATAGTCGTCATTGGCGCAGGTGTTGTAGGGCTCGCAATTGCGCAGCGTCTCGCCAGAGACGGACGCGAGGTTATTGTGCTTGAAGCCGGGGATGCGTTTGGGACGCAGACTTCCTCGCGAAACTCTGAAGTCATTCATGCGGGGCTTTATTATCGGACCGACAGCCTGAAAGCGAAACTGTGCGTGGACGGCCGCCGCAAGCTGTATGAGCACATTGATCGGCATGGCATTACCGTCAGCCGGTGTGGCAAACTCGTGGTGGCTGTTGATGATGCGGAATTGCCACGCCTTGAGGCTCTCAAACAACAGTCGGACGCGAATGACGTGGAAGGCGTGTCAGTCTTCACGGCCAGACAGGCCCATGACATGGAGCCTGCGCTGACACCTGGCCTGAAAGCGGCCATCTGGTCTGAAACCTCCGGCATTTTTGACAGCCATGGTTATATGGCCTCGCTGGTTGGCCTTCTCGAAGATGCGGGCGGGCAGATTGCTTATCTGACCAGCGCGGCTGAAGGTCGGATCTTGCCCGAAGGAGGGGTGGAGATTGTGACGTCTGGCGAGGTCGCCAGCAAAATAACGGCGCAGCTTGTGATCAATGCTGCCGGGCATGGCGCGATCCCGCTGGCCAGCCGGATTGAAGGCCCACATGCCCAAAACCTGCCTGTAAACCGGTTTGTGAAGGGGTCTTATTTCACAGTGCTTGGCAAAACGCCGTTTTCGCGGCTGATTTATCCGATGCATAGCGAAGCCAGTCTTGGACTTCACCTCACGGTCGATCTGGCCGGGCAGGGCAAGCTGGGGCCCGACGCGGAATGGTTGCCGGAGGAGGCGAAACCGCCATTCGATTATCAGGTCGACCCGGCCCGCGCCGAGCTGTTTTATGCCACAGTGCGGCGTTACTGGCCGGGCCTGAGAGACGGTATGTTGTCGGCTGGCTATTCAGGCGTCCGTCCGAAAATCGTTTCTGAGGGCCAGCCTTCAGGAGATTTTCGAATTGAAGGCCCGGCAACTCATGGCTCGTCCGGACTGGTCAATCTGTTTGGAATTGAAAGCCCGGGGCTGACGGCTTCGCTGGCGATTGCCGATCATGTGTTTGATTTGGTGCAAAATGAGACGTGAATTCTTGAAATCGGCGCTTGTCTCGACGGGCTGACCCGCGTATATAGCGCCGCTCAATGAGAATTGGTTGGGTAGCTCAGCTGGTTAGAGCGCCGGACTCATAATCCGGAGGTCGAGAGTTCAAGTCTCTCTCCAACCACCAATTTCCTTTCAATCCCTGTACTTCATCTGGCTGGCGAGCAGATTTCGCGGACGCTTGAAGCCGCTATGCGCCCAGAGTTTCAGACAGGTTTCCGAACAGAACGCGGCATCCTCGCCAATGGGGCGGTTCGATTGAGGCTCAGATGTCGCCGTTGGCGCTGCCGTTAGGCTGATCACCCAGTCGCACCCATGCTCGGGCGTGATCGGTTTGGCGCAGACGCCGCACCGGGGCGCTTGGGGTTGGGCGTCAGACATGATGCGCCTCTTTCCAGCGTTCGTCGCGCATCACCGTTTTCAGGCCTTCATCAAGGTCATCTGCCGTCAGCCCGCGTCCCAACGTCTGACCTGCTGCACCATGAAGCCAGACACCGGCACAGGACGCTTCAAAGGCAGGCATGCCCTGGGCACGAAGCCCGGCGATAATGCCGGCAAGCGTATCGCCCGATCCGGCCGTGGCCAGCCAGGGAGGTGCATTGGCGTTGATGGCCGCGCGGCCGTCTGGCGCTGCGATCACCGTGTCTGCACCTTTATAGACGATGATGGCATTGGCTTTTGCGGCTGCCTGTCGGGCTTGCTCTACTTTGCTGTCACCTTTGATGTCAGGAAACAGACGTTTGAACTCGCCCACATGCGGTGTCAGTATAGGTGTGTGGTCGAGATCGTTCAGCAATGTGAAACTGCGGGCAGGGTCTTGCGCCAGACAAGTGATCGCGTCGGCGTCCAGAATGAGGGGCCGATTGGCAGAGCGTGTCGTTTCGAGGCGGCTGAGGGCCCGTTCATCCGTGCCAAGCCCCGGGCCAAGAATGCAGGCGCTGATCCGGTCATCTGACAATATCTGCCTCAGATCGTCAGCGCCCTCTCCGGGTTTCAGCATGACCGCCGTGACATGTGCGGCGTGAATGCGAAGGGCGGTTTTCGGCCCGCAAATCGAGACGAGCCCGGCTCCGGCTCTGAGGGCTGCCTGAGCGGATAAGCGCGATGCGCCTGTTGCGAACTCTGGACCTGACAACACCATGACCGATCCGCGCCCATACTTATGCCCATCACTCTCGGGCTCTGGAAAGGCATCCCGCCAGACATCAGGCGTGTTTTCGAACAATTGAATGTCGAGCCTCTCGCACGCATGATCCACAATACCGATGTCGGCAGTCTCCACCTCACCGCACAGACCCCGCCCCGGATAAAGGAGGTGGCCGGGCTTTTTCCTATGGAAGGTGATGCTGGCGTCAGCCTTGATCACGGCCCCGGCCGCATGCCCGGTCCGGCCATCCAGTCCACTGGGCAGATCAACGCTGAGAACAGGCTTCCCGCTGCTATTCACCCGGTTCACGAGATCGGCCAGTTCGCCCTCCAGCCCCCGGGACAGGCCAGCCCCAAAGAGGGCATCAATGATCAGGTCCGCGCCTGATACATCCATATCAAGGGCGTTTTCTGTTTCACCGGTCCAGTCCTGACACGCGCGCGCGGCATCCCCTTTTAACCGGCCCGGATCGCCAACAAGCCCGACTGAGACCTCGTGCCCGGAGGTTTTGAGTAAGCGGGCCACCACAAAGCCATCGCCGCCATTATTCCCAGGGCCGCATAATATGCTGATCGCGTGTGCAGAGGGGAATCGCGCGCGAATCCTGTTGAAGATTGCCTCACCTGCGCGCTGCATAAGGGTGTAGCCCGGCGTGCCGGATTTGATCGTCAGCTCGTCGGCTTGTGACATTTCGGAAGGTGTCAGGAGCGCAGCATGATAGGCGGTGGTATGAGGCATGCCTGAAACCTAAGGCTTTACGGCGCTGTGCACCAGAGTTCTCAAACCGGTTCAGCTATCTGCCAGCGCGCGCGTCCAGAAGACCAGCGGCTTTTTCGTCTCTTCCCGGGACCCAAGGTCTTTCCAGGGAAATTCGCAGACCAGTTCTTCCTGTTTCTGATAGCCGCGCGATTGCCAGAACGCGTCCAAAGGCCGGTAATGGTCAGGCTTTTGCGGATGCTCATCGGGGCGCATGACGGCGCAGAATGCCGTAGCCCAGGCCCCCCAGTCGCGCGCCGCCTGTTCTCGCAAATCGAAGAAGGCATGGCCAATGCCCTGGCCGCGATAGTCCGGCAGAAGCACAGATTCACCGAAATAGAAGATCTTGTCGGTTGGGATATTGTTGGCCTTGAACGGCTTTCTGAAATCCTCGTGTGTATCGTCGAACGGCTCGGCCGTCGTGGCACCGACCACACGGCCATTATCAATCGCCAGACCCACACAGGCGTTTTCTGACTCCGAGAAATGGTCGAGGTAGATTTCCTCATCGGCCATTGCACCGCCATAGAGGTAGGGCCATTCACGAAAGACACGAATGCGCATATCGGCAATGTCCGGTATGGCAGGACGGATTTCTTCAGGTCCGCGAAGTACCAGGGTTTTTACGCTCAAGGTCTGGCCTTTCGACTAAGGGATGAAATCGGATGTTATCCGGCTTTTCGTCCGAATTTATTTCACTGCTAGCGACAGTTTCCGGCCGATTGAACCCCTGTCCGGGCGATTTTTCAGCAATTCGCCTTAACAAGTCTACACAGTTTTCATATAGACGAACGATAGGTAATACTGAGGGGGCGCAGGTTTCTGGTTGAAAAACCACAGCGGCGCGTTGCGGTTTGGGATCCCGGGAACAAATTATGGCGAATACGCTGGAAAATGCAGACGACACCGCCACTGCCTCTGGTCAGGAAACACCGGCAGAGATGAGAGAGATTGTGAAGCGAAACCTGTTCGGGTTTCTCGTGATCACATTCGTGCTTTCTGTTGCCGCCAATATCCTACTCCTCGTCGCGCCGCTCTACATGCTTCAGGTCTATGACCGGGTGTTGACGTCGGGTTCAGTCAGTACGCTGATATCGCTCAGTGTCATCGCTGTTTTCCTGTTGGCCGTTTACGCATTTGCCGAGGCGGGCCGTCGACGGGCGCTGTCTGTCTATGGCCGATATCGCATGGACGCCTTCTTCGAGCGACTTGGACAATGGCAGCTTTCCAGAAAGCGCTTTTTCAATTCAGACAAGACCATCGATGTGCCAAGTTTTCAGGACATTGCGCGCATTCAGGGCGCGACAAATGCTGGCATAATTCTTCCCTATTTTGATGTACCCTTTACGCCATTCTTTCTCGGTATGCTGTTCCTTCTGCATCCGATCATTGGCGCGATTGGTCTGGTCGGTGCCATTCTGTTGGTGCTGATCGCTGTGTTGAGTGAGAAAGCAACATCGGCGCGCCACAATCAGGATCAGAAGGCCGAAACAACAGCGCAGGCTTTCATGTCGGAGGTCGGCAAATCCTCAAACGCCGTGATTGCCATGGGCATGCGGTCACGGCTGCTTCAGCGCTGGATGGCTCATAAAAACAAAGCCGCAGACGATGTGTTGTCGACAAACTCGGTTTCCAGCTTTCTGACCGGGTTCTCGAAAAGCTTCCGGCAGATCCTGCAGGCTATTGTCCTTGGCGCCGGCGCGTATCTGGCGCTTCAGCAGGAAATGTCCCCAGGCGGCATTGTTGCCGGGTCGATCATCATGGGACGCGGTCTCGCGCCAATTGATCAGATTGTCGGCGGCTGGAAACAAATGGCTCTGGTGAATAAGAGCTGGTCGCGACTGAAAGCATTTCTTGAGCAGACCGAGACCACGAATGACGAGGAAGAGTTTCAGGTCCAGTCTATCTCGTCCGGGCTGCATTGCCAGAATATCGCCATTGCGCCGCCAGGATATGACAGACCTGTTCTGGAGGACATGAACCTTTCGGTCGGCTTTGGTGAAGTGGTGGGTATTGTCGGCGCGAGCGGGGCGGGCAAATCCACCCTTCTGCAGTGCATGGCGGGGATCTGGCCAACTCAGAGCGGTGAAATCACCCTGGGCAGCCGCTCGGTCGCCAAATGGCAGGATGAAGACCGGGGCCGCTTTATCGGTTATCTGCCGCAGCGTGTGGAATTGCTGCCCGGCACGGTGGCGGACAATATTTCCCGCTTTCAGCCAGACCGTTACAATGAAATCGAGGATATCGCCGAGATGCTGGGCTTCCAGCAATTGTTCATGTCGCTGCCCGAGGGATATTCCACATTCCTTGGCGAGACCGGGCAGCAGGTGTCGGCGGGTCAAAGGCAGGCGATCGGGCTGGCGCGAGCCTGTTTTGGTGATACGCGACTGGTTCTGCTCGACGAGCCAACAGCCAATCTCGATGTGACTCTGTCCCGTCAGTTCGTGAATGCTCTGATGACAATGAAATCCCGCAATATGGCTGTCGTTCTGACCACACATGACTCGCGCATTTTGCCTGCGATTGACCGCCTGTTTGGCATTCAGCAAGGCCGGCTTGGACTGATCGAAAAGCACAACAAGAACCAGAATGTTCACCCTGTATCGACCGCCCGGCAGGGAGGCGCGACATGAGCAAAAAGCGCATCACCGATTTCTGGATCGGCTTTCATTCTGCCATCGTGCTTGTCGGGCTTGGCGGATTTCTGGCCTGGGCTTTTCTCGCGCCCCTTTCTGAAGGTGTGACGGCAGGCGGTCAGATCATTGTTGAGCAGAACCGGAAAACCCTTCAGCATCTGGAAGGCGGCATTGTCAGCGCGATCCATGTCAGCGAGGGCGACATTGTTGAAGAAGGCGATGTCCTTTTCGAAATCGATGCATTGGCGGTCACGTCAAACCGGGAGCAGGTCGCGCTTGAGCGGGCTTCGCTGATGGCGAATGCAGAACGGCTTCAGGCGTTGATTGAGGACCGTCGCACGCTGACGTTTGAAACCGCTGATGACTGGGCGATTTCCGACCTTGAAGCAGCGTCTATACGATCTGAGCAGGAAAAACTCTTCCGCGAACAGCGACAAAGCTATCTGGCAAACGTCAATCTGCTCGACCAGAGAATGGAAAGTCTCAGGGTGGGCGAAGAGAAGCGATCATCACTGCTGGCTTCCACGCAAAAATCCATTGCGGCCGTCACTGACGAACTGGAGCTGACACAGTCTCTGCTCGAGCAGCGTCTTGCGCGGGCCGAAGAGGTCTATCGGTTGGAACGTGAACGGAGCCGGCTCGAATCCGATCTCGCCAATCTTGAAAAACAGAGTCTCGAGATTGCCTCTCAGATCATCGAGATCGAGAAGGAAAAGTCCCAGAACCGTTCCTCCATGAGGGAAGAGTTTTCCAGCCAGCTTGCCAAGACCCGGACCGAGATCGCCAAAGCCAATGAGCAACTCAAGGCCATTGATGACGCGGTTTTCCGCTCCCGCGTGGTTGCGCCCGTCTCCGGTCAGGTGATGAATCTGAAGTTCTCGACCATTGGCGGTGTGGTTGGCCCCGGCGAACCCATGCTGGAAATTGTGCCGCAATCCTCGGGTCTCTGGGCATCGGTTCAAGTCGCGCCGAATGACCGGGAATCTGTGGCAGAAGGTATGAAGGTCCGGGTTCAGCTCGCCGGGTTCAAGAGTTGGAAAGCCCCGGATATTGAAGGCACGATCGAGTTCGTCAGCGCTGACCTGAAGACGGAGGAACAGTCAGGCCTGGCCTATTACGAGGCTCGTGTGTTCCTCAGCGAACAGGACCTGAATTCGCACGAGCTTCCCGACATTCTGCCCGGCATGCCGGTTCAGGCTTTTGTTGAATCCGGTCGGGAACGAACCCTCGCAGAGTATCTGATCGAACCCATCTATGAGCACCTGAAAAAGGGGCTCAGCAGTGGTTAGACTCTCTAGGCGCAGTTGGATGGCTGTGCGGTCACCAGCGATGGCGCTATTTGCTGGTCTGGCACTGGTTCCCGCTGCAAATGCTGCCTGCCTGTCGGTTGAGGAAGCCGTGTCGCTGGCCCGGAATGTCAGTCCGCAAGTGGCCAGCGCGAATTATACCGTTGATCAGGGAGAGGCCGTGTTTGACGGCGTGAAGGCGCAGCAGCGGCCGCAGGTTTCGGGATTTGTCCGATCCGGTCTGGGCGATGGTCTGCTTCAGTCCGCCCAATTGGATAACCAGTACGGTGTGGAGCTTTCCTACAAACTTTTCGATTTTGGCCGCGCAAAATTCAAAAAGAAAAGCGCGATCGCGGATATCGAAGCCAGCGAAGCAAACGTAGCCCGGGTCGAAGAAGCTGTGTCAGGCCGCTTGCTTGAAGCGCTGATCGAATTGCGAATGGCCCGCACGCTGATCGGTCTTTATGAGGCCCGATTGGAATTACTCGCAACCCGGCTCGAAACGGCTGACAAACAGCTTGAGCAGAACACCATCACTTTGATGGATCACAGCCGCTTGCATTCCGAGGCTGCGACCACCCGATATGAGCTGACCGACGTCCGCGCGCGGTCCAGAAGCGCAGGTCTGGCCGTTGAGAGCCTTTTGCGTGATCCGGCGGCATGCGTCACGACGGACGACCTTCAGGTCTATCTGCTGGCCAGGAAATCAGAGACGATCGAAGTCCTCGTCTCAGATGTGAACGCGCATCCCAGACTTCTTGAGTTGGAAAAGCGCATTACCGCAGCAGATTACCAACGGCGATCCCTGTCGCGTGAATGGCTGCCGGAAATTTCGGCCTCGGCCTATTCAAGTCAGGTCTATAATGACGCGCTGGACCAGTTTCAGGACCGGGACCGTGTCGGCATCCAGATTGCCGCGCCGCTTTACGATGGCGGTGTACGATCCAGCGAGGTTGGCCGCATGCGGGCGCGGGTTAATCAGCTTGAAGCCGAGTATGTGGCCATGGAAGATCAACTCAAGGCGCAGAAGCTGACCAGCTGGTCACGCTATCATCTTCTTGAGGACAGTCTTTCGGCGCTGGATCGGGCTGTGGAGAGCGCGAATGCTCATATTCAGGCAACCCGGACCCGGTATGATATGCGGGCGGGGACGGTGGATGATCTGCTGGAAGCGGAACAGCGGCTGATGAATCTGCAAATCCGGTATCAATATGTACAGGCACAGCACATGGCCATGCTGATTGATTTGGCGAGACCAGACTCGCTGGACTGACCTGATCACGCCGCGTCGATCCAGGCATACTCAAAACTGTCAAACTCCCACGCTATAATACCCCGGGCTGCGCCGAAATATTTTCAGGCAGCAGACAAATGAGCAGCGTCGGAGGGCATGGGAATGCGTTGGTCAGTATTTGGTGTAATGGCGTGCGTCGGGCTCCTGGCGGCCTGCGATATGAGCCCGCGATCATCCTACGGGTTTCGTTTGCCAGAGGGTGATGCGGAGGCCGGGCTGGTGGTCTATAAGACAAAGCAGTGCGCCAGTTGTCACATCATTGAAGCCAGACCGGAATTGCGTGACGGAATTGAACCGGAGCTGGATGTTGTCATTGGTGGGCTGCAAACACGGATTGCTACGCATGGTGAGCTGGTTTCAGCTGTCATCAATCCGAGCCACAAACTGGCGCGCGGTTATGGTGGGGATGCCTACAGAGATGATAACGGGCGCTCGGTAATGCGCAATTATAACGATGAAATGACGGTGGCCGAGCTCATTGATCTCGTCGCCTTTTTGCAAGGCGAGTACGAAGAATTCCCTGACTATTGAGCGGACCTGTTGATTGGGGGGGGCGGCCGGGCTGTGATGTGGCCCGGCCCATTACCGTAGTTGATTAGCGGATAAAGCGTTCAATCAGCTGGGTTGCCGCCATCACAAGAACGATGTCATCGTCCATCTCGGCATAATAATAGCCCTGCGGCGGTGCGTTCAGGCCATAACGGTCATAGTCCCGAATGACGCGATAATCGGTGTAGGACCGGTCGCCATAGCGAATGGCGTCGCGTTTGCCATCGCGATAACCTTCTTCATAGGCTCGCTGCTCATCCCGGCGGTCATCCCAGCCGGTTCTGTCATTGGAACACCATCCCTTTTTCTCGTGTCCGGGCGGACAATGAGGCGGATTGGCGTGTGCCACAGCGCCTCCAGCCATCACAGTGAGGCCAAGAACAGATGCCGTAGAAATCGTCTTCAAATGTTTCATCTCGTTTCTCCTGTGTGCGGGTGGTGAGATGAGAAAGAAGCGATTATCAGCCCGTTTCGTTCCGCACCTAACGGAAAGATAACCCGGCAGACCAGCAAAGCGGGGGCGCAAGTCACAGAATTTGAATTGTTTTTTCGAAAGGAACGTTTCTGAAAGAGAATTGATGTTTAATGCCGTTTGTAATTCCAAGTAATCGGGCCTGATATGAACATCCTGCAGAAATTCGAGCTGATGCTGAGAATCTCGCCGGACACGCCTGCGGAATATCTTATCCGATATCGCGCCATCTGGATTCTGGGCATGTTATTCGTGGCGATGGAGTTGCTGAATCTCGTCACCATGTCCTTTACCTATGGCAACTGGACCTATGATCACAGCATCGCCCTGTCGACATCGGCAACGGTGATGGCGCTGATCATCCTGCTGCGCTGGTACAAGCAATACTACCATGTCTACGCCTTCATATATTCCAGCCTTGTGCTGGGCGGAACGGCAGCCTCGGCTTTGCCGGAGCATGCGGGTATCAACACGGCGCTCTTGCCATTGCTGACGCTTGGCCCCCTGGTGACCGGCTATATTTCGGGCCGGGTGGCCACCATTCTGTTCTGGATTTTCGGGTCCCTGTTCCTGGCATTCCTCTATTGGGTTTCGATCAACAATCCGCCATTGATGATCAATGGCACCTACATGATCGAAACCAATCGCCTCTCCAACGCCTTCTACTTCCTGACGATCTCGGCTGCGTTGTCGACCATGCTGACCGAGCAGACCTTCAGCGCGATGACGAAGATGCGCGAGAACGAGTTGCGTGCCCGGAAGGCCGAGGCTGCCAAGACGGAATTCCTGGCCAAGATGAGCCATGAATTGCGCACGCCGCTGAATGGCGTGATTGGCCTGACCGATGCGCTTCTTATGCGGGATTTGCCCGAGCGTGAGGAAGAACTGGCCAAGACCATCCGCCAATCCGGTCAGTCGCTGTTGATGATCCTGAATGACCTTCTCGACCTGTCCAAGATCGAGGCGGGCAAAATGGCAGTACAGCCGGCACCGACGCACATTTATGCCACCATTGATATGGCGGTTCAGGGGTGGCGTGAGGCCGCCAAGAACCGCGGTTTGGCGTTTGAGGTGATCATGTCGGACGATCTGCACCGCGGCGCCATGATGGACGGTCTGCGTCTGCGCCAGATCCTTCACAATCTGATCTCAAACGCCATCAAGTTTACCGATGAAGGCAAAGTCTCTGTTTTGGCCGATGTCCATCAGGGTGAGGACGGCGAAGAGCAATTGTTCATTCTGGTCCGCGATACCGGGTGCGGTGTCAGTGAAGACGCGCGAGACCGTATTTTTGAAAGCTTTGAACAGGATGAACGCACAGGCGACCGGCGGTTTGGCGGCACCGGGCTAGGCCTGCCGATCTGCCGGATGTTGTCAGAGCTGATGGGTGGAGAGGTCTGGCTGGAAGAGACAAGCGATGCGGGCACCACATTCTGTGTCCGCCTGCCATTCATCCCGGCTGACCTGCCTGAAGCCAGCCAGACCGATCGCGGACGACTGGAGCCGCAAAATGCGTTGAAAGTGCTGGTGGCGGAAGACCACAAGGTGAACCGGCTGGTTCTGGCCGAATTCCTGAGCATTCTGGGCATGCGCTATGAATTCGCCGAGGACGGGGTGGAGTGTCTGGCGCGCCTGAAAGCCGATAAGTTCGATGTGATCCTGATGGACAAGAACATGCCGCGCCTGAACGGCATTGAGGCGACGAAAATCATTCGTGAAAGTGATGAAGCGTGGAGCCAGATTCCAATCATCGCTCTGACGGCGGATGCCATGGTCGGCGAGAAAGAACGCCTTCTGGAGATTGGCATGGATGGCTTCCTCTCAAAGCCGCTTGAGATATCTGATCTTGCCCGGGTGTTTGCGGATCTGACGACCGGTAAAGCATCATCATCCGGCGACGCTGATGGGTCGGATAATGAGATCGAGCTGAGTGTATCGCTCTGAGCAATCGTCCATGTTCGGATCGGCGAGGGAAATAGTCATCCGCAACCAAGTCCTTGTTAACATATTTTCTGTAGGCTGAGCGGATTGGCCAGGGTGTAAGATATGACCAAAATCGCTTGTGAAGGGTGCAAGGACGGCGCAGCGCTGGACTTTCCGATCTCAATGGCGTTTCAGCCCATTATCCGGGCAAGCGACGGCAGTGTCTTCGCGAACGAGGCGCTGGTCAGAGGGCCGTCGGGCGAGTCAGCATCCTCCATTCTCGAGCGGGTGTCGGACAAGAACAAATACGCGTTCGATCAACAATGCCGGGTCAGGGCGATCGAGCTGGGCACACAGCTCGGGCTGGCACAAAGCGGGTCCGCGCTTTCAATTAATTTCCTGCCGAATGCGATCTATGAGCCGCGCGCCTGTATCCGGCTGACGCTTGCCACCGCGATGACGACGGGCCTGCCTCTTGAGAACATCATCTTCGAATTTACCGAAGTCGAGCGGGTCGATACGGCTCATCTTCTGAACATTCTGCGCAGCTATCGCGCCATGGGCTTCAGGACCGCCATTGACGATTTCGGCTCCGGCTATGCCGGGCTCGATTTGCTGGCCCAGTTCCAGCCCGACTATGTGAAGATCGACATGGAGCTGATCCGCAATATTGATCGCAGCCCCGTCAAACGTTCAATCGTGTCGAATACACTCAACATGCTGGGTGAGCTTGATGTAACGCCGATCTGTGAGGGCATCGAGACCATTGAGGAATACGAGACCCTTCGCGAGCTGGGCGTGGATCTCATGCAGGGCTATCTGATCGCCCGGCCAGCGCTTGAACGCCTGCCAGACATCCTGCCGTTTGAGACCTCACCGCAGGTGCAGATCGCCTGATCAGCGTGGCCTGGCGGGTCAGTTTGAGTTCGGGCGAAAGCCCCGGGGCCGAAGACCGATACTGTCAGCTCTGAACTGCAAAATCACGCGAAAGCTCTCTTAGATAGCGTGGGTGCTGTAAAAATACTGCGCGCCGCTGCATTTAACCTCAGTTATATAATTGAGATTGCGGAAACCCGATGTTAACCTAAAAACAGGTTGGGGGACTTTTTTCAGACAGCAGATCACTGGTGCGATTCTCCGCGAGATGGGCGTTTCGAGTGCTCGCGGCTGGTCGCATCCCAACTCAGCGATCGCAGAATTATCGTGAGTTAGCATCTATGATTATTCAAAGACTATTGAGGCTGGCCTTTCTGGCGCTTGGCCTGTCAGCGCTTGCCGCTCCGGCCGCAATGGCGGGCCGCATAACCGTTCAGCGGATCGTGTATTCAACGCAACCGAACGAGTTTAATCAGAACCTTCTGGGCTATCGCCAGACCATCAGCAATCAGTGCGACGGCAAGGAAACTTGCGAATTCAATCCCGTGGGCATTCCGAATCCTTATCCGGGCCAGAAAACGCATTTTCGCATTCAATATAGCTGTGGCGATCTGCAACCGCCCAAATTTGCGTCAACACCACCCGGTACGTCGCACAATTATAATCTGAGACTGAATTGCCGAGACCAGTTCCGGATCAAAACAACGGCTTCGGGCGTGAATTATGGCGCGTTGGATCAGATGATGATCCCCGGCTATTACACCAATACAGCCGGCGGACAGTCGATCCGTAACAGTGTCGCCATTCAGTCTCGTGACGGAACACCGGAGGCTGCCAGCACGGTCGCCCGCGAGCAGATCGAAGCACAGGCGATGCAGGCGTTTCAGTATCACCCGGTCATGCAGATCCCGGGCGCCCAGGGCGCTGTCGGGGATGCGCTGGCTCAGCTCGATCATGTACCGGGCATCAGCCAGGCGCTTGGTGGCGTTTCAAAGGTTATGTGCCTGTTCGGCGGCTGTCCGTCTCCGCCACCCATCAAATACTATCTGCCAAAACTGGCATGGGTCGGCGATGGTCGCACAATGCTGGAATATGACATGACGGGGCTCTGCCATATCCGGAATTCAGACACGCTCAATCTCATGACGCAGAATGCGCAGGTGCTGCCAACCCACCGTCCGGACGCGCCTGATTTTACATTGCCTCACTGCAAGGTGCCAGACGGCCTGTACCGTTTTTCGGATGACTCCACCGTCTATCATCTGAGATCACGCGTTACATGGCCGGATTCGATGGTGATCCGACCAGACACGCAAATGTGGTATGGCCTGACATTCGGTGGAACCTATTGCACCACGACGAGCGGCAATTACGAAGACGGGCTATATGGTGCTCTGCGTAAATCCAAACCGGGCAATGTCGTGAACGTTGTGTCGCGCAGTATCAATATTGCCGAGGGCCGTGAGTTCATGGGCAATTGCAATGGCTATGTTGATGAAGACCAGTTCCCATTGCTTCTCGTCAATCGCAATACTTCAGACATGGACGTTATTCGTCATGTGCTCTGGAATGTCGGTGAGCGCACGCGCGGCGAAGTCATGGGCATGTCGGATAACGACCTCCGCAACACTGCAATCTATCTTCTGCAATACAAGGCGATGGGCATTGTCAGCTATTGGCAGTCGCAGAGCAATGAAGTGATCGCCGACTCTCTGGCGCTGGTTTATCTGCTCATCGCTCAGGATCGGAAGAACGGATATATGTATCCGGACGACCTCCGAAACACCACGATTTCGTGGTTGTCCGGGCAGAGATGGCACGGATATTCCGTTCCGCAGCTTCAGGGTATGAAAAACCGCGAACTCTACGAGCTGGCACAGCGACATTTCTCTCGCTACTGGAACGGCTAAGCCGGTCTCAGGTGTAATTCTGGCGGCCCTGTTGAGCGATCAACAGGGCCGTTTCGTATTTGGCGGTCTTTAAAGTTACTGGCCGCGTCCCGGCTAAATAACCGAGGAAAATCAATCCGCCCCGCAGATACCTGCGAAGGCAGGTATCCATGCCTTTGAGCTGTCATTGGCCTCCTTGCACACGCTCAGGCCGTGATCCGGGTCATCCAGGCCCCAGTGGCAGCATCAGAACTTATCCCACCTCAGCCCTTCCGCCCCTAATCTGAGGTCATGAAACCCCTGCGCCTCACAGATGTCAGAAACCAGACGGCCCGCATTCGCGGGCTCGTGCTGGCCTATCTGTCCAGGCTCTGCGTCACGTCATCGAGAAGCGACGGGCGGGGTCTGGCTGCGTGCCCGGATGAACTCGCGCCCTTTATCAATGCAGCGGCTGAACTTGTCCGTGGGCTGATCCTCGCGCTGGCCTATTCCAAGCTCCGTCATGCCGGGCTGACCGAGGCCGCCGAGGCCTTGCGCGGCGCGAACCAGACAATGGGGCAGGCGCTCCCGGTCGAGCTGCTTCAATCGCTCGGGCAAGGCATATCCGGTGATGCAGAACAGAGCGCGCCCGAGGGTTTGCCTGATCTCAATGCCCAGCTTCAGAGCGTGCTCAGCGACTTTGAAAACGCCGAGGCGCTGTCTGATTTTATCGCCTGTCTCTGGGGCTTCTGGCTCGTGCCGGAAACATCGGTCTACACGGACCGACACCCAAATCACGCCTGTCCGTCTGTTCAGTCTCGTCGGCTCATCCCGGCGCGCCTGCCGTTCGGCGCTCACCGTTCGGGCGCTGACCAGCCCGCCGGGTCAAAACCTGCCTTCAGATATTTGGGGCTCTCGCCGCCGATCTGGCCGCCACCTGTCGTGGCTTGTTTCCTTTCCCCAGCTCACTAAACCAGACCCCAAACGCACTCACTTGCGCGGCAGAGACCCCTCTGCGGCGTTAAGGGCGCATCTGGAGTTCCGATCTTACCACCCGCCGATCCCAGACTTGATCTGGGATCCATGCCTGAGCTGAAATACCAGGCACTCTGATCGCTCAGAGGCATGGATACCAACCTTCGTTGGTATCAGCGGTTTGGGACATTGGGGGCCAAATTTTCTGGATCCCGGTCTTGCTTCGCAAACCGGGAAAGCTGGTTGTGAGAGTTGCCGTGATCCCTCAACAGCTGTCCCGGAGCCCCGGACCTTGATCCGGGGGATCCGGGATCCAGTCTCTTTCGAAACTTGTAGGGCGGCGTTGAACCCCGGATTTATTCCGGGGGATACCCGCCAAGTTCTATGGCGGGGTTGCGGCTTCGCCTACATCACCGCCCTACACTTCTCAAAACTTTATCCCACCCCAACCAACTTCCCCCATACTTCCAGCCAT
>CAYFGB010000026.1:0-39910 GCA_964342455.1 uncultured Hyphomonadaceae bacterium
CCAGCCAAGCCAGAAGCCAACGCCCTGCCACATGGCATCCAGGCCAAGACAGCCGGGCATCACGGGGTCGCCGATAAAGTGACACTGGAAGAACCAGAGTGACGGGTCGATGTCGAGTTCTGCGATAACCGAGCCTTTGCCCTTCGCGCCGCCATCGAGTGTGATCTGCGTGATGCGGTCCATCATCAGCATTGGAGGGGCTGGCAGTTTGGCGTTACCCTCGCCGAACAGTCCGGTCTGACCGCTCTCTACAAGCTCATCACGGGTATAGGATGATTTCGGAGTGAATGTATCGGGCACGCGGAATATCCTTTTCCAGCCAGTCTCAATGGCGAATGGCCGTAGCAGAGCCCTTAGCGGGAGACAACACTATCGGCGGTGTTTTCCGCAATGTGCTGAAGATCCAGCGCTTTTGGGGACGTTCCGGGCGCACCCCAGAGACGGTTGCGTGGAATCCATCCTTTGCGGCGATCAAGAAACACTTCACAGAAAGCATCTTCACAACGGATCAGGTTGGCAATTGCCCCCTGCTCGATCCGGGCGAGAACGCGACCATCGGCCTTTGGCTGTGCTTTTAGTTCGGCAAGATCATCACCAAAAACCATGACGCTTGGCCGTCCGCCGAGTGTGCGCTCATGCATCCAGACTTCATCTCCGGATGGATCGCGCACCATCCGCCAGTCCCGGGATTCCTTCACGATGAGTACAGGCAGGCCCTGACGCTCATATCGCCAGGCAATGGGATAGTCGAGGCTTGGCCCGGTGCGGCCATGAACCGCTGTATATTTCAGGGATTCAAAGCGCGGCACGGGTTTGCCCGAAAAAGCACTGATACGAAATGTGGCCCCGGATGTTTCGCGGACATTGTCGATCGCACTTTCCTGTGCGGACGCTGAAGAAACGGCAAGCAGGGGCGCAGTAAGCACGGCAAGCAGAAGACGGCGCATGACAGAACTTTCACCAGAAAAAGTGTTAACGCTAAGAGGCAATTTTTGCCGATTTTGGTGAATCAGAGGTAAACACTTTCTGCCTAATCGCAGGCGGTGCCACGCGTCGCATTTGCCAAACGCGCAGTGTTTGCTACTGGTTGGAAAAAACAGGGAAACAGGGACGCAATGAGTTCGCCAAAATACAAAGTCATTGTGACGCGGAAACTGCCAGCCGTTGTAGAGCTTCGCCTCAAGGAATTGTTCAATGCCGAGCTCAACGAAACCGATGAGCCCATGTCCCAGGATCAACTGGCCGACGCTGTTTCGCGCGCCGATGTCCTGGTTTCAACTGTTACAGACAAGATTGACGGTCGCATTTTGGCGCGCGCGGGAGAGCAGCTTCGCCTGATCGCCCAGTTCGGCGCTGGCATTGATAATATCGATGTTCAGTCCGCGACCCAGCGCGGCATAACCGTCACCAACACGCCCGGCGTTCTGACTGAAGACACCGCTGACATGACCATGGCACTGCTATTGTCTGTGCCCCGCCGGTTGCTGGACGGTGTGAAAGCCATCGAGAATGACGAATTCAAAGGCTGGACCCCGACATGGATGATGGGACGCCGGATTACCGGCAAACGGCTCGGCATTATCGGGATGGGACGGATAGGTCAGGCCGTCGCGCGCCGGGCAAAGGCCTTTGGCATGCAGATCCACTACCACAATCGCAAGCCGGTTTCGCAAAGCACTGAAGACGCGCTGGGCGCCACCTATTGGGACAGCCTGGATCAGATGCTGTCACGTATGGATTTCATCTCCGTCAATTGCCCGCACACACCCGCCACATATCATTTATTGTCGGCACGACGCCTGGATATCGTCCAGCCTCACGCTTTCATCGTGAACACCTCGCGTGGCGAAGTCATTGACGAAGCAGCGCTGGCGCGAGCTCTTGAGGCTGGCAAGATTGCTGGAGCTGGCCTTGATGTTTTCGAACATGAACCCGCAATCAATCCGACCCTGAAAGAATTGCCCAATGTTGTGCTGATCCCGCATCTTGGCTCGGCCACCGAAGAAGGCCGTATCGAAATGGGCGAGAAAGTAATCATCAACATCAAGACGTTCGCGGATGGTCACAAGCCGCCTGATCGCGTCATCCCGGCCATGCTCTAGGCTTCAGGCAAGCAGACGCCGAATGTTAATCCAGCGGCACGCCCTCGGTCTGCATCACGGCTTCGCCCGATGCACCGCTCTCTGACATTGTATCCAGATCCAGGCCGGACAGAAACGCCATAAAATCGGCAACGCTCTGTTCGGCCACTTCCTCCTGAGGCAAATGGCCGACATTCGGATAGGCAATGAGCTCAGATCGGTCGATCAGGTCGACATATCGTGGACCGAAGGATGGTGGTACCAGATTATCTGAATCGCCAAACATTATCAGCGTTGGCACAGTGAGTGTCTTGAGCTGCTGAGCCTTCTGTGTTGCCCGCAGATCCTGACGCGTCGCAAGGCTGAGAAGCGCGGCTCTGTGGCCTGGCCCACGAGCGAGATCAGCATAGCGGTCAATCATTTCCTCGGTGACAAAGCTCTGATCAAAAAATGAATCTTCAATGCCGTTCCGGATAAGTGGCTTGATATCCAGATCCTTCATCAATGGCCCGGTAACCGGGTTCTGGATCAGCTTGAAAACCAGAGGTGTGTTCTCATTTTCGGCGTCTTCGGGCAGCCCCGCTGCGGCAAGCAAAGCCAGTCCCTTCAACTGGTCCTGATGTTCCAGCGCATAACGCCACGCGGTATGTCCGCCCATGGATGAACCGACCAGCACAAACTCGTCCAGTCCTAGCGTTGAAGTGACCGAGTTCACGAACGAGACCAGACCTGCCGTGCTAAGATCCGTTTCATCCGTGACGCGCGTCAGCCCGTGACCTGGAAGGTCGAACCGGACGATACGATAATCCTGTCGGAGGCGTTCCGCCCACTCATCCCAGGTATGAATTGATGACGCAAACCCGTGAAGCAGCACAATAACCGGTGCGTCCCGGTCACCCTCGTCACGATAATGGACGATCAACCCGTTTTGGAGGGTCAGAAACTGTGAATGTTCATTAGCGTAGCGAGCTTCGAGCGAGTCATAGGGAATATCGGAGCGTCGTAGTGCCAACCAGCCGGCCGCGAGCGCCGCCGCCAGTATCAAGAAGACTACGAAAACACGCCTGACCATCGCCCGTCTCAGCCAATTTATGTCATAATTCTGTCACGACAGATGCCCCATACGCCCGGGGCTGGCAAGGTAGTTTTCGCTATTTTCCGCTACGACATACAGGGCAGGCCGGGTCCTGCATGATACCCACCTGGCGGGTTCTTCCTGCCAATCCATCAAACAACCACAGATCACCGGGTTTTACAGGCAATCCCAGACAATACTTTACCGTCAGCAACGCCATCTGATTGGCGGTCATCGTGGTCACAGCCCCGACCACGCCCAGATCATTGCAATTGCCAGCATCGGGAGGGATGTCCGGCACGAAACACCGATAGCACGGCGCATCCGGTTTGTTTGCCGGATTAACCAGCATGACCTGGCCCTGCCAGCCCGCAACAGCGCCAGACACAAGCGGAATGCCCCTGGCCCTACTCCAGGCGTTGATCTGATAGCGGCTTTCAAAATTGTCCGTTCCATCCAGCAAGAGGTCTGCTTCAATGGATGACCGGCCCTCGCCCCAGCGTTCTGAAATCATGTCGAGCGAGACATCGGGATTGAGCGCAGCCAGTCTGCGGCCCAGCGCTTCGACTTTCAAAGCGCCAACATCTTCTGTCGAAAACTGGGTTTGCCGCTGGAGGTTGGAAAGCTCCACCCTGTCATCATCAAACACCTGAATGTGACCGATGCCGGCTGCCGCCAGCGTCAGCGCAACCTGACCGCCCAGAGCGCCCGCACCAATGACCGTGACCCGTGCACCGAGCAATTTCTTCTGGCCAGGCCCGCCAATTTCCTTCACGAGAAGGTGTCGCTTATAGCGTTCGACCTGATCCGGTGTCATGCTGGGCCAACCTTTTCAATCTGTTACCTGCCTCACATAGTGCGTGAGAGATGCGAGCATCAAGATGAGCTCTGGCGAAAGCCTGGAAAAACAAACGGACACACCGCTCGAATGGATCAGCGGACGATCCCGTTCGCCTACCGGGAATGTCTTCCTCACTGGGCGCGCCGGAACCGGCAAGACGACCTTGCTGCGACGGTTTCTCGCCGAGGCCGGGGACAAGGCTGTCGTGCTCGCGCCCACCGGAATCGCGGCGATGAATGTGGGCGGGCAGACCATACACTCCTTTTTCAAATTCCCGCCACGCCTGCTTGATCAGGGTGACGTGAAAAGGCTGCGTAATGCGCGCCTCATTAAAAAGCTTGAAACCATCATCATTGATGAAATTTCGATGGTGCGCGCTGACATGATGGACGCGATCGACAAGTCGCTGAAGCTTAATCGCGGATCGAAGAAGCCATTTGGCGGTGTGCGAATGGTTCTGTCTGGCGATCTGCATCAATTACCGCCCGTGATTGGCCGCGATGAGGGCGAGATCCTTCTGGAACGCTATGGCAATCCGTATTTCTTCCAGGCCGATGCGTTTCAAAGCGGCGCTTTTGCCCTCGTGGCCCTCAAGAAAGTGCATCGGCAGAGCGACCCGGCTTTCCTGCAATTGCTGCATGCGATCCGAAACGGTCGCCTCGAACAAAGCGATGCGGAAACGCTCAATGCCTGCGTATCGAGACAAAGCGCAATTGAAGCCAGCGCCACGCATGTTGTGCTGACCCCAAACAACGCGAATGCAAACCGGATCAATCGCGCACGGCTCGAAGCACTGGACGGCGATACCTATGCCTTCCAAGCCAGAGTTGAAGGCCAGTTCGATGACAAAAGTCAGCCTACGGAGAATATTCTTGAGCTGAAAAAGGGCGCACGGGTCATGCTCATAAAGAACGATCCGGAAGGTCGTTTCGTCAACGGGTCTCTGGGCGTGGTTGAAGGCTTTGATGACGATGCCTGTTTCGTTTCGATTGATGGCGACACGCATCGAATTGAAACAGCCGTCTGGGAGAAATACCGATACGAACTCGACAAGGAATCCGACAAGGTCGACCGTTCGGTTGTTGGTTCATTCCGGCAATTACCTATCAGGCTCGCTTATGCTGTGACCATTCACAAATCACAGGGGCTGACGCTCGATAAGGTCTATATCGACTTCGACAATGGCATGTTTGCGCACGGCCAGGCCTACGTCGCCTTTTCACGGGCGCGCACGCTTGAGGGACTGGCCCTGTCGAGACCCCTGACCCCAAGGGATCTGGTGATGGACCGACGGGCATTCGAATTTGGCAAGCTCGATATTCACGAGGATACCGAAAATTATCTGATCGCGGGATTTCAGCCGCGCGAGGATGAACTCATCTAACCAGAATCAGAGTGATACTGGAGGCCACCTCGTTACGGATGAACAGATTAAAAAATGTTCACGACTCTCTGGGCCGCAGCGCCGCGAACAAAATATCCCATACGCCATCAAATTCACGACGCAGTTTTTCCAGCGTCAGGGCGCTCCATAGTTGAGGATAGCCGAATTTCATCATTGTGGTCTGCAGCATTTCGGCGACAAATTCTGATGTCCCAGGCAGTTCGATCTCCCCTTTCTCAACACCCTGATTGAGTATTTGAACGAGGTATATCCGCTCCTGCGCCAACTCTTCATTTGCGAATTCTGGTCGTTCTTCCCCCAGAACATGTGCGACTTCCAGAACCTTGGCGTCTTTTTCCAGAAGTTCGTAGGTTCGCTCCATTCGATACAGGAAGAACGATTTCAGACGCTCGGTTGCAGGGGATTTGGTGTCGCGTGAAATCTCTGCAAACCTCTGAAAAACCTCAGCATTTGTCTTTCGCGCCATAGCTTCGGCAATATCGAGCTTAGACTTGAAAAACCGATAGATATTGCCCGCCGACATATCGCAGTCCTTCGCGATTTCGGCCATTGTGGTTTTGCCGTATCCATAGTGTAGAATACGGTCCATCGCTGCCTTAAGGATGCAGTCCTTGGTATCTGTACGTTCGTCCATGCAAAAACCATAATGAGAAATACTGAATCATCAATGATAACTTCAGCCTACAGGACCCTCAAATCATGATTTTTCAGAAAATCGGCGTGCTTGGCGGCGGGGCCTGGGGAACAGCTTTGGCCTACTCAACCCAGGAAGCTGGCCGCGATGTTCTGTTATGGGCGCGCGAGACGCGCGTGGCAGACGCTCTTTCCAAAGGCGATGGGAACCCTGATTTCCTTCCTGAAATCCCCCTGCCTGCCATTCCGGCGACAAGCGAACTCGAAGATATAGCTGACTGCGATGCCATCATGGCGGTCGTGCCTGCCCAGTTCGCACGCAGCGTCTTTGAGCAGATAGGCGACATCCTTCCCGCTGATACGCCTTTTGTTCTGTGCGCCAAGGGTGTAGAGCGCGGCTCTCTGGAACTCATGGCAGATGTATTGGCCGAAACCCGCCCAAACGCACCGACAGCGGTGCTCTCAGGACCGAGTTTCGCACGCGATGTCGCGCTCGGCCTGCCGACAGCTGTTACACTGGCCTGCGCGGACGAAACACTTGGCAAGACCTGGATGGAAAGCGTTGGCCGCCCGCTTTTCCGCCCATACTGGAGCAGCGATCTGACCGGCGCAGAAATCGGCGGCGCTGTAAAAAATGTGCTGGCCATTGCCTGTGGTGCGGTTGAGGGACTGGAAATGGGCCGCTCGGCGCATGCGGCTCTCATTTCACGCGGATTTGCCGAAATGGTACGCCTGGGCGTCGCAATGGGCGCAAGGGCGGACACGCTTTCAGGGCTTTGCGGGCTGGGCGATCTGGTCCTGACCTGCTCATCTCCCCAGTCCCGCAATATGAGCTTTGGCAAAGCTCTCGGAGAGGGACAATCCGTTGCCGAGATCCTAGGCGCACGAACGGCTGTGACAGAAGGCGTGGCAACGGCACCAGGCGTCGTCTCCCTGGCCGAACGCCATGGTGTGGACATGCCGATCTGTAACGCAATCAACCGTGTTCTCAGCGAAGAAATCACCCTACAGGAGGCGATCTCTGCGTTGCTGGACCGACCGTTCAAGGCCGAACTGGTAAAATGAGTCTGTCCGCGCCCGAAATCACCCGCGATGTCACGCTCGGCGCATTGAGGCTCATGGACCAGATGGCAATGGGGTGCACGACCGAACTCCGCCTCGCCAATGGCCGCCGGTCCGACATCATGGCCTTATCGGAGAAGGGCGAGATCTGGATCATTGAGGTCAAATCCTGTCGCGCCGATTATGAAAGCGACTGTAAATGGCACGAGTATCGCCCCTTCTGCGATAAATTCTTTTTCGCCGTTTGCGAGGACTTCCCAACCGAATTGCTGCCACTTGATACCGGGCTTATCATTGCCGATCAGTTTGGCGGTGCCCTGACGCGACCCGCACCTGAGCACAGGCTGGCCCCGGCCCGACGCAAGGCTCTGACCCTCAAATTTGCAATGCAGGCTGCGAAGCGGAGCACGGCATTCCATCTTGGTGAAAAATTCGGTTGAGACTTGCACTTCCTCTGATCAGGGAGGAAACTGCACTCTTTGATGGAGACATCGGGGGACGTCATGAACAATCAACAACCGACCGTCATTGCGCGCGGCTCGTACAGGCCCTCGGTCGGAGGTGTGATGTTCCATTGTACTGGCTCATGCTCTGACAAGAAAGTCCAAACGGGAGCAGACAATGAGTGAAATGCCTTCGTCTTCCCGAGATATCATGCCCGACCTGATCCGCGCATTCGCTCTGATCGGCATCGTGATGGTCAATGTTGAGGCTTTTTCGACCAATATGGGATTGGGTTTCCAGCATTCCGATGGCGGCAGCCTTGATCACTGGGCCATCTGGCTGACGGCCGGCCTCTTCACCTTGAAATCCTATTCGCTCTTTTCCATGATGTTTGGCGCAGGGCTGGGCTATCAGATGGCATCAGCGGAACGAAAAAGTGTCGCGTTTGCACCCAGCTATTTTCGGCGCATGGCGGGACTCCTTTTCCTGGGCCTCATGCATGTCATCTTCCTGTTTCTGGGTGATATTCTGGTCACCTACGCCATTCTGGGCTGCATCCTCTATCTGGTGCGAAATGGCAGCCCGAGGGACTTCGTGATCTGGGCGGTCGTTCTGATCGCGCTGCAGACCATCATTCTGCTTGGCATGTCTGGTTTGCTATGGGTCATGGAAACCATTGATGACCCCTCTATTCGTGCCGAATTCGAACAGGGTATGGCGGAGCAGACTGAAATCATGCTGGCTCAGGATGAGGTGTTTGAAGGCGGCTCATTTCTGCAGGTGGCCGGGGTTCGGCTTCAAATGCTCCCAGCTCTGCCGCCCGCGGTAATCATGACGCAGGGAATATCGGCTTTCGGTTTTTTCCTACTCGGACTGACCTTTTTCAGAACCGGACTGATCTCAGACCCTTTTGCAAAATTCTGGTGGTGGTCGCGCTGGGTGCTTCTACCAATCGGCGTGATTGCCAGCCTAGGTGCGGCGGGCATTTATGCTGGCTCAGAGGACCGTCAATCAGCCGAAACGCTGTTTGCCATGGGTCTGTTAATGGGGGCATCGGCCTTCTCCTCGCTTGGTTATGCTGGTCTGATCGCGAAAATCTGCCAGTTCAGGGTGGGCAGCATTCTGCGATTTCTGGCACGCGGCGGCTCGGCGACCTTGTCAGCCTATCTGCTCCAATCGGTAATTCTGTCCTTTGTCACACTTGAATTCGGTCTGGGGCTTTACAATCAGCTCAACGCATTTGAGGCTGCGCTTATCGCACTTGCCACCGGCCTGTTCACACTGAGCTTTGTCAGCATCTGGCTGTTGTTTTTCAAACGCGGCCCGATGGAAATCCTTCTGAGACGCTGGACATATCTCGGAGCTCCACAGGCCAAGACCTGGAGCTGAATGATCGTCACATCTCCGCAACACCGTTCTCTGATCGGCTGGCATCCGATTTGCTTGTCACATGGTTCAGATACATGAACGACAAGAAGTCTCGCCGTATGAACCAGGTCAGGAAACAGCTAAGCCTTGACGCATTCGTCCTTCGCGTTGGCATTGTGGGGCTTTGCGCGGTTGTGACGGCAGTGCTTCTTCTTTCCATTACCGTCACACCTGCGGACCGGGGTGGCCGGCCACTTCTTGCAGACTGGCTCGAAGCGCGCCTTGAAAGCCTTGGCGTCTGGCAGGACAAAGACCGGCTCAAGGGTGAAAACCCGCTGGCCATGGCGGCGATCACCAGCGAGGATATCGAGCCGCGTTTCATTGTTCGATTTGAGACAAACTCAGACGCCGGACGCGCCCTGAGAATCTTCCGTGAGAATCGCGGAAAAGGCCGCACGCTGTTCAATGACTGGGCCAGTCAGGATGACGCCTTTGCTGGCTTTGATCTGGCGACCATGACGCCTGCGGGTGAGGCCGTGCTGGCCTACAAACAGAATATTCCATCAAATCAGAGCAACCGGAAAATCCGTGCCCTGACAGAAGCGCTTAATATGTCCACAGCAGTTGTGTATGCTGACCCCTACCCATTCTATCCCTTCAATGGACAGAATGGGTAAGCCGTAAAACGTACCCCGGTCAGAGCGCCTGTTCGAACAGCGTTTCGTAGTCTTCGCGTTCCAGCCGTTTTGCATTGCCCAGATGCGCCAGATCTTTCATGGCATAATCGACAATTGACGGCCCAAAGTCTGCGGACAGTCCGATATCCGATAGCTTTTCCGGGATACCGATATCCTGATTGAGCTTCGCGATTGCATCGCCCATATCAGCATTTTCAGGCAGTTTCATCATCATGCGCAGCCGCTCATATTTGGTGTCGGCTGATCCCTGATTCATCCGCAGAACATGAGGCAGCCAGATAGCGTTCAGCGTGCCGTGATGCAGTTTCAACTCATGAAGCCGGCCCGCAGCATGAGACAGGGCGTGAACTGCGCCAAGCCCCTTAACGAAAGCGAGCGCGCCTTCATAGGATGCCATCATCATGTGCCAGCGCGCTTCCGGATCAGCGCCGTCCTGAACAGCACGCTTCAGCCAGCCTTCACCCACCGCCCGGAAAACACCATCATAGCCAATGCCTTCTGCTGGCGGGTTTGGCGCAGGCACCAGAACTGCTTCAATACAATGGGTGACGGCATCCATACCGGTTGCAGCTGTCAGCATGGGCGGCAAGCCCAGCGTAAGATCTGGATCGCAAATAGCCGTCACAGGGATGAGATTCTGCGACACGAAAGTTTCCTTGCGACCATTATCCATGGTCACAATCGCGCCGACGCTGACCTCAGAACCTGTACCCGCTGTGGTGGGAATGGCGATCAGAGGCGGCAATTTGCCAATTTTGGGCGTTCCGCCAGACATGGCCGCATAGGTTTCCAGAGGCTCGTTATGCGTGGCCAGAAGGCCTGTCGCCTTGGCCAGATCCATTGACGATCCGCCACCCAGCGCGACAATCCCGTTACAACCAGATGCCTTGTAGAGTTCAACGACCTGTTTGACCTGTTTCTCGACCGGGTTGGCTTCGGTTTCGGCGAACACTTCATGGTCGAGTTGGAGCTGCTCGAGCACCTTATCCAGCAATCCGATGGCCTTGATGCCCGGATCGGTTACGACGAATGCCTTGGTCACACCAAAAGATGACAGCGTCTTTGTGAGTTTATTGATCGCGCCGTGTTCAAAAATACAGGTGGTAAGATAATTGATAACCGCCACAAATGCCTCCCTTTGTGTACCTGACTACATTTATTGCATCTAACCGGTGGAAATGTCAGCAATCATCTGTCTTTAGGCTAGGAAAACATTTTTCTGCGAATAAGCTGCCTTGGCAGACAGAGAGCTGAGCGTACATGACCCAGAATACCACCCCGCTATTGAGCGTTAAAAATCTTGAAGTCGAATTCGACACGCCCGACGGTGTGGTCAATGCGGTGAAGGGCATTTCCTTTGATGTCCGCCCCGGCGAATGCGTTGGCATTGTTGGCGAGTCCGGCTCAGGCAAAAGCCAAAGCGCTTTGGCGGCGATGGGGCTTCTGGCCGGAAATGGCCGCGTACAAGGCGAGGTGAGCTTTGAAGGCCGCAATCTGTTCTCCCTCAAGCCAGCTCAGCGCCGCCGTCTTCGCGGCTCTGAAATGTCTATGATTTTTCAGGATCCGCTGACATCCCTGACGCCCCATATGACGATTGGTGCTCAGCTGCGTGAAGTTCTGGCCATCCATCGCGGCCTGAGCGGCAAGAAAGCCGATGCGATCTGCATTGACTGGCTGGAACGCGTGCGCATTCCGGAGCCGGAACGACGCCTTGATCAGTTTCCGCATGAGCTGTCCGGCGGTATGCGTCAGCGGATCATGATCGCCGTCGCTATGCTGTGCGAACCGAAATTGCTGTTCGCCGATGAACCGACCACCGCGCTCGACGTGACTGTGCAGGCGCAGGTTCTGGAGTTGATGCGCGAGCTGAAGGAAACCACGAGCACAGGCATCGTACTGATCACCCATGATATGGGTGTTGTTGCGCGGATGTGTGACCGCCTTCTGGTGATGAAGCATGGCGAGATTGTCGAAACTGGCAGTGTCGATCAGATTTTCTATGAGGCGCGCCATGACTACACAAAAAAGTTGCTGGAGGCCGTGCCCCGGATCGATCAGCCAGATCGCCCCGGTCGTACCGCCTTGTCGCCGCCGCCGGCTGAGCACATCGAGCCCAATCTGAAGGTTGAAAACATTCAGGTCTCATTCCCGGTCAAGGTGCCGGGCGGCTTGTGGGGCAAAACCAAACAGCTTCGTGCCGTTGACGGGGTAAGCTTTGACCTGAGGCCAGGCGAAACACTGGGTGTGGTTGGCGAATCGGGCTGCGGAAAGTCCACGCTTGCCCGCGCTGTTCTCAGTCTTGTCGAGGCCAGCGCCGGGGCCGTCTCCTGGCTCGGACGCGACCTGACATCTGTGAACGCCAAAGAACTTCGTGCCAGCCGCCGCGATCTGCAGATCGTGTTTCAGGACCCGTTCGCCAGCCTCGACCCGCGGATGACAATCGGACAGTCCATTGGAGAGCCGCTGACGGTGTTTCAACCGGCCCTGAACGGCAAGCAGAGAGAGGCAAAGGTTCGTGAGATCATGCCGCGCTGCGGGCTCGACCCAGCACTGATCAACCGGTATCCGCACGAGCTGTCTGGCGGCCAGAACCAGCGCGTCGGCATTGCCCGCGCCATGATTCTGAAGCCCAAACTGGTGATCTGTGACGAGGCGGTGTCAGCCCTTGATGTATCTGTTCAGTCCCAGATCATCGACCTGCTGATTGAGCTCCAGAAGGAGTTTGATCTTTCCATGATCTTTATCAGCCACGACCTGGCTGTCGTCCGTGAAATTAGCCATCGCGTGATGGTGTTGTATCTGGGCCGGGTGGTCGAACTGGCCAATCGTAACGAGATCTATGACAATCCGCGCCATCCATACACCAAAGCCCTGATTTCGGCGGTACCAAACCCAGACCCTCAGGAGGAACGCGCGCGGGAAATTCAAAAGCTTGAAGGCGACCTGCCTTCACCGCTGGATCGACGCGCGACGCTCCGTTTCATGAAGTCAAAACTGATCGATGATGCGGACGCCGAACAGTATAAGCCACAGCTTGTTGAGATCGCGCCCGGTCATCTGGTGGCCGAGCATGATCCCTCCGATCTGGGTGAGGGTTTGGTGGCTCGCGGCTGAGAGAGTTACTTTTTCGGCATTTCTATCGTAGTATAGAGCATCATCAGACACTGAGCCTGCGCGTCCATGACAGCTGAAATCTACCCACCTATCACTATTGATCCTGAAATTTGTCGGGGAAAACCAACAATTCGAGGACTGCGTATCCGGGTAAGCGATATTCTGGATCTGCTCGCCGCCGGGGAACAACGGGCAGGCATATTGGAAGCGTATCCTTATCTGGAGGATGCCGACTTACAGCGGCTTTGACCTACGCCGCGCGAGCCTCGGACAACCCATTGGCGTACACTGCCGCCGAGTAAGTCGTGTATTTCCCTGTCGATGCCAATCTACCGCCCTGGTTGGCGCGACGCCTTTCGGAAATGGGGCACGCCGCCGAGCACGTCTCCGATTGTCTGGCGCTTGATGCGCGAGATCAGGAGATCATCAGCCTTGCCGCGACCGGAATGGTGTGATCGTCACAAAAGATCGCGATTTTATCGACCTGGTAGCGGAGCCACCGCCACTGATACTCTGGATCCGCGCCGGGAACCTTTCCAACGCGCGCCTTCATTTGCTTATTGAGGCAGAATTTGCGACAGCGCTTTCAAAGCTGAACCAGTATGAAGCCATAGTGGAACTGAAATAGCGGCTCGGGAGGGAACACCAAATGACAAGCGCGAACCTGCAAAAATGGTATGACTATATGAAGACCCATGACCTGGATGCCCTGCGGGACATGCTGGCCGATGATGTGGTGTTTCACTCGCCTGTCGTTCACACCCCACAGGAAGGCAAAGAGATCACCTTCATGTATCTGTCTGCCGCAGACAAGGTGCTTGGCAGCGACAAGTTTCGCTACGTTCGCGCGTTTGACGGCGGAACGAACGCTGTCCTTGAATTCGAATCTGAGATTGACGGCCTGCACATCAATGGAATCGACATGATCCGCTGGAATGAGGGTGGACAAATTGTTGATTTCAAAGTGATGGTCCGGCCTCTGAAAGCCATTAACGCCGTGCATGCCGCCATGGGTGCCATGCTGGAGAAACTGAAGACCTGAACGTGACTGAAGAAACCCCACTGACACTGGAAGATATCCAGGCCGCCGCGAAACGTATCGAAGGACAGGTTCTGCGTACGCCCATGCGTATGTCGAAAACTCTGTCTGCCATTACGGGCGCAGAAGTCTGGATTAAGTTTGAGAATTTCCAGTTCACGGCGGCCTTCAAGGAACGTGGCGCACTTAACCGCCTGCTTGGACTGACAGACGAAGAGAAAAAACGTGGCGTTATCGCCATGTCTGCCGGCAACCATGCACAGGGCGTCGCCTATCATGCCCAGCGCCTGGGTGTACCGGCCACAATCGTCATGCCGAAGAACACCCCGTTCGTGAAGGTTCAGCACACGCGTAATTTCGGCGCGCGCGTGGTTCTGGAAGGCGACACGCTCGATGAAGCCCGCCAGCATGCCTATGACATGGAAGCGCGCGAAAACCTCGTCTTCATTCACCCGTTTGATGATAAACTCGTCATGGCCGGACAAGGCACAATTGCGCTGGAAATGCTTGAAGACGTCGATGAACCATTCGACATTCTCGTTGTTCCTGTGGGTGGCGGTGGCCTGATTTCCGGCATTGCGACAGCAGCCAAGGCGCTCCAGCCCGATATCCGGATAACGGGCGTCGAGCCGCGTCTCTACCCGTCCCTGCTTTCAGAAATGCGCAATGAGCCGCATACAATTGGCGGCGCCACAATCGCTGAGGGGATTGCCGTCAAACAGGTTGGTCGCCGCAATATCGAGGCCTGTAAACGTCTCGTCGATGACGTGGTACTGGTTGAAGAAGACGCGATGGAACGCGCCATCACGCTTTATGCAACGGTTGAGAAAACCATTGCCGAAGGCGCAGGCGCAGCTGGTCTGGCAGCCCTTCTCTCCTATCCATCCAAGTTTACCGGCAAGCGCGTCGGCCTTGTGCTCTGCGGCGGCAATATCGACACCCGATTGCTTGCCTCGGTTCTTACCCGCAGCCTTGTACGCGAGAAACGCCTCGCCAATATCCGCATCATCGGCGATGATCGCCCGGGTCTGCTGGCGCGCGTCTCCAAGGTGATCGGTGATTGCGGCGCAAACATCATTGAAGTCGCCCATAACCGGCTGGCGCTTGATGTACCGGCAAAAGGCGCCGAGTTCGACATTCTGATCGAAACCCGCGATGCGCAGCATACGCAGGAAGTCGTGGAAGCGCTCACCGCTTCCGGTTATCCTCCCCGCAAGCTCAATGTCGACTGACCTTTAAAGAACGGAGCCTTATTCATGATCCGGACCGGTTCACTCGCGCTTTTCAGCGCACTCACCCTTTCGCTAACAGCTTGCGGCAGCTCGTCTGACCAGCCCATCCCGAGGATGGAGGCAACGCCAGCTGAAGCACCGAACAACCCCTGGGCCACCTACGCCAATCCGGAATGGGATCACGAGCGCGAAGAAGTCCACAAACGGGATTCGGGCCTTGAATACATTGTGCTGCAGGCGGGTGAAGCCTGCGAGAGCGGCCCGGTGGATAGCGATCGCGCCTTTGTGCACTATGAGGGCCGCCTGACGGATGGCAAGGTTTTCGACTCGTCCCTCAAGCGGGGAGAAGCGCTTAACTTTGCGGCCAATCGAGTGATTCCAGGCTGGACGGAAGCGCTTAGCCTGATGTGTCCGGGAGATGACTGGCTGATCTATCTGCCTTCAGAAATCGCTTATGGCGAACGCGGTGCAGGGGCCGATATCAAGCCCGGCGACGACCTTATCTTCCGGGTAGTCCTTCTGGCGTCTATACCGGCCGAAGACTGGTCCGGCGAGAGTTATCGATAAAACGAAAAAGCCCGGCAGACTGATCTGCCAGGCTTCGTTCATTCAGGATGGTCGAGCGATTAAAGCTCATCCATGCTGTCAGAGGTTTCGGCTTCATCTACCGGTTCTGAGGTCCGGATAAAGCCAAGCGGCTCGGCACAGGCATCGGCTTGTTCCAATACGGCCTCTGGTTCTTCCGCTGCCTCCATCAGGTCCGCACGCATGGCGAGGTAAGCCTGATAGCTGGTGCTGCGATAGGTCTCCAGATAAGCTTCTGCTTCATCTTCCGTCATTGACGTCCGAACCAGTTGTTCAGCGCCGAACACCGGGCCGCTCATAACCGTTTTGGCTGCTGACTGAGCCTCATGGGCCGGCAAAGCGCCAAGGCGACCAGCGGCATCATAATGCGCCGCGCAAGTCAGAGCCGTTTCGTAATTCTCTGTGTCAGCGGAAGGCGCGCCTTCCACCAGAACGGCCCGTGCTTCTTCGAGACGTTCGTCGGCCGTGATATCAGCAGTCGTGTCTTTCATGGCCGCCTCAATCTCCTTTGCCCGACCTTCTTCAAAAAGGCCCCGGAACGGATTTATGTTCTTGGCAGCCGGATCAACCATATCGGCTGGTACGGCTTCCGGCGCTTTGTCGATCTCAGCCTGAACATCAGCCAGGCCAGCGGCATTGCCTTGCGTTTCGGTGGTAATCGTCGTTGCGGGTACTTCGCTCTGGCTGGAATTATCTGCGCCACAGGCCGCAATACTTGCGAGCGCGAAAGCGCCAACCGAGCAGTAAACAAGTTTAGACATCTCTTTTCTCTCCCTATCCTTTTCGGCGTCTTGCCGAGATGGGGATAAGAACACGCCGCCCGAATGTCAGTTCCTCACTACACTACGGGCGAGCGCCCGAAAATTGCAACTCCGCTGAAAATATGCTGATTTTTCAATCTGCTCTAATGACCAAACCGCGAGCTGAAAAATTTGTAATATCAGCCCTGTTCGGGGTCGCGCGCCGCCAGTTTCTCAGCGGCGCTGTTCGCCATTTCGGCAATTTCCTCGTCTGAATAGTCCGCTTGCAAGCGATCAAGCGTCAGAAAATAATTGAGATAGGTACGCTTCTGAAAATTCGCGACGCGCTTTTCGAAATCCACCAGCATGATGCGCTCGCCGATCGCCTGCTCATATTCCTGAATTGTACCCAGTCGAATACCATCCTGAATATAGGCAAACGCCTGCGCCTGCGCTTCATGTGCCGTCCGGTCGCCATTCAGAGCAGACGCATGAATAGCGGCCGTGTCTTCCAGCACCTCCTGGTAATCGCCATAAGGCAAGCTGACCGGCAGGCTATTCAGGCTTGCCAGCGTCTTGGTCATGGACCGATTGAGATAGTCCGGATCCTGACGCGCCTGCGCCAGCAAACCGTTCCAGACATCGCGCTGACGATAGTTTTCGGGCGTACGCAGCGGATTGATGTTGCGCGCAGCCATGTCTACTTCCGGCACTTCGCCAATTCGCGGCGTATCGGATTGCAGCTGATTGCTGATGTCGGCCAGCGACACCGATGGCGCTTCCGTCGGCTCGGTCACCTGCTTTCCCGCACGCATATCGCACGCAGAAACCATCACCATACCGCAGAGCGCTGCCTTGATCGCAGTCGAGTTCATATTGAGTCACCTAATCTGATATAGTGTTACATAAGCGATGTAGGCTCGTCCGGCCATGTTTGCACTGAACTTTTTTCATACAAAAATGACGCGTGCGTCATGGTTTTTCTTAACGAGCTGTGTTAATGTGCTATACTCAGAAAAACAGATACGGGGAGATATCGAAATGGCCGATACAGCAACCGAAGTAGAAAAGCAGGAAACCGAATTCGTCAGCCGATATGAGCGACTTGAAGACGGGCGCCTGACCGAAAAGCACGTGCGTCCGAACGGACCTATCCCGCCTGCTTCGGCGATTGACCTTGAAACACTCGATATCACGGATCCGGAGCTCTGGCGCCGCAATGCGATGTGGGATCGTTTCGAGCGTATGCGCAATGAAGACCCGATCCATTACTGCCCGGACAGTCCGATTGGCCCTTACTGGTCCGTCACCCGCTATCAGGACATTATGGCCGTGGACACCGACCATATCCGCTTCTCTTCCGACGCATATAAAGGCGGCATCACCCTTTTTGACTTCGATGACGATTTCGTCCTGCCGATGTTCATCGCGATGGACCAGCCAAAGCATGATGTTCAGCGCAAAACCGTTCAGCCAATCGTAGGCCCGGACAACCTGAAGAATTTCGAGAAACTCATCCGCGAAAGAACCGAGAAGGTTCTCGACAGTCTCCCGATTGGCGAGACTTTTGACTGGGTGGACACGGTTTCCATCGAGCTGACCACAATGATGCTGGCTACGCTGTTCGACTTTCCGTTCGAAGATCGCCGTAAGCTGACACGCTGGTCCGATGTCGCAACAGGTCGCGAGAACCCGGAAATCTGCCCGGGCGGTGAAGAGCAATGGCGAGCCGAGTTGATGGAATGCCTTGGGTATTTCACTGAACTCTGGAACCAGCGCGTGAACTCGAACGAGCCAGGCAATGACCTGATCACCATGCTGGCCCAGGGTGAGCACACCCGGAACATGGAGCCGATGGAATACCTCGGCAACATTATCCTTCTGATCGTTGGCGGTAACGACACCACCCGGAACTCCATGACCGCCTCGGTCTATGGCATGAATCTGTTCCCGAATGAGTTCAAGAAGCTCAAGGGCAATCACGACCTGATCCCGAGCATGGTGTCCGAAATCATCCGCTGGCAGACGCCGCTCGCCCACATGCGCCGCACAGCGCTGGTTGATGTCGAGATGGGCGGCAAAACCATCAAGGCAGGTGACAAGGTCGCCATGTGGTATGTCTCCGGCAACCGCGACGAAACGCATTTCGAACGCCCGAATGACATCTGGATTGATCGTCCGAAAGTTCGCAGTCATTTGTCGTTCGGCTTCGGCATTCACCGTTGCGTCGGCAACCGTCTTGGTGAAATGCAGCTGCGCATTCTGTGGGAAGAATTCTTCAAGCGCTTTGAAGACATCATCGTGATTGAGGAGCCAAAGCGGACGCAGGGCAGCTTTGTAAAGGGCTACACCTATATGCCAGTTCAGCTGGTTGCGAAGAAATAAGGCCGAGCTGGCCAAACTGATCCCTTAAACCATCACACCGCGGCCCAATTTGGGTCGCGGTTTTTTCGTGTCTCTTGAATCTCACAAATCTGTAATGAGGGACACGTCCATGACCAGTAACCAGGAGGGCATGGCCCGGCCTACACGGCCAGACCCATCCGCACCGCCCCCACCACCACAGCCACCTCCAGCCTCCACATCATCAGGTGGGCCGTTGGGCTTTCTGCCCAGCCGGTCTTTTGGCCTGAAACTTCTGCTTGTTTGCGTTCTGGCGCTGGTGATGGCCATTCCGGCGCTCTTCGTCTTCTCTGTGGTTTACGACCGGTCCAGCCGCGCCGAACGGGTATCCGCCGAGATCAGCAATAGATATGGCGGCGAACAGACGAGCATGGGGCCTGTGCTCGTTCTGCCCTACACTCAGCGCACCTATTTCGAGGACCAGCGTGTATCCGAAAAGGCGGGCCAATTGGTTGTTTACCCGGAAACCGGCTCGATAACCGCCAATGTCGAAACAGAGCAGAAAAAGAGCGGCATTCATCAGATTCCGATTTATGCCGCTGATCTCTCATTCGAAGCGCGATTTGTCCCGTCCAGACTACGCGACGCGCTGCCAGACGATGCCGAAGCAGACTGGCAGGCGGCAAAACTGATCGTATCTATGAGCAATAGCCGGTCTGCGCGCCAACCAACAGCGATCAGTCTGGACGGCGCACCTCTGAGCGTCGAGCCCCTGAAATCCTCAAGGACACAGTCGAACACCCGCTATGGAAATCCGGATTTTACGCAACTTGCCAGCGCTCTGCCTGATCTTGAAAACCGCGATGCCGAGATGCTCGTGACGTCCAAGATGACATTCTCGGGCGCACGCTGGATTGCTTTCGCCCCCTTTGCCCGCAGCACAGAGATCAATCTGACCAGTGATTGGGATGATCCGAAACTAACCGGGGGCTTCCAGCACTCCACGTATGACAATCCCGAAGACAAGGCAGGCTTCAGCGCGCGCTGGACGATCCCGTATGAAGCCCGCGGCATTCCTGGCACAGGTAACAATCTGGAGCTTTCGGAAATCAACTCGCCTGCCAACGTAGTGCGGGTTGAGTTCGTCCAGAATGCGACTCCCTATCAGAGCGTCCAACGCGCCCTGAAATATGCCGCCATGTTCATCGGCTTTGTGTTCCTGGCCTATTTCCTGTTTGAAATTACCAGTGCGCGCCGTGCCCACCCGGCCCAGTATGTTCTGGTGGGGCTGGCCCAGGCGGTCTTCTACCTCCTTCTGCTCGCACTGGCTGAACAGATGGGTTTCGATGCTGCCTTTTTCATAGCGTCTGCAATGACCGTGTTGCTGACCTCAGGCTATGCCATGTCGGTATTCAAGAGCCGGGTTTACGGCACAAGAGCTTTCCTCGTTTTGTCATCCGTCTATGCGCTCATGTACATGTTGATGCGCATGGAAGATTTCGCCCTTCTTGTGGGCGCATTTGCCAGCTTTGCCGCAATCGGACTGACAATGTTCATGACACGGAATATCGATTGGTATGGCAGCCGGTCCGAGCAAGACCGCTGACACAGACATCATACCAAAAGAAAAGGGCTGGCACGTGCCAGCCCTTTTTTCATTCTTATAGCTGTGTGGACTATTTCCACCATCTGTTGAGCTTCTCACGAGCCCAGTCCTTACCGCCCAGCCCGAAAGCCAACGCACCGCCAACGCCGACCGCAACGGCGATCGCCAGTACAAGGTATTCAGCAATATTCAGGATGAACTGACCGCCGCTCGGGTCCAGCCCCATACGGGACACCCCAAGGATAGCTGCGAAAACCATGATGACGTATTTCACAACATTGGCGAGCATATCAGACATGCCCGAGCCCGCAGCATCCAGAACGCGGCCCACAATGTTAGCAAACATGAAACCGACGAAGATGATCACGGTGCCAAACAGGATCTGACCGCCCTGTTCGAGAATGATCTCAACAAAGTCTGACAGAACCTGAAAATTTAACAGCTTAGTCGCCTCCACAGCGGCAAACAGCATGATGGCTATCCCCGCAAGGCCGGAGATCGCCTTTGTGGCCGTCAGCCCTTTTTCGGATTTGTTTTCAAGCATGCCGAACTTTTCGACATAGGTGTCGATGCCGGTCTGAGGCAGGATTTGCATCAACAACTTGCTGACAAAGTTGGCGATGAAATAGGCAATAACGAGCAGCAGCCCCGCCACAACAATGTTCGGGATGGCATTGAGGATTTCGTTCAGCATTAGCGACAATGGCGTCGAGATTGTATCAATTTCCAACGCACCAACGGCGCCGATGATGACCGGGATTGCGACGAAGGCGTAGACGATCCAGGAAATTGCCGATGAGAGGCCTTCAGCGCGTTCGTCCTCGACAGGTGACACCAGATCATCCACGCGGACAGCCAGCAGAAGTGACTGAACGAATTTGCGCAAAATGTTGGCAAACAACAGTCCGAACCCGGCAATGGCAAGGGCCCCGACCACCCTTGGAAGATAGGATAAAAGCTCGTTCCACATGTTCTGCACGGGTTCCACGACCTGTGTCAGTCCGATCAGCGACATGGCCACCGCAAAAACAATCAGCATAAGGAGGTAGAACAATGCCTTGCCAATACTTGCGCCGATCGTCGCCTCGCCGGAAACAGCGTCCTCATTGGCCGAACGCACAACCGGCACACGGTTAATGCCGCTGGCAACCAGACCTGAAACGATTTTCGCGATCAGATAGCCAATAAGGACAACAAGAAATGCAGCGATGATCCGCACCGCCCAGGCGATTTCCGGACGATAGTCAGATGAGGTGGCATTCACCCAGTCTGACAATTGGTTCAGGACTTCCATCACAACCCCCTTCGTTATGGTTAATCATGCCTTAATACCAGTTTGGGGGCAGATTGAACACGAACGAAAATGGGCAGGTCATCCAAATTTCGACCGGGCCGGGCTTGATTTTCAGGAAGAGCGGGCTGCCTGCTCGAAAGGCAGGTCAGGGTTTTCTCCCAGCTGGTAGGCAACATAAGTCTGAAGCCGCTCTGTCACTTCCTGCGCGTCCCCCTTCAGTGCCTCTGGAGGGATTTGCGGTCCGAATGTCATTTCGAACGGTACGCCCTTCTTGTTCAATAGCTCGTAGAACAGTGTGATATCGCGCAATTCGCCATTCAGCTTTGAAAAGAAATAATAAAGCCAGGAGTTCTCGGCCTTGACATTCACCGGCACAATCGGGCAGTTCTGTTTTCTGGCCAGCGTCACCACGGTTGGAAACCAGGGACGTTCCACCGTCTGGCCGTTTTCCTTTCCGGCCAGTTTTCCGGACGGAAAAATCACAACACATTCTTCCCGATCGAATGCTTCCTTGGCCCGGCGGAGGGTTTCCTTTGTCTTCGCCGTGGAGCGCTTTGCTGGGAGCCATTCCACGGGAATGATCGTATCGGTCAGCCGCTCACTGACCCGGATGGCGTCCGCATTCGCAAAAATCTGAATATCGCGCCGGATACGTGTCAGCGCAGACCAGAGCGCGATGCCATCCGCCAGGCCTGTCGGATGATTGACAGCGACAATCACCCGCCCGTCTGCCGGCATGCGTTCACGATGGTGATGAAGGGTCAGCTTCATTTCCAGATCCGCCGCCAGATGATCGAACGCCTTGTACCCGTTCAGGGTTTTTACATGGTCAGCCGTTCGTACCGCCGTTTCATAACCCAGAAGCCGGAAAAGGACCGGCCGTAACAGAGGCCAGCTCCAATGCCCGACAAAGCTGGGGCAACGTTCTTCGATCAGTACATCGACGATATGCTTGTCGGTCCTCTCCCGATCGGGCAGGAACACAGCGTTATGATCAAGCGACTGATCTGTTTCGGTCATGTCCGGAATTTACTCGCCGAATGTGAAGGACGCAAAATTCTTTTGAGAGATACAAATATTTTTTATGAAGAAATTCTGTTAATTTTGCGGTCAGACGATAGTATTTATTAAATTGTGTAAATGCTTGTTTGGTAACGGTTTTTCATATTCACCTACTAAACATCACAGTTCCGCCAAACAACCGGCAACCAGGATAAAAAGACGACAACCTGAAATTTCCTTATAGAATTCAGCGTATTGGGCTATTTTTCCGTATTTTTCTACTTTGACGCACTTGTCTGCCTGCGCGAATACGGCTTTCCATTCGACCGGGGTTTTATAGCAAAAATTAAGGATTGGACGTCCAATCCGAAAGTGTTCGCAGTGTTAAGTTTACCTTCCAGAAAGGTAACAACGAATACTTTGTTCAGTCATTGATGGTATCCGCTGGGGCGGACGATACGATTAGGGGTTAGTTCAATGAAGGTCCTTTGGGTCGAAGATCATTATCGTGCGCAAGAAATGCTGATGGTTGCGGCGACCAAGGCCGTCCGGAAGCGTCTGCAACTTGATCTAGTCATTGCGGCCAATCTCATGGAGGCCGAGCGCCGGATTCGTTTCGAGAAGTTTGATCTTGTCGTGCTTGATCTGCGCCTGCCAGACAGTTTCGATGAAGGCATGACCGTCACGCGCGTAGCCTCAATGGGGCAATTCCGCATGGCTGTTGTTTCAGCCAGTGAGCAGCGCGACGCCGTGGCGAAAGCAGCTATTGCAGCTGGCTGTGACTGCGCGCCAAACGCGATTGCCAAGGAAGACCTGCCATTCAACCGGTTCATTCAGCGCCCGGAAGAATTCTATGAGTTTCTTCAAAGCCTGATGCCGCAATCGGAGCCGCAAGCTGCAGCCTGATCTGCTGAATTCGGCACCTACTCAGAAATTTGAAGGCGGCACCCTCCCGGATGCCGCCATTTTTATGTTTCAAATCTGCCCGCACCTTCCTATCAAGGTGCCGGGATACCGGTTTGACTTTCCTTCGCGCGGGGCCATCTCCATCAGGCGCGTTTGGATGCAGGGGATGGCGTGATGGATTTTTTCAGTTTTTCGCAAGCGACGCTGATCTTCCTCGTAGCTAACGTCGTCATCAGCGTGATCGGGTTTTCAAATCCAGGATTCGTGAACTGGGGCCTGCTGAATGTTCGGGCTGTCCTGAAAAATCAGGAATGGCACCGGGTGCTGGTGGCGGGCTTTCTGCACGCCGATCCCGGGCATTTGTTCGTGAATATGCTGACGCTGTTTTTCTTTGGCCCATATATGGAGCAAATACTTGGCTCCCAGAATTTTTATCTAGTTTATCTTGGCGCGCTGATCGCCGGTAACATTGGCGCACTTCTGGTGCACTCGCGCGAGCCTCAGTATTCAGCATTGGGCGCCTCAGGGGCTGTTTCAGGCATTCTGTTCAGCTTCTGCCTGTTTGAACCGTTCGAGATGATCTACCTTTTCGCGATCCTGCCGATCCCTGCCCTGCTTTACGGCGTCCTCTTTGTTGCCTACAGCCTCTATGGCATGCGTGCGCAGAACGATAATATCGGCCATGATGCGCACCTTTTCGGTGCTATTGCTGGCGTGGTCATCACCATTCTTCTGGCGCCCGCTGCATTGAGTATTTTCTTGTCCGAGATTTCCGGATTGCTGGGATAAACATAATTGGCCGGTTTGCTTTCCAGATATAACGCCAGGATCAGCGCAGGCGAGATTGAGCCCGATGCCGGGCAGGCCGAAGTCGCGCGACTTCTGGACGATCTTGAAAACCGTATTGAGAACCGTGGCGGCAAGGGCTGGTTCTCAAAGCCCGCAGACGTGAAAGGGCTTTATATCTGGGGTGGCGTCGGGCGCGGTAAATCCATGCTGATGGATCTGTTCTTTTCAACCGTCAACATCGAAGCCAAGCGCCGAACTCATTTCCATGATTTCATGCAGGAAACACACGCCTTTATCAATGAGTGGAAAAAGCTCTCCTCTCGCGAACGCAGAGCGACCGGCTGGACAGGGCGCGGCAAAGACGACGACCCGATGCCGCCCGCCGCCCGCAAGATTGCTGCATCTGCTGAACTGCTCTGTTTTGACGAATTCCAGGTCACCGACATCGCCGACGCCATGTTGCTGAGCCGCCTGTTCGAGCATTTGCTGGATCAGAAGGTTGTGGTCGTCGCGACCTCAAATCGCCATCCGGATGACCTCTACAAGAACGGCCTCAACCGACAGCGCTTTCTGCCCTTTATCGAAATCCTGAAGGCGACGCATGATATCCATGAAATCAAGTCCGACCGTGATTACCGGCTGGAGCGTCTGACCGCGGCACCCGTCTACTACGCCCCCCTTAATCAGGAGGCAGAACATGCGATGGATGCGGCGTGGGATCGCCTGACCTCCGGCGCAACACCGCATGAAACCCATCTGACGGTTCATGGACGCGAATGGCGTATTCCGAAGGTTGCGGCAGGCATCGCCCGCATGAGCTTTGACGAACTTTGCAACCGCCCGCTTGGCGCAGCCGATTATCTGTCTCTTGCCCGGCATTTCGATGCCCTGTTGATTGATCGCGTGCCTGTGCTGGGCCCCGAAAACCGCAATGCGGCCTTGCGTTTCGTAACACTGATTGACGCGCTCTATGAAGCCCGTGCCAAAGTGATCATATCGGCGGAGGCAGAGCCTGACGCACTTTACGTTGCCGGCGATGGCGCTTTCGAATTCGAACGTACCGCGTCTCGGCTCTACGAAATGAGAAGTGCTGATTATCTGGCCGCAGAGACGATTGTCGAAGATGACGAGGCCGGATCGTAATCAATGCGTTCTGCAATCGATTGTTTCTGTTTACGATTTCTTGTGCCACCTACTGTATGGTTTCCACGTGAAAAGGATTAAGGGACAAGGGCAGGGACTTCGCCATGGCGAGCAAGATCGCATATCAACTGGCTTCAATTCTGGCATTGGCCAGCGTGTCCCTTGTGTCTGCCTGCTCCGGTTCGGTCGATGCCGAAGTTGATGAAATTTACCGCAACTACGCAAAGGCCGTGGCCAATGGCAGAGGGTCAGAAGCCGCGAAATTCGCAAGCCGGACGTCAATCGAGCATTTTGCCGACTTGCGCAATCGCGCGCTCTGGGGCGGCTATTCCGCCCGCAGTATGACGCTCTATGACGAGGTCGCGATCTACTATCTTCGTGCGAAATATCAGGCCGAGACGCTTCGCAGCTTCACCGAATGGGATGTGATGAACATTCTCATCAATTCTGGCCTTGTCGGCGTACCGGATATGGAGAAACTGCGCGTTGTTGACGTCAGGTTTGAAGGCGACAAGGCCTGGGGACGATTGCCAACGGACGAAGCAGATACGATTTATCAGATCAGCTTTCATCGCGAACGCGGCAAGTGGAAGGTCGAAACCCTTCCCCTTCGCCGGTCTCGAGATCAGGTCCTGACCAATCGGATTGTCAGTTATGGCCGTTCACGCGATGACGTAATTGACGAGATTCTCAAAAGCGTCGGCGTACGCGAGGGCCTGTCACCGCGCCTTTTCAACCCCATGCTTGAAAAGAACAGCTGATCCGGCCCTTTCAGGCCAGAGCCAATCTGTAATCCCGTCTGACAAGGCGCGCTGGCAGCCTGGTGTCACGCAAGGCTGTCCCTCCGATCTTGTCCAGAATGCGGTCAGCCGTCGTACGCGCTTCGGCACCCAGTTGTTCATAGGCATCAAGCACGCCCTGTAGCCGGAACAAGGGGAAACTTCTCGCGACTGCCGGGCCCTTCCGACCTTCAATCTCAATTTCGATCTCGCCCAGACCGCGCGGCACTTTTCCATCCGTCTCCGCGCTCTCCAGCCAGTCGGCAAACAGCTCCAGAGTGGAGACAAGCGCAGGCCATTGCTCACGCATTTGCCTTTCCAGAATGGGAAACAACGTTTCCGGTATTTCGTCATTGGCAATGAGGTCGCCACCACCAGCCTGGCCTTCATGAACACGCCGCACCCATTCAGCAACTTTGGGCGCTTTGGTCTCCATCAACTCACGCGAGGTCGGATCGCGCCACAAATGAGCATAGAGCGGCCCGATCAGAGCGAAATCCGCAAGTGATGGTCGTCCGCCAAGGATGTAGTCATGATCTGCCAGATGCCGGGAAAACTCATCGAGAAATGCTTCGTAGGAAACCTCGATGCCAGGTTCCGTGGCCGATGAGACGCCAAGCACCGGCAGAGAGCCTTTGAAGCGCTGGCCATTTTTAGCGCCAATCTGGTATTGTTCTTCCGCGCTGAGATGGGGTGCGGACATTCGACCGAACTCGCCATACGTCCAGTCTTCATTGTAGTTCCAGCGATAATGCATGGCAGGCAGCACGAGCCACTCGTCTGCATAAAGATGCAGAAGCTCCGAGACGAAACGCTGAATGGGCCCGTCCGGATAGACCCGGGGCTGACTGCTTTCTGCGGCCTCAACCGACTGAATAATATCCGCTGTGTCCTGCACGATCTTGCCATCTGGCGTTTTCAGAACCGGAATAACCGGCCAGCCGACATTAGGCAGGATGACATCTTTGTAGACTGTCTGAGTTGCGACTTCTTCCGTGAAAGGTACGCCGCGCCAGCGCAGATAGGCGCGCGCCTTTCCGGTGTAATAGCTGACATCCGCACCATAGAGCGTATAACCACTCATTCGTTACCTCCCTCGCACCATCTTTCGCGTGCCCCCGGCGGACCATAACGAGCAATGACGCAACGTCAAAGAGGCTTGACGATTGCCAGAAAGAAAATCAACGGAATGAGTGTGATAACCGGCCAGGTGCTGACCACGAGGAATTTCCAGTGATAGGCCACACGCCTTTCATACTCTTCCATATCTCCGGCTTTTAGCGGCAATGACTTCCGGCCCGCATAATGGGAGATATGATAATCGATGATCTCCATGGGCACGAACACCAGAATGATGATCATCAGCTTCACCGTCAGCCAGTAAAGCTCATCGAGCGGCCAGCCATTCAGCCAGACCATGATCAGACCGGTCACGATCAGCATGGGAAAGGCGACATGTTCCAGGACCACACCGTCATCGAATTTCTTCAGCGTCCAGTCCCGCAGTTTGCGCTTTTCCTCATTGGTCGGGTCATTGCGCCAGGCCAGATAGGCGGGCTGAACCATATTGCCATAGCCCACAGCCGTGCTGAACGCCCAGACCCCGGCTGACATGACATGCAGCCATTTGAATACGAGATAATAAGGCGCGAGCCAGTTGAGAGCCCAGTCCACTAACACCTCCCCCATGCGTTTATTGTCAAGTATATTGACAATATGGGGTGAGATCAATCCCTTCCCATCTCCAGCAGCGGCGGCCGCCCCCAGTCCTGGTCCAGCACCGACTGCAACTGAGCGAGCGTATCCGGTCCGAGGCGCCGCGAGAGCTCGGCTTCCATTTCTGTCATGATCTGCAGGGTCGCCTCCCGAATGCCCCGTCCTTCCTCACTGAATGAGATGCGCTTCGCCCGGCGGTCAGCTTCATCCGGCACAAGTTCAAGAAGCCCTCTTTCCCGCATGCCGGTCAGCACCTGATTGATTGCCTGACGCGATACCCCAAGCGTACGCGCCAGATCTGCTGGTCGGGTCAGACCGGCAGCCGATAACAACATGATCTGGGATTCCGTCCGCGAGACGCTCTGCCAGCCACGCGCCACCAGATTCTTCTGCACACAATTATCAAGCCACAGGAAGCCAGTGAACATGGACCATATCAGCGTGGGCTGGCTGTCACTCTTTTCGTCGCCCGCCGCTTCCTTTTTGATATCTAATGTCACGCCTGCCTCATCATCGTGGAATTTGCCTCGCCCTAGCATGAGAGTTTCGGAAAGAGAAAAGGCCCTATGCGACCTTTCTCCCCCTACGGCCACATTGCGCATTCTGACGCCTTGCGGTAACGCTTCGCGCACAAGTCTACGCCGGAGGGGGCAGCCTTGGAACATGGCCGTGTTGAACACTGACCCGGCCAGCTTCGGGACGCACTCTGCGGCAAGCCAAATCGATGAAGAGGAAACATCATGAAAGAACCAGTTCGCGTCGCCGTTACGGGTGCTGCTGGCCAGATCGGTTATGCGCTGCTTTTCCGTATTGCCTCAGGCAGCATGCTTGGTCCGGATCAGCCGGTCATTCTGCAACTGCTCGAAATCACGCCTGCACTTGGTGCACTTGAAGGCGTCTGCATGGAACTCAATGATTGTGCCTTCCCACTTCTCGCAGGCATTGTTCAGACCGACGATCCAAACGTCGCCTTCAAGGACGCAGACTATGCCCTTCTGGTTGGCGCGATGCCGCGTAAGCAAGGCATGGAACGCAAAGACCTTCTGGAAGCCAATGGCGGCATTTTCGGACCACAAGGCAAGGCCATCAATGATCATGCAAGCCGTGACGTAAAGGTTCTTGTGGTCGGCAACCCAGCCAACACAAACGCTCTGATCGCGCAGATGAATGCACCGGATCTCGATCCGAAATGCTTCACAGCTATGGTTCGCCTCGACCACAATCGCGGCATGAGCCAGCTGGCCGAGAAAACCGGCAAACACAATACCGATGTGAAAAACATGATCATCTGGGGCAACCACTCTGCCACCCAGTATCCGGACCTGCACCACACAACGGTAGACGGCAAGCCTGCGCTCGATCTGGTCGACATGGACTGGTACGACAACACCTATATTCCGGAAGTACAGCAACGTGGCGCAGCCATCATCAAGGCACGCGGCGCATCCTCTGCCGCTTCGGCGGCATCTGCTGCCATAGACCATATGCGCTCATGGGCGCTGGGCACTCCGGAAGGCGAATGGGTTTCAATGGGTATTCCATCTGACGGGTCTTACGGCATCGAACCAGGCGTCATCTACGGCTATCCTTGCACCTGCAAGGACGGCAAATACGAAATCGTCCAGGGTCTCGAGATCAATGAATTCTCGCGCGCAAAAATGGACGCCACGGACAAAGAGCTTCGTGAAGAGCGTGCCGCCGTCGAGAAACTTTTCGCATAGTCACTTTCGGCTTTCACCAGAACGAAAAAGGGGCACGCGGCTTGCGTGCCCCTTTTTTTATCCACTCTTGCAGACCCGGCCCTCTTATCCGTCTTTTCTGGGCCAGCCTGTAATCATCAGGGCAACGCCAGTAAAAATCGGCGCCAGCGGAATGAACAGCACCTCAATCTTGGTTGTGTCTGTCTTGCTGAGGTCACCAAACAAGTCGATGTTCAGCGCGAAGACGATCCCCAGAGCCAGGCCGAGCAGAATGTTGGCAATCCCGCACCAGAAGAAATTTTTGCGCATTTGAGCTCCTCGCTCAGTCATGAATCACTTTGAAAATTGTTGTCGCACAAAGGCGGGTGGTCAGTTATTTCTAAGCCATCCAGCCACAGACAATCTGTTGCTTCCCGCAAATGCCGAAACCGCGCTCACCGAATGGATCCTCCGACCGTCGAATAGAGTCAGCACATTCCAGCGCGGCAAATATCCAGCCTCAATATCAGTGTTCTTGTCGAGAAACATCGTCAGACCACCCCAGTCCGTCATCCAGCCTTTCGTGAATCCAAGTGTATAGGCACACCGACGCTCATTGAAGGCACCATCGTCAATATGACGTGTCAGGAAAGAACCACGCGTGTAAAGCGTTGCCTGGCAATCAACATTCCTGATCTGATCAACTTCATCAATCACCTGTTCTCCAAATGCGATAAACTCCGGACTGTTCAGAAACTCCGTGAGCTTATGTACTGGATGACCTTCATCTCGTCCGGCGTTAAGCGCGCCGGTCATGTGGTAGACATTGTAGCAATAACCGTAATTGCGCGTGGCCAATTCCATAACTCTCGACATTCGACGACCAAGCTCTTGCTGACCGATTCTCTGCATTTCCTCTCTTGTAAGCTGCACGATACCTTCTTCCGGCGTTGAATAAGCAAGCCGCCATGGCAGACCAGCAAGCATTTCCGAAATCGCTTGGGCAACTTCTGGCTCGAAGATCTCCGGAATCTGAACAAACTTCTGATCCGCATAGGTTTGCGCATAGTTTTTCGGATTCAGAGCCGGGTTGAGACGAATGGTCGGAAATGTGGCAGACATGCTTATCGTCCGTTAGAGCTGAAGAATTACGCCCGAATGAATTGACGCATTAGGCTTTCACTTAAACACTGTCGTGACAAAATCAGAGAGAGACAACATGCCCCACCTTCGTTTCGCCTTGTCCGGTCTTGTCCTGTTTGCACTTCCGGTTCAAGCACAGGATGCCACACCCATCCCTGATTCCATGGCCAGCACGCTCGACACGCTGCTTGAAAAGGCTTTTGAAACCGATACGGGCTACCAGTTTGTTGAAGATCTGACCACCGAAGTCGGACCGCGTCTTGCCGGGTCTGAAGCCGAAGCGCGTGCCAGAGACTGGGCCGTTGCTGAACTCGAAGACCTGGGGTTTGACACTGTTCGCGTCGAGGGCTTCGAAATTCCGTACTGGTCCCGGCTCACCGACAAGGCCAGCATCTTATCGCCCGCACCACAAAACCTGGTGATCACGGCACTGGGCGGGTCCACGTCAACACCTGAAGGTGGAATTGAAGCCGAGATCATCCGGTTTGAAAGCCTTGCAGAGCTGCAGGCCGCCAATCCCGCGATGGTCGAGGGCAAGATCGTTTTCATCGATGAAAAAATGACCCGAACACAGGATGGGTCAGGGTATGGCATGGCGGTCCGCAAGCGCCGGGCCTGCGCCGGAGAAGCCATTGAGAAAGGCGGCCTAGCTTGCCTGATCCGTTCGGTCGGCACGCAGACATCACGGTTTCCTCACACGGGCATGATGGCCCGGGGCGAGGCCGTAGGCGCTGGTCCGGCAGCGGCGCTCTCTCCCCCGGATGCAGATCAGCTCAGCCGCCTACTCGAGCGCGGCCCCGTAACGATCAACCTCGATATTCAGGTGAAAACGAAGGAGACGGCTCCATCAGGCAATGTCATCGCCGAAATTACCGGAAGCGAGAAACCTGAAGACATCATCCTTCTTGGCTGTCACCTTGATAGCTGGGACCTGGCAACAGGCGCGATTGATGACGGCGCAGGGTGCGGGATTGTTGTAGGCGCAGCGAAGTTGATCAAGGATCTGCCAGAACCGCCCAAGCGGACCATTCGGGTTGTACTTTACGGCTCTGAGGAAGTGGGGCTTCTCGGTGGACGCGCCTATGCCCGTGAACATGCCGAAGAACTGCCAAATCATATTTTCGCGGCGGAAAGTGACTTTGGTGCCGATACAATCTGGCAACTTGATACCAATTTCGGCAAAGGCGCGATGGGCCATGCAAAAGCCATCCAGCAGGCCGTCGAGCCGCTCGGTGTCGCACCGGGGCCAAACGATGCGCGCGGCGGTCCGGACATCTTCATGTTGGGCATGTCTGGTGTGCCAATGATTGGTGCCCGGCAGAATGGATGGGATTATTTCGACCTTCACCACACGCCTGATGATACAATCGACAAGGTCGACCCCGAGAAGATCCAGCAAAATGTTGCTGTCTACACGGCATTCACCTATCTTGTCGCCTATTCTGACTGGGACCTGCGTGCACCCGCATCGACAACTGAGATGACCGGAGAATAGAGCCCGTTTTGCCATGGAAACGCTTACTCATACCGTGAACCAGCTCTCGGCCCTGGCGCATAAGGTGCGGCTGGCCGTTTTTCGGCATCTTATGCGCGAGAAAGGCCAGGGCGTTGCTGCCGGTCGAATTGCCGAGGCGCTCGGCGTTCAACCAAACCGGTTGACCGGACATCTGAATATTCTTGTACAGTCTGGTCTTGTGACCGTGACCCGATCCGGACGACACATGATTTATCGCGCTGATGTCGATGTCACATCCGAACTGGTGCGCCATCTTGTGGCGACCTGTTGTGACGGGAACCCTGAAGTATGTCGCACACTACAGGATGCCGAGGCTGACTGACAAACTTGTTAGTAAGTTAGTCGGTGAATTATTGAAATATAAAATAAGTTGTGTTACTGACTTAACGTACTCCATGCGGAAACACTGAGGCTGCAAGGTCTCCGTTGCTTATATCCCCCTCAGCTCCACGGCTGATCCCCCCAAAGCAATGCTTCCGCATGGAGCCCCTTAGAAAAAAGAACCCCCACGCACCAGAGCACGTGAGGGTAGAGAGCCAACCGGGAAACGTCTTGGGGAAACGTGGGCAAGCCCCGGCTGTGGGGGAATAAAATTCGGTCAGAAGGGCGAAGAATTATGGGCGATGGCCAGCCAGCACGTCGTCATGGCCATGATCGAAATCAAAGAGACGGAAAGCCCCTTGGTGATCCAGTTCTCGGTTCTCATGTCGTGTCCTTTTGAACCGCTTCCGCGATCCTGCTTCAACACGATCTTCGCCGTGCCGTTAGGTTGAAAGTCGCCCCAAAGCTGGGCAACAATTTGTGCACATCAGAACCAAATCGGGCGTTTTTGCCTCATTCACGGCTCAAATGTGAACGCTCAATCAATAAATGCCGGTGGGCGAAAACAGTTCCCAAACTTCCCATCCCATTTTAGACAGATAGAGTGGACCAAGGGGGTGCCGGGCACATGCGGACATTTGGCATAATCGCAGTCATACTGCTCATCGCGATGTTCATCACATCGCGTTTCATTGCGCCGCCCCCTCCGCGAGAAATCGGATTTGCCTCCGGCTCACCAACGGGCGCTTACACGCTGGCGGCCGAAGCCTATGCGCTTGTCTTCGACGACAAGGATTTCACACTCAACATCACCACGACAACCGGCTCCGGCGACAATCTCGAGCTGCTCCGCTCCGGTGAGGTTCAGGCTGCGATCATTCAGGGTGGGACATCACGCCCTACAGATCAGACAGAATTCCTTTCGCTTGGATCCGTCTTCTATGAACCGCTCTGGGTGTTTTATCGCGCAGATCTCGCCCCCGAAGGCATGACCGCTGAAGACATTCGTAGCCTGAAAGGATTGCGGATCGCTGCGGGTTCAGAAAATTCGGGTACGCGGGTTCTGGCTGAAGAATTGCTCGATATTAATGGCATCTCGGCAAACCTTGAGAATACGGGTGGTGCCGAGGGCGCTGCTCAGCTTCAACGCGGTGAAATCGATGCGCTCGTCTCTGTGTCAGCCCCAAACGCGCCTTTCGTCCGCACCTTGCTGGCCGACGAGAACATCCGTGTTCTCAGCTTCAAGCGCGCCCTCGCCTATGAACGCCTCCGCCCCTATCTGAAACGGGTGGTCTTTCCAGAAGGCGGTCTGGACCTTGCCAACAATCTGCCGTCCGCGCCGATAGAACTGGTCGCCCCTGTTGCCGAAATCGTGGTCGACAAGGACCTTCACCCGGCACTTCAGTCCCTCCTGCTCGAAGCCATGTCGCAAACTCATAGTGGCGGCACATTGCTATCGGAGCCTGGCGTTTTTCCATCGCCTGACAGGGTCGCTCTGCCGCTCGCAGATGAAGCAGAACGCTATTACGAGAGCGGACCCAGCTTTCTGCGGCGGCTGTTCCCATTCACCATGGCCAACTTTCTGGAACGCGCCTGGGTTCTCGCCATTCCACTTATTACGCTCGGCATTCCACTCGTCCGCGCGGCCCCGCCGATTTATCGCTGGCGCACACGTCGGAAGATTTACATCTGGTACAAGGACCTGCGCGAACTGGAGCGTCGTGGACGCAGCACCCGAAATCCGGACCTCCGCCAGAAAATCCGCAACCAACTCAGCGCTCTCCAGGCTGAAGTCGGCCGGGTTGAAGTGCCGGAATCCTACACAGATGAGCTGTATCGTCTCAGAGCTCACATTTCATTCGTGAACCAGCTTCTGGGCAATATCGACCGCCAGGAGGAAGAACCCATCACATCCGAATCTGCGGTGTGACCCCGCGACGACGCGGCCTAAACCCACCCATGCTCCCGAACAGCTTTCGCAAACGTTCTGGAGACCGGAGCCTCCACACCGGACTGCAACACGAGTGTGATACGGCCATTCTGAGATCTGGCCTCTTTCACACCTGCCTCAGCCACCCACCAGGACCGATGGGTCTGAAGCCCGTTCGCCCCATCCAGGGCATGGATCGCCGTGCTCAACCGTTCCAGGAACAAATGCTCTCCTGCGCTGGTATGGGCCCGGAGATAGTGATCCTCCGATGACAGGGCGTAAAGGTCAGCGTTTCGATACGGCAATGGCAAACGGCTCATGAAAGACCGGATCTTATCTTCATTGTCAGGCAACAGCCCAGCGCCAGTTTGCATGGGCGGCGGGTTCCGGATCTTGTGCAAAACCCAGCCTAGCGCCGTCATCGCCGCCGAAATCACCCAGACTGCAATATAAAGCCCGCCAATTGTCTGAAAGGCCGTCGTGTCACCCATCAAATAATGGATCAGCGCCAGAACCGGGGTTAGGAAAAAAGTAACCGCAATTGAGATCGCAGCAAAAACCAGAACGCCCGGGCGATCACCCAGCCATTTAAGAATGAAATGGGCCACCGTCAGACCAATAATCGCGCCCGCGCCAATCGTGCCAGTCCAGTAGATCCAGCGGGTTAGGAATGTGCTGGTGCCGAGCGCGTTATAGGGATTGATGATGGCCAGGAATGTGCCGATCCCAACCAGCACGGCCGCTTCACGTCCCCGTTTTGCCCAGTCAATCGCGATACGCAAACTGCTTTCCCCTCAAATTGTGCCTGTCACTCGCGTTTCGCGAACGACAATAGCTGCGTTTCGCGCATTACGTCAGCCCCTTCGTGAAGCTCGCCTCGTAACATGTTCATCGCCTGTCATTCTGTTCTCAGACGACGCGGAAGGAGCCCGCGCCGCACCTGCAAAAAGACAGACTGAAAGGTAATTCCAATGAACCGCACGAACATGATTTTCTCAACATTGATCGCAATGGGCATCAGCTTCGCCGCACTCTCTGGTGCGCCGGCTGCCATGGCCGAAACACCTGCAAACATCAGCGTCGAAGTTGAAGGCATTGAAACCAAGACCGGCAATCTAATGATCGCACTCTTCAAGGGAGAAGCGGCCTGGAAAAACAGTGAGGCCTATAGCGGCATCGCTACCGCAGCGGATGCGAACAGCGTTACCGCTCTCTTTGAAGGCATTGAGCCCGGCGAATACGGCATCAGGATGTATCAGGACGTCAATGCTGACGGCGAACTCAATACCGGCATGTTTCGTATTCCAACCGAACCCTATGGCTTCTCTAACGACGCACCCGTTCGGTTTGGACCACCCGCCTGGGAAGATGCCCGATTCACAGTCAGCGAAAATGACCAGACCATGACCATCAACCTGACCCGCGCGGGCCGCTAAGCGACCACCTCAGGAGATCTCCTATGAATATCGAGCCCTTCTTCGATGTGTCACCGGCTATTCAGATTCACATGATTGCCGCCCTTGGCGCCTTATGTACCGGCTCTAGCCTGCTTGTGCTCCCCCGGGGCCGGGTCGCCCATAGATATCTGGGCATTACGACAGCGATTCTGCTGTTCGTCACCGCAGCGTCAGCCATGTTCATCATGCAGCTGAACAATGGCTGGCCGAGCCTTCTGCACGTCTTCGTGCCGATCACCTTCATGGGATTGTTCGGCACGGCAATGGGGCTGGCCCGCAACGATTGGCAGCGTCACAGGGATGCGGCTCGCCGTCTGATCTTCGGTGCGCTACTCATTCCCGGTATCATTGCTTTCATGCCGGGGCGTCTGCTGTATATCATGACATTTGGCTGACGGATGAGGGCAGAGCTCAGCCTGCGAAGAGCCACTTTGCGGGCTGAGTTCATCACAGTGTCATTCTCCGGGGATAAGCCTGCGTTTGAAGGAGACCCTTATGAGAATTCTTGCCACTCTGCCCGTCTGCGCCATTGCCCTTGCGTCCTGCGCCAGCCAGACGGCCACTGCTCCCGAAGCCCCTGCACCGCCCGCCAGCGCCATGGCGGCTCTGTCTGAATATTATCGCGCCATCCCGCAAAGTGCGTTGCCGACAGGGCCAGTCCTCGAACCTCTGAATGCGTCGACGCCTCTTACCCGCATTATTGTTGCCTCCTGCAATGACGAGGAGAACGACAATCCGGCGTTTGCCAGCATTGCCGATGAGGATGCCGACCTCTTCTTATTCATCGGTGATAATATTTACGGCGACCGCAATGAGGGCGGGTATGTCAATTTCGATGTCGAGCTCGAAGAAGTCCGCGAAAGCTATCAGGACCTCGCAAACACGGCCGCGTATCAGGACATCGCCGAGGCCATGCCAATTCTGGCAACATGGGATGATCATGATTACGGAATGAATGATTTCGGACGTGATTTTGCGGGCAAGATCCTGTCTGAGCGGATTTTTGAAAACTTTTTCCACCTCGAGGAAGAAACCGGCGATCATCCCGGCGTTTACTACTCAAAGATGGTGGGCCCGGAAGGCCAGCGGACGCAGATCATCATGCTCGACACGCGTTTTTTCCGGTCTGACCTCCTTCCGACAGACGAATACGGCAAAACGGGTAAGGAACGTTATATCCCCAGCGACGATCCTGAACAGGATATGCTGGGCGATGCGCAATGGGCCTGGCTGGAAGCTGAATTGAAAAAGCCTGCTGATCTGCGTCTTCTGGTGTCCTCCATCCAGATCACACCCGATGTGCATGGCTGGGAAGCCTGGGACAAACTGCCAGAAGAGCGCGAGCGGCTCTATGACCTGCTCGAAGACACCGAGGCAGAAGGCGTGCTGTTCGTCTCCGGTGATCGTCACACCTCCTTTCTCTACAAGGATGAAGATCGCGGGCCTTACCCATATTACGAGATCACAGCCTCCTCTCTGAACGCGGCCTTCGCATCAGAGCCGGATTCCTCCGAGGTCGACCCGCGTCAGATCGGGCTTGGCTATACATTCGAGAATTACGGCGAAATCGAAATCGACTGGCAAGCCGGGAAGATCACACTTGTCATCAACGACAATGCCGGTGCCGAAGTCCGCTCTACCGAACTCTCCTTTGACGAGATCGGTGTCGGCAGGTCATAAACTGATTGCCTGATAACCAAATTGATGTAGGGGCTGGATCAAAAGCCAGCCCCGCCCAAGTGTCCCATGATCGCTTATCGTAACGTTTTTTCACTCATTCTTGCTGCGGCCCTGCTCCAGGTGTCGACAGGCCTTTTGGGTGTGATCATCCCGTTGGGGCTGGGCGCCCAGGGACAATCAAACACAGTCATCGGTATTATTGCAGGCATCTATTCCGCTGGTTTCATGGCTGGCGCTGTTACTGCACCACGTTTCATCCGTGACTTTGGCAATATCAGAACCTTTGCATTTGCCGCCGGTGGCGCTTCGGCGGCTACGCTTCTTCTGGCCCTGTTTCAGGATCCCTGGGCATGGAGTTTTATGCGATTTGTACAGGGCGCAGGCATTGCGCTTATGTTCGCCAGCGATGAAAGCTGGATGACGGAAGCAACGCCGCCAAGCCAGCGCGGCGCTGTGCTCGGCATTTATCACGTCGCCGCAAAGATCGCCCTTATCGCAGGCCCGTTTCTGGCAATCGGTTTTGCGCCGGACGCGCTCGAACCCTTTGTCTGGGGCGCATTGTTTCTGGCCATTGCGCTGATCCCCGTCTGCATCACCCGCCGCATTCAGCCTGATCCGCCCGATCCCGACCCCTTCCCGATTTCGCGCATGTTTGCCGTCACTCCGGCAGCCGTAATCGGTGTGTTTGTCGCCGGGTTTTCAAATTCCGGCTTTCTGGCGCTTCTTCCGATTTTCGCCGAGCAGGCTGGCGGGGCGTCGGTCGCCGCCGTCGCTGCGCAATTAATGGCAGCAGCCTTCATTGGGGGCGTCATAAGCCAGTTCCCGGCCGGACAGATTTCAGACCATCTCGACCGCCGACTGGTGATTGGCGGCATGGGGCTGCTATCAAGTTTTGCGGCGGCCGGACTGATCTTTTTTGGCAAGGCACCCGACAGCCTGCTCTCACAGGGCCTGATTGCCCTATGGGGGGCTGGCGCATTGTCCTTTTACGGATTGTGCATTGCACACGCCGCAGACCGGACAGACCCGGAAAAGATTGCACGGATGATGTCCGGCCTGCTATTCGTCTGGGCCTTCGGATCGGTGTTGGGGCCCATCTTCTTTGGTATCGTCATGTCGTCACCTTTGGGGACGCAGGGATTGTTCATTGTTGAGGTGTTTATCGGCCTTTTCCTGTTCGCTGCCATGATGTGGCGTAGACAGGTGACCGCACCGGTGGAAGAAGAAGATCGCGAATCCTTTGAACCCGTCCTGCCAACCTCCGTTACGGCATTGGAGATTGACCCTAGGACAAGTCACGAAATGGATGATGCTGTGCAACAAGATGAAGCAGATTCGACCTGAGACGGAGTTGCGCGCGCGAAATCCATTGTTATAACCCGGTCCTGTCTTAGAGGGACTAAACGCCACAGAATAAAGAGGCAGCATCCATGAACATTCACGAGCATCAGGCGAAAGCGGTACTGAAATCTTTCGGTGCACCAGTTGCAGACGGTTACGCAGTATTCTCAGTCGAGGAAGCAGCAGAGGCTGCCGCCAAGCTCCCGGGACCGCTCTGGGTCGTCAAGAGCCAGATCCATGCCGGTGGTCGTGGTAAGGGTAAATTCAAGGAAGCCGAAGCTGGCGAAAAGGGTGGCGTTCGCCTCGCTTTCTCCCCGGACGAAGTTTACGAGCACGTCAAAGCCATGCTCGGCAACACGCTGGTCACGCACCAGACCGGCCCTGAAGGCAAGCAGGTCAACCGCATCTACATCGAAGATGGCGCGGACATCGCAACCGAGCTGTACTGCTCGCTTCTCGTCAATCGCGAAACCGGTCAGCCAGCTTTTGTTGTCTCTACTGAAGGCGGCATGGACATTGAGGAAGTGGCTGAAAGCACACCTGAGAAAATCCTCACCATCAATATCGATCCGACTGCCGGCGTTACCGAGAATGACTGCGCTCAGCTATGCGAAGCTCTGAAGCTCGAAGGTACAGCGAAAGAAGACGGCTACAAACTGTTCCCGATCCTCTACAAAGCCTTCACTGAAAAAGACATGGCGATGCTCGAGGTAAACCCTCTGATCGTCATGGAAGATCAGCATCTTCGCGTTCTCGACGCCAAGGTCTCTTTCGATGGTAACGCCCTGTTCCGTCACCCTGACATTCAGGAACTGCGCGACAAGACCGAAGAAGACGAGAAAGAAATCGAAGCCCACGAATGGGACCTCGCTTACATCTCTCTCGACGGCACAATCGGCTGTATGGTGAACGGTGCCGGCCTCGCGATGGCGACGATGGACATCATCA
>CAYFGB010000027.1:0-39514 GCA_964342455.1 uncultured Hyphomonadaceae bacterium
GGGAACCGAAATCGACCTCGACCCCTCCCTCGACAATGCAGACGTCATCGACCCCGATGGCATCGACACCCTCGGCCTCTGGGCGTGAGGGATGTGACCCCAACAGCATCAGCTATCGGGCATGAGCCGATAGCCGATGCCGCGGACGGTCTGGATATGGACGGGCTCTTTCGGGTCCGGCTCGATTTTCTTGCGCAGTCGCGTGATTTGTACATCAACCGACCGGTCAACCACGGCGCTTGAGCCGGTGGCCAGCGCTTCCCGGCTGACCGGTTCACCCGCATGCCTGGCCAGGATCTTCAAGAGCTGGAGCTCGCCATCGGTCAGTCGGATGCGCTGATCCCCATTCTTGAGCTCTTCGCGTGACAGGTTGAACACCATGCCGGACATTTCGATGTCCTCGACCGGGTCTTCAACATCAATGCGCCGGAGCACGGCAGCAATCCGCAGCGCCAGCTCCTCGGGCTCGAACGGCTTGGCGATGTAATCATCAGCGCCCAGTTTCAAGCCCTCAATGCGATCCGCGCTTTCGCCGCGCGCGGTCAGCAGAATGACAGGTGTGGCCTTGTCCGTCAGGCGAATGTCTTTGAGGAGGGTAAAGCCATCCATGCCGGGCATCATTACATCGAGAATGATGAGATCGAAGACGAGTTGCGAGAGCAAATTCTTGGCTGCCATGCCGTCCTGAGCGGTGGACACGTGATAGCCGACATTTGTCAGATACCGGGCAATCAGATCGCGAATGCGATTGTCATCATCGACGACCAGAAGATGGCTGGCAATCCGGCTCATTGTGTATCCTCTTCCGCCGCTATACCGGCAATAGCTTCAAGCAGGTCAAGCGCGCCGGACACTGAAGGTTCGCCGGCATTCCGATAGACCCGGGTCATGTCCTGTCGAATGCTGTCGAGTGCAGCGTCAATCAGGGCGCGACCCGTTTCAGACAGATCCAGGGCGCGACGACGTGCATCGCTCTGATGGCGGGGGCGGATAATCAGCCCCTTTTTGTCGAGTTCGCCGAGCAGTCGGGCTATGGTGGGGGTCGTGCCGCCAAGACGGGTGCGCAATTCAGTGACGTCAATGCCGGGTGCGTGCCGGAGTTCGCTCAGAATCGCAAACTGGACAGGCGAAAGGCCAGCCTTGTCTGCCCCCTGGCGCATGCGTGTTTCAAGCCGCCGCGCGGCGGCAAGAAGTGTCAGTGCACCGCGATCAAGATTGTCCTCTGTAAGGAACAGGCGGCCATCAACCCGTTCCGGGCGCGGTTTTCCATATGGCAGATTGACACTCATTTCACTCTTTTTACATGGATTTAGCCGGTTCAGAAGTCGTGAATGACATTGCCTTTCCGTTCAGAGAAGCTATCAGTTGTGCTTTGCAATAAATTTGGCGATCACACGCGAAAACCGAAAGTAAGATTCCATGTCAACAGCCGCTTATGACGACCGCGATGGCTACATCTGGATGGATGGTGAGTTTCTCCCCTGGCGGGATACCAAAGTGCATGTGCTGACGCACGCCTTGCACTACGCCTCCTGTGTGTTTGAGGGCGAGCGGGCATATAACGGCGTGATCTTCAAATCCCGGCAGCATTCCGAGCGCCTCCACAATTCAGCGAAGGTGATGGGCTTTGAAATTCCCTACACCGTGGACGAGCTTGAAGCGATCAAGCAGGAAACGCTGGCGAAAACCGGTCTGGAAAGCGCCTATGTTCGCATGTTCGCCTGGCGCGGGTCTGAAATGATGGGCGTTTCAGCTCAAAACAACACCATCCATGTGGCGTGCGCCATCTGGCACTGGGGCGATTATTTCCAGGACAAGATGAAGGGTATCAGACTGACCCATGCGCCATGGCGTCGTCCGGCACCGGACACAGCCCCCTGCCATGCCAAGGCGGCAGGTCTTTATATGATCTGTACGCTGTCCAAGCACGCCGCCGAAAAAGACGGCTATGCGGATGCGCTGATGCTGGATTATCGCGGGCAGGTGGCGGAGGCGACCGGCGCGAACATTTTCTTCGTTCGCGATGGCGCCATTCATACGCCGACCCCGGATTGTTTCCTCAATGGCCTGACCCGTCAGACCGTGATTGCCCTGGCGAAGGATCGTCAGATCGAGCTCATCGAACGGGCCATCATGCCGGATGAGCTGCCGACCTTCTCGGAATGTTTCATCACCGGATCTGCCGCCGAAGTGACACCTGTCGCAAGCATTGGCGACACCATTTACAAGCCTGCCGATATTTCTCACTGGATGGTAGATGACTATTCCAGCCTTGTGCGCGGCCAGAAGGTTTAAGCGTCTGTTTGATTACAGGTTTCGTAAAGGCGAGCTGCGAGGCTCGCCTTTTTTGATCGACCCTGAACAGTCTGCCTGATTGTCGTACGCACGTTACATTCGGGCGATAGCGTCCCGCTTGAAATCGGGCGGGATTGTGTTTTCTGCCTTCTCCTCCTCGAACCTGAAGGAAAATCCCCATGCGATCCCGGCTCTCCATTTCAGTGGCAACTCTGTGTCTTGCGGCCTGTGCACACGCGGATCTGGCTGTCAGTCAGAATTCTGTGCCGGAAGCCGCTCAGCGGTCAGCCAGCTTTGTTGTTGTTGGCGATACGGTATACATTCCGTCCTATGAGCGCTATGATGACGACGAAGGCCCGATGAAGACCATTGGCGAATACATGGCGCTGATGCAGGAAGACTGGCTGGAAAGAAACCCGGATATGACCGGTTTCCGACCGACGCCATGGGTGTATGAAAGCGCACTTGGCGGCTATATGGAGCAAAGCGGCATGTGGCCTGTTGCCCGGGCGGCGGACGAAGTCTGCAAAACCACGGGCTGTGACTTTGCCACCATGGTGGGTGACAATATCTATCCGGACGGCGCAACACTTGGCGCGGATGGCATTTCCGACGAACGCCGCTTTTTTGATATGCTTGACCGTCCCTACGGCAAACTTGGTGAGGGCGTTGAGAATTTCACCATCTACACCATGATGGGCAATCATGACTGGCACATTTCACGCGCCGGCACAGAAGCGCAACTTGCCTATCTGCAGCAACATCCGAACTTCACCATGCCGGGTTATTTCTACAGCGCTGAGCCTGCGGGCATGGAGGGGTTTCTCGAAATTTTCGTGATCGACACAGAGATGCTGCTGGCCAGCACGACTGTCTACGAGGACAATCTGGACTCAGAAGGGCGGGAAGCCCGCACCGGTGAGCTTGACGAATGGCCGGAATTTGTGGCCCCGCAAACCGAGGCTGAAAAGAATATGGTGGGTTGGTTGAAAGAGGCCCTCGCGACATCGGACGCGCATTGGAAGATTGTCATCGGCCATCACGCCGTCTGGTCTGGCGGTGGCAGCAAGTTTGAAAAAGCGCATGCTTTGCGCGCCCTTTATATGGATGCGTTGTGCGAGCACGCCGATGCTTACATCTCTGGCGATGATCACATGACCGAAGTCTATTCAGATAGCTGCAACATGACAAACCGTCCGGAATTGCCGACGCTTGTTTCCGGAGCCGGCTCGAAATATCGTCCGCTGCATGTGAAATTTCACGCCAATCAGCTGGCGAACAATCCAAATCTGAAAAACTATTATTCCCGCGGCAGTGACTGGGGATTTCTGAAGCTGGACCTCAGCGAGGACGAGTTGACCGTCAATATCTATTCCACGGCAACGGATATGGAAGGCCGCCCGATTGATGAGGGGCAAGTGGTGTTCAAGCATCGGTCGCTGGATTAGGGCGTTCGCGGAAACCCTCGCTCTCTGTTTTTAGTGGAAAGGCGCGCCCTGCGACAATGATGCCCGCAAAAAGACTGCGGCCTCTACTTGTGTGACAAATAAGACACACTACGTCTCTTGAGAACATTGGCGCGTCGTGCGCGATTTCCCAATTTGACGAGTGTAACCGTATGAATGTTGAAAACTTTACAGAGCGCGCAAGAGCAGTCCTTCAGGCTGCACAATCCGCTGCGCTGGCAGCCCGTCACCAGCAATTCACGCCCGAGCACATGCTCAAGGCGATGCTGGAAGACAAGGATCAACTGGCCGCAAACCTGATCACTGCTGCAGGGGGGCGGGCTGATCTGGTCCGCTCTGGCGTTGATGATGCGCTTTCGAAAATACCGGCTGTCTCTGGCGGTAATGGCCAGATCTATCTGTCTTCCGAACTGGCTCAGGTCTTCCAGACCGCCGACAAGGAAGCCAAAACCGCTGGCGATAGCTATGTCACAGTCGAGTGCGTGCTGTTGGCCATTGCGAAAACCAAAGATGCCAAATCCGCTGACATTCTGAAGTCAGCGGGTGTGACGCCGCAGGCCTTGGAGCAGGCGATTGCCAAGCTCCGTCAGGGCCGCACGGCAGACAGTGAAAATGCCGAAGAGGGCTATGAAGCCCTCAAAAAATATGCGCGCGATCTGACAGAAGATGCCCGCTCTGGCAAGCTGGATCCGGTGATTGGCCGCGACGAGGAAATTCGCCGCGCCATTCAGGTGCTCTCTCGCCGGACCAAGAACAACCCGGTTCTGATTGGTGAGCCAGGCGTTGGTAAAACTGCGATTGCTGAGGGGCTCGCGCTTCGAATCATTGATCGCGATGTGCCGGAAAGCCTTCAGGATAAGCGCCTTCTGGCGCTCGACATGGGCGCGTTGATTGCCGGTGCGAAATTCCGTGGTGAGTTTGAAGAGCGTCTGAAAGCCGTGCTGAACGAAGTGCAGGCGGCTGAAGGTGAGATTGTTCTGTTCATCGACGAGATGCACACGCTGGTCGGCGCGGGCAAATCGGATGGCGCGATGGATGCGTCCAACCTTTTGAAGCCAGCTCTGGCGCGTGGTGAACTGCATTGTGTCGGCGCAACAACGCTGGAAGAGTATCGCAAATACGTTGAAAAAGATGCGGCGCTTGCCCGCCGGTTCCAGCCTGTGTTCGTGGACGAGCCAACAGTTGAAGATACGATCTCCATTCTGCGTGGTCTGAAAGAACGGTATGAAGTCCACCATGGTGTTCGGATTTCCGACAGCGCCATTGTGGCCGCTGCAACGCTATCCAATCGTTACATCACCGACCGGTTCCTGCCCGACAAGGCCATCGACCTGATGGATGAGGCCGCGTCACGCCTGCGTATGCAGGTGGACTCGAAGCCGGAAGAGCTCGACGAGATTGACCGGCGTCTGATGCAGCTTCGTATTGAGGCAGAAGCCCTGAAAAAGGAAAAGGATGACGCCTCGAAAGACCGGCTCTCCAAGCTGGGTGACGAAATTGCCGAACTTGAAACCAAATCTGGCGAGCTGACCACCGCCTGGCAGGCAGAAAAGCAGAAGCTGGCCGGCAGCACTGAGGCGAAGAAGCGCCTCGATCAGCTGCGCGCCGAACTGGCCGATGCCGAGCGTCGTCAGGATTGGGAACGCGCTGGTGCTCTCAAATACGGAGAAATCCCGCAACTTGAGGAGCAGGTGCGGCAGGCCGAAGCTCGCGATGGCGAAGCCGAGGCGGACAGTGATGACGGTCTGGTGTCTGAAGTCGTCCGCGCCAACAATATTGCGCAGGTCGTGTCCAAATGGACAGGCGTACCTGTCGACAAGATGATGGAAGGCGAGCGCGAGAAACTACTGCGTATGGAAGATGCGCTGCGTCATCGCGTGGTCGGTCAGGAAGAGGCGTTGGTAGCTGTGTCCAACGCCGTGCGCCGGTCGCGTGCTGGTCTGCAGGACCCGAACCGCCCGATTGGTTCTTTCCTGTTTGTCGGCCCGACGGGTGTCGGTAAAACCGAGCTGACCAAGGCGCTTGCTGAGTTTCTGTTCGATGATGATCAGGCTGTGCTGCGTCTCGACATGTCGGAATATATGGAGAAACACGCGGTCAGTCGCCTGATCGGTGCGCCTCCCGGTTATGTCGGCTATGATCAGGGCGGCGCTCTGACCGAAGCTGTGCGGCGTCGGCCTTATCAGGTCGTGTTGTTCGATGAGGTGGAAAAGGCCCACCCGGACCTCTTCAACACTTTGTTGCAGGTGCTTGATGATGGCCGTCTGACAGACGGGCAGGGCCGGACGGTCGATTTCAAGAACACGCTGATCATCATGACCTCGAACCTTGGTGCGGATGCCCTGGCCAATGATGTGAGTGATGATGAAATCTCTGATGCCGCACGCGAAAGCGTGATGGGAGCAATCCGGGCGCATTTCCGGCCGGAATTCCTCAACCGGATTGATGAGACTGTGTTCTTCAAACGGCTTGGCCGCAAGGAGATCACCTCTATCGTGGATATTCAGGTTCAGCGTCTCTCCAGGCTGCTTGCAGACCGGAACATCACGATTGAGCTGGATCGCCAGGCCCATGAATGGCTCGGCAATCGCGGGTATGACCCGATCTATGGTGCCCGGCCGCTCAAGCGGCTGATCCAGCGCGAGTTGCAGGACCCACTGGCCCGACTGATCCTTGAAGGCAAGGTGAAGGATGGTGAAACGGTGAAGGTGTCTGCTGAGGCAGGCGCTCTGATCCTGGACGGCATGCCAGCGGGAATCGTCAAAGGCGAGCGCGCTGTGAACTGACCCTGAAAAGCCCTCCGGTATGCTGGAGGGCTTTTCTGTGTGCCGGTGTTCGGGCTGCTGAAAGTGTTTTGCGGGTTTGGTGTGGTCGAGTTAGCCTCATTCAATCATTGCTTGAGGAGGCCTGAAATGAACCGCCTGAAACGCCAGACCGGCATATTTGCTACAGCACTTTTTGTTTTCGGAGCTGCGCAGACAGCAACGGCTCAGGAGCAGACGTTCAAGCGCGCAACACCTGTTCCTGTCGATCCCCGACCGGGCCAGCTCAGCACCACAGAAACGCCGGAACAGGACCGGGAACTCTGCGACAAGGTGAATTTCAGCCTTACGCCTTTCGGGCTGGGCGTGCGCTGCGTCAAGGAGAACAGCACGCTGAATGATGAAGTGCTGTCGACGGTGTTTGCCATTGGCGAAGATGAAGGGCTTATGATGCAGGGCGCTGTGACGATGCTCAGCCAGTTCAATTTGCTGGATCGCGGCGCAACCGGCGAAATCAGTATTCGCTATCGGGCTGCGTCCACATCAAATGAGCGCCAAACCTGTCAGATTGTGGGCAGCGGAAATGACTGTGCGCGCATTGTAGAGCTTGAGTGGGAACGCTAGGGCCGTGTATCTGCCATTATTAATGCGCGAGCAAACCTGAGACCGTCACGCCATCGTCGCCGGTCTGAGGCTCAGTCACGCCGACGAATGTCTGAAATAGCTGGACGGTGAAGTATCCTGCCGTCGCACTGCCGAGAAAACAGACCCCGCCGACGGGGCTGACCAGCCCACCGATCAGGATCGAGATGAGGTAGATCGCCGCCATCGGGCCGGAGTAGAGCAGGTGTTTCATGACTCCCACAGCGCTCTTTGCGCTGATCGGTTCCACGGAAACGGAAAGTAATTTCGAAAAGCGGGGGAAAACTACTTCGCGGTATGGATCGTGCGGGTCTCATAGACGCGCGAGCCATCCCTGAGGTGCGCATCGATGAATGCATACGTATGCTCTGCAAGTGTTTTCCCATCGGCTGCTATGTCGTGTATCGGAATTTCGACCATGCTGTGACCGGCCCCTGCCACTCTGAAGAAACTATGGGGAAGACCTGCCTGCCGCGCTTCTCTCCGGAGGTCCTCGGCGAATTCGTATTCCACCGCTTTATCGGCGTCGCCATGCAGAATGAACAATGGCGGGTCATTGTATGAGATTGCGCCGGAAAATAGCGGGCGTCCCATGTAATCGATCACGGCATCTGGCTTTGGTGCGTCAATGCCGAATTCATCGAGATTATAGCCCATCATGAGCGCAAGAACGGCACCGGCAGACGAGCCCCATATGGCTGATCGTTCCGGGTCTAGACATTCTGCCTCTGCATTTTCCATTGCCCATTGATAAGCGATCAGACTGTCTTCCAGACTACTGACAACGGCTGAGGCGAGGCGGGTGTCTTCCAGCGTCGGTTTTTCTTCAATGGTTTCGAGAAGAGCAGACCGTATCGGAAGAAACGCCTGTGAAGGTATGGGATTGTCTGGTTCGACACGGTAATCAATCGCGAGTGCGACATAGCCTCTATCGGTCAGACCCTCAGCAATTCTGGGCCAGTTCCGCTGGTTCTTGCTGCCCGAAACAAAGCCGCCGCCATGGATCAGTATCACAAATGGGCGTGGCTCTGTGCAGTCTGTTTGTGGCTGATAGATGTCGAGTAACAGGTCTTTGGTGCCAGATCGGATTTGACCTTTGCCGTAAAGGACATCCTTCCGGCTTTCCGGTCCATCGTAGGTGACCGGGGTGGTGGCTGACGTCGTCCGCAAGCCAAGCGAGGTGTCTCCGCAAGCGACGATCATGATGGCTGCGGTAAGGCAAAGTCCGGAAAAGCCAGCCTGTCTGATCATAATGATCCCTCACATTTGACGCCAGAGCGCCAGGTTATCTCTTTTCAGAAACTGCGGGCCAAGTTTGGCGAAGATGGGGCGCTCGGGATTAAAGCGCGACCATCCGGCAATGATGTCATCGCATCCGCCTGCCAACCGGGCATTGCGACCATCGCGCGTGCGAATTCAGAATGGAATTCGCCCGATGACTTGTAGGGTCTTTTCGAGGCCAGCAAATCAGGCAATAGAGATGGTCCATGTCCAGACTTTCTGAATTGACGTCAAAGCTGCCAAGATTGCCTGCCGGGCTTTCAGAGTTCGCGCGTCTTCTGAAGGAAAGTGCCCGCGATCTGGCCCCAATTGTCGGCGTCGTTGTGTTTTTTCAGCTCATTGTGTTGCGTCAGCCGTTTCCAAATCTTGGTGACATCATTTTTGGTCTGGTTGCTGTATTGCTTGGTCTGGCCTTGTTCATTCGCGGTTTGGAACTGGGGCTTTTTCCCATTGGCGAAAGCATGGCTGGCGCCTTTGCGCAAAAGGGCAGCGCCATCTGGCTGATGGCCTTTGCGTTCGCGCTTGGGTTCGGCACCACCATCGCAGAACCCGCTTTGATCGCAGTCTCCAATGAAGCGGCGGCCATTTCGGTGGTCACTGAGGAAGGGGGCGCCGCGCAGGATGCCGCCCGTTCCAATTATGCGCTTGGGCTGCGATACACAGTGGCGGTTTCGGTCGGCATTTCACTGGTGATCGGGGTGATCCGGATCATACTGGGCTGGCCAATCCATTGGTTCATCATTGCGGGCTATATCCTGATCACGGCACTGACCCAGTTCGCCCCACGGGAAATTATCGGTATCGCCTATGATTCCGGTGGCGTGACGACCTCGACGATCACCGTGCCTCTGGTGACCGCGCTGGGGATCGGCCTGTCCACGGCGATCAAGGGACGAAACCCGATGATCGATGGCTTTGGCCTGATCGCTTTTGCCAGTCTGACCCCCATCCTGTTCGTGCTGATTTACGGAATGGTGCTGTGACACGATGATGAATGAGCTTTTCAATATTGCAGGCGTCGTGCTGACCACCATTCGGGATGTCGCGCCGATTGCGATCATTCTCCTGTTCTTCCAGCTCGCTGTGTTGCGAAAGCCGATCCCGCACCTAAAGCAGGTTCTGGTCGGCTTTATCTATGTCATACTCGGCCTGGCACTCTTCCTTATCGGGCTTGAAAAGGCGCTCTTCCCACTGGGCAAGACCATGGCCGAGCAGCTGACCGATCCCGGCTTTATCTATGGCGGCAGCGACGGGCCAGTCGGAGACGCTGTCGATTGGACCCGCTATTACTGGGTTTATCTGTTTGCAGCGGCCATTGGCTTTTCAACCACGATTGCCGAACCATCCCTGATTGCCGTTTCGCTGAAAGCCAGCGAAGCATCGGGCGGCACGGTGAATGCCTTCGCGCTGCGTATTGCTGTTGCCATCGGCGTGGCGCTCTCCATCGCGCTTGGCGCGTTCCGCATCGTCACGGGCACACCGCTGCATGTTTACATGATTGCGGGTTATCTGGTGGTGATCATCCAGACCATGTTCGCGCCGAAGGATATTGTGCCTCTGGCTTATGATTCAGGTGGCGTGACCACGTCCACCGTCACCGTTCCACTTGTGACCGCGCTCGGGCTTGGGCTCGCCTCCACGGTCCCGGGGCGAAGCCCGCTACTGGATGGATTTGGCCTGATCGCCCTGGCCAGCCTCTTTCCCATGGTGTCCGTCATGGGATATGCGCAAGCGTCAATCGTGTGGTCCAAATGGCAGGACTACACCCGCGAACGGGCCAGCACACCACCGCATTCCGAAGGGAGTTCAGAGTGAAATTCAAACTGATCATCGCGCTTGTCCGCGACGAGCTGACCGAGACCATCATTGATGCCGGGCGACAGGAAGGGGCGACCGGGTCGACCACGATCACGGCGGCGCGTGGCGAAGGCCTGAACCCCAAGAAAACCTTTTTCGGGCTGACGTTGGAAGGTCATCGGGATGTGATCCTGTTCCTTGTGGAAGAGCATCTAAGCCGACGCATCCTGGAAGGCATTGGCAAGGCCGGAAAGTTCGATGAGGATCATGGCGCGGGCGTCGCTGTCCAGATCGATATCGAAGACGCCATCGGCCTTAACCATCAGATTGAAAACATCCAGCGGGAAATCGAGGATCAGATATGAGCGATAAACCCTATACCTCTGTGAAAGAGGTGATGACGCCCAATCCAGTGGTCGTAGATGGTCTGGCGACTGTGGCACAGGCGGTGGATCTGTTGCGGGAACGTGGATTCAGTTCGCTGGTCATCGACAAGCGTCATGACGGCGATGAGTACGGCCTTCTGACGATACACGAGATTGCCCAGCATATTATCAGCCGGGACCGGGCGCCCGAGCGTGTGAATGTCTATGAGATCATGATCAAGCCGCCGCTTACGGTGGATGCAGACATGAACATCAAATACGCTGTGCGTCTTCTGATGCGGTTCGGCATTACCCGTGCGTTGGTGCTGCACGAAATGAAAGTGGTGGGTATTGTTACGCTTCGGGATCTGACGCTGCGATCCATTGAGGTGTCGAGCAAAAAGACCTGATCATAAGAAAACCCCTTTCCAGGGAAGAAAGGGGTTTCCAATAACTCGGCCTGATCCGATCGATCAGGTGATGTCGACCAGCTCAAGATTGAAGGTCAGATCTTCACCGGCAAGACGGTGATTGGCGTCGAGGGTCACTTCCGTTTCTGTAACGTCCTTAACGGTGACGATCAGTGGCTGACCGCCCGGGCCCTGTGCCTGGAGCTGGAGGCCAACTTCCAGCGGAATATCATCAGGAATATTGTCACGCGGAACGGCTTGGACAGCACGTGGGTCTGGCTGGCCATAAGCTTCGTCAGCCGGGATCGTCACGGTTTTCTGCTCACCAACCGACATGCCGGTGACAGCCGTTTCGAAACCGGGAATAACCTGTCCGGTGCCGACAGTGAATTCCAGCGGGTCGCGGCCCTGGCTGGAGTCAAATACGCTGCCATCATTCAAAGTACCGGTGTAGTGAATCCGTACAGTATCACCGCTTTTCGCTTCGCTCATAAAATATCCTGTGTTTCTGGTAAGTGAGTTTGCAAGGCCGCGTTGAGTATTCGCGGGTGCTTGGGCTTCCGAAAGACTAACGCAGACCTGCCCGAATGGCAAATTTACCTCGTGTTTTCGGCACTATTTGTTTCAGCCATCATCGGTCATGCCGCCTGCAATTTTCCATTCTTCGTCGCGTCGTACCATGGCAACGCTCATCCAGCCGGGAATCTCCATGAAGTCACCACCCGGAAAGAACACGGAAAATCTGTATTTCGCAGAGACAAAAGCCGCATCTGGACCCATTGGTGCGACCCGCATGTCATCAATGGTCATCACCGATTTGCCGGGGCCCTCGCCAAACCCGGTCAGCGCCTTTGCTGCGGCTTCACCGTCTTCGAAGTGGATCCGACCTTTCTCGATCCAGTGAAAGCCAGGGGTGTCATCATAAAAATTGCGGGCGGTTTCGAGATCATCATCATTCAGCGCCGTGACATAGGCCTGGAACGCGCTGGCAGCGTCTTTTTGTACGGCAGCTGGATCATAACTCTCTATCGCTTTCGGGCCGCAAGCCGAAAGCCAGACCAGACCGACGACGAAGATAAAATTTCGCATGACCAGCTCCACGCATGAACATTGCAAGCTTAGGTCGGCCAGTTTTGACTGACAAGAATGTCAGAATGATGGGGTCTGTTTCTTAAACCTGACCTCAAAAACCACTGGCATTGGTCGGCCTTGCCCGACTATCTTTCCAGCCATGACAAAAACAAAAGACCTTTCAGAGCAGGCGAAGACATTTCTCGCCAATCTGAAATCCGGGGAATGGAAACCGCCAGTGGGATTGCAGAATTTGGGCATTCGGCCTGACCTCTGGCTGAAATCCTATGATTACGGGGCCACGCTGTATGAATGGCCGAATGAGGGCGACCGCGATATTGAGGGCGGCCGGGTGTTTGGCGGCTGGATCGGGGCCCTGTCAGACCATATTGTTTCGATCACCATGGCGAGCGCGCTGGCTGATGGCGAATGGTTTACCACCATGGAGTTGCAGACCCGGATGTTCCGTCCGATGCAGCACGGCCTCATCACAATTGAGGGACGGTTGATCAGTCGAGGGCGAACTTCGGGCTATGTCGAGGCGAACTGGCGGGACGCAGAAGGGCGGCTGATTGCCAATGCCAATGCCATTAAGGCCATCCGGTCTCGCGATGAACTGGCGGCCCGACCAGGCCCGTCAAAATAGGTCGAGTTTCAAATTGCGCGGCGCGAACGTGCACACTAAAGCTGTCTCCCAAAGATCAAATCAGGGAGACACGCCATGACCGACACAAAACCGGGCTTTGACACACAACAGATTCATGCCGGGGCTGAGCCAGACCCGGCAACCGGGGCGCGTCAGGTTCCGATCTACCAGACGACGGCCTATCAATTTCGTGACGCGGACCATGCCGCTGCGCTCTTCAATCTTCAGGAAGTCGGGTACATCTATTCGCGGCTGACCAACCCGACGATTGGCGCGCTTCAGGCCCGTATTGCCGAGCTGGAAGGCGGGGCGGGCGCAGTCTGTTGTTCGTCGGGCCATGCTGCCCAGATTATGTCGCTGTTCCCGCTCATGATGCCGGGCTGCAATATCGTGGCATCAACCCGGCTCTATGGCGGCACGCTGACCCAGTTTACCCAGACATTCAAACGTTTTGGCTGGTCTGCGAAACTGGTTGATTTCGATGATCTGGACGCCGTAAAGGGCGCGATTGACGAGAATACGCGCGCCATCTTCTGCGAAACCATCGCCAATCCGGGCGGCTATATCACCGACCTGCCAGCCATTGCATCGATTGCTGACGGTGCGGGCATTCCTCTGATCGTCGATAACACAACGGCGACACCTTACCTCTGCAATCCGATTGAGCACGGCGCGACGCTGGTGGTTCATTCGCTAACGAAATACATGACAGGCAATGGCACGGTGACCGGCGGCGTCGTGGTCGATTCGGGCAAGTTTGACTGGTCGGCGTCTGACAAATTCCCGTCTCTTTCCCAGCCTGAGCCTGCCTATCATGGCTTGAATTTCCATGAGACGTTCGGCCCCGCAGCCTTCACCTTCCATGGCATTGCGATTGGTCTTCGTGATCTGGGCATGACGATGAACCCGCAAGGCGCGCACTACACGCTGATGGGCATCGAAACCCTGTCGCTGCGTATGCAGAAACATGTCGCGAATGCGCAGGCGGTGGCTGAGTGGGCGGCAAAGGATGACCGCATTGCAGAAGTGACTTATCCGGGGCTTCCTTCCTCGCCATATCACGACCGGATTTCAAAAGTGGTCCCAAAGGGCGCGGGCGCACTGTTCACCATCCGGCTGAAGGGCGGCTATGACGCCTGCGTGACGTCAGTGGCCAATATGAAGCTGTTCAGTCATGTGGCCAATCTTGGCGATGCGCGGTCTCTGGTTATCCATCCCGCCTCTACGACACACCGCCAACTGGCCCCGGAAGAGCAGAAAAAAGCCGGTGCGGCACCGGATGTTCTGCGGCTTTCCATTGGCATTGAGGACGTCAGGGACATCATCGCCGATCTTGATCAGGCGCTGGTCTAGATCCCGGCCAGTAACAGGCAGAACTGACCAGCGATATATAGCGCCCATAACGGGTAGCTGGTCAGTTTCCGCGCCGGGGCGTCCGGTTTGAGGCGGAAAAGATCGATGGCCAGAAGCAGGTCTGAAGCGATGAAAAGCGCGGCCCCGAGCGTGCCCAGCCCCAGCGGTTCGAGCAGGGCAGACCAGCCCATGAGCCCAATAACAAGCGCATAACCGCGGATCGGCCAGCGCATATCGCCCGCGTGAGGGGCGAGCCAGGTTTCTGTCGACACCACAATTGCGAGCAGGATCAGCGCAGGAATGGTGGCAATGAAGAGGGCCTGCCAGGGCCATAATCCGGCGGCGAGCGAAAAATTGGCAATATAGGCCAGATGCGCGACAGCAAAGGCGACAAGGCCGATCAGAAATGACGGCTCACCATCCCGCGAAAGCATGAAATCCCCCACGGCCGAAAGCGCCAGTCCGGCGACCAGGAGCCAAGGCGCGCTCGCCACGATCCCTGCCAGGGCAAAGGCACAAAGTGGAATGGTCTTGATCAGTGTTCGCGGCATCGTATTTCCACCACGCGCAAGCGGGAGAAAGGCGAGGGCGGCAATCAGGCCAAGACCAATGAGGATCTGAATCAGCATTGCGTTCTGTTAGAGCCTGCCCGATCCAATAGCCAGAACAAGCTGTTTGCAGACGGGAAATTGAACCAGAAGGCCATCGTTTTTACCTTCAATTCGCTGTGCGGCTCTGAAATTCCCGTGTCAGGTGAACTTTCTCTGAAAAGACCGGGGCGGCTGGACACTATTCCCCCGTCAGACGATAAGAATTCTTAATGGGGACGCGTTAGGCTAGTGTGCTAGGTCAGAACAGGCGATGCGCAAATGATGTCGCCGTGACACGACGGTAGTGCTGGGGAAGAATACCTTATGGCGGCAACCACGTTCCGCGCGGATCTGGAGCATAAGCGATTGCGACGCAAAAAGATGCGCCGCATTGCCTTTCGCGCCAGTTTTCTGACGCTGCTGGTGACCCTCACCATTGGCGGGTTCATGCTGTGGCGTCATTTGTTTACCGGCATTCCCGACCTGCCAGACACTGAAACCTTCTGGACGATTGGTCGACGCCCGGCCATCGAACTGCGCAATGAAAACGGCGAAGTCATCCTGCATCGCGGCCCTTATTATGGGCAGGCGATTGATCCGGATGCGCTGCCAGACCATGTGGTGAACGCCTTCATTGCCGGGGAGGACAAGAGCTTCTTCACCCATGAAGGCATTTCCATTCCGGCCATTTTCCGGGCGGCGCTGGCAAACTGGCGCGCTGGAGGCACGGTTCAGGGCGGGTCCACGCTGACCCAGCAGCTGATCAAGAATACTCTGCTGACCCCGGAACAATCGCTGCGGCGCAAAGCACAGGAAATGGTGCTGGCGATGGAGCTGGAAGACCGGCTCTCCAAAAAGGAAATTCTGTCGCTGTACCTTTCGCGGATTTACCTCGGCAAAAGGGCCTATGGCATCGATGGCGCGGCGCAGGTCTATTTCGGCAAGACGGCGCACGAGCTGGATTTGTCAGAGGTCTCATTCCTGGCCGCGCTTCCTAAAGCGCCCAGCCGACTATCCAATGAAGAGGATCTGGAAGGCGCACGCTATCGCCAGCGTTATGTGCTCTCGCAAATGGTGAATGAGGGCTATGTCACGCTGGAAGAGGCGCAAGCCGCCTCTGAAAAGCCGCTGGTGTTTGCTGAACCGCCAGGACCGGAAAACGGCGATGATCTGGGCTATATTGCCGATTACGTGACCCAGCAAATGCATGCGCTGATCCCCAATGCGCCGCATGATGCGGTCGTGACTATCACACTCGATGAGAAGATGCAGTCAATTGCGCGCACAACGCTGGAAGACCAGCTTGAAAAGCGCGGCAAGGCCGTGAATGCCGGCGCCGGAGCCGTTGTGATGATGGGGCTTGACGGCCGGGTTCTGGCGCTGGTGGGCGGCACGGATTATCAGGCCAGCAAGTTCAATCGCGCCACACAGGCCATGCGTCAGCCCGGATCGGCGTTCAAATCCTTCGTCTATGCTGCCGCCATGGAGCGCGGTCTGACGCCTGAAACGGTGCGGATTGACCAGCGAACCTACATCACCGCCACCTGGGCACCGCGCAATTATTCCGACACCTATGTCGGGCCTGTCATGCTGAAAGACGCGTTTGCGCACTCGCTGAACACCATCGCCGCGAAACTGACGCGGGAGGTTGGCCAGAACAAGGTGATCGAGATGGCTCACCGGCTTGGGCTGGGCACCGATCTGATCTCGGTTCCGGCGATTGCGCTGGGCGCGGATGAGACCACCCTGTTTGACATGACGCGCGCCTTCGGGGCGTTCGCGCGTCAGGGACGGCGGCTGGACCCCTATATCATTGAGCGGATCGAGGACACACGCGGACGGCTATACTATGCCCGCAAACCCTATCCCGAAAGCAGAGTGCTGACCGAACGCGTCGCCCGCGACATGGATGCGTTGATGCGCCGTGTTGTGACGGATGGATCGGGCTGGCGCGCCAACATGAAAACCCTGCGCGTGGCAGGCAAGACGGGTACGTCGCAGGAATGGCGGGATGCCTGGTTCATTGGCTACACCTCGAGCTATGTCGCCGGGGTGTGGATGGGCAATGACGACAATGAACCGATGTATCGTGTCACGGGTGGTTCTTTGCCGGCGGAGACCTGGAACACCATGATGACGCGGCTTCAGTCAGAGGGGCTGTTGCGGGAGACCTACAAGCCGGACCCTTCCGAATATCTCTCCGAAGCAGATCAGCGCCGCGCGACGTTCTACGCCTCGCTGTCGGCGGCGTTTGCTGCGCACAAACCGACGCAGGTGGCTGGTCTCGACCAAGGCGTTCAAACCCAATAGAACGGCAGGGATCTTCCATGACGGAGCCCTTGTCTCATGCGCTATCTGCTTATCATTCCCGTCGTCATCGCCATTCTGATCGGCCTGACTTTCCTGTCCAGCCGGGGCGGGCATGAAAGCTATGACACACAATTGTTCAAGCCCGGCCCTGTGCTCGGCGTGAACAAGGCGTTGAATGAGACCACCGACCCGGACAGGGCTATGGACATCATCGCCTCCCGGTTCGCCACGCTGGAACTCTTAAGCGTTGGCGAGGGTGGATATGAGCATGCCTACACGGCTGATATGGATGGAGAGATTGTCAGCGGAACCAATCTCGTTGCCGCAATCCAGGGCAGTTCAAAGAGCGAGCATATGATCGTCATTTCTGCTGGTCTCGAGGCGGAAGGCGCAGGCGAAAACGCATCGGGCGTCGAAGCTGTTCTGGCGATCGCTGAACGGTATTCAAGACGCAGGGTGAGCCCGAAGCACTCACTGGTGCTGGTGGTAAATGGTGGCCAGGGCGGCTGGTGGAGCTTTTTTGATGATCCGCCTATGGAGGCCGAACGGCTGGCGATCAATCTGGATATTGGCAGCCTGCCAAGGGCGGGCGATGAGAACTTGCTGATTGATGGCGCTGTGCCCAGTCAGGCGTTTTATCCGCTATTGCAGGACGGGTTGGGTGAGGCACCGTATCCGGCTGAGATCAGCATTGCGCGCAGTGATCAATGGGGCCGGCCAGAACTGACCGTTTTCACCTATCCGGCGCCGACCGCCGATAAGGTGGATCAGGATACGCTGTTGAAAGCGGTGGATACGATCATGATGACGCTTGGCATTGTCGATGAGAACCTTGAGACCGTCCTCGGTTTGCCGCCACTACCTGCCGATGAAACGCCTTAGTTTGCAGTCTTAGGGTCGTCTGTCACTTCGGTATAAATCACCGGTGTGCACGTACCCTGAACGATCTCCTGACGACTGAATGTCATGATGTCGCCGAGCTCTGGCGTTCGGCCCAGATCATGGTTTTCAACGGGGAAAGAGCCGTCATCGCCCACCAATTCGATATAATGATCGTGCACGGCGAACACTTTTCCCGACACGATGCTGGTTTCATACTTACATGGCCCACCGGTGACCGGCATAGGCGTGGTGCAGCCATAGAGAATGAGCGCGGGCAATGCTGCCAGAGGGATGAAACGTTTCATCTCTGTATTCAGCCACGACCTGACCGATCCGGCAAGATGGGCCTCCTCTCTGCGCGTCAGATGCTGGGTCTCACGCCCGAATAGCCGTTGCGAATAGGAAAGTAATCCTACGCCTCTTATCCGAGGCTAGTATGCTGGCCATGGATAACGGACACACATCTTCTCCCGCGGGCAATGATAGCCTGACTGACATGACCGTGCGATTGCGCGAGCAGATCAGCGAGGCGCAAGGCCTTCTTGAAACCGGCGATGTCAAAGGCGCAGAAGCCTTGGGCAAAGCCACATTGCAGCTGATCCGGGCGCTGGAAGCGCAGGTGAAGCTCGAAGACTCCCAGAAACAGGAACAGAAGAAGGGCGTCTTCTATGACGAGACCGACATTGCTCGTGCGCGAGATGAACTCACGCGCCGACTTGATCGCCTCGCGAAGACGCTGCGTGCGGATGAAATGGATCGGGGCGCTGAGTGATGTTGAGGTCATTACGCTCCTTCATTTGTGGATGTTCTGGGCCCGGGACGACCAATTGCCGCCCGATGGTGGCTGGCGGGTCTGGCTGTTCTTCGGTGGACGCGGCGCAGGCAAAACCCGCGCGGGCGCCGAATGGCTTCACAGGCAGGTCATTGACGGTCGGTCCCGCCGTATTGCGCTGGTGGGGCCAACCATGAATGACGTTCGCGAAGTGATGATCACAGGGCCGAGCGGCGTGCAGAGCATTGGTTTGCCTTACCAGCGCCCTGACTACGAACCATCGCGGCGGCGACTGACCTGGCCAAATGGTGCGGTGGGCTATGCCTTTTCCGCTGAAGAGCCGGACAGGCTGCGCGGGCCGCAATTTGATACGGCCTGGGTGGATGAGCTGGCCGCCTGGCATGATGGCGAAGCGGTGTTCGACATGCTGCAATTCGGGCTGAGGCTTGGAGATGCGCCGCGCATGGTGGCTACAACGACCCCGCACCTTCGACCGCTGATCAAGCGACTTCTGAACGATGATGGCGTTGTGAAAACGCACGGAGAGAGCCATCGCAATGACGCCAATCTGGCCCCGGGATTCGTATCGGCCATGTCGAGCCAATATGGCAGCGCCGCGCTCGCCCGTCAGGAACTGGAAGGCATTCTGGTGGAAGACCATGAAGGCGCGCTCTTCACGTTGGCGCTGCTGGATGAGGGCCGGGTGCAACAGGCTCCGGACCTTGATCGCCTGGTGATCGCCGTCGATCCGCCCGTTATGGCTCATGCGGGTTCGGATGCCTGCGGGATTGTCGCTGTCGGTATGGCCGGAGACGAGGCGTTCATTCTGGCCGATGACACCGTGCAGGGCGTGAAGCCTGAAGTCTGGGCCAGTCAGGTCGCTCAGCTGGCTGACCGGCTGGGTGCGGACGAGATTATCGCAGAAGCCAATCAGGGCGGCGAGATGGTGCGGAGTGTTCTGACGCAGGCCGGAAACGGGCTGGCTGTCAGGCTGGTCCATGCCCGTTTCGACAAGCGCAGGCGAGCGGCCCCCGTAGCCGCGCTCTATGCGGCGGGGCGGGTCCATCATGTCGGGCATTTTCGGGCGCTGGAGGACGAGATGCTGGATTTCGGGCTGTCTAAGCAAAGCCCGAACCGGCTCGATGCGCTGGTCTGGGGTGTCAGCCATCTGTTGATCGGACAGCGCACGCCGCGTCTGAGACTATTTTAGGGCGAGAGATCATGTTCTGGAAACGGCAAGAGAACAAAACGGAAACACGCAGTGCCCATGCGCTGGTCGCGCTATCAGCGCTGGCCGATGCAGATTGGGAGAGCCAATCGCCTCGCGGCATGCTGGAGGCAGGCTTCCGGCACAATCCGATCAGTTATCGATGCATTCGCATGGTGGCTGAAAGCGCGGCCAGCGTACCGGTAAAGCTTGTCTGTGCGCCTGATGAAGACGGCGCGGCATGCATTGGCCAGCTGCTTGAAACCCCTATGCCGGGGTGTACTGGGCAGGCGCTTCTGGAGGCGGTTTATGCCGATCTTCAGGTCAGCGGTAACGCCTTTGTGGAGGCGCTCTTTGGCATGGATGGATCGGCCAGCGGTTTGCAACATATACCGCCGGGGGCGGTTGACTGTGTGTCCCAGGGGGCTGGCTTTGCCATCCGGTCGACCTCAGGGCGTCGCATTGTGCGTGAAAATTCAAATGGCTGGTCGCCGCTTCTGCATTTGCGAGCGCTCGACCCGGCACCGCGCAAGCTGGCTCAGTCGCCCTTGCAGGCGGCTGCACGAGCGGTCGACATTCACAATGCCGGGGTGAAATGGGCCAAGGCGCTGATCGACAATGCCGCGCGGCCGTCAGGTGCGCTGATCTATGGCCGTGATGGCAGTCATATGACGCCCGATCAGTTCGACAGGCTGAAAGCCCAATTGGAGAGCGCCCATACGGGCAGCGCCAACGCTGGCAAACCCATTCTGCTGGAAGGTGGGCTCGACTGGAAGCCGATGGGGCTGACCCCAACCGATATGGATTTCATTGATGCCCGGCGTGAGTCCGCGCGGGAAATTGCGCTGGCGTTTGGTGTGCCGCCCATGCTGCTCGGCATTCCGGGAGACAACACTTACGCGAATTATCGTGAGGCCAATCTCGCCTTCTGGCGTCTGACAGTTCTGCCATTGGTGACGCGCACGGTCCGGTCACTGGAAGTCTGGCTGTCTGGCATGGCGGGTGGGCCGGTCAGGCTGACGCCTGATCTCGATGTTGTGCCTGCGCTTGGCCCGGAGCGGGAGCTTTTGTGGCGGCGTCTGGCCGGGGCCGAATTCCTCTCTAACGACGAAAAACGCGACATTGCCGGGCTCGCTCCGACGGAGGCGTCTCATGCTGATTGAGGGCCTGGCCTCGCGATTTCTGGAGACGGATTTGTCGGGTGACCGGGTCCGTCCGGGTGCCTTCGCGCAAAGCCTGAAGGCGGGGCGCCGTATTCCCATGCTGTTTCGTCATCGGGGCGGCGCGGTGGCCGGGATGTGGGACAGCCTTCGCGAAACGGGGCTGGGGCTCGAAGTGCGCGGCGTCCTTTCTGATCGCGGTCAGGCTGCCAGAGACGCAAGGCGCGCCATCGCCGCAGGCATGGACGGGCTCTCAATCGGCTTCAGGCCGAAGACATGGCGTTACCGGCCCGATGGCGGGCGGGACCTGATCGAAGTCGATCTCGTGGAAATCTCACTGGTCAGCGAGCCCATGGCACCGGGCGCGAGGTTCAGGGCGATGTGACGCCTAAAGCGGGTGAGGCCGTTCATTCGAACTTTTTTTGGAATAGGAAAAACACATGGAAACCAAATCGATGGAAGCAAAGCTTCTCGCAGAATTTGAAGCTTTCAAGACCGCCAATAACGAGCGTTTGGCGGCTCTGGAAACAGGTCAGGCCGACACTTTGCTGGACGATAAGGTCAGTCGCATCGACAAGGCTCTGGCCGAGACGAAATCTGCGCTCGATCGACTGGCCATGAAAAATGCTGCGCCTGTCGTTTCAGAGGACGAAGACGCTGTGCCAAAACAGCAAGGCTGGAGCGCCTATCTCCGGTCAGGTGATGAGCGTGGGCTCTCCCGGCTCGATGTGAAGTCACTCAATTCTGGTGATGAAGCCGATGGCGGATTTCTTGCCCCGCCTCAGCTCGACCGCTTGATTGAAGCGCGGCTTCTGGCCGCCAGCCCGATGCGCCAGATCTCTACGGTCCGTCAGACCAGCGCGGGCACGTTTCGCAAGCCGGTCAGCCTGGGCGCGTCGGCAAGCTGGGCCGCAGAAACGGCAACACGGGATGGCACGGCCGCCCCAAGCCTGTCTCTGCTCGATTTCCCAACGGCGGAGCTTTACGCCATGCCTGCGGCCACTCAGGCCCTGCTCGACGACTCCTATGTCGACCTTGATGAATGGCTGGCTGATGAAGTGCAGGATGCGTTCTCTGTTCAGGAGAATGACGCCTTCATCAATGGCTCGGGCACGAACCAGCCGAAAGGTCTGCTCTCTCATACCGTCGTCGCGGAGGCTTCGCATGAGTGGAACAAGCTTGGCTATGTTGCGTCCGGCGGGGCAGCGAATTTTGCCTCAGGCGAGGAGGTTGAGAAGCTTCTGGATCTGATCTACGCGGTCAAGCCAGGCTTCCGCGCGAATGCCCGTTTTGTGATGAACCGGCGAACCCTTTCAACCCTTCGTAAGGTGAAGGATGGCGATGGCCGTTACATCTTCGCGCCGGGTCTGGGCGGTGAGGCGGCTAGCTTGCTCGGCTTCCCGCTGACCGAGATTGAAGACATGCCGGACATTGCGGCGAATGCCACGCCGATTGCGTTTGGTGACTTTCGGAAAGGCTATCTGATCGTTGATCGTCAGGGCGCACGTGTCCTGCGTGATCCGTACTCATCGAAGCCGTATGTGCTGTTCTACACCACAAAACGCGTGGGCGGCGGCGTTCAGAATTTCGACGCTATCAAACTGCTGAAAATGGCCGCGAGCTAGATCCTTCAGTGTGCTCGAACGCGGTTCCTCTCTGCGTTCGGGCGTTCTGCGCCTTCGCCTTGCTCGTGTGGAGCACCACACCAGCGACGGCACAGGCGCAGGCCGACTGAGCCCGTGGCGAAGCACCAGACCGAGCAAAAACATGCAAATAACAACACTGACACCGCCTGGCGGTGAACCCTTAAGTCTTGCCGACGCGAAGGCCTTCGCCCGGATCGGTAGCGATCTCGAAGATACGCTGATCAACGATCTGATTGCGGCAGCTCGTGCGCGCCTTGAAGCCATGACCGGCATGGCGCTGATGTCGCGGACACTGCGTCTGACGCTTTCCGAATGGCCGCTTGGCGTGCTCGATCAGGGCGCGTTGCGTCTGCCAAAACGGCCTGCTTTGGCATTGGTCTCTGTCCGGCTGACCGATGGCGACGGGCTGGATGAAGACGTCTCCGAGGCTTTCACGCTGGAAACCGGTCTGACGCCGCGTCTTAAACCGGCTCCGGGGCAGGGCTGGGTCTGGCCACGGTCCATACATCAATGGCTGGAGATTGACTGGCAGGCCGGTTTTGGCTCGGCAGACGACATCCCTGAAGACCTCGTCCACGCCATGAAAATCATCGTGGCGCATGAGTTCGAGAACCGGGATGCCAGTGACTATCGGGCACAGGACAGGCTCAGGGACAGACTGCGGGATGCGCTGTCGGCCTGGCAGGCGGTGTCGCTATGAGTGCGCTGTCAGCCATTGAGGGTGCCTTGCTTCAGGCGTTGAAGGTTGCGTCAGAGCTGGAAGAAAGCTTCGGCGCGCCAGTGCGCATCGTGGAAGGCGAGGACGCCAGAGCGGCGTTTCCCTTCCTGCGATTATCGCGACACCAGGCAAGCCCGGATGAGCCAGCAGATGATGGCCCGGTCGATCACCGCCTGACGCTTGAACTGTTTTCTCGCGCAGGAGGGCGGAAAGAGGCGGCGCGGCTGGTTGGTCTGGTCGAGTCGGCAATCCGCTCCACACAACTAACACCGGAAGGACACAGGCTGATCCTGTTCTATCCGGTCTATTCGGACGTGTTCCTTCGCCGGGATGGCGTGACGTTTCGCGGGATAGTGAGACTGCGTGCGCTGTCAGAGCCCCAACCAAAATGACCCGCTGGAAAGTGTGGCGGCTCCAGCGGGTCTTTATACGGCTTGGGGGTAGCCGTTTGGGGGGAAGTCCATGCTGGACATAGATGCAAACACCCCACCGCACATTCGGTTCCAACGAAATTTCAAAAAAATGATCCGGAGTGAAAAATAATGGCAACTCAGGCAGGACAGGACGTTCTGATCAAACTCGAAACCGCTGCAGGCAGTGGCAGTTTCATCACGGTGGCGGGCATGCGCGCCAAGTCTATTCAGCTCAATGCCGGGTTGGTCGATGCCACCCATACCGGCAGCGCTGGTGGCTGGCGCGAGCTTTTGTCAGGCGCAGGCGTGAAGTCCATTCGCGTCACGGGTTCGGGCGTGTTCAAGGACGAAACGTCAGACCAGCTTATGCGGGAGGTCTTCCTGGCGCGCGCGACCGCAAACTGGCAGCTCATCGTGCCGGATTTTGCGCGATTCGCCGGCCCGTTCCTGCTGTCCCAGCTCACTTATGGCGGCGATTTCGACGGCGAGGCGAGCTTCTCACTTACGCTGGAAAGCGCCGGAGAGATGATTGTCGCCGAAATCTGATCTCAGACCTTCATAACAAGGACGATAGGATGAATCCGCAAAGAGGAGATGTCGCGCTCGAGATCGAGGGCGAAGAGAGGCGGTTGTGCCTGACACTCGGGGCACTGGCGGAGATTGAAGCCGGGCTTGGGTGTCAGTCCATGAAGGATCTGACGGCGCGGCTCAAAGCGCTCTCAGCCCGCGACATGATGGTGGTTCTGGCCGCTCTGTTGCGAGGTGGTGGCGAGGATGAACTGGCAAAGCGCGTGGCGGAGCTCGCTCTGCCGCCGCAGGCTGCGTACCGTGCGATCCTCGCCTGTTTCGGGCGTGCCGCCGAATGAAGGACGCACAGCCTACACCCTGGCCCGGCCTGTTACTGGCCGCGCTGAAACTGGGCATCACGCCAGAGGTCTTCTGGCGGCTGTCTGTCCGCGAATGGCAGGCGCTGACCGCCAGCCAGAAACGCACCGGCTTTGGGCGGGGTGATCTCTCACGCCTGCTTTCTGCCTTTCCTGATAAGGAGACTTCCAGATGAATGAAGACACTGACGCCTCTGCATCCTTCGATCTTTCTGGCGCATTTGAAGATCTGTTCGATTTTGAACGTGAGCTTGAAGGGTTTGCGCGTCTGACCGCGCCAAAGCTGGCTGATGACTTCGCCGGGTCATTCGAGGCAGCAGGTGAACGTATAGAGCAGGCGCTGGTACGGGCGGCCAAAACGGGCGAAGTCAATTTCGACGCCCTGATCTCCGGCGTACTCGCGGATATGGCGCGCATCGGTGCGGGCGCTGTGCTCGATCAGGTGTTCACGGGGCTGGGCGGGCTCGGCGGCGGTATGCCGCCTGTATCCGTCAATTTGACCATGCCTGAAGGCAGCGATGTCAGTTCGATCATGGCGGCGCAGGGACAAATCGCGTCGGCGATTGGTCAGGCCGTGATGGCGGGAGGGCGCTGGTCATGACACCCATCTCAGAAAGCGTGTTCATGCCTCCGGCCGGGTTTCAGACGAGCGGTGGTCCAGGCTGGAAAACCGAGATTGTGCAGTTGGCAAGCGGAGCCGAAACCCGGAACGCGCTCTGGGCCAATCCATTGCGCAAATGGCAGCTTGCAGGCGTACCGGTCAGCTTCGGTGAGGCGCAGAATCTGATCCGCTTTTTCAATGCGCGCCGAGGATCTCATCAGGGCTTTCTGTTCCGTGACCCGTTCGGGTATTCTTCCGCCGCGCCGGGTGAAGCCGTGACGCCCTATGATGAGATGCTGGGTTTGGGTGACGGCGTAGAGACCGAATTTCGGCTCTCGCTCGATGATGGCGGCGAAGTGCCAAGGGTGATCAGCCGTCCGGTTTCTGACAGCGTGCGCATAGCTGTTGATGGGGTAGAGATCGTCGATTTCACCCTTGAGCCCGACACCGGCCTTGTGACCTTTTCTACACCGCCTGAGCCCGGCGCTATCATCACTGCCGGGTTTGACTATCTGCTGCCGGTTCGTTTCGAAACCGATAGGATAGATCTGTCGCAGACCAGTCATGGCGCGTACCAGCTGGTGCGTTTGGCACTCCGCGAAGTGCGGGAGGTCATCTGATGTCTGAAATTTCGCCACAAACGCTCGATCGTTTCGAAGGCGTGACGTCGCTTTGTCATTGCTGGCGCATTGAAGACCGAACAAGCCAAAGGCGTGTGTTCATTACAGATCATGACCGTCCGGTCGACTTTCAGGGTGAAACCCATCAGCCTGGGTTGGCGCTTGAACGGTCCAATATCCGACACACGTTGTCGATGGCGCCTGAACCGCTCGATCTTTCCGGCGCGCTGGATGTCGATGGACTGACCGCTGACGATCTGCGAGCGGGCGTCTGGGATGGTGCGCGGGTGACGATCTGGCGGGTCGACTGGCAACAAGCCGAACATTTCGTCTGGCTTTGGTCAGGGTATCTGACAGGCATTGAGGAAGAAGGCGGCCGGTTTTCTGTGCGGCTTGCCTCCCTCAAATCGGGCCTGGAGCGGACAACCGGGCGCGTGTTCGGGCGTCAGTGTGATGCAGACCTTGGCGATGCCCGCTGCGGGGTGGATCTAGGCAGTGCGCCGCAGTCAGCCTGCAATAAGCGCTTCGCGACTTGCCGGGATGTCTTTGGAAACGCTGAGAATTTTCGCGGTTTTCCGCATATGCCGGGCAATGATGCCATCATTTCCGGACCCGGTGACAAACGGGACGGGTCTTCGCGGGGGATCGAGCGATGATCGCCAATGACGCCATTCTGAGCGAGGCGCGAAGCTGGCTGGGCACGCCTTACCGTCATCAGGCAAGCCGAAAGATGATTGGAACAGATTGTCTGGGCCTGGTGCGCGGCATCTGGCGTGAAGTCTATGGCGCTGAGCCTGAATTGCCGCCGCCATACACGCCGAATTGGGCTGAAGCCCTGGGTGAGGACACCCTGCTTGAGGCGGCGCGCCGTCATATGCTGGAAAAATCGGCCGGTGCGGCTCGACCGGGTGATCTTCTGCTGTTTCGTATGGGGCTTGGGTGCCCGGCCAAGCACGCAGCCATCGTGTCGGGCGAGAGCGTGATTCTCCATGCCTATTGGGGACGCAGCGTCTGTGAAACGCGGCTGGTCCCCTGGTGGCGACGCAGGATCGCTGCGGCTTTCGCTTTTCCGGATTTGCCAAATCACGGCGCTGTTTCGCGCTGACTTTCAAGGACATAGCACATGGCACAGATTGTCTTTGCCGAAATTGGGCGTCGCGTTGGGTCGGCGCTTCTGCCCGGAGGATTGTCTCTTCCGGGGTTCAGTCTGACTGGCGCGCAAATCGGTCAGTCCATCGGCGCGATGGCGGGTCGATCTGTAGATCAAATGCTCGCAGGCCCGGTTGGCGAAACGGGCCGCATTGATGGTCTGACCGTACTTGAAAGCCGGGAAGGTGCCGGTGTTCAGCGTGTTTCTGGTCGCTTCCGCATTGGCGGGCAGGTGATCTGGGCGACCCATTTGAAAGAGCGCTCCAGTGATCGCCGGGTCGGCGGCAAAGGCGGGCCGAGCGTCACCGAATACAGCTACACGATCAGCTTCGCGGTCGCGCTGTGTGAAGGCGAGATCAGCGGCGTGGATCGCATCTGGGCAAATGGCGAGCTGTTGTCGCGCGGCGATCTGAACTGGCGGCTGTATCGTGGAAGCGAAGATCAACTTCCCGACCCGTTGATCGAAGCCGTAGAGGGCGTTTCGCCAGCCTATCGGGGGCTGGCTTATATGGTGTTCGAGGATTTTCCGCTCGACAATTACGGCGCTCGACTGCCCCAGCTGTCCTTTGAAGTCGTCCGGCCTGTGACAGGGGATAAACGGACGCTGGCCGACGTCGTGACGGGCGTGAATCTCATTCCGGCAAGCGGCGAGTGGGTTTATGCGCCATCCCTTGTTCGCCGGATCGAATATCCCGGCTGGGAAGAAACGCTGAACCGTCATTCCGGGTCTGGCGAGATTGATGTGGTTCATGCGCTTGATCAGCTGGAGGCTGATCTGCCGAATGTGCGATCCGTCAATCTGACGGTCTCCTGGTTTGGGACGGATCTTGGCTGTGGGCAGTGTTCCGTGCGTCCGGGTGTGGAAACGCGCGACCAGATCAATCTGCCTCGGGATTGGCACGCTGGCGGCGTTGGTCGTAACGGCGCACACCTTATCAGCCGCGATGAGGATGATCGCCCCTATTATGGCGGCACGCCGGATGATGGATCGGTGGTGGCGCTGATCAATGAGCTGGGCACTCGCGGCATTGCTGTGACCATGTCGCCATTCCTGTTGATGGACATACCGCCCGGCAATGGCCTGGCTGATCCCTATGGTGGAGCCGAACAGGCCGCGTTTCCATGGAGAGGTCGGATCACCAGCTCTGCTGACAAGACAGCTGGCGCGCGCGCAGATGTGGATCTGTTCTTCGGAACGGCCAACGCCTCTGATTTTTCACTCAGCGGCGGTGAGGTGATTTACTCCGGTCCGAATGAATGGAGCTATCGGCGCTTTGTGCTGCATCTGGCGATGCTGGCCAAGGCGGCGGGCGGTGTTCCGGGTTTTCTTCTGGGCTCGGAATTGCGCGGACTGACGCGGCTTCGTGACGACACGGGGGAACATCCTGCCGTCGCGCATCTCATCGATCTGGCGGGCGAAGTTCGCAGTGTTCTCGGCGCAGAGACAGAGATCAGCTATGCCGCCGACTGGACTGAGTATGGCGCGTATGTACCAGAGGATGGCTCGGGCGATGTATTGTTCCCGCTTGATGATCTGTGGGCCGATGAGGACATCGATTATATCGGTATTGACTGGTACGCGCCGCTCTCTGACTGGCGCGATGGCGATCATCTGGATGGTGCGCTTTTCCCAGCTATCACAGACCCGGATTATCTGGCCTCCAACGTCATGGGCGGGGAGGGGTATGACTGGTTTTATGCATCCGCAGCCGACCGGGAGGCTCAGATCCGTACCCCGATTGCTGACAACGCTCATGGAGAAGACTGGGTATTCCGGGTCAAGGATTTGCGAAACTGGTGGCAGTTGGCCCATCATCCGAGGCCAGATGGGGCTCGTTCGGCGATGCCGACGTCCTGGTCGCCTCAGTCCAAACCGATTCGGCTGATCGAGATTGGATGTGGCGCGATCGAAAAGGGCAGCAACGCGCCAAACGTTTTTGTGGACCCAAAATCTGACGAGAGCGGACTGCCGCCCTTTTCAGATGGCCAGCGGGATGACGCAATTCAGTCCGCAGCCATCATGGCGCTTCATGATTACTGGGCGCCTTCGGCAGGCAATAATCCGGTATCGATCGTTTATGGTGGTTCGATGATCCCGGCCGATGGTTTGTCTGTCTGGTGTTACGATGCGCGTCCGTTCCCAGCCTTTCCAGTGCTTTCTGATGTCTGGTCAGACGGCGCAAACTGGGAGACAGGCCATTGGTTGAATGGTCGCCTAACGACATCTGACCTTTCGGCCATTATTGAAGAAAACTGTCAGCTTGCCGGTGTGGCGGTGGATGTGAGCGCGGTTTCTGGCCGCGTGCCCGGATATGGCATGAGCGGGCTTTCCACCGTTCGGGATGTGCTCGATCCGCTGGCCTTTGCGTTTTCTATTCGGTGCCGCGTTGAAGAAGATCGCCTTGTGTTTTCCAATCAGGAGGCAGGCGAGGCAAAGGAGATCAACGCAGCCGATCTGGCCTTTGAATCCGAACGTCATTTCACGGCCAGCGTCTGGCAGCGTGACATGGCCGAGCATGGACCTCGCGGTGTTCGCGTGACGCTTGTTGATGCCAGCGCTGATTATCAGCCCTCTTCGATCCATTTGGGTGAGCGGCCGGAAGGTGATCGCGATCTTCATGTGCGCTTGCCGCTTTCACTGGACAGTACGGCAGCGCGCACGCTCGCCGATGCGATCTACGTCAATGTGAATGCTGCGCGAGAACAGGAAACTTTGACGCTCAGTCCGGAGCGGATGGATATAGACGTCGGTGATCTGGTGCTGCTGTCCGGTGACACTGAACCGCGCCGCGTTGTGACGCGAGACCACCAATCGGCGCTAACGCTTGGCCTTGTGAAACCCTCTGCGGTTTTCATCGGAAGTCAGCAATTGGCAAGTTTGTCACCTCCATCTGCACATGCGCCAACGCCTGATCTTGTTGTGATTGATGTGCCGAATTTACCCGGCGCTGAAGATGATATCCGGCCGTTGGTGGGCGCGTTTGCCTATCCATGGCCCGGCGAAATTGTGGTGTCAGCTGGCGTTGACGCAGTGGCTCAGACCGAGCGCACCAGACTGACGAAAGCGGCGATGATTGGACGTCTGCTCACGCCGTTGGTGCCGGGTCCGGCAGATCGTTTTCGTGCCGGGCTTGTGCTGGAGATCGTCTTTCCAGATGCCGATCTGTCGTCTCGCTCACGCATGGACGTTCTCAATGGTCAGAACGGTCTGGCGATTGAAACTTCCGAAGGCTGGATGCTGGCCGCGTTCGAATTTGCCGGGCAGGTGTCAGTGGATACCTGGCGTTTATCTGGCGTTCTCACCGGGCTTTCGGGTACTGACGACCTGGCCTGTCTTGGCGCTGTGGAAGGCGCGCGGGTGGTCGTTCTGGATTCGGCCTTGAGCCGGGCTGAACTGGCCCATCATGAAATCGGGCAAGCACTTCTCTGGCAGGGGAGAGGCGCGAGTGCGCAGGCGGGTTCGAGCCGGGAGACGCTGACTATTGAGGGGCGAGCGCTGAAGCCGCTGCGTCCGGGACATTTGCGAGCCAGCCAGATTGCGTCAGGTGATATCGCTTTGAGCTGGACCCGCCGCGCGCGTCATTCCGCCGACCGGTGGGATACGCCCGATGTGCCGCGTCTGGAAGACGAACTGATCTTCCAGATTGATATTGTGCGTGATGGGGAGACCCTTCGCTCGACCGAGTCCAGCAGCCCCGACTGGCTCTACACTCAGGCCATGCAATCAGATGATGGTGTGGCAGCGCTGGCTGGCCTCACCTTCCGCGTGACTCAGATGGCACCGGGGTTTGGCGCAGGCGTTTCGGCGGAGCTGGCCGTCTAGCGGCCAGACCGTGCGCGTATCAGGTGCCGCCTTGCAGACCTGTCTGATTACCAGTGGCCAGCAAAACGCCATCGCGCGAGAACAAATTGATCGCGCCGTGGAAATGGCCATTCCGATATTCTGAAACCAGACATTCGCCCAGCACCCATTCGCTTTCGGCCAGTTGGTGAATGCGGATGACATTGTCGAGGCTGGTACAGCGATTGGTCGCTGGATGCGGGGCAGGCATATAGTCGGCAATGATGGAGAGCCAGCTGGCCGTCATGGGGAGACCGTCCACAGACCGGAACCAGAGATAGCCGCGCCCGGTGTCCGGATCATTCCCGGCCCATCGAATGTCGATCCGCTGCTGAAGATTCTCGACCTCCACATAGAGCTTGTCGCCAAGGCTTTCACAGTCCTCAGGCGGCGGCACATCTGGCATGCTCAGATAGGTGGCGGAGTCCGGTTTATCGAGTTTCGCATGTGAGCCGGAAATAATATGCAGCGGTTTGCCGTCCTGGATGATTGAGGCCCGGCCATGCACGGAGCGTCGGCCATTGTGCAGGATCTCGGTTTCAATCGTGCACTGACTGCCCAGTAAGGGTGCGCCAACGAACTGGACGCTGGCCCACAGAATGGGGAGTTCTGAAACCTGTTCCAATGCCCAGATGCCCGCGCCGAGGCCACATCCGCCCATCAAAAACTGGCGTTCAGGTGCGCCGACGCAAACGCTGTTAATGATAGGAAAATCGAAAATGGACGGCGCATCACTGCGCCTGACGCTTTGCCAAAACATACATTACCCCCGGGAGTGTTTTCGTTTCACGTATAGGCCGCAGGGCGATCGGGGCAATCCCGGTCGTTGCGTCAAGGGGTGATGAGGCGTCCGATCTCATCGGCTTCGATTTCAGTATTATGGTCTCGGGTGATGAGATGAAGCAGCTGGCTGCCATCGGCCTTCACCCAGATGACCGGCTTTCCCGCGACACGCATCATGTCAATCACATCAGTTGTCCCGCCCTTGCCTGCGGCGGGCTTGCCATCCCAGATCGACACCAACACATCCGCACGCCGTACAAATTCCCGTCCCAGCTCCAGGTACGCGTCAGGCGCATTTTGCGGGTCGCCATCGATCATCTCGGTCCGAGCGGCCTTGCGAACCAGAATATCATATGCCTCATGGTGTGGCTTTTCGAACGTCCGGATGTAGTCATCCTCTGCAAACGGAATCAGCACATGCAGCGCATAGCCTTCATCCAAGGCGGCCTTGGCGAAAATCCGGTCCGATCCTTCGGCCAGCGCCGAAATGGCGACGCCGCTGCCATCCCAGCGACCGGTGTTCTTCAGTGTCGCCAGTACTGTCCGGCACGCTGCGCCAATCCGTTCTGCAGTGCCCGTCAGGCGATTGGGCCGATGGCCAGAAACAGCGATTTTGAGTGTCATCTTATGCTCCCGCTCAGGCATAATCTCGGCTCAATATGACGGCATATCCACGAACCGCAAATTGCTTTTCCGATGTCTCCGTTGTGCGGGCGATCCGTCACCGGACGAGCGCTTCACGCGAATGTGAAAAACCCTGCCGTCAGCCCTTTGAATCGGCGCAGGAAGCGCCTACCTGATACCTGAGTAAAAATTGAGGATTTTTGACAATTGAGTTGGGACCCATATGCGGCGCTCGGCCTCTCTCGTGGAGCTGATATCGCCGAGGTGAAAAAAGCCTATCGCAAACTGGCGAAGGAAAACCATCCCGACGTGCGACCGAACGACCCCGAAGCAGAGGAGACGTTCAAACGCGCGACGGCTGCGTTCAACCTTCTCTCCGATCCGGAAAAGAAAGCCCGCTATGATCGCGGCGAGATTGATGCTGAAGGTCAGGAACAGGCGTTTCAGAGCGGCCATCCGTTTGGCGCTGGCGGTAATCCGTTTGGTGGTGGCGGCGGCGGTGGAACGCATCGCAGCTTTCACTTTGGTCAGGGACGCGGCGAGCCGGGCGGTGAAGGCTTCGAAGATCTTTTCAGCTCCATCTTTGGCGGCGGTGGTGGTGGACAGCGCCGACGGCAATCCATGCGCGGTCAGGATGCCCGTTACGTTGTCGACGTGGACTTCATTGACTCGGTGACCGGTGCCAAGCGACGGTTGTCCATGACAGATGGTAAGGTTCTGGACGTCACTATTCCGGCTGGCATTGAAAGCGGCAAAAAGCTGCGTCTGCGCTCTCAGGGACACCCCGGTGTCGGCGGCGCACCACCTGGCGATGCCATTCTGGAAGTGCGCATTCGCGACCATGCCGAATTCACCCGCAAGGGCGATGACATCTATACGCGCCTGCCAATCTCCATTGCTGAGGCTGTTGAAGGCGCAAAGGTGAATGTGAACACCCCGCTTGGCAGCAAGACGCTCACCATTCCGGCGGGCACGAACACGGGCGGCAAGCTTCGCATGCGTGGGCTGGGCGTTCAGAAAAGCTCTGGCGCGGGCGATCTCTATGTCGAATTGCGCGTCATGCTGCCTGAGAAGCCAAATTCCGAGCTGAAGAACTTCCTCAAGACCTGGTCCCAGCGCGACGAAGTGCCGAGACGCTAGGCGACAGGTGGAGACTGCGCGGCAATTTCGCCCCTGGATGACAACTGCAACATGAAGCCCCTGTTCAGAAACCGTTCAGGGGCTTAGATTTATCCACGGTGTCATGAAACGTATCATTCTGTCTCTTCTGCTTGCCGGGCTTCTGTCCCTGCCATCCATGGCTCAGCTGGGCGGGTTCAACCCCAGCAGCAGCTACACGCCCAATCAGGCGCGTGATGCCGTGAAGAATGGCGAGGCCAAATCTCTGAGCGAAATCAAGTCCATCGTGAAAAGCCGCTATGGCGGCTATATGGTGGCGATGAAGCGATTTGACGGGCAGAGATACAGCCTTCGGTGGGAAAAGCGCGGCGGCATCGTCGTTGACCTGGAGGTCGACGCGCGGACCGGACGAATTCTGAGTGAAAGGGGCGCGCGATAACCGCGCCGGGGTGAAATCATGCGTATTCTTGTCGTGGAAGATGATCAGGATCTGCGTCGACAACTGACCGACGCGCTGACCCATGCCGGTTATGCCGTCGATGCGGCGGGTGATGGCGAAGAGGGCCATTTTCTTGGCGATACCGAGCCTTATGATGCGGTGATCCTGGATCTTGGCCTGCCAAAGCTTGATGGTGTCTCTGTTCTGGAACGCTGGCGCGAGGATGGCCATGCCTATCCCGTATTGATTCTGACGGCACGTGACAGATGGTCAGAAAAGGTCGCGGGATTTGATGCGGGTGCAGACGATTATCTGACCAAGCCTTTCTATACGGAAGAATTGCTGGCCAGACTGCGCGCCTTGTTGCGACGTGCGGCAGGACATGCCAGCGCCTCCCTCGAATGTGGCGGCTTGCGCGTCGACACGCGCGCGGCACGAGCGACCGTGGACGGTCAGGCAATCAAGCTGACGGCCCATGAGTATCGAGTGCTGAATTATCTGATGCACAATCAAGGCCGTGTCGTCCCTCGCACGGAGCTGGTCGAGCATATTTACGATCAGGATTTCGACCGTGATTCCAACACGATCGAGGTATTTATCGGTCGCTTGCGGAAGAAAATCGGCACGGATTACATTCAAACCGAGCGCGGACTTGGCTATCGTCTCATCAGCCCGGATGCGGCTACCGAGGAGACCGGCGGCTAAGCATGGCGGGAAGTTGGTCGCTTTCACGTCGGCTTGTTCTCGGCGCAACGCTCTGGAGCCTCATCCTGCTGGTTGTCACTGGCAGCGTGCTGACAATCATCAACCGAAGTCAGACCCTGCAGCTTCTGCACAATGAACTGAATTCATCGCTGATCACCTTAACCCGGGCCACGGAAGTGGCTGAGGATGGTGACGTAACCCTGTTTCGCGGCCTTGCGCCGTCCGATGAACGGTATCAGCGACCGCTTTCGGGCCGGTACTGGATTGTTGCGCTGCTTGATGAGGCGGGCGAGGTGTCGTCCTTCACCACATCGAGCTCGGTCTGGGACTGGGATATTCCCTGGGCCGACATGCCTCTGGAGGCCGCCATCGCCCATCCGGGCGAGGCCAGGTTTGCCAATGTAACAGGCCCGGACAATGAGCCGGTCCGTCTTGCCGCCAAGGCGATCTCGCTTCCGGACCTTGATGACCCTGTGATCCTGATGGCGGGGCTGGACAGGCGCCCGGCAGACCGTTTGTCCCGGAATTTTCTGATCACGCTCGGCGTTGCCATGACCATGCTGGCGCTTGGCCTTATGGCCGCGATGATCATTCTGATCCGCTATGGTCTTCAGCCATTATCGCGGATCGAGCAGGATGTGGCCGATATCCGGGCCGGTGAGAAAGACCGGCTGAATGAAGACTACCCGCAGGAAATCGCGCCGCTGGCCATCGAGCTCAATAAGCTTCTGGAACACAATCGCAATGTCGTGGAGCGGGCCCGAACGCATGTTGGCAATCTGGCCCATGCCCTGAAAACACCCATCGCCGTTCTGATGAATGAGGCACAGCGCGGCGATGATGAGCTATCTAAACTGGTGCGGCGTCAGACCGACAGCATGTCCCAGAATGTGCAGCATTATCTGAAACGTGCGCAGGCCGCTGCGCGTGCGGAAATCCTCGGTGCACGGACAGAAGTCGCCCCGGCCATTGATGATCTGTCGCGTCTGTTGCAAAGGCTGAATTCGGAGAACGGCCTGACGGTTGCGCCCGGTCATGTAGACGAGTCCATCTGGTTTAGAGGCGAACGGCAGGACCTTGATGAAATGCTTGGAAACCTGCTCGAAAACGCATGCAAATTTGCTGAAAGTCGGGTCCGTGTCAGTGCGCAGCGCAGTGATGATGGGGAGCTTGAAATCCATGTGGATGATGATGGCCCAGGCTTGTCACCCGAACAACGTGAACAGGCTCTTAAACGCGGTGTGCGCCTCGATGAGACCGCGCCGGGAACGGGGCTTGGACTTTCTATCGTAAAGGATTTGGCGGAGCTTTATTCTGGCCGGTTTGCGCTGAATGACAGCCCTTATGGCGGCCTCCGGGCAACGCTCCATCTGCCTTTGGCGCAGATCAGGGAGTAAAAGAGACGTAACGTCTCATTGAAAGCGATTGCAGACCAGTCCAGATACATCTGAATAATTGGGAGTGATACATGCGAGCTCGTGCCCGCCGACTTTGGCTGATTGTTGTTGCCGGTGCCATTCTTGTGGGCGCTGTAGGATTGACGCTGTTCGCGCTCGGCAATCAGGTGGCGCTGTTTTACACGCCGGGCGATCTGGTCGAGCAGGGTGGCGGCGTGGTCGGTGAACGCGCGCGGATCGGCGGATTGGTCAAGCCGGGATCACTCGAAGAGTTTGATGAAGGCGGCATCCGTTTCGTTGTGGAAGACGGACTTGGCGAAATCACGGTGAATTATGATGGCTTTATCCCAGACCTGTTCCGCGAAGGGCAGGGCGTGGTCTGCAATGGCAGTTTTACCGACGCCTATGCATTTGAAGCGAGCGAACTGCTCGCCAAGCATGATGAGAACTACATGCCGCGCGAAGTCGAAGAGAAGCTGAAAGAACAGGGCGTCTATCGCGATCCGACCAGCTGATTTTATTCGTCGCGAACCATAACAGGCTTAGGAGAAGTAATAGGCTTCTTCATCAATCTGGATCACCAGTTCCAGACCTTTGGCATTGTGATCAATCGAAACGCCCGTGAAGTCGCCATACCAGAGGAAGTAGTCAGCGTCTTCATGGCGTGGTCCGCTGTAATGAAGCGTCAGAAACCGGCACGAATTATGGAGCTGGACGCCGATATCGCGTGCGTCATCAGCCGTCCATGTTCGTTCGGCTGTGTTTGTCCATTTGCAGACAACGCGATTGTCGAAAATGTCCGGTGCTTTGATCACCCGGCATTCGTCTTCGCCCAGACCCATCTTCGGACTGGCGTCGGAAGAGGCGCCCTGACCATACTCGACGAACTCCAGATGTGGCTTCATCGCAGCGCAACTATCGGCCATGGCCAGCAGGCCGGGCGCTGCGAGACAGTTTGACGCAATCAGAACGGCGCCGGAAATCAACTTATTCTTCAATACTCTACACCCGTTTACTCTACGCCATGAGAAATTAGGTCAGATTCTCCGGCATTGGAAGCTTGCAGCTGTCATAGCCTGCGCCAATATCCTGAAAAGACCCTAAACCGAGTAAGGAGAATTGGCATGAAGCGGATTTGCATCATTCATGGACATCCGGACGCGCAACGCCCCCATTTCTGCAAGGCGCTCGGTGACGCCTATGCGAACGGGGCCAGGGATGCCGGACACAGTGTCGAAGAGATCAGCGTCGGTGCGCTGGATTTCGAACTTCTCATGCAACCAGCAGACTTTGCGACACCACCGGATGATCCGATCCTTTCCGAGCGCGAGAAAATTCTGGCGGCTGATCACGTTGTGATCATCTTTCCATTATGGTTGGGCAGCATGCCTGCCAAGCTGAAAGGCTTTTTCGAGCAAATGGCCCGCGGTCATTTCCTGCTTGGCGATGCCGACAGCTCGAAGGAGTTTCCAAAAGGGCAGATGGCAGGAAAGTCGGCGCGGGTGATCGTCACTATGGGCATGCCAGGGCTGGCCTTCACGCTCTATTTCGGGGCACACGGCCTCAAAGCGTTCAAACAGGGCGTTCTGAAGCTGGCCGGGTTCAAACCTGTCAAACACACCATTATTGGCATGGTCGAAGCCGGCGACGAAGCGCGGCACAATAAATTGCTGGAAAAGGTCAGGTCGCTGGGGCGAGACGCCGTTTAGGCGAATACTTCCAGATCTGTCTGTTATTACCGGTCTTCGGGATCGACGCCGTCATTCAGGCGCGCGCGCAATTCCTTGCCAGCCTTGAAGAAGGGAACATATTTCGCTTCCACTTCCACGGCCTCGCCGGTTCGTGGATTACGGCCTGTGCGCGAGTCACGCTTGCGAACCGAGAAGGCCCCAAAGCCCCGCAGTTCCACCCGGCTACCCTGTTCGAGCGCCTGTGTGATCTCATCCAGAATGGTATCGACAACCCGCTCAAGGTCCTGCGGCCGCAGGTGCGGATTCTCATCGGCGAGTTTCTGAACGAGTTCTGAGCGTAACATTCTCCCACCATATACAAAAACGCGGCAAAGAAACAGTCTTTGCCGCGCCAATTGATGTTAAAACCAAGAAATAATCTGGTTTGACTTAGCTGTTTTCTTCATCGCCGTCATTTTGGGCAAGTGCCGCGCCCAGAATGTCGCCGAGGGACGCACCTGAGTCAGCCGAGCCGTATTGAGCAACGGCCTCTTTCTCTTCTTCGATCTCGAGAGCCTTGACCGAGAGAGATACGCGACGGGAACCGCGATCGAAATTGGTGACCTTGGCGTCGATGGTGTCGCCAACGGCGAAACGCTCCGGACGCTGCTCTGAACGGTCGCGAGAGAGGTCAGAACGACGGATGAAGGATTTGAGGCCTTCACCGAATTCGACTTCGATACCGCCAGACGCAACTTCGGTGACCGTACAGGTAACCGTTGCACCCTTGCGGATGTCGCCACCGGCCATTGGGTCGCCTTCGAGTTGCTTGATGCCGAGAGAGATACGTTCTTTCTCAACGTCAACTTCGAGGACTTTCACTTTTACAGTGTCGCCCTTGTTATAGTCTTCGATGGCTTCTTCGCCCTGACGGTTCCAGTCAATGTCATTGATGTGAACCATGCCGTCGAGTTCCGGACCGAGGCCAACGAACATACCGAATTCGGTGATGCCGCGAACTTCGCCTTCAAGCTCTGAACCAACTGGGTTTTCAGCGAGGAACGCATCCCATGGGTTGTCGAGGCACTGTTTCAGGCCAAGCGAGATACGACGCTTTTCGCTGTCGACGTCGAGGACCATGACGTCCACTTCCTGAGACGTGGAGACGATCTTGCCAGGGTGAACGTTTTTCTTTGTCCAGGACATTTCAGAGACGTGGATCAGGCCTTCAACGCCATCTTCCAGTTCAACGAATGCACCATAGTCGGTGATGTTTGTGATGCGGCCGGTGAGGCGGGCACCCAGCGGATATTTGGCTTCAACACCATCCCATGGGTCAGACATGAGTTGCTTCATGCCGAGAGAGATGCGCTGTGTATCCGGGTTGATCTTGATGATCTGAACTTTGACAGTCTCGCCAACGTTCACAACCTGACTTGGGTGCGAAATACGCTTCCAGGACATGTCTGTGACGTGCAGGAGGCCGTCAATGCCGCCCAGGTCAACGAACGCACCGTAATCGGTGATGTTCTTGACGACGCCTTCACGGACATCACCTTCAGCCAGTTCACCAACGATCTCAGCACGCTGTTCGGCGCGGCTCTCTTCGAGAACGGCGCGACGGGACACAACGATGTTGCCACGTGGACGGTCCATTTTCAGGATCGCGAATGGCTGAACCTGATTCATCAGAGGGCCGACATCACGGATCGGACGAATATCAACCTGTGAACCAGGCAGGAACGCATTCACGCCGCCAAGATCGACGGTGAAGCCACCTTTGACGCGGCCAACAATGGCGCCGTCTGCAGGCTCTTCTTTTTCGTGGAGGCGCTCGAGGCGGGTCCAGGCTTCTTCGCGGCGGGCTTTGTCGCGCGACAGAACCGCTTCACCCAG
>CAYFGB010000028.1:0-39147 GCA_964342455.1 uncultured Hyphomonadaceae bacterium
TGGTTCGTAGCCAAGTACTCTATCCAACTGAGCTACCAGTCCGCGCCGAGAAGAGCGCGGTGTATAACCCCCACATTCCGGGGATGCAAGTGCTGATTTCCGTATTTTACGCCAAAAGTCGGCGGGGGTAATCGTGCCAGTTTTCACCGCTATGGCGCAGACGATGCATAAACACCGCGAGCCACCGCCCGGGCCAGCGTACTGGCTGCGAGCTCGCCAAGGCGTGCCAGCGAAAAGGTATCGGGGGCGGGCAGCTGCTGGCGACCTGTCGAAATGGCAAAGACGACATCGCCGTCAAACGGCGCGAAGACAGGACGGATGGACCGGGCGAGGCCGGCGACGGCCATATCGGCCAGTCGTTGCGCCTGGGATGGCGAGAGGGCGACATCGGTGGCGACACAAGCGATTGTGGTGTTCTCACGCGGAGACGGATTGGCTTTTGCCTCGCCCCAGTCTTCCGGATCGAAGTCAAACTCAGCGGGCAGGGGTATGCCGCCAAATTCCGCATCTATTTCATAAGGCGATGCCCAATACGCGTTGGTGTTCGGGACTTTAACCGAGCCGAATGCGTTTACGGCCACGAGCGCCCCGACAGTCATACCATCCGAGCTCACAATACTGGCCGAACCCAGTCCGCCCGGCAACGCGCCAGCGCGTGCGCCGCGTCCAGCTCCGATGGGGCCAAGGGCAAATGTGTCTGATACGTTTGCCAGCGCTTCCCGACCCAGCCGGGCATAGGGCGGGGCGCTGCCCCAGGCTTTATCGCCGCCATTGGCAAGGTCATAGAGAATGGCTGAGGGCACCACCGGGCTTTTGGGCACGCCGGGCGTCTCCATCAGGGCAAACCCCTGACCGCGAGCCCCAAGCTCGGCAATCACCCCGTCGGCTGCGGCAAGGCCGTAGACAGATCCGCCAGACAAAACGATCCCATCGACCTCATCGACAAGCGTGCCGAGCTTCAAGGCATCTGTTTCCCGAGTGCCGGGCCCGCCGCCGGCGACATGTACGGCGCAGACGGCGCAGTGGTCGGGCAGGATCACGCTGACGCCTGTTTCAATGGCGTGGTTCTCGGCATTACCGACCAGCAGGCCGTCGACATCCGTAATCAGATTGCGTTGACCGGGTTTTGCCATGTCAGGCCCTTTCGTTTCCACCTGTTCCATGTCTAGTCTGGCTGCAAACCGCCGCCAAGGATTTTGCCGAATGATGCGCCAGATGATTTCCCTTTCCGCCCTGTTGGTTCTGATTGCCTGCACGGCCAGCAATGAGCCCACAATATCCTCGCCTGTTGAGCCGGTCAGCGCGGCCAAAGGCTATGATGTCGGAATGGTCGCGGCGGCCGATCCACGCGCGGTCGAGGCTGGCGTGCGCGTGCTTGAGGCCGGCGGTCACGCCGTTGATGCGGCCATTGCGGTTCATTCTGTGCTTTCGCTCGTCGAGCCGCAAAGCTCCGGCCTTGGTGGCGGTGCGTTCATGCTGGTCTATGATGCGGAAGCGGATGAAGTGACCGTTTTTGACGGCCGTGAAACCGCGCCCGCAGCGGCGACGCCTGAGCTGTTCTATGACGAGAATGGTGAGGTGATGGGCTTCCTCACCGCCTGGCAGAGCGGTCGCTCCGTTGGTGTGCCTGGGCAGGTGGCCTTGTATGAAAAAGCGTACGAGCGGTTTGGCAAAGTCGAGTGGGAGAGCCTTTTTTCAGATGCTATCACGCTGGCCGACGAAGGGTTTGTCGTGTCACCGCGTCTGGCGGAACTTCTGGCCAGTCCTCGATTGCGAGGGGCTGTCCGGCTCGATGATAATCCGGATACGGCGGCCTATTTCTATCCCGACGGCGAACCACTGGCGAGTGGGGCAGTGCGCACGAATCCGGAATTTGCAGACACGCTCCGGGCGGTCGCCAAAGACGGGGCAGGGGTTTTCTATAGCGGGCCGATCGCTGAGGCGATCATCGCTTCGTCTCAGGCCGGCCCCTATGGCGGGGCTCTGACTCTGGAAGATTTCGCAGATTACAACGTCATCGTCCGCGAGCCTGTTTGTGGTGACGGACTGGGCTATACGGTCTGTTCTGCGCCGCCCCCCTCATCGGGCGGCATCGTGCAGCCTGCTATTCTCGGTGTTTACGAACGCCTGATGGAAGGGGTTTCAAACGAGGATGAAACCGCGCGCTTGATGGCGTTTGTGGATGCGCAACGGCTCGTCTATGCGGATCGCGACCATTATGTCGCCGATGCTGACAAGGTTTTTGTGCCGACCGAGGACCTGGTTGATCCGGCCTATCTGGATGTACGGGCGACAGAGCGGTTTGCCCCGAGCGCCATACCGACGGCAGGCGATCCTGGCGAGGTTCTGCGCGGTGAGCCAATGATCGACATGTGGGGCCGCGATATGACCGAAGATGCGCCTGGTACGACACACATTTCCGTGGTCGATAAATATGGCAATGCCGCATCAATGACTGCAACGGTCGAGTCGGCGTTTGGGTCGTCGCGCTGGGCGAAGGGCTTCCTGCTGAACAACGAACTCACCGACTTTTCTCTGGTCGCGGTAAAGAATGGCAAGCCGGTCGCCAATGCGCCGGGTAGCGGAAAACGGCCCCGCTCATCCATGTCGCCTTCCCTGGTGTTTGATGAGAATGGTGATCTTGCCATGGTTACCGGCTCTCCGGGCGGCAATTCTATCATCGCCTATGTGGCGAAAACGCTGGTTGGCGTGCTCGATTGGGGATTCTCCGCGCAGGAAGCGGTTGATTTCCCAAACATTATTGCCCGGGGTGAAACCGTGGGCGTGGAAACATCCCGCGGTACGATGGGGGCTGAGATTGGTCAAATGCTTCAGGCTGAAGGCTATAAAGTGGTTGAGAGGTCCGGCGAGAACTCAGGGCTGCACGTCATTATCATTCATGAGGATGGCACGCTGGAAGGCGCGGCGGACCCGAGACGGGAAGGTGTTGCGCTGACCGCGAAATAGCGCAAATGATCGGCTTCTGCCATTTGGCATGAGTATTGGGGTTGGGGATGACCTACAGGTCAGAAATTGACGGCCTGCGCGCCGTCGCGATTATCGCTGCGATGCTTTTCCATTTCGGATTTGCATTGCCGGGCGGTTTTGCGGGCGTCGACATGTTCTTTGTGATCAGCGGATATCTGATCACGCGGATCATCCGGGATGAAACGCTCTCTCTGAACCGTTTTCGGTTCGGGCGTTTCTATCTGCGACGCGTGCGACGCCTGTTTCCCAGCCTTTTTTTCGTGCTTTGCGGCAGTCTTGTATGTGGTTGGATACTGTTTCCGGATGATCTGTTTCAAAGGTCGAGCGGTGCCGGGATCGCCGCGGTATTTAGTCTCTCGAATGTCTATTTCTGGGCCGAGGCAGGGTATTTCGATGCGTCTTCCATCGTTAAACCCTTCCTGCATACCTGGTCGCTCAGCGTTGAGGAGCAGTACTATCTTGTCTGGCCGTCATTCCTCGTTCTGCTGCTGACAAAGACCGGACAGCGCAATACGGCAATCATTGTTGGTGGCGTCGGATTGTTGTCATTCGCGGCGGGTCAGTTTGTGTTCAATGGCGGACTGAGCATGATGGGCTGGCATGTCGAGCCAGGGCCAACCGTGTTCTTCCTTACCCCGTTTCGAATCTTCGAGTTTGCCATTGGTGCGGGGCTTTTGTGTCTGGATGGCCGCTTTACCCGTCAATGGCTGCACGAAGTGTTCTGCCTGATCGGCGCGCTCATATTGTTGGCGAGTTTCTTCTTTCTGCATGAGGACATGGACTTCCCGTCCTTCAATGCTTTCCTGCCAACAATTGGTACGGCGCTGATTATTCTTGGCTCGAAGGCGCGGTATGGTTACTGGCTGTTAAAGCTTCCACCCGTTACGTGGATGGGGCGGATCAGCTACACGCTCTATATTGTGCACTGGCCGCTGGTGGTCTTCTACGCCTTTCGCAAGGCAGGCGGCCTGGGGCCGATTGACGGTGTGATTCTGTTTGTCGCCACCTTCGTCATTGCGACGGTGATCTATTATCTGGTGGAAAAACCGCTCCGCTATGACGAGTATGGCAAGACGAGCCTGTTCGGAAAATGGCAGAAAAGAGCGGGACTTACCGCAATCATCTTGGCCTTGCTGCCAGCTGTTGCGGTTCAGGCCGGCGTTCTGACACCCGATCGTTCGGCGCAGCGGAAAATGTCTGGCGCAATTCGAACGGCGTCCGCAACAACGGACAATGTGTTTTGCGATATGCTGGTGCCTGGCGTGGCGAAACCGGGTCTCGGCCAGACCGTTTATACCCGGTCCAGTGATTGCAGGAATGACGCGGGAACGCGTCTACTCACAGTGGGCAATTCACATGAACCACATGGGTATCGCCTGTTCCGGAACATGTTTATTGAAGACGTGCGCAGCGGTGACCTGGCCATCGACTTTGCCTCTTCCCATGTTCAGAACGGAAACGAGTGCGACTTTCACAAGCTTGATGCGTTGCCATTCCGAAGCAGCAACAAGCCTTGCACCCGAACAGCCGGTTTCCTGAATGATCATGCCGGTGTGGCTGAAAACTATGACGTGCTTGTGGTCTCTGCACTGCGACCTCTCGATGTTGGTCGCCGTTATCTTGATTATGCCAGTGCGCTTCAGACGGCCCAGCCCGACATAAAGATCATTGTGCTGGGTACGCTTGTGGATATCAGCCCCTATCGTTGCTTCGATCTGGTGCTGGCCAAAGGCGAGAATGCGGCCTGCCTGAACCCTGATCTGGTCGTCTATTACAATCCGGATGAAGAGGCCCAGATAAGGGAAGCGTATCCAGCTTTGGATTTCTTCTATTTCGACCAGCGACAATTGCTGTGCGGTGAAGGTGGTTATCCCGAATGCGATATCGTCTATCAGGACGCACCGATATTCCGTGACTACCACCATCTGATTATCACCGCGACGCCGAAGCTGATCGGACTGGCCGAGCAGGAGGGAAGTGTTGCGAGGCTCAGAGCCTATCTGGCTGCTGGGTAGACGAGCCGCTATCGCACTGAGCGCATGCGCTCGGCATCCCTCAATGGGTCATTAGAATCAGCTCAAATACGGTGCCTTCGTCGCTCGTCTGAAGCAGGCGTAAATCTCCGCCCATGCCCTGTGCAAGCTCGCGGGCGATGGCAAGGCCCAGACCGCTGCCGCCTCTGCTATTTGCTGCGGAAAACGGTTTGAACAGGCGCTCCTGCACCCGTTCCGGGATGCCCGGCCCGTCATCCATCAGATGCAGATGGAGAGCGTCTTCCGCGCCGTTTCGACGAATGGCAATGCGGCCCATCTCATCAGCGGTCCTCGCCGCGGCCAGGGCCTGACCCGCATTGCGGATCAGATTGACGAAGATCCTGTGGCAGTGATCTGCGTCCACCATGGCTTTCAGATGCGGATCAAGATCATTGATCCACATGACGCCATCCATACCGGCCAGCGCCTCGAATGCAGCCTCTTCGGCAAGATCATGAAGATTGTGCTCGCCCATATTCGGCTCAGCCTGTTCGGACCGCCCGAATTTCAGGGTTTCCTCGGCCAGGGTGGTGGCGCGCTCAATGGCGCGTTCGAGGCGCGGTGCAGCGCGTTTCACGCGTGGATCATCACTCATGGAAAGCCCGTCCGAAACGATCTGGGCCGCCGTCAGCGAATTGCGCAGATCATGATTGATCTTGGCCATGGCTTCACCAAGCTGTGCCAGCCGCTCGCGTTCACGTAGCGCTCGTTTGACCGCGGCTTCCATATCCGCCAGCGTGTTTTCGGCCCGGCCAATTTCATCGAACCGTCGGGAAGGAATGATACGCGATTTCCAGTCTCGCGGATCGTCCCGAAAGCGCTCCAGCGAGCGCGTAATCCGGCGGATGGGGCGGACAACCAGAAAGACGAGAGAAAGATAGATCAAACCGCCGACAAACGCTGAAATGAACAGCGACAGCCAGAGAATACGATTGGCGTAAGTCCGCAGATCGGACCTTAATTCGCGCGTTTCCACCAGAACTTCGATGAAATCCCCCTGAAACTTGGGTGCCTCAATCACACGAATGAACTCGATATCCGGATCAAACAGAATGCTCACCGTCGTGCCGATCGGTGGCAGCGTGCCCAACTCCCGCAGATCCAGCATGGCAACATCACCGCTGACCTCCATTGCGGGACTCAGAATACTTTCCCGGCCCATGTCGCTGCCTGCGGCCACCGCGACGATCTGTGCATTCTCAAGCAGACGGCGGGAAAGCTGGTCTGATACCATGCGTTCAGGCGCGGCCTCGAGCGCCAGAACGGCAGTCTGGGCCATCTCGACCCGTTCATTCAGCCAGCCGACCTGCCGGTTGGCGAGCGATGGGAGGAAAATCAGGGTTTCAGCAAACAGGACAAACAGCACGGTCAAAATCAGGATACGCGTAGAAAGACCCGGCCGCCAGGGCGGGTCTTGGCGGTCTGTGAAATCACCGCTCGTATCTTTTCCCAGCTCGTCTCCCATCGGATGTAGAGGTATGGCTTGATCGCGCTACCGGCAAGATGGCCGAAAGCGTAATCAGGGAACGTGTTTCAGAATGCTGACAGCCGTTTTCATGGCCGTGCCGAAAACTTTGGGCTGGAAGTACTGGCTGGCCGCGCGCTTTACCACTTCAGCCCGGGTTGGATACGGTGAGATGTGGCTGGTCAGCGATCTCATTTTTTGTCCGTTAGCCATGGCATAGGCAATAATCTGCACGATGTCGCCTGCGCCATCCCCGTAAATGCTGGCACCCAGGATTTTGTCACCAGAACCGATCACCAGCTTTGCTGAACCGGACGTCTCACGTTCGGCAATTGCGCGATCATTGTCGTCAAAGTGAAATTCAGACACCTGAATCTTGTCGCCATGTTCCTTGCGGGCCTCGGCCTCGGTCATGCCGACCTGGGCAAGCTCTGGCTGAATATAGGTGACCGCCGGAAATGCTGACGTTACGGCTTTTACGGGCAGTTTCATCAGCGCAGCCTGGGTGAAAATACTTGCGTGCCAACCGGCCAGGTGCGTGAACTGACCCTTACCGGCAATATCTCCAACAGCCCAGACACGTCCGTTGGAAACGGATTTAAGATTGTCCTTTGTGACAATGCCGGACGTGTCATACTCCACACCACCGACTTCGAGATTCAGCTGTTCGGTGTTCGGAGTGCGGCCCAGCGCGACGAGGAGATGGCTGCCGGTGACATCCTTTTCGCCGTCTTCAGATGTCGTGGAAACGGTGATCTCACCAGTCTTATGGCTGACTTTTTCGGCCTTGTGACCTTCAAGAATGTTTATGCCTTCCTCGCGCAGAGCGCTTACGGCCTGACGGGCATGGTCCTGGTCAGACCGGCCGAGTGCACGAGACATCTCCACGACTGTGACCTCAGACCCCAGACGACAAAAGGCCTGTGCCATCTCCATGCCGATCGGTCCGCCGCCGAGAATGACCAGATGGCGCGGTAGCTCGCCAATCTCGAACAGGGTTTCATTCGTCAGGTAAGGTGCATCTTCCAACCCCGGAATGGGCGGCACCATAGCTCTTGAGCCTGCTGCGATGACGATGCGCTTCGCAGTCACCCTGACAGATGGCGACTCTACCGTGTCTTCACTGACGAAAACGGCATGTTCGCGGATGACGGTACAACCGAGGCCCTCAAAACGTTCCTGACTGTCTACAGGGGCAATCTGCTCGATAACGCCGCTGATATGGGCCTTAACCTCAGGCCAGTTGACGACGGGTTGGGCGGGGCTCAGGCCGTATTTGCCGGCCTCTCGCATGGCATGGGCCTGTTTGGCGGTATGGATCAGCGCCTTGGACGGGACGCAGCCCGTATTCAGACAATCGCCACCCATTTCACCTTTTTCAAACAACACCACATCGAGGCCAAGTTGCGCAGCACCCGATGCGACAGACAAGCCGCCGGAGCCTGCGCCAATGACGACGATGTCCGCCTTGAGATGTCGGCGCCCGGCGCCAGCAGAGTCTGAGTGCGATTGGGTCATGATAAACAGTCTTTTTTAAACAGGTCAGGTGTCAGCTATGACGGGATTCTTGCGGAATCTTTTGATGACGACCGGGATCAGGCTGACAAAGGCCAGCGCGGCCAGCGGCGGAGCAATCTGACCGAAAAAGCCTGAAAGATTGAGGTCTTCTCCCCGATCAAACACACCGCCCAGCCCGGCCCCGATCCAAGTGTAGGCGACAACGCCGGGAATGATGCCGAAGAAGGTGGCGATTATGAAGTTCCGCGGCCGCGCGCCAAGAAGGGCCGGGGCAATGTTCGCAACGGGAAACGGTACCACCGGCATGAAGCGCAGAAAGAACATGTAGCTGAAGGCATTGTCGCGAAAGCCCGCTTCAAGCTTTTTCAGAAACGGACCGGCCCGTTGTCGCAACGGCTCGCCAATAGAGGTGCGGGCGGCAAAGAATAGCAGTGTAGCCCCAATGGTTGCGCCGAAATTGGTGGCGATGCTGCCGCCGACAAGGCCAAACAGAAAACCGCCCGAAATGGTGATCCAAAGCGCGCCGGGCAACATGAAAACGGTGACGAGGATATAGACAAGCATGAAGGCCAGAACGGCCAGAACCAGATTCTCGGCCACAAAGGTTTTCAGTGTTTCGCGTTGAGCTTCCAGCGTCTCCAGAGACAGGTAATTGTGAAGGCCAGCCGCATAAGCTGCTCCGAGCCCGATAACAATAACCGCGACCGGTAACAGACGCTTCAGCCAGTTCGTTCCGGAAGACCTGACCGGTTCAGGCGTGAGGGTTTCATTATCCATCTATCGGGCGTCCTTTTGAGGTGCTGCCGTGTCATTCAGTGACCAGTCATATCCATGGTCAACAATGTCCGGATTGGCGCGTATCTGGCGCGCCAGGTCTTCATCGGCATGGGTCAGCAAATGGCTGATCACGCCGCGCTCATTTCCGCCGAAATCCTCACGGAACCAGCGATAGATGTTTGAAACCTTCAGACGGCCATCGGCGCGGACCGTCACCCCACGTGGATGGTTTACATAGGCGCGTGCTGCGGCTTCCAGCGCGTCATCAAGCGTGTCAGCTTTCCATGCTTCCTGTTGCAAGTTCGGACATCCCATGCTGGCGCAGTTCACCGCGTAGTGTACGCGCGGATCATCAAATTGTTTCCGTAATATATCGTGCTCGATATTATCGAGAGAGATATTTTTGCCGTCAAGCTCTATAATGTCCTGTTTCCAGGGGCCGATGGAGAAAAGTCCCGGACGAATTTTCGTGATTGATTGAATGGGGTAATGCTCGATCACCAATCGGACCGTCAGCGCGTTATAGAGATTGGCATAGGCCGCGAACCGTTCGGCATCCGGTAAATCCTTCAGCCCGCTTGCCGCCAGCCTGTCGATATAGGCGTCCAGCGCAGCTCGATCTTCGGGGCTCGCCTTGAGCGCGGCATAGTCGAACCGGTTTATGCCGTCTTCGTGCGAGCGGACATAGGCCGATAAAAGCCGGGTCCAGTCCGCATGGGATATGTCAGCCGTATGAGGCGTTTCCATCTGTGTGCCTGAGGAATCAGCGGCAGAGGCGGATGGGACGATGGGGCTTGTCATGATGAGTCCAATCAACACAGCGCGTTTCAAGGAACACTCCTTTCAGGGCATCCCCCTGTCTACACATGGGTTGCAAGACTGTCGTTTCACGACTTATCGCAATTGATAAAGCAGATGTGATCCACATTCATGGGCGGAAATTGCTTGACGCCTCTGTTTAAAGCACGTAGTAGCGCGAGCTTTCCAAGGATTAAGGGGCGTGAGCCGTGAAACGCACATTCCAGCCAAGTCGACTGAAGCGTGCCCGTACCCACGGGTTCCGCAGCCGCATGTCAACCAAAAATGGCCGCAAGGTTCTCGCGAACCGTCGGGCCAAAGGTCGCAAGCGTCTGGCAACCAACTAGACCCGGTGACTCTGCGGCGCTTACAGAAGCGGGCAGAGTTTCTCCGCGTGTCGAAAGGAAACGTCGACAGGCGAAAGCTTGTCGTCGTGCAGTCTCGGAACCGAAATGACGGGACGAGCCATATCGGCGAAGGCTTTACATCGACCAAGAAAATCGGAGGCGCGGTTGTTCGCAATCGCGCCCGCCGTCGTTTGCGCGAAGCGTCCCGTGCGCTTTTGCCACGCCTCGGCCGAGCCGGGCATGACTATGTTTTCATCGCCCGGGCCGGTACGTCTGACGCGCCTTGGGCGAGCTTGCTTGACGATGTTGAAACCGCGTTGATAAGGCTCCACAGCAATAAATCGTATAACGAGTCAAAAGCCGGGGCCCGGCGAAGATAAGGCGCGACAGATGGATCAACAAACTAACCTGCGCAATCTGATCATTGCGGCCGTGGCGGTCATGGGCATCATGCTCGTCTGGCAGATCTTTGTGTGGGGGCCTCAGAACAAGGCGGCTCAGGAAACCTTTGAAGCCGAACAGGCCCGGATCCAGGCTGAAGAGCAAATGAACGCGCCAAGTGTTCCGGCCGGTGAAACGCTGGATGCCGCGACACCCACGGTTCAGGATGTGCGTGTGCCATTTGATGGCCCGTCAGTTGATGGGTCGATCCTGCTGCGTGGCGCGCGGGTCGATCAGCTGTCTCTGAAGGACTATTATCAGACCCTTGAGGACAAGGAAGCGCAGAACCCGGAAGGCGAGGTCGAGGTTTTTCATCCGGAAGCGACAGGCGTTGGCTATTACGGCTTCTGGGGCTGGAAATTCGCGGGTGCGGACGATCTGACAGAATCCCGCCCACGTTATATCACGACAGCAGCGTCTGACTGGCAGCTGGTGTCTGGAGAGACGCTGACACCGGACACTCCGATCACCATTCAGTTCCAGGGCGGCGGTGTTACGATTTCCCGTCAGGTCACACTCGACGAGAATTACATGTTCACCTTCAACGACACGGTCACAAACAATACCGGTCGTGAAATTGCCCTTCAGCCCTATGGCGTGCTTCGCCAGTTCGGTCGTCCGCTCAATGATCGCGGTGGCAACAATGCAAGCATGATCCTGCATGAAGGCGTGATTGCTGCCACGGGCAATGAATTGCAGATGAAGGGCTATAAGAAGATGGAAAAGGACGAAGCGGCCTTTTCAGCTTCGAGTGCCAAAGGTGGCTGGATCGGCCTTACGGACAAATACTGGCTCGGCGCGGTCATTCCGCAGCAGGACCGTTCGTTCACCGTCAATTATGATACCTACACAACCGGCGGCAAACAGGAATTCCGGGCGATTGCTGATGGTGAGGCGCTGCTTCTCGCACCCGGGACCTCCTCGGTTTCGACCAACCATATTTTCGGCGGTGCCAAGGAATCTTCTGTCCTTCGCGGTTATCAGGAAGACCTGGGCATCCCTCGCTTTATCGATGCGATTGACTGGGGCAGCATGTTCTTCTGGCTGACCAAGCCATTCTTCTCCATTCTGTCTTTCATTAATGGCTATGTCGGCAATTTCGGCCTTTCCATTCTGGTTCTGACCGTTCTTGTTAAGGCTGTGTTCTTCCCGATCCAGAACCGGGCCTATCAGTCCATGGCGAAAATGCGTGAACTGGCCGAGCCGATGAAGCGCATTCGTGAGGAAGTGGAAGACAAACAGGAACAACAGCGTCAGCTGGCCGAACTCTATCGCGAGAAAAAGGTCAATCCTGTCAGCGGCTGTCTGCCAATCCTGCTCCAGATGCCGGTCTTTTATGGTCTCTACAAAACGCTCTACGTCACCATCGAGATGCGTCATGAGCCGTTCCCGCTTCTGCCATGGGTAGATGATTTGTCCGCGCCGGATCCGACAGCGATTGGTAATCTTTTTGGTCTTCTGCCGATTTCGACAGATGCCGTCACCAGCATTCCGCTGCTGGGTGTCGTTCTGGCGATCGGTATTCTGCCGATTGTGTACGGCCTGACCATGTGGGCGCTGCAATCGCTCAACCCGCCACCGCAGGATGATACGCAGCGCATGATTTTTGCCTTCCTGCCGATTGTGTTCACCTTCATCTTTGCCGGATTTGCGGCGGGTCTGGTGATCTACTGGTGCTGGTCGAACATGCTATCCATCCTGCAGCAATACGTGATCATGCGGCGCAATGGTCAGAAAACACAGCTGGATAAATTCATCGATGCGCGGCTTGGCAAGGGCGAAACAAAGAATTGACGGTCGAATATACTGACGAGCAGATCGAGACCGGCCGGCTGTTATTTGCTGCGCCGGTCGAGTTCGTGATGAGCGTCGCGGACATGCGGCAATTGCCTGGTGCTGACCGGGACGAGATCTGCTTTGCCGGACGTTCCAACGTGGGCAAATCGAGCCTCATCAATGCGCTTCTGAACCGCAAGAAACTTGCCCGGGCCTCAAACGAGCCAGGACGGACACGTCAGCTCAACTATTTTGATCTGAACAATCAGCTCTATCTGGTGGATCTGCCGGGCTATGGCTATGCGCGCGCGCCCAAGACCGAGATCGCGCAATGGACGCATCTGACGATGAATTATCTTCAGGGACGTCCAACCCTGAAACGGATTTTCCTGCTGATTGATTCCCGGCGCGGTGTGAAAGAAACAGATGAGGAGGTCATGGACGTTCTCGATGCGGCTGCCGTTGTCTATCAGATCGTACTGACCAAGCTCGACAAGCTGAAAAAGTCTGAACAGGACGGGCTGACCGCCCAGGTGTTTGAAAAACTGAAAAAGCGCCCGGCATTCCATCCGGTCGTAATGGGAACATCGAGCGAGGAAGGCACAGGCCTCGCCGAATTGCGCGCAGAGATCGCGACGCTCTGCTAGCGCGGGAGGAAGCAAGATGAACACTGAAGATCCGGGCTTTGCCTCGGCCAAGACATTGTCAGAGGCCTTGCCGTTCATTCAGCGCTATCATGGCCGCACCATCGTCATCAAATTCGGTGGACATGCCATGGTTGATGATGCGCTGTTCAACAGCTTCGCCCGCGATGTCGTTCTACTCAAACAGCTCGGGGCTCACCCGGTCATCGTTCATGGCGGTGGCCCTCAGATCGGTGACATGTTGAAAAAGCTGGGGCTTGGAACCCAGTTCGAGGATGGCCTGCGGGTCACTGACGCCGAGACCATGAATGTGGTCACCATGGTGCTGGGTGGTGCCATCAACACATCCATCGTACGGGCCATCAATGCGGCAGGCGGTAATGCGGTAGGGCTTTCCGGCGCAGATTCTGGTCTTCTTTCAGCCCGAAAACTCCAGCGTAAAGTTCGTGACCCGGATTCGGCCATTGAGCGCATAGTCGATCTGGGCTTCGTAGGTGAACCGGACGAGGTGAACCCGCTGGTCATCAAGGCACTCCGGGATGCGAAGGACCCGTTCATCCCCGTTATCGCCCCTCTGGGCGTCGGACCGGATGGAGAAAGCTACAATATCAACGCCGATAGTGCGGCCGGGGCCATCGCTTCGGCGCTTGGGGCCAAACGCCTTCTGTTGCTGACCGATGTCAAAGGCGTGCTCGACAAGCAGGGCGAGCTCATGACCGGGTTAAAGCACCAGGATGTGTCAGAGCTTATTGCCAATGGTACCGCAAAAGGTGGTATGATTCCGAAACTGGAAACGGCCGCAACGGCTGTCATCAAAGGTGTGGAAGCTGCGGTCATTCTGGATGGACGCAAACCCAACGCCGTTCTCGTGGAGTTGTTTACTGACCATGGTGCAGGCACGCTCATTTCGTGACCCGTTTTTGAAGAGCTTTCTGGCATGTGCTTCTCTGCTCATGCTGGCTCTGCTCACATCTGGAAAAGCCAGTGCTCAGGCGGCGTCTGGCTGGTCGGTTTGCAATGAAACCAGCATGATCATCGAAACCGCGTCGGGCCGCACCAAGGGCGCTGACGTGATCGTGGAAGGCTGGCGCCGCGTCCGTCCAGGCGAGTGCAAGGTCATCCTCAATGCACCGCTCAAGCCCGGCCCGTATTTCCTTTATGGCCGATCTTCCCGGGCCCATCGTGGCGGCATTCGCGAATGGACAGGCGAGTATCAGTATTGCGTTGACGCGCAGGGGTCTTTCTCGGTTGAGAGCCCGCCAGATTGTGGCGCGATGGGGCTCGAACCGCGCGACTTCAAACCGGTTCTGATCGAATCCAAAACCCGCTGGATCACAACGCTTCGGGAAACCGAAAAATGGACAACAACAACGGCCAAGGCCGCTGGTATCCAGCGCCTTCTTGGAGATGCCGGTGTTGAATCCGGCAAAATCGACGGTTACATCGGCCGCCGCACGCGCGGTGCGATTTCTACCTTCCTGCAGTCGCGCAAGCTGCCAGCCAGTACCGACGACAATCAGTTGATGGACTATCTCGAACAGGTCGCCATCGAACGCTCACGCAATCTGGGCTTCACACTTTGTAACCGGACTGACGAGCGGGTCTGGACGGCAATTGGCCGGCGTCGGGGTGAAGGCTGGGAAAGCCGTGGCTGGTGGCCAATCGATGCGGGCGGGTGTGAGCGCGTCATTGATGAAGCCTTGCTGGCAACGCCGCACTATGTGTTTGCAGAGATTGAATCTGATGCCGGTCTCAAGCGCTTGTCCGGTGCGTCCGAATCCTTCTGCCTGTCACGCGCACAGTTTGCAATTCTGGGCCGGGATCAGTGTGAAGAGAAGTTCTTCGACACGGCGAATTTTGTGGAAACGGCCGAGCCCGAAGACGGCAAGTTGGTATTTGAGCTTTTTGACCGGGACTTTGAATTTGCCGAAACAGCGGTGACAGGGGAGGGCGGCCAGTGAGCGCTGACCTGACTCACGTCGACCATTGGGTGTTCGACCTCGACAACACGCTCTATCCGGCAGAATGTGATCTCTTTGCGCAGATCGACGTCCGCATGACAGAGTTTGTCGCCAGAACGCTCGGTTTGCCGAAAGACGAAGCCCGGCGTATTCAGAAACAGTATTATGCCGAACACGGCACAACGCTGAACGGTCTTATGGCAAGACATCAGCTCGATCCGGCACCGTTTCTGGATTATGTGCACGACATTGATCTCTCCCCCATCCCATTGATGGAAGGCCTCTACAGCGCCATTCAGAGTCTGCCCGGCAAGAAATATGTCTTCACCAATGGCTCTCGCGGACACGCGGATCGGGTGGTGGAAAAGCTCGGGCTGACCGGGCTGTTTCACGACCATTTCGGCATTGAAAATACGGCCTATCAGCCAAAGCCAAGCCGGACGGCGTTTGACCGTTTTCATGACACACATGATATCGATCCGCATGCGTCGGTGATGTTTGAGGATTTGTCACGCAACCTCAAAACGGCGCATGAGCTGGGCTACACGACAGTTCTGGTCCATTCAGATAAGGACTGGAGCCATGAGCCGGAAAATGCGCGCCCTGCCGGGGCAAATCATGCCGCAGATCACATTCATTATTTGACGGATTGCCTCACAAGCTTTCTAAAGGCGGCTCGAACAGCAAATCCTGCCCAAAGTGAATAAGGACATCAGGAAAAGAACATGACGAACACCGATCTCCAGAACGTGATCGAGGCCGCATTCGATGCGCGCGATACAGTTTCCACAGAAACAACGGGCGAAATTCGCGATGCCGTGAACGAAGCGCTCGGTCTGCTGGATTCGGGAAAGGCGCGCGTGGCTGAGAAGAGCGCCGATGGGGAGTGGGTCGTCAATCAATGGCTGAAAATGGCCGTCCTGCTTTCTTTCCGCCTGAATCCGAATGCGCTTCAGTCTGGCAGCCCGAATGGTGGAAACTGGTGGGACAAGGTGCCATCGAAATTCGAAGGCTGGGGTGAAAGCGACTTTCAATCCGCAGGCTTTCGCGCGGTACCGAACTGTGCCGTTCGCCGTGGCTCATTCATCGCGCCAGGCGTGGTGCTGATGCCATCCTATGTGAATATCGGTGCTTATGTGGATTCCGGCACGATGGTTGATACCTGGGCGACCGTTGGCTCGTGTGCGCAGATCGGGAAGAATGTGCACATCTCTGGCGGGGCTGGCATTGGCGGCGTTCTTGAGCCGCTTCAGGCAGGCCCGGTCGTCATCGAAGACAATTGCTTTATCGGCGCGCGTTCCGAAGTGGCTGAGGGCGTTATTGTTCGCGAAGGCTCCGTTTTGTCCATGGGCGTGTTCCTTGGTCAGTCGACCAAGATCGTGAACCGAGCAACCGGTGAAATCTTCTACGGCGAAGTGCCGGCTTATTCCGTTGTCGTGCCAGGCTCCCTGCCTGGGAAGGATGGCGGCCCGTCGCTCGCCTGCGCCGTGATTGTAAAAACCGTAGACGAGCGCACACGGTCCAAAACGTCCATCAATGAGTTGCTGCGTGACTGATCTCAGGACAAGCCCGCTCGCCTTCGCACAGGAGTTGATCCGCTGTCCGTCCATCACGCCAGCCGATGAAGGTGCGCTGGATGTGCTTCAGAAAGCGCTCGAAGGGCTTGGGTTTGTCTGCAAGCGCTATCCGTTTGAGGATGTCGACAATCTCTATGCCCGTCTCGGCACCGAAGCGCCGAACTTCTGTTTTGCCGGTCACACAGATGTTGTCCCCGTTGGGGATGCGACGGCCTGGAGTGTCGATCCGTTTGCCGGTGAAGTTCGCAATGGCAATCTGATTGCGCGTGGGGCAGTGGATATGAAAAGCCAGATTGCGGCTTTTGTAACCGCCGTGGCGCGTCATCTGGAGAGGCATGGCCCGCCAAAGGGCTCGATCTCATTCCTGATTACAGGCGATGAAGAAGGCCCGGCCGTCAATGGCACGAAGAAGCTTCTGAAGGCCATTTCTGAGGATGGCGAAACGCTCTCACATTGCCTTGTGGGCGAGCCGACATCTGAAATGACGCTGGGCGACATCGTGAAGAATGGTCGACGAGGCAGCCTGAACGGCAAGATTTTCGTAACAGGCAAGCAGGGCCATGCGGCCTATCCGGAAAAATCAGCCAATCCCGTGCCTGTCCTGCTCAGCCTGCTTGGCAAGCTTCAGAACTGGCATCTGGATGATGGCGCGCCCGGATTTCAGCCAACCAATCTGGAAATCACTAGCGTGGATGTCGGTAATCCGGCCCATAATGTCATACCGGCCCGGGCAGACGCGAAATTCAATATCCGCTTCAACACCAATCACACCGGCGACAGCCTCACGACAGAAATCAACCGAATGGCTCAGGAAGTGGCCATGACGGCTGGCGAAGCGTTCAGGCTTGAACTGGATCTGAAAGTGACCGGTGAAGCGTTTTACACCGAACCGGGTCCGCTAACCGATATCATCACCCAGGCGGTTGAGGGCATAACGGGTACGCGTCCGGCGCTCACCACGGGGGGCGGCACATCGGATGCGCGCTTCATCAAGGATTACTGCCCGGTTGCAGAACTTGGCCTGAAGAATGATACCGCTCACAAGGTTGATGAGTGGACGGCTGTCTCTGAAATTGAACAGCTGGCCGATATCTACACCGACATTCTCGCACGCTATTTTGCCAATTGAACGGGATTGAGTACACTGCCGCATGATCTGAAGGGGCGGTATCATGTGGCGAAGTGCACTGACAGTGTTTCTCATGACTTATGTGTGGGTCGCGATTGTACCGATCGGTCTGGCTGTTTTCATGTTTATCAATGGCGAGAATGGCCTGAATACTGCCCTTGATCTTATGCGCTCGCCGGTTTTCTGGGGCGCTGCGACTCTGATCGCTATTATCCGGACGGCGTCTTCTGCATTTCAGAACTTCACCAGAGAAGGTGATGGCGACGAAATGGGCCGCCAAAGCGGACATGACGCAGTTGTGCATGGTGATGATGGCGGGTTTGGCATGTAGCCTAAAAGGCTAGTAGTCCACGCGCGTCAGATAAAGCCCATCGGACGGGGCAACCGGGCCACACGCGGCGCGATCCGCGGCGGCCAGAATGTCCCCGATATATCGTACCGGTTCCTTGCCGCGGCCGACCTCGACAATCGACCCCACCATGGAGCGTACCTGCCGGTGCAGGAAGGATAATGCCCGGCAGCGAACATGCACTTCTTCGCCAAGACGCGTGACCGAGATGGCACTGAGCGACTTGATCGGGCTGTCAGCCTGACACTGGCTGTCCCGGAAGGTGGAAAAATCATGCTGGCCGACCAGCGCCTGCGCTGCCGCATGCATGGCGTCTGCATCCAGGGCGGCTCCTACACGCCAGGCAAAGCCTGCATCCAGCGTGAGCGGTGCCCGGCGGTTGGAGATGCGATAAAGATAGTGACGCTGGCTGGCGCTGAACCGCGCATGAAATGTGTCATCCACCTCTTCGGCTGCCAGAATGGCAATTGGCGCAGGCTTTACGTGGAAATTGACCGCGTCCATCACCTTGTCGGCGGGATAGGCCTTTTTCAGATTGATGTGGGCGACCTGACCAGCGGCATGAACGCCTGAATCTGTGCGTCCCGCGCCATATACCGTTACCGGCTCACCATTCAGCCGGGCGCAGGCCTCTTCCAGCGATTGTTGAACGCTGGGCTGGTCAGACTGTCTTTGCCAACCGGCAAAGGGGCGTCCATCATATTCAAGGGTCAGCTTGTATCGCGGCATGGTCAGGTTTCGAAAAAGGCTGAAGGATAAACGAGTTCACCGAATGCGGGACCGCCAGCATTCAGACGAATGGCCATGAAGTGGGGCCCGCCCCAGGCGGCGGCAAAGCCCGCCGTTTCGTCATGCGAAAAGCCAAAACGCGGATAGTATTCGAGATGACCGAGCACAAACACTTTTTGAATGCCAATGGTCTTCAGTTCAGCGAGCCCGTTATTGATCAGCGCGCTGCCAATCCCGGATTCTTGATGCTCCGGGTGAACCGACATGGGCCCAAGACCGGCAAATCGCGCAGCCTCAGCCGTGTTGATCACATCAATCGGAAAGAACTGTATGTGCCCGATAATCCGCCCGTTCGGCGTCGCCGCGACGAGCGAAAGAAGGCTCTCGTCTTCAATCATCAGGGTTTCGACAATGCGGCCTTCATCCGGTCCGCCAAACGCCAGATCATTCAACTCGCGGATCGCGTAGAGGTCACCCGGCTCAGCGTTACGAAGGATAATGTTATCCGTCACTGAACGCGATCCCCCGCTTTTAACGGGTTGCCGCGCAGGAAATCCTCGGCGGAGCACGCGCTTTTGCCAGATTTCTGAACGCGTGAGAGGCGCACGGCGCCGCTGCCGCAGGCGATCGTCAGTGCGTCATCCAGCACTGTGCCCGGCGCGCCTGAAAGATCTTCAATATATTCCGACATCAGCGCCTTCACGCGGACCGGTTTATCGTTCTGGAGAATTTCAAACCAGGCACCGGGGAAAGGTGAGAGCCCGCGGATTTGCCAGTCAACCTGATCGCCTGGGGACGACCAGTCGATCCGTGCGTCGTCTTTGTCGATCTTGCTGGCATAGGTCACGCCCAGCTCGCTTTGCGGCTTTGGCTCCAGCGGGCCTGCCTCAAGCGCTTCCAGAGTTTTGACTAAGAGGTCTGCGCCTAGTTCGGCCAGTCTGTCGTGCAGACTTGCGAACGTATCTTCGGCAGTAATCGGTGTGGTGGCTGTCAGATATACAGGACCAGTGTCGAGACCCTTTTCCATCTGCATGGACTGAACGCCTGTGATCTCGTCGCCTGCCATTATGGCCCGTTGCATCGGCGCCGCGCCGCGCCAGCGCGGCAGCAGCGAACCATGCAGATTGATGCAGCCTAGCTTCGGGGCGTCCAGAATGGCTTTGGGCAGGATCAGGCCGTAGGCGACGACAATAGCGACATCGAGATCGAGCGCTGCAAACGCCGCCTTCTCTTCATCAGATTTCAGTTTTTCTGGATGACGAACCTCGAGGCCCTGGCTTTCTGCGAACTGATGCACCGGGGTTGGCGTCAGTTTCTTGCCACGACCAGCCGGGCGGGGCGGCTGGCTGTACACACAGGCAATATCATGGCCCGCATCAATGAGCGCGGCGAGGGAAGGGACGGCGAAATCGGGAGAGCCCATGAAAGCCAGGCGCACGAGACATCCTCTCAGGCATAGTCTGCAGGAAAAAGCCCGAGCGCATTCGCCGGGGCTTTCATGTTCAATACATAACGGCCGGAATAGCGCGCTTCATGCATGAGGTAAACAATCCCGCAGAATAGCAGGATGATCAAAGCGGCACCGATAACGGCAAACATCCATCGTTGCCAGGCAGCCACGGCGTTTAAGCCGCCTGTTCCTTCATCCGCTTGGCCTTCTTCACCTTCTCAACCGCGCGCTGGCGCTTCAGGCGGGAGAGGTGGTCGATGAATAGCGTGCCTTCGAGGTGATCCATTTCGTGCTGGATGCAAACGGCGTAAAGCCCTTCAGCCCATTCATCGACTTGATTGCCATCATAATCGAGATAGCGAATGCGGCATCGGGCCGGGCGGTCAACCTGATCGAAATAATCCGGAATTGAGAGGCACCCCTCCTCATAAGGCTGGGTCTCTTCAATGGTTTCCAGGATTTCCGGATTTACGAAATATTTTGGCTGTGGTTCTTCGCCTTCGCGGGCCAGATCCATCACGATAATGCGCTTGGGCACGCCGATCTGTATGGCCGCAAGACCAATCCCCGGCGCGTCATACATGGTCTCCAGCATGTCATCCATCAAAGCACGGATGTCATCGGTCACACCGCCCTCAACAGGTTCAGAAACCTTTTTGAGGACTGGATTTGGAATAGTCAGGATCTCTCGTATAGCCATGTCAGAGAAGTATGTACTGGAGGGCGAAAGGTCAATCTCGGGTATCACTCGGCAGCGGCCGGGCCGGCCTTGTCCTCATCTTCGTCATCAGGCGCGGGGAGTCCGGCCGACATATTGGCTGGATACTCTTGAAGCAGCGTTACATCGGAGAGTGTCGTGCCGCTCTCATTCAGCTGCAGCGTTTCAAATTTGCGCGCCTGTGGCATCACCATCCGCTCATAAGACCCGTTCATCTTGTTGAAGGCCGAAACCGAGCGGCCAAGATAGGTGCCCACTTTTTCCATATGATCGGTGAAGGTTGAAAGACGCTTGTGAAGCTCACGTCCCATCTGCGCCGCTTCAAGCGCGTTCTTGGCCGCTTCTTCCTGACGCCAGCCATAAGATACGGCCTTGGCCAGCGCGATCAGCGTTGACGGTGTAACAATCAACACCTTGTTGCGCGCGGCAAAATCAAACAGGCCCCGTTCGACCTGCAGAGCAGCGGCGTAGAAGTTCTCGCCCGGCACATACATGGCCACGAAATCCACCCGGCTCTCAAAGGCTTTCCAGTACTCCTTGCTGGCAAGGCGTTTGACGTGATCCTTCAGCTTGCGGGCATGCGCCGTCAGGAAGGCGTTACGGCGGGCCTCGTCAGATTCTTCGGCAGCACGCAAAAAGTCATCAATGCTGACCTTGGAATCGACCACGATTTCCCGTCCGCCCGGCATGCGGATAATCACGTCAGGCCGCAGGCCATCGCCGCCACTGCCATCCTGTTCGGTGAAGTCAGCATATTCTGACAGGCCTGCCATTTCCATGACATTGCGAAGACTTTCCTCACCCCAGCGGCCGCCGCCCTTTGGAGACGACAGCGCTGTCACCAGCTTGGACGTTACAGCCTGATTGCGTGCCAGCATTTCGCCAACACTTTTTACCTGCTCGAAAATCGCAGATTTATCCTCGGCGCGCACCTTCTCCAGCGTTTCGACGCGCGTCTCAAACTTGCCAATGGCTTCCCGCAGCGGGCTGACCAGTGTCTTCAGATCGCCCTGAGCGGTTTCCTTTTGTTTGGCGAAGGATTCATTGGCTGTTTCCAGAAACAGTTTTTGCGATTTTGACAGCGCAGCATGAGCAATCTCGGAGAATTTCGTTTCCACCTCGGCCCGCAATTCCAGCAATTGCTTACGTTCAGATTCATAGGTCGCTTTGCGCTCTTCATCACGGACTCGCATAGCCTCAAGCTGTCGATCGCTGTCTTCCAGCCGCATCTGAACGGTTCGGCGTTGTTCCTCGGCGCTTGTCAGCCGGGCGGCGAGGTCCTGCCGCTCGCGCTCTGCGGCGGCCTTGATCTCCTCGGTGCGCGCCAGCAGGGCGGAATGCTCGCGCTCCAGCGTATCGTGAGCGTGGTCGAGGCCTTTCAGGTCTTCGGTCATCAGGCTGAGGCGAGACTTCAGCTCTGCACTGGTGTTGCGATATGGCAAAAGCCAGACGATCAGCGCGGCAGTCACGATCAGCACACCGACCAGCACAAGGTGAAGCGTGTCGAGCGTGACATCGCCAACGAGAACCACAGAATTATTCATCTTCAATCCTTAGCAGGATTCTAGGCGGAACAAAACAGGAATATGTGAATTGCCTCGCCCTGCTTGCTGACAAACCAGCATGCCGACCTAGTTTCCGGTTATGCCAGCTAACAAGCGCCCGTCCGATCGCCCCAGCAAGATCTGTCCCATTTGCCAGCGTCCCTTCGCCTGGCGAAAGAAGTGGGAGCGCGACTGGGACAACGTTAAGTATTGCTCAAAAAAGTGTCGCAGTCAGGCGGGCTCAGGGAAAACAACTTGAATTCCGGCTCGCCATACCCTTTTGAGAGGTATGGCTGAGTTTCCGCGCGATACTGTTTTCTACGCCATTGGTGATGTTCACGGCATGGCTGACAGACTGAAAGATCTGCACGGGCAGATCATGTCGTATCATGCCGAAAACCATTCAGGCCTGCCAATCGCGATGATCCATCTGGGTGATTATGTCGACCGGGGACCGGATTCCTGCGGTGTCATCAGGATGATCATGGAGCTCGAACGTCAGGCGAGACAGCGAGATGACATGATTGTGCACTCCTTGCGCGGCAATCATGAGGAAATGCTGCTTCAGGCGTATGATGGTGAGCCCTCAGCTGTTGATCTCTGGCTTTCGAATGGTGGCCATCAGACGCTCAACAGCTATGATTTGAGCCGGGGAGAGGACATTCATGCCATTCCGCGCTCGCATTTGAAATGGATGAAAACCCTGCCTTCTTATGTGCATGACAAATCGCGCAAACTGTTCTTTGCCCATGCCGGGGTCGATCCGAAAACCTTCCCTGATTGCAATCCGCAGCATTATCTCTGGACACGCTCTCCACGATTTTTTAGGGCGGAGGAATGGGCGGACTATCCTGCCATGACCGGCTACACCGTCATTCATGGCCACACGCCGACGAAGAATTTCGAGCCCGAAATGAGTGGTGTTAACCAGCGCATCAATGTTGATACCGGCGCGGTGTTTGGCGGGCCATTGACGGCGGTCGTCTACCGGCCGGGATCAGAGCCTGTCTTTTTAAAGGCCTAGGCGTCTGCCGCAGGCTCGAGGGGATATTCTTTCTCAGCTGTGCGCAGGAAACGCACCAGCTTGTTGACCTCTTCAGCGCCCTGGGCAGCAACCTTGCGGTTGGCGATGTAGGTGGGCACACCGCTAATGCCCATTTGCCGGAAGGCGGCTTCTTCCTGAAGCGTGGTCTGCTCATCGGCCGTGCCCTTGAGCAGGTCTGTTACCAGCGGAACGTCCAGGCCAACTTTGCCAGCGATATCGATCAGCACCTTATGATCACCAATGTTGCGATGCTCGTTGAAATAGGCGTTGAACAGCATTTCCTTTGCGGCCCATCCCATATTCTGACCCTGCGCCCAACGCAGAAGGCGATGCGCATCAAGCGTATTCGGGCGGGTTTCTATGCCGGAAAACCGGAAGGGAATGCCTTCGGCCTCGCCATAGGATTCCAGCGCTTCCCGCATTTGAGAAAAGCGATCCCTGCGTTCGGATTTCTCGGTTTCGCCAACGCCGCCGAACTTGGCGGTCATGTAGTCTTTGTAAGGCATACCCTCACGCGGAACGTCCGGATCCAGCTGGAAAGGGCGGTAGATTACATCAACAGAGAAGTCGTCGCGAACCTCATCAATGGCGGCATGAAGGCGGCGAAGACCCAGCCAGCACCATGGGCAAACAAGGTCGGAAACCATTTCGATCATCACAGTCATGCCCCGATTTTGCCCTGTTAGTTCGCCATTGTCAGTTCAAGATTCGTTGAGAACGCGGAAAAATCGCGTCGAGTGGAGGACAGCATGGCTCGAAAGTGGATTGTTCTGGTCGCGGCAATGGGCGGAATTGCAGGTTGTACGGTCGAAGAAGTGACAACGAACACCGCAGCGGAGCAATCCCTGCCTCAGTCCGAAAGCAGCGCTGAAAACATCCCCGACGAGACGATTGATCCGTTTTATCTTGCCATCGAAGCTGAGCGCTGGAACGTGATGCTGGAGAACGCGCTCGGTCGACAAAGCGATCGGCCTTCGGCAACAGATGAAAACGACGATGTGCTGAGAGTCCATCGGGCGCTTCAGGCGGGCGTCGCAAATCTGATCCAGCTCAGAGATGACGTCTGCCGCAAGGGGCTTTTGGATATTGGTGAATGTCAGGGAATCGACATTCCGGACTGGGCTGTCGACTGGGAGGCAGACCTGCCAACCCTTTCTGAGCTTCAGGCGCGTTCTGACTGGCTGGGCGAAGCGATTCAGCCATTCGTCGATGTGGCCTGCCAGAATGATACGGGCGAATGGGTTCTGGCTTGTATGGTGGAGTAACGCCGCAACACTTGCTCCGGAGGCACCTCCGCCCGTTCAATCTGCGCTAGTATTGCGAACCTGCCACCCTGTGGTTATCCTTTCTCTCAAAAAATGGGGAGATGATATGCAAAGGTTTGCCTGGCTGGCCGGCGTGCTGATTTTTGGACTGGCGGCGTGCTCATCGACGCTGGATCAGGCGCGCAGCACGATTGATGTTGATCTGGCACAGGACGTTTCAAACGCTACGCTGGAATACAATGAAGCTTACGCGAAATCGCTGAACAGCCAGATTCTTCTCAACATTCTCCGGGCACGAGACCGTCTGCCAAGACAATACACAACGCTTGGCGAACTGGCTTTGAGCCCCGAGGCAGACCGGCGTTTTGAGGTCACGCCAACCGGGCTGAAGCTTGGCAATAACGGCATTGACCCCTGGCTCCAGCTCTCCGGCAAGTATGGCGGGTCGCGAACCGACCAGCTGAACTTCAAGGTGACGCCAGCTGTCTCGAGCGAGGTGCAGACATTTTACAATCCGCTTAGCGGCAGGCTGGTTCAACGCTATCTCGATTCAAACTGGTCCGATGATGTGCTGGCCAACCTGCTTTTCACGGGCTTTTACAGATTGGGTGGCCCACAAGGCGTGGTCCAGGCCCCTTGCCCCGAAGCGGGCTTTGGAAAATCGGGCAATATTGTCAGCCTCGATTGTCTGATCGTGGAAGGTCTGACCAGTCCGGATCGGATATTCGTTTATATTTCTGAATTCAACAGCATGTTCTGTTTCTCCAAGTCTGTGGAGATGTGCAATCGGAAGATCCGAAACGCGCCAGACGCCGGGGATGCTGCCGAGGTGAGATTGATCCCGCAATCGAATTTGTCGGCCTCCACAGAAAATACCGAAGTCAATTTCGGTGTATCCCTGAACACAACGGCCAGTAATGATCTGGTCGTGCCCGACACACAGATTGGTGCGCTGATCTATTGCCATGAATCCAGCGTGCGGGAATCGTTTAAGATCAGCCCGCAAGCGCCTCAGGCCAATTACCGTGTCTTTTCCTGTTCGCGGCATACCTCAGCCGAGCCTGCCGCTCGCTGTCTTTCTGAAGATCCGGAAACCGGGGCGTGCAAAAGCACGGAAAGTTTCGCAGAGGCCATCTTCTATATCGAGCGACACAATGGTCGAAACGGCGGGACGGCAGGCTTTTATTCGGTCGGCCGCGCGTCGATTGATGACATGATCTACAAGCTGGGCGAGACGATGCGCTATCGCTCGGTCGATGATCTGCAGGCGTATCGTATTGGCGGCGCAGGTGAGATGTATCGGGCGACGTCAAACTCGCAGGTGAACACGTCTCTTGAGACCGTCGATATCAGTGTTCAGGGTCCGTTATTCTCAATCTTCGAGCAAAGTCCGGGCGCGAAGGCAAAGTCCCAGGACAGCCCGTGCCGGGTCGATGACTTCGTCGCGCGAGTTCAGTACCGGGGCGAGCTTTATCTCGCGGGATCACCGGAGTACTGGAAAGAGGATGATAGCTACTGCCAGTTTCAGGACCGAACAGGCACCGTTCTGACCCTGCTGTCTCAGATCATTGAGCTGAGCCAGACGCCGGATAAGATCGAATCGGCCAATCTCTTCGTTCGGTAGTCCGTTTAGAACCTTGTATGCAACCAGATGGCTGCATTGCCATTTCTGCCGCTTGTGTCAGGTTCTGCGGCAGAGAAGTTGCCGCGAGGGAGGGCGCCATGTCTATTGACGTAATCACAGAACCAGAAGCCGTAGGATTGTCGTCAGAGCGCCTGGCCCACATTCCCGAATTCTATCGCCAGAACTATCTGGAAACCAGGGATTTGCCGTGCATGGCCCTGCTGGTGGCGCGGCATGGCGAGGTCGCACATTTTTCGCTGAATGGCGTTAAGGACTGGGACACGGGTGAGCCCATTACCGCCGATACGATCTATCGGATTTATTCCATGACCAAACCCGTCACCAGCGTTGCCGCCATGATGTGTTTCGAAGAGGGTTTGCTGCGGCTGGAGCATCCGGTGTCGCGCTATATTCCGTCTTTCAAGCGCCTGAAGGTCTGGGATGGTGGCACGAAGGACGATCCGCGTCTGGTTGATCCGTATCGTGAAATGACGGTCCGCGATCTGTTCACGCATACCTCGGGCCTGACTTATGATTTCCTCGGCGCTCATCCCGTCGAGCAGTACTATCTTGAAAAGCAGGTCATCCGCGCCAATCACTCGCTGGCCGATATGTGCGAGCTTCTGGCCGACATTCCCTTGCTCTTCTCACCGGGGGATCGCTGGAACTATTCCGTCTCCATCGACGTGCTTGGACATCTGGTCGAAGTCGTGTCCGGCATGTCACTTGATGAATTCTTCCGTACGCGGATTTTTGAACCGCTGGGCATGGTGGATACAGGCTTCACCATCCCGGCAGACAAGCTGGACCGGTTTGCAAGCTGCTATCAGCGAAACCCGCTGTCAGGTGAAATCAGTCTTCAGGAAAAAGGTGATCAGAGCTCCGTCTATTGTCGGGAAGGCAAAGAGCCTCAGCGCCTGTTCAGCGGCGGCGGCGGGCTCGTTTCAACCATGTCAGACTATCTCCGCTTCTGCCGCATGCTGGCCGATGGGGGAGAGCTGGAAGGCGCGCGTCTTCTGAGCCCGAAAACCATCGAGTACATGATGCGTAACCATTTGCCGGGCGGCAAAACCATGTCGGGCATGGGCGACAAGATGTTCTCTGAGAGCAATATGGACGGCAATGGGTTCGGCCTGGGCGGCGCTGTCGTCGTCGACGAAATTGCGATGAACCAGCCGTGTTCAGCAGGAACGTTCAGTTGGGGCGGTCTCGCCTCCACCTTCTTCTGGATTGACCCGGCCGAAGACATGATCGCCATCCAGATGACCCAGATGATCCCCTCATCATCCTACCCGATCCGCCCGCAATTCCAGCAACTGGCCTATGCGAGCGTGATCGAGTGAGGCTCACGCAGTGGCGGGCACTTTTGAGCTCGCCAGTTTCAGAACGTTCAGATAGCCGTCCTTGATTTCCATTTCTGCTTCATGCCCGTTCTTGACGAGATACCGGTGCGCTTCGGCCAGCCGGTAGCACGGAATGTGCATGAACAGATGATGCTCACAATGATAGGCCACCCAGTAAGGGGCAATAAACAATCGTTCGAGAATATTGGTGCGGGTGGTTCGCGCGACGCGCATCGGATGGAGCGAACCGTCTAGGCAGGCATGCTCAGCGATATTCCGAAGACGCGTAACCAGCATATTCCAGGTCGCGAGCGGCAACAGCCATAAGACGAACCAGGCCCACCAGCCAATCGTCAGCGTCAGAATGGCAAAAAGAATGATGTTGGTGATCACGAATGGCAGCACCGCTTCGCGTGCACTTTGCGCCCGATTTTCGCGACCTTTGCCGGGCCGTAGAGCGAGCCCCATCGCATTCAGAAACTGGTTCTGGCGTTGCTTGAGGAAGGTCTGCCCTGTCAGATCGCGCAGAACTTTCCGCCACAGGGACTGGCGCGTAATCGGAAACGGCGCTGACAGGATCAAGTCCGGGTCTCTTTCTGTCTGCGCATGCTTGTGATGGCTGAGATGATAATCCCGATAATTTCCCAAATGCGCGCCAACCGGTGCGGCGCAGAGCCATTGTCCTGCGAAGTCATTGACCTTCAGATTTCGGGCCAGCCCGCCATGCGCTGCTTCATGCATGAGGATGGCGAGGCCAAGCTGGCGAGCTCCGATCAGCATCCAGCTGAGAATAAAGGTCAACGGGTTGGGCCAGATGGCGAAAACGGCCATGCCCAGCGCAATAAGACCCCAGGCATGTGCCACCATGCCCAGACCCATCAGGTCTGACCGGCGACACAGTTTTTCCCATTCCTCCCGCGAGAACAAGTCGAGCGGTTTCATCATTCTAGTCGTGTTCATGTTAGTAAAGTATCACGTCTTTTCGAGACCGTTAAGCACTATGCTGGTTGTATGGGATTGCCTTCAAACAATCCTCGGTATTCTGGTTTCAGCATGTGGTGAAACAGGGCTTGTGGCAGTGTCACAATGTACTGTCCCTCCCTTGGCGGGCCAGCACGTCCTTTCCCGAAATAGAATCGCATGCCGCCAATCAGATTGGGCGTTTCAGAAGGGAGCAAGGCAATTGGCGGGCCGTCAAAAACGCTGATGTCTTTGAATTTTCTGCAATCAAATCGTTCGGCGCGGTTACCAATCCGCACGCGTTTCAGGCTGGTCAGTGCTTCACAGAGCAAGCCGTCAACACGTCCATTGATGGAGGGATCTTCCAGAAAGAGATCTTCAAGGGCGATGGCCTGTCCGGAAACACGGTCGACCAGCGTGGTGGCATAGATGATGTCTGAGCTGCCGTCAGATCGACTGACCCGGTCGATCCGCAACAGGCTGACCAATGGCCCGGCCTCGGCCATGCGCTGATAGGTGATGTCGATTTTCTGTACCGCGCGATCGGCGGCCTGCGCAGCTTCCTGCGCCATGCTGAGATTGGCAGGTTGTTCGGCCATGATGGCGCGATGAAGCAGGCTATCCGGCTGAATATTAATGGATGATGCACGATAGGAAAATCGCTCATCGGACGCTTCGAACAAAAGCTGTGGTCCAGCCAGCGGACTGACAGGCTGTCTCAATTCCAGCCGGGTATGTGTCTCCAGAAAGGGGACACCCACCAGAAACACCGCCATGAAACACCCACCGACCAGTATTCCAAGTGCGCATGAGGCAAGGCCACCGCCCCATCTCCGGGGTGATTTCGACGGCTTTTGGACGGGGGAAGTCAGGCCATCCTTTGCAGATGCGGTGTTGGTATTCAAAGCGCCAGGGCGTCAGTCACCAGCGTACCGAACACCAGAAGCAGTCCGGCGAACCGGTTGGATTTGAACAATTGCAACGCAACCTTGTCGCCATGACGCTTATAGGACCATATCTGCCAGATCAAATGGCCGAAAAAGGCAAGCGTGACGATAACGCCGGGAATGCGCGGGCCGCCAAATGAGAGCGCAAGACCGATCAAAAGGCCGCTCAGCGTGTAGAGCAGGGTAATGGCTGGCAGGCTATGGTCGCCGAACAGACGAGCGGTCGAACGAATACCAACAAGCGCGTCATCTTCAACATCCTGACGTGCATAGATCGTGTCATATCCGATGGTCCAAACCATCAGGCCGAAATAGAAGAAGACGGGCCACAAAAAGGCGTCACCTCCTGCCGCAACATACCCGACGGGGAAACCCCAGTTGAAGGTCAGTCCCAGCCAGGCCTGTGGCCACCAGGTGATGCGCTTCATATAGGGATAGGCCGCAACCAGCGGGATCGAAAACAGGGCAACGATTCTTGCTGGCCAGGGCAGGCAAAGCCAGACACAGAAGCCAATGGCAAGTTGCAGGGCCAGCCATAGCCAGGCTGATGTGACCGTAATCTGTCCGGCGGGCAAAGGCCGCAGCGCGGTCCGGTCGACTTTTGCGTCGAGATCCCGGTCTACAATGTCGTTATAGGTGCAGCCCGCGCCACGCATGGCGACGGCACCGATGCCGAAAACGATCATGTAGAAAAGGTTTTCCGGGTTCCATCCCGTGTCAGAATGCAAGGCGCCGAAGGTCACGCCCATCCAGCAGGGCAACGCCAGCAGCCAGAAGCCGATCGGTCGGTCAAATCGCGAAAGGCGCGCAAAGGGCTGAACAGGGCGGGGCAGACGATCAACCCAGCTCTCCGTGGAATCACCCGGTCGTATGGCTTCGTTCATTCTGCCCTCTTGCCTTTCGGCGTTGCCTGACGCGTCTACTTACAGATTCGTAAAGCTTATTATATCGGTTTTTCTTGCTCTGCTTAAAGAGGGATGACATCAGAGTTTCATGAGCAATATTCCAAGACTCTTCGTGCCAACGGATCTGATCGAAGGTGGCCCGGTTGCGCTTGATGAGGCGCAATCGAAATATCTCTTCAAGGTGATGCGATTACAGCTGGGCGACGAGGTCCGTGTCTTTAACGGACGTCATGGTGAATGGGTGGCCGTCGTCAGCGAGATTTTCGGCAAATCCTCGGGCCTTTTGCGTGTGGACCGTGAGCTGCGCCGGCAAAGCCGACTGACCGACCTCTATCTGCTGTTTGCCCCATTGAAAAAGACCCGGACAGACTTCGTCGTCGAAAAGGCGACCGAGCTGGGTGTGGAAGTGATGCAACCTGTCATCACTGAATATACCAATTCAGAGCGTGTTCGTGCAGATCGACTCAATCGGATTGCGGTGGAAGCTGCCGAACAGACCGAAAGGCTCAATACGCCCCGTGTGATGGAATCCATGACGCTCTGGGCGGCACTTCAGGATATCTCCGATCACCGGCGCGTCTATTTCTGCGATGAGCGGGGCGACAACACAGACGAGGCCTGGGGCGGAGATACAAACCGTGCCTTGCCCATGGCCGATGTGTTGCGAAGCCATCCTGCTGGTTCAGCCGCCATTCTGATCGGCCCTGAGGGCGGCTTCTCGCCTCAGGAACGGGAAATGCTGCGTGGCATGGAGAATGTTGTGCCGGTTTCGCTTGGGCCAAGAATTTTGCGCGCTGAGACCGCGGCCGTCGCAGCCCTCACCCTCTACCAGGCCCTTTGCGGCGACTGGCGGGCTTATGAGGAAGAGGGCATACAGGACGATTAAGCAGGCGTTTTGGCCTTGTGGTTTTCCATCAGGTCCGCAAATCGCTGGAACAGATAGAAACTGTCCTGTGGGCCAGGTGAGGCTTCCGGGTGGTGCTGGACCGAGATGATCGGCTTGCCAGCCACTTTCAGACCCGAATTCGTGCCATCAAACAATGATACGTGAGACTGTTCGACGCCTTCAGGCAGCGAATCAGGATCGACCGTGAAACCGTGATTCATGGACACGATCTCGACCTTGCCGGTTTCAAAATCCTTCACCGGATGGTTGGCGCCGTGATGGCCCTGAGGCATTTTCATGGTCTTTGCGCCAAGCGCGAGGGCCAGCATCTGGTGGCCAAGGCAGATACCCAGAAGCGGAATACCGGACTCGATCAGCTTTTTGATCTCTGGGCCTGCGTAAACGCCAGTCGCAGCCGGGTCGCCCGGTCCATTAGATAGCACAACGCCGTCTGGATTTAGCGCCAGAATGTCTTCGGCTTTCGAATTGCCCGGAACGATTGTGCAGCGCGCGCCGACCTCTGAAAGGTTGCGCAAAATGTTCTTCTTTACGCCAAAATCCATGACCACCACGTGATGGTCAGCGTTTTCGATGGCTGTATAGCCTTCAACAAGGCGCCAATTGCGTTCGGTATGTGCGTACCGGGCCAGCGGGCCGACCCTGGCGGCCAGGTCCGCACCCTCAATACCTTCAAAACCAGAGAGTTTTTCTCGCAACTCCGCAATGGAGATTGTCTCGTCCTGTGCATGCGCGATGATGCCATTCACCATGCCGTGCTCGCGGATTTTCCGTGTGATGGCGCGTGTATCAACGCCGGACAGGCCAATAATACCCTTGCGGCGGAGCCAGGCGTCAAAGTGATCAACCGCGCGCCAGTTTGACGGCGGTGTCACCGGGGCACGGACAATTGCGCCGCGCGCGGCCAGAGCTGCCTGTGGTGATGATTCTTCATGGTCGTCGCTGTTCGCGCCGACATTCCCGACATGCGGGAAAGTGAACACGATGATCTGATCGGCGTAGGACGGGTCTGTCAGGATTTCCTGATATCCGGTGATCGCTGTATTGAAACAGATTTCGGCTGGCGCCGATCCGGCGGCGCCGCACCCTCGACCGAAAAACACCTCACCACTTGCCAGGAGCAGAGCGCCGGAGGCATCAATTCTGTCTTGATCATCGGTAAGGAAAGGCATAAAGGGGATCCTTGTCTTTTCGGGCCGACAGCACCATTTACTGTCAGGCAAACGAGCGAGGCCTAAAGCTGCGTAGCGCCCGCGTCAAGCAGTTGAGTACACTAAGTTATGCGTGTCCCTCAGAACTAACGGAAGAAGCACTCTTCTCTCACATATGGCAGAACCAACGAAACAGAACCCGTCGCTTCGAGCGCGTCTTGAAACCGATCTGGCCAACAGCGATTGCGAGGGCGGAGAGATCAGGGCGGCCACATTGCGCCTCATCATGTGCGCGGTTCACGACCGTGATGCTGATGCGCGCGCGCACGACCAGTGCAAGGGATGTGACGACTCGGTCATTCAGGATGTTTTGCGGCTGATGATCCGTCAGCGCGAGGAATCGGCTGAAAAGTACGAGACGGTTGGTCATTTTGATCTCGCTGACAATGAGCGCGAAGAGATTGAGGTCATCAAGGGCTATTTGCCTCCGCCGCTCGACGATGACGCGCTGAACAAGGTCGTCAGCAATGTGATTACGGATCTGGATGCGCAAAGTCTGAAGGATCTTGGCCGCTGCATGAATGAGTTGAAAACCCGCTATCCGGGTGAGATCGACTCTCGCAAGGCCGGTAAGCTGGTGAAAAAGGCGCTCTGTAGCTAGCGCGTCCCGCAAAATCCATCCGGGCACTTCAAAGCTGAATTGAACTTGCATCGCTTCTGCTGCACAAGGTGTCTCAATGAGAAAAAGCGGGAGGGCAGTATGATCGATCTGATGGGCGCGTGGACTCTGGTATCCAGCATCAACTACAGAAACGAGACCGGAAAGCCGACCTTTGGCGAGCCGCCAATGGGGCAGATTCAGTACACAGCTGATGGGCGGATGTCGGCATTTCTGATGGACCCGGACTGGGCTGCCCGACACGAGAATGACAAGGTCGCCGACAGCTTCACGGAATTCTTCAGCTATGCCGGCACATGGCAGAGAGACGGCGATCAGGTTCGCCATCAGATCCGGTTTGCCTCAGTCCCCTCGCGCGTTGGTACAGAGTTTACGCGTACGATTGAAGTGATCGACGACAACACAATCCGGCTTGTCACCGCGCCTGAAACGTCAAAATCCGGCGCGATCTATGTAACAAAGCTGACGTGGAAACGGGTTGCCGCCTAGCAAAACACCGGGGGACATCATGAAGCTCATTGCCTGGGATGTGAAACGGCTGACCATTCTGATTGCCTTTATTTTGGCCGCGACCATCGCCCTTGCTTTCGTGTTCCTCGGCAGTGGAGGCTTCACCGTCTATCAATCGGGAACGTATGGACGACGAGATGTCCTTTTGTCGTTCATTCTCGTCCTGAACGTTCTGGTGCTGGCCTATTTTGTGTTCCTATTGACGAGAGGCAGCATAGCCAGCGCAACGGCAGACGAACTCATCGTTCTGGGCCATTTTCGGCAAAAGCGATTTCAGACCCCACAGCACAAACTCTCCATTGTGGTGGATCGAAAGAACCGGGTTATTGAGGCGCTGATCCTCAAGGCTGATATGACCGAGATCTATCGTTTGCCGAAGCGTGCATGTCGTCTGGCGGCAAAGGAAGAGGCGCTATCTCAAAACAGATGCGTGGAGATTATCCGCCCGGGCCCAGTCGGTGCGTTTTAAAGGAGAAAGCCGCCCCGTCTAATATTCCTCGATATGTTCCTCAGTGCCGATCTTCGAAATGTCGAACGGCGTGGTCTGGTACATATTGTTGATCCAGTTGCCGAACAGAAGGTGGGCGTGTGACCGCCACCTGTTCTGGGGCGGCTTTGTCGGGTCATCATCGGGGAAGTAGTTGTACGGGATCTGAATTTCCACGCCCTGGTCAACGTCTCTGAAATACTCTTCAGCCAGCGAGGTGGAGTCATATTCAATATGGTTGAACACATAGAGCCGATTGTGCCGACGCTCGTGAACAATGCACAGCCCGGTCTGTTTTGAGTTCATCAGAACTTCCAGACCATCTACCTTCGCAACATCTTCGGCCCGGCATTCGGTCCAGCGCGAGACCGGGATCATGAAGTCATCCGAAAAGCCATTCATGTATGGTGAGGCCGGGTTCAGATTCCGGTGGCGATAGACACCAAAGAGTTTTCGGTCGAGCACGTATTTCGGCACGCGATGGAAGTGCCAGATGGCCGCCATGGCGCCCCAGCAAATATTAAGGGTGGAGTGCACATTCGTCTCGGTCCAGTCGAGGATCTGGCGCATCTCGTCCCAATAGGTCACCTCTTCGAACGGCAGCGTTTCTATGGGAGCACCGGTGATGATGAAGCCATCAAACTTCTGGTCCTTCACGGCCTCCCAGGTGTGGTAAAATGAGATCAGATGATCGACCGAAGTGTTTTTCGGCGTGTGGCCGCCAACGCGGACCAGCGTAAACTCCACCTGCAGAGGGCTGGCGCCCAACAGCCGGGCGATCTGGAGCTCAGTCCGGATCTTGTTCGGCATCAGGTTCAGCAGACCAATCCGCATCGGGCGGATATCCTGACGTATCGCCACACGTTCCGTCATGACGCGCACGCCTTCCCCAATCAGGTGATCATGAGCAGGCAAACCGTCTGGAATTCGAATGGGCATAAATCAGGCTTCTGGTTATCAACAAAAAAGGACGCCGTATGAGCGTCCTTTAAATGGTGTTTTTTTCTTGATTGCAAACATCACGTGACGTTCAGTCGGGCCATGTCAGGCAGCAACTTTGTCGCCACGTGTAGCAATGATCCAGACGGCGTGAACGATACCGGGAATGTAACCCAGTAGTGTAAGAACAATGTTCAGCCAGAAGTGAAGGCCCAGACCGACTTGGAGAAACACGCCAAGCGGCGGGAAAATGATCGCGAGAATGATGCGTAGAATGTCCATCGGTTGTCTCTTTCTTTGAGCAGTGTCTACTGGTCCAACGTTACTGACGCGGTAATGTTCCCTGAAACCGGTTCGCGTCGGATATCCACAGCGCCCTTTAAGAGGCTGACTGGATTCATGGCCGGGAAAGTGTAAATTCCGAAAATGGTCGCGCCCCGTTTCTCTGATGGCTTTATCGCCGAGCTCAAAAATCGCATCCGCGCGTCGGATGTGATCGGGCGCAAGGTGAAGCTGACGAAGAAAGGCAAGGAATGGGTCGGCCTGTCCCCATTCACAGCGGAGAAGACCCCCAGCTTCTATGTCAACGATCAGAAGCAATTCTTTAAATGCTTCTCGTCGGGCAAATTCGGCGATGTCATTTCCTTTCTCCAGGAAACCGAGCGGCTCTCCTTTGCCGAAGCGATTGAGCGCCTGGCCGAAGAGGCCGGCATGGAGCTGCCACAGGATACGCCTCAGGCACGTGCCGAGCGGTCGCGTCGCGGGCGTTTGCTCGATGCCTGTGAGGCGGCGTGTCAGTATTTTGAAAAAGCGCTCCGCGGGCCGGAAGGGGCAGAGGCCCGGGCCTATCTGGAACGTCGCGGCCTGCCACCCGAAAGCTGGGAACGCCACCGCATAGGTTTTGCGCCGGATGATTGGCGTGCCATGCAGGCGGTGCTTTTAAAGCAGGACGTCTCCATGGGCGATTTGCTGGACGCCGGACTGGTGATCAAGCCCGACGGCGGCAAGGAGCCTTATGACCGGTTTCGCGGCCGCGTCATCTTTCCGATAGAGGACGTCTCTGGTCATGTGATCGCGTTTGGTGGCCGGGCGCTCGAAAAGGATGCCAAGCCGAAATATCTGAACTCGCCCGAGACCGAGCTCTTCCATAAGGGGCGTGAGCTTTATCGCTATCGCCGGGCCCGTGAAGCGGCCGCCATGAACAATCGGGAAGGTCTAATCGTCTGCGAAGGCTATATGGATGCCATCGCGCTGACAGAGGCAGGTTTTGGCTATGCCGTGGCGCCGCTTGGAACAGCGCTGACGGAAGATCAGCTCGGCCTGCTCTGGAAAGTCGGCGGCGAGCCGATCCTTTGTTTTGATGGCGATGATGCGGGCCTGCGCGCCGCGCACAAGGCAATCGATCGCGCCCTGCCTCACCTCCAGCCAGGCCGCTCGTTATTCTTTGCTTTGCTGCCTGATGGGCTGGACCCTGATGATCTGATCCGCGAGCGCGGCAAGTCTGCCATGGGCGAGGTGCTGGAAAAGTCCCGCCCGCTGGTTGAGCTGCTCTGGCAGCGCGAGTTCGAGAAAGGCCCGATTGACACGCCGGAACGCCGGGCCGGGCTTGAAAAGCGCCTCGAGGATGCGGCAAATCTCATTCAGGATGATGCCGTTCAGCGGCTCTATCGGCGCGAGCTCCGTAGGCTTTCGAACGAATATTATTATTCCGGGTCGAAACGACCTCAGCAGAAGCGCCATTCGCTGGATGGTGTGCCAGATCTGAAAGGGCTTGGTATTCTCTGCCGCACGGCTGAACATGATGAAAATGGCGCGTCGCTCGAAACCATCATGGCGGTGGATTTCGAAAGTCAGGTGATCAATGACATTCGTGACCTGATCGTCGATCTGATGTCGTCCGATCATGGCTATTCGGTCGTCCAGCTGTATGAGAGTTTCACTGGTCTCAAATACCCCGGAGAGATCACGCGCGACATTCGCGATGTCATTCTCTCGCGTGAGATTGAGGGCCATACCGCCGAGATCAACTGGCAGGATGCGCTCAACGCCATGCTCGGCTTCAAGGGCATGCGGGCCGATGAGGCAGAGATCCGTTCAGAAGACGTCAGCCGCGCCTCTGCGGAAGATCTGATGCGGCAGGCGCGCGACCGTCATATCCTCAAGGCCGCCTATCGGCGCATTTACCACGAAATATTGGCTCAGGAGGCCTCGCTGGCCGGGCGAAGCGGGCTTCGGGACGCGATTGCCGAGGGCGGGCGTATTGCAGACCAGGCCGATCAGAGACGCCACAGACGCGCCTGACCATTGCGCCCCTGTGTTTTTCGGGTCGCATCCTTTACGGGAAAGGCCAGATTTCACACACCCTGACAGAACTGACGCTTGACTTCTGGGCTTGACACGCCATTTGTGTCACCTTGGGAAGATGGGCCAGTTTTCTCAGCGCGTTGTTTGTCACTGCAACTCACCTGCACCCCGTATCTCCAGAGGGTGAGGTCCGGCGAAACGCCTCCTGGTGACACAACGACATGGTGTGGTCTTCTCGGGCAAGAAATACGGCTTCGCAATCGAAGTCAAAACAAGAGAAGTGCGTTTGAAGGGAATTGTGCGTCCGATGATGCGCAACATGGCTGTCAGGGGAGACTTCCGGGTCATTGGTCAGGTCAGAAAGGTTTGTCGTTTGGGGGCAGAACCGGGAGCTGACGAGTCCTTGAACGCAAGCAGTGCAAGCAGGCGAGTGCGGGAACCATCCGCGACTGGAGAAAGCATTTTATGAGCAAGGCCGCAGCGAAACCAGCAAAGACCGAAGAAGAGACCGAAAACACTGAAGGTCCGGTGCTGGATCTGAACGACGCAGGCGTTAAGAAACTCATCAAGAAGGCGAAGACCCGAGGCTATGTCACGCATGACGAGCTGAACAAGGTTCTGCCATCTGATGAGGTTAACCCAGATCAGATCGAGGACATCATGTCGTCCCTCTCTGAAATGGGTATTTCCGTCGTCGACTCTGATGAAGAGGGCGAAGAGGAAAACGAGAAGAAGAACGAGCTCGCAACCGTTTCTGGCTCGAAAGCCGTCACCACCACCAAAGGCAATGCGCGTGGGTCTGATCGCACGGACGACCCTGTGCGCATGTATCTTCGCGAGATGGGCTCTGTGGAGCTGCTTTCCCGCGAGGGTGAGATCGCCATTGCCAAGCGTATCGAGGCTGGCCGCGATGCCATGATCCGTGGTCTTTGCGAAAGCCCGCTGACCTTCGAAGCCATGATGGTCTGGCGCGAAGAGCTTGTGAACGAAACCGTTCTGCTGCGTGATATCATCGACCTTGAAGCCACTTATGGTGCGGAAAACCCGCCGCCAGAGCCGGAAGAAGAGGAAGAGGACGAAGAAGAAGAGTCCGAAAACTCTGAAGACGGTGAAGAAGGCGAAGACGGCGAGCGCAAGCGCGACGACGACGATGACGATGACGAAGGCGCGGCCATGTCCATGTCGGCCATGGAAGCCGAACTGCGTGATGGCGTCACGGACAAGCTCGACGAAATCGCCAAGGATTTCAGCGCCTTCCGCGCGCTGCAGGAAAAACTGATCGCCCGTCGCCTCGAAGGTAAGGGGCTGACGGAAAAAGACCAGAACGCCTATAACGAAATTCAGAACAGCATCATTGAAAACCTCAAGACGATGCACCTCAACAATGCGCGTATCGAAGCGCTGGTTGAGCAGCTTTATGCCATCAACAAGCGTCTGATGGGCCTTGAGGGCAAGCTGATGCGTCTGGCCGACGCGCATGGCGTACCGCGCAAGGATTTCCTTGATTGCTATCTGGGCCACGAGCTGGACCCGGACTGGCAGGACGATGTGCGTGGCCGCTCGAAGAAGTGGGAAAAATTCGTCGAGAAAGAAGACGCGAAGATCGAAATCCTGCGTAACGATATCTCCGAGACCGCTCAGGAAATCGGCGTTCCGATTGATGACTTCCGCCGCATTGTTCAGACCGTTCAGAAAGGCGAGCGTGAAGCGCGTATTGCCAAGAAGGAAATGGTCGAGGCAAACCTGCGTCTCGTAATCTCGATTGCGAAAAAATACACCAACCGCGGCCTGCAATTCCTCGACCTCATTCAGGAAGGCAATATCGGCCTGATGAAAGCGG
>CAYFGB010000029.1:0-37128 GCA_964342455.1 uncultured Hyphomonadaceae bacterium
TGTGCCAGCGCCAGTCATCCGGGCCCATATTCTGCAGCGAGGCAGCAATACCACCCTGAGCGGCAACCGTATGCGAGCGGGTTGGGAAAACCTTGGTGATACACGCTGTTTTCAGACCGGCTTCGGCACTGCCCAGTGCCGCGCGCAGGCCAGAACCACCAGCGCCAACAACGACAACGTCATAGGTGTGATCAATCCAGGTATAAGTGCTCATATGTTCAAACCTTCAAGTGTCGCGCGTGATCAGGCCGCAAGGCCGATGCGGATGATGGAATAGGCAGCGGCGGCAAACAGCGCGATGGAAACAAATGTATTCAGCATCAGAAGCAGAAACTTCGTGCCATGTTTCGCGATATAGTCCTCGATCACGACCTGCATACCCAGACGCATGTGATAAAATGCCGTACCAACCGCCAGCAGCAGAACAATCGCGTTGAACGGATTGGCGACATAGGCCGCAGCCGTGTCATAGCCGCCCTGTGTGGCGTTGATCAGCGAATAGAGAACCAGCGGCACCAGGACGATCAGGGCAATGGCCGTGACGCGCTGGCGAATGAAATGCGTTACGCCTTCTTTGGCGGAACCAAGGCCACGAACCTTGTTGAGCGGTGTGCGGATTGAATTTCCAGACATGTCCTGGCTCCTTATACGAGAATGATAAGCGCCCAGAGCGCGACCGATGCGATGACCGCGAACAGGATGACGATCCAGGCCGTCAGATTGGCCGTTCCGATCTCATAGCCTGAGCCTGAGTCCCAGAAGAGGTGACGAATGCCGTTGGCGAGATGGTAGAACACCGCCAGCGTAAAGCCAAACATGACCAGTTGTCCGAGGATGGAGCCCATCAGCCCGGCATAGGCGTTGTAGACGTCCGGATTGGACGGGCTCGACATGGCGATCGCAACCAGCCAGCCAACCAGCAGGAAGCTGCCGATATACAATGCAACACCAGTTGCCCGGTGAAGAATGGACGTGGCCATGGTGATGTGCCACTTCCAGTTCATCAGATGCGGAGAGAGTGGTCTCGGGTCGTTCCAGTCGCTGCCAGCCAAGTCAGCCCCCTTGAAATAGATTTACTTTCCGGGTGTGGTTCTAGAATTCAATTCACTTTAGTCAATCCTCGGATGGAATGCAGATGATCAGTTTTTCGATAAAGCCTCTGGCCCTGGTTCTGGTCGCCGCCTGTTTGCCACTTGCTGTGGCAGACCCGGCGCTGGACGATGTCATTGAAAGCTATGAGGCTTTTGAGCTGAAATACAGCCCGTCTGCGCTGGCCCGTTCGGAAGGTCGGCTGCCCGATGCCTGGCCTGATGTGTCGCCTGAAAACCAGGCGGTCTGGCTGGCTGACCTTGAGGCAATGAAGGCGGAACTGGATGAAGTCGACACGGCGGACCTGACGGAAGATGAGGCGATCAATCGTGATATTCTTGATGCCATCCTGACCGGAGACATCACGCTGGCCGGGTTTGATGACTCCCGCCTGCCGTTCACAGGCGATTCGGGCTTTCACACCTCAATCCTGTTTCAGATATCGAACACGCGCATTGCTGATGCCGAAGGCGCGCGGGCCACGATACGCCGGATTGAAGCCATTCCTGAGTATCTCTCTGCCCATGTCGAAAACATGAAGCGCGGCATTGAAACCGGCTTCGTTGCCTATACGGACCCGCTGGAAACCGTAATCGCAGCGCTTGAAACGCTTGATGCGGACGCTGTGAAGGAGAGCGGATTGTATGCGCCATTTGAATCGCTGCCCAAACAGATTTCCGAGGACGAGCGTGCTTCTATCGAGGCCGAGGCGAAGGCCGCCATCAAATCGGCGCTTGAGGCATTCGAGGCCGTCGAAACCTTCCTGAAAGATGAGTATCGCCCGGCCGCTCGGGAACAGGCCGGCATTGTCGATCTGCCGAAAGCACAGGAATATTATAAGGCGGTTGTGGCCTACCACACCACGCTTCCGGAAATGACACCCGAAATGGTTCATGAGCTGGGCAAGTCCGAAGTTGCCCGCATCCGAAGCGAGATGGATGAGATTATTCAGGAAACGGGATTTGAAGGCAGTTTTGCCGAGTTCCTCGAGTTTCTCCGCACGGACCCGCAATTCTATGCCTCGACACCGGAAGAGCTGATGGCTGTGGCGGCGCGGTTTGCGAAAGATCTGGATTTCCAGATGCCGCGCTATTTTGGCCATCTGCCCCGGCTCCCCTATGGCGTTGAGCCGGTACCGGCCAGCATCGCACCGGGCTATACAACGGGGCGCTATGTTCAGGGTGATCTGACGGAGGGCCGGGCTGGCCAGTATTGGGTGAATACGCATGCGCTTGATCAGCGCCCGCTTTATGAATTGCCAAGTCTGACCGCGCATGAGGCGGTACCAGGGCACCACCAACAGATCGCCGTCGCGCAGGAACTGGAAAACGTGCCGGGCTTCCGACAGGACTATTATGCCACCGCGTTTGGCGAGGGATGGGGGCTTTATTCGGAAACACTGGCCGGTGAGATGGGGCTCTACAAAACGCCTTATGAGCGGTTCGGGAAGCTCTCATACGAGATGTGGCGGGCCTGTCGGCTGGTCGCTGATACCGGGCTTCACTGGTATGGCTGGAGCCGCGAAGAGGCCGAAGCCTGTTTTCTCGAGAATTCAGCGCTGGCGCCACACAACATCAAGACAGAAGTCACCCGCTATATCGGTTGGCCCGGCCAGGCTGTCGCCTACAAGATTGGCGAGCTGAAGATCAAGGAACTTCGCGCACTGGCCGAGGATGAGCTGGGCGAGGATTTCGACATTAGGGCTTTCCATGATGTCGTGCTGGAGAAGGGCGCGCTGCCTCTGAAGTTGCTCGAAGCACGCGTCCGTAACTGGATTGCCGAAACGGCAGCCGGCCAGGCAAGCGAATGACGATGCGTCTCACCATCATCGAAACGGGACTACCACCGGTCGCTATCCGTGATCAGTATCCGGGCGGGTACCCGCTCATGTTTGAAGATCTGTTCAGGCGCGTTGCGCCTGACATGACATTCGAGACCGTCGCGCTGGAAAAGGGTGATGAATTGCCCGATCCGGAATCGCTTGAGGCCATCCTGATCACCGGGTCCGCCTATGGGGTTTATGATGATGTGCCGTGGATGCCAGCTCTCAAGGATTGGATCGGGTTTGCGGCTGAGAACAGCGTCCCCATGATCGGCATCTGTTTCGGCCATCAGGTGATCGCCGATGCGCTTGGTGGAGATGTCCGAAAGGCCGTCGAGAAAGGCTGGGGGCTGGGCCGCCACACTTATCAGATCGCGCAGAAGCCTTACTGGATGACACCACAGGCTGAGACGTTTTCTGTCGGCGTCAGCCATCAGGATCAGGTGCTGTCAACGCCCCCGGATGCCGAGATACTGGCGGGCAATGACTTTGCGCCCCATGCGGCGCTGATCTATCGGCGCGCACCGATCATCAGCTTCCAGTGCCATCCCGAATTCTCTGATGAGTTTCTGAGCAATCTTTATCAGGCCAGAAAAGGCAATCCTCTGACGGACGCTCAGGTTGAGGCCGCAGAGGATAGCTTCGTTGTGCCGGACGACAATGAACTTGTCGCCCGCTGGATGGTGTCATTCCTGAAAAACGAACGCAGCAGAACGTCTCGCCAGGTCGTCAGCAGGGCTTAGCTGGCCAGTTGCGCAGACCGCTCCTTCACCTTTTCCGTAGACTGGCGGATCAGTTGGGCGGCTTCGGCTATACCTGAAATGCCGTCGGATACGTGACGAACGGCCGAAGTGGCATCGCCCATATTGCCGGAAATATCGCGTGTGACGCATGCCTGCTCTTCAACGGCACCGGAGATCGACACGGAAATGCTGTTCACCTGTTCGATGACGCGGGAAATGGCCTCAATCGCGCTCACCACGCTGCTGGTGGCATTCTGAACGGCGTTGATCTGGTTCGTGATGTCTTCCGTGGCCTTGGCAGACTGGCTGGCCAGTGCCTTGACTTCACCGGCGACAACCGCGAACCCGCGACCGGCTTCGCCCGCTCGAGCGGCTTCAATGGTCGCGTTCAGGGCAAGCAGGTTCGTCTGTTCGGCAATGTCAGAAATCAGGCTGACAATCTGGCCGATCTGCTGTGCTGAGTTGGAGAGATCCCCGATGGAGCGTGTCGCGTCGTGAACCTTGTTGACGGCGTCATTTGAGATTTCACCGGCTTTCTGGACCTGACCGGAAATTTCCTCAACGGAGTTGGCGAGCTGCTCGCTGCCGGACGCAACGTTTTCAACATTGCTGGATGTCTCACGCGCTGCGGCTGATGCTTCGCTGATCTGCGAGCTGGCCTGAGTCACCGCTTCGAGAATACGCACCAGATCGGCATCGACTTCCCGTGAGACTTCTTCGCGTTTCTTGCGCCGCATGACCTGGGCGGTGATGTCGGTTGCAAATTTGATGATCCGGAAGGGTTTGCCATCCGAACCGAGAATAGGGTTGTAGACCGCCTGGATATAGACGTCGCGATTGCCCTTGCCGATGCGGCGGTATTCGGACGTCTGATGCTCGCCATTCCGGAGCTTGGCCCAGAACTGGCGATAGCTCTCGCCCTGTTCCTCGCCCGGTACAAACATTGAGTGATTGCGGCCCTTGATTTCCGACAGCTCATAGCCGAGCGCCTTGCAGAAATTGTCATTGGCGTCGAGGACTGTGCCATCAAGGTCGAAATGGATGACGGCCTGCGCGCGATTGATCGCTTCAACCTGGCCAGCATGGTTGATGGCAATCTTCTTGGTGTCTGTGATGTCAGACGCCAGTTTCATGACGCGCGTGACGCGGCCTGAGGAATCCTTGATCGGGTTATAGCTGGCGCGGATCCAGATCTCCTTGCCGCCCTTGCCCTGGCGCTGGAACGAATCCATGAAAGTCTCACCAGACGCCAGCCGGTTCCAGAAGGATTTGTACTCGGGACTGTTTCGCTGGGCATCACTGACAAACAATTCGTGATGGCGTCCCTGAATTTCCTGAAGGGAATAACCCATCACTTTCAGGAAGTTATCATTGGCATCCAGAATGATCCCTTCCGGGCTGAATTCAATGATTGCCTGCGATTGCTTCAGGGCCTGCATTCTGGCGGTGTCAGTCGTTTTTGACGTTTTTTTGGTTTTGAGCATAACACGCTTCCTCGGGAACAGCGGGCCGCAATTATTGCTTTGCGGTGACCAGCGAGAGCCGGGACTGTATCAAAGAAGCCAATCTAAATTTTTAACGCAATCTGCGGTTTTTTTTGAATGGAGGGCTGTTTCATTAATAAGTGCGAAGAAGGCGTTAACACTTCTTGTTTGGGGGTGCAGGCGTTACGAAACCACTCAATTTCGGCGTTCTGGCAAGCGCATGGAAATAAACCAGCCTGCTGTCTGAAACGCCGCCGCAATCGCCAGCAAAAGATCGGAAAGCGGGTGATTGAGGAAAAAGCTGGCCGCGGCAATCACGACGCAACTCACGTCGAGTCGATCCTCGCTGATAAAATAACTTAACGGCTGGCGAACTTCCTTCACGCGCGCCATGCTGGTCTGGTAAATTCCGTTAAGCGTTGGTGGCCCAAAGACGTCCTGCAATACGCGCGGATCAAATATGCCCGATAGCTCGCACAGGTCGGAGGCCCGGGCGCGCCCTTCCTCGACGGCCTGCCGCCGCGCACCCGTTCCGATAACGCTGACGACCGCCGACAGGATGACGGCGATCGCTACAAAAATACCAGCAGGTCCGAACAAGGATTATCGCTTTCTTGGGATCGCTGCCCAATAGTCAAAGTCCAGCAGCACGTTGGACAGATATTTGCCGTCCTCACCCTTATATGGGAATTCGCTGCAAGGTGTATCTTTTGTTGCAACGAGTCGCAGCCGCATGGCGCCGACCGTATCGCTGAGGTCAGCCTTGTCCAGCACTTCCGACCAGGCGTAAATCGTGTCGCCCGCAAAGAGTGGGTTACAGTGGGTGCCGCCATTGATGGCGATCATCTGTGCGGCATTGGCCAGTCCGTTAAAGGCCAGCGCGCGCGCCGTAGAGATAACAACGCCGCCATAGATCAGGCGCTTGCCAAAGCGTGAAGATGCCTGCTGATGCTGATCGAAATGGACCTTGGCGGTGTTCTGATAAAGCCGGGTCGCGGTCTGGTGTTCAGCTTCTTCGATCGTCATACCATCGACATGGTCGATCTTCTCGCCGATTTCATAGTCTTCATGGAAAAAGGGGCTGCCCGCCAGCTCGGCATCGAATTGGGCATAGTCAGCATGGGCTGAGAGTTGCTCGACCGGCACAGCGCCGGGCAGGTCTGGCAGCACAGCTTCCGGGGCAGGGTTCGATACATCCTTCTTATGGACCATCACCCAGCGGACATAGGAAAGCACGGTGACGCCATCCTGGTTGGTGCCGGTTGTGCGCACATATACGACGCCCGTCTTGCCGTTCGAGTTTTCCTTGCGGCCAATGACTTCTGATGAGGCGTAAAGCGTGTCGCCCGGAAAAACGGGGGCCAGAAATTTGCCGTCGGCATAGCCGAGATTGGCAACCGCATTCAGCGAAATATCAGGAACGGTTTTTCCGAACACGACATGAAAGACGATCAGGGGATCAATGGGCTGGCGCTCGAAACCTGCTGCCTTTGCAAACGGCGTGGCAGAATAAAGCGCATAGCGCGAGCCGGTCAGAGACCGGTAAAGGGCCAGGTCGGCCTCGGTCAGCGTCAGCGGCGTGGCATGTTTCAGCACGCGGCCGATAGTGAAGTCTTCAAAATAATTGCCTGCGAACGATTTCATCTTGTCCCTCTCGACCGAACTTGCCGCAGAGGTATGCGTCAGCCGAAAGGCAGATTCAAGCGGTCCATATAGTCCGGCAGGTTTCGGGTGCCCGCAACAAGCGCATCAATGCCCTGGCCCACAATCGGAGCGTGTCGCTCTGCCAGTGGCGCGCTGACGATCCCGATGACGGCTGCAAGCGCAATCTTCACGAAGAAGTTCGAATAGATGAAACGGAACTGGAAAAGCAGATTTGCCAGAGGCCAGCCAATAATCATGAAGATGAGCGAGGCAGTAAAGCCGGAGACCCAGGCAATTTGAGGTATTGATGACATGGTTGCAACTTTCCTTCCATCCGGGCGTATCATAGGGAAATTAAACCGTGATCTAAGAGAGCAATCTGATTCATATCAATTTTTCAGGAAATTATATGGCCGCCATTCGTAACTGGACTTTGTTTTGATCGGCAAAGCCCCTTGAATGCTGACAAATTCTGTCGAAATGGTTTTTCTATACGCAAGTATAGTGATCACATTTTCGAGAGTTTTGTTTTAACTGATGTTGGCTCTGATTTGAAAAATGGTTGCGTGTAATTCGAACCGGACTTGCCGTTAACCTCATTTTAACCAACGTAAATTCAATTATTGTAACTGTTAACATGTTGAGTCGGCTCTGCTGGCCTTGAGGTGAACAATGTTTGACGAAGCGAAGAAGTCCCGATTAATGGCTCTGGACACCCAGGATGAAGGCATCCCGGACGCATCCTCTTCAACTCAGGACAGTTACCGCGTCGCGGTGGTTGATGATGACCCGATAGATTTTCAGATGCTTGAGGTTCTGTTGTCGAGAACGGACCTCGTATTGAGCTGTCTCGATCACTTTGCCTGTGTTGATGATCTTCTGGCTGACGGCAAGGACGCCTATGACGTGATCATCATGGACCGTTTCATGCCGACATCTGGTCTGGCTGAAACCCGGATCAGTGAAGTCAGAGCCCGATTTGGCAATTGCGGCGTCGTTATGAATACCGGCCATGTCACGCATTCTCTCCGGTCATCTGCGGCTCATCAGGGGGCAATGGCTGTGATTGAGAAGGGAAAAGTGGATGCGACGGCGTTTGCGCTGCTCATTCGCACGGCGGCGGTTTTGGGACCATCCATTCACATGCCGGGCGAACTCGACGACTGCGCCTGACTGCAAGATCTGTGGTCAGGCCCACAGATCCCCCAGGTCACAGGCATCGATAAAGCCCTCCGGCTCTTCGTCAGCAATGGTTGTCACCGGCTCGGTGCCATATCTCCGCAGACGGTTCCGCACGGCGATGATGGAAGGGCCTGTCCGCACACCATTGGCTTCAAGCGCCTTTACGATTTCACGCAGCGGGCCCTCAGCCAGAGTGACATTGTCTGCCGCCTCGGCTTCTGCCAGCCGCCAGCCATCGATATTCCATGTCAGGGCCACGGCCGCGTTCGGCGTGCCGCGCCAGATATAGAATACGATCCGTCCGGCGCCAAAACAGTCCGAAAAATCGCGAAGGCAGTTCCGAAACTCGAGCGCAGCCGTCCTGAGGGCAGATTGCGATTCGATGGGTTCGAACACGCCGGGCAGGGCCGGTGGCGGGCTCCAGCGAACCGGATGCTCGACTGTCAGCTCATCTGCCACAGCGCTGAAAAAGCCTTCGCGTGTTGCGGCGCGACTCCAGCGATCAACAGCATGCGCCTGCGCTGCTGCTCCCTGAAGGCGACCGACCAGACTGTATGCCAGGCGAACTTGCTCTGCGACGGCCTGTCCCCGGACAAAATTCAGGACGCGGGTAGAGCGCAAACCGGCAGGCAGAAAAGAAATTGTCTTCAGACTGTGAGGACGGATTTCATCCAGATGTCGTAAGTGTACATTGGTTTCATCCTGGCAGAACAGGTGAAGAAACACCTTGTATTCCACCTCCTGCCAGAGCGTTTCACCGAGCTTGGCAAGCGCTTTCATGAAGCCGGCCGCATTCTCAGGGCCGACAATCAGATCGGCCAGCACCCGGTCTTTCTGACGTTCAATGAGCCGGATCAGACCGTCAGCGCTCAAGGCGTGGCGCTGGCCCAGCGAGGACGACAGAATAGCGGCAGCGTGCCGACGCGCGGTTGGCAAAATGAAGAAGTCACTATGCGGTGCCGGCCAGAGCGCACTCAGCCGGTCGGCGTGATGGTCAGCGAGAAAACGCAATAGAGGCGTTGGCTCGCGAACATGGGGGCGCAAGGCCTGGCCCTTCTGAAAGGTTGACTGTGTCATGGTAATACCCGGCTCGTTCCGAACTCAGGGGCGGAATATGTCTTCCACACAGAGTTCGGGGTGAACGGGACGCAAGCGTATCTCGAAGTCCAGATAGGTATATCTGGCCTGCAGATGCGCGCCGCATCCCATTGTTTCAGTGTTCGATAAAACTAACCGAGCCGACGATTGAGAGAGGGCGCGGTCAGTCGCCCCTCAATACTGAGGAGCAAGTCAGTAATATTTTGCTTGCTCTGTGCCATATAAGCACTCCTTTTGCTCAAGGCTGTCTGGATACACAAAAAATATCCAAAAGTAAACGGCGTAAATAAGACGCTTTCTTGAAGGAATTTGGGCTTGCCAAACGTTTCAACCGATGTTTAACGAAGGTTATATCGTAACATAATGGTGTTTCAATGAAACTGACGCTTCCATCACTTTTTGCTCTCTCACTCTCCGCATATCCCGTGTTGGCGCAGGAGGCTGATACTGAGCTTCGCTCTGACACCATCTTTGTGACGGCGCCAGGGCCGGAGCGGTCTGCAGGTGAGTTGATTTCCTACGCGACCCAGCTCGAGCGGACAGACATTGTGGAAGACCTGGCTGGCACGCTGGGCGATACGCTGGATCGCCAGCCGGGTGTGGCCACCACCTATTTCGGTGCCGGGGCGTCTCGTCCGGTGCTTCGAGGTCTTGGCGCGGAACGTGTGCTGGTTCTGACAAACGGGCTTGGCGCGATTGATGCGTCAGCCGCCTCGCCAGACCACCAGTCATCGGGTGACGGTATTGATGCCGAGCAGATTGAAATCCTGAGAGGCCCCGCAGCGCTGGCTTATGGCGGGCAGGCAATTGGCGGGGTCATCAACGTACTCGATGGCTATATTGTCGATGTCCTGCCCGAAGAGGGGATGAGCGCGGATGGGTATGCGGCGTATAATTCCGTCAATGACGGATCGGAACTCGCAGCGCGCGGCCAGTTCGTGCAGGGGCCTTTGGTGTTTACGCTTGGCGCGTCCGCTCGCGACTTCGACGATTATGATATTCCGGGGTTTGCTGACTCCAGTCTTTTGCGCGCCATGGAAGAAGAAGACGACCATCATCATGACGAGGAAGATCATGATGAAGACCATGATGAGCATGAGCATGAAGACGAAATGTCCGACACGGTCGAAAACGCTTTCCTGAAGACACAGACTTTTGGCGCGGGCGTAAGCTATGTCGGAACCAAAGGGTTTCTCGGTGTCTCCGTGCGCCATACGAATTCTGACTATGGCCTGCCGGGACATGACCATGCACATGGCCATGAGGATGAACACGACGAAGATGAAGATCATGACGATCACGACCATGAGGACGAGGATCATGATCACGATGAAGAAGATCACGACCATGAAGACGAGCATGGCGAAGCGTTCATCGAGCTGGAACACACCCGTATCGACCTGAAGGGTGGCGTTTTTGTCGGTGGCGAAACGATCAAACGTGTCGAGTTCGCTCTGTCTCATGCCGATTATGAACACATCGAGTTCGAAGGTCCGGGTGAGCCCGGCACACGCTATGAAACTGACGGTCTTGAAGGCCGTGTCGAAATTGATCACGACATATTCGGCCTGTCCGGCGCGATCGGGCTCCAGGCATTTGAAAAATCATTCGGCGCATTTGGTGATGAGGCGTTCATCACGCCCACCGATTCCGATGGTCTTGCCCTGTTTCTTTATGAGGCACGCGACTGGGATGACGGGTTTGGCCTTGAAGGTGGTCTCAGGTTTGAGACGGTTTCCTATGACAATCAAACATTCGGCAGCGCTGATTTCGATCTGATGAGCGCGTCGTTCGGGGTGCACAAACATTGGGACAGTGGCCTGTTCCTGGGCTTGCAGATTGGTCATACCGAACGTGCACCAAACGAGAGCGAGTTGTTCGCCGACGGCCCGCATCTGGCCACCGATCAGTATGAAGTCGGCGATCAGACCCTGTCAGCTGAGTATGCGCTGAATGTTGAAACCACATTGCGCTGGGAGGTCGATCAGACATCTGTCGGGGCAAGCGTGTTTGCGACGTCTTTTGAGGACTTCATTTATCTTGAGCCTACCGAATTGGAAGAAGACGGCTTGCCGGTTTGGCGGTTTATGCAGCAGGACGCCGATTTCCACGGCTTCGAGATTTATGGTGACCATCAATTCAGAGCGACGCCTCTGGGGGCGCAATGGTCGGTTGACGGCAGCCTTGACTTTGTGAGCGCTGAACTCAGCGATGGCAAAAACGTGCCTTATCTGCCGCCTCTTACCTTTAATGGAGCGTTGTCTGCGGACTGGGGGCTTGTGAATGCTTCGCTCACCACAACGCTTGCCGCTGATCAGGACGATCCGGGCGAAGGCACGCTGCCAACCGATGGGTACGCGCTCTTCGGCCTGAAAGCCGGCGTGGAAGTTGCGCAATGGCTCGACGTTGATCAGGCAATCGATCTGTTCGTGGACGTCAGAAACCTGACGGATGAAGAAGTCCGCTACTCCACGTCAGTTCTGAAAGATACACTCCCGGCACCGGGCCGGAATGTCCGCTTTGGCGTGCGGGCGGGATTCTAGCGATCGCTCTCACCGAAATGGGCATCCAGCCAGTCGAGGAAGGGTGCCCAGTCTTCCGGTGTAATGCCGTGAGTGCCTTCGCGAAACTGGTAGGCCAGATCGGAGGCGGGCTGAAAATCTTTCAGATTTCTGGCGTCAAAAGCGTCTGACCCATAAAGCTCATAGACGGCACCGGCTGCGCGAGCCGCGTCGAACGCGCCTTTCGGGTCAGACCATTTGTCTCGTGCCGAATTGCCAAGCAGAAGCGGGCGTGGGGCCATCAGCGCGACAAGGGCGTGCTGGTCGAACGGCATGTCCTCCACGCGATCAATATAGAGGGCATAGGTTTCCGTGAACCAATGCGGATAGGTGTCGCTGATGCTCTCTATGGGTTCGCCAATGCCGTTTTTCTGGAGGCTCGCACCGCCTGTGCCAGACTGATGGGCAATAACGCCGTCAATCCGGCGATCCAGCGCGCCGGCAAGCAGGGAAGACTTTCCGTATCGCGAATGCCCGAACAGGATAACGCCATCCGGGTCGAAGGCAGGGTCGGCGTCAAGAAAGGTGTTGATCTCTGACGCTGCCCAGGCCCACGCACCAATAGTGGCGTATGGGCCGTGCGTCATCTCGCCTCCAGGGAGCGCCGCTAGTGCGTCAGCTGCCCGACGGGAGGAGTCAGGTACAATCTGTCCCGGATAATAGGCGCCGAACGCGAACCCGTGATCAATCAGGTGTTCCAGGGGCGGTGTTGTGATGTATCGGCCAAAAATGAATTTGAAGAGGCCGTCCGCCCAGCTGCCATCACAAAAGCCGGGATAATCGGTCTGAGGCGGCTCAACGCCGTCAAAGGGCAGGGCGGTGTGGTTCGGGCAAAACCCAGAGCCCAACACAATCGGGTGTGGACCGTCGGTGTTTGGAATGACAAAGTGAACATCGATGGTGAGCGCTGGCGTTTGTTGACCGAACTCAAGGGTGACGGCCCTGAGGCTGGCTTTGCCGTCGAAAAGGTCATTTCGGAGGGTTTCGTCCGACCGGACACTGACAGGCAACTCGGGCGGAATTGAACCAAACACCTGGCTGAGCTGCATGTTCGTCCAGAACGGTGCGCGCTCGGCCTCCCAGTTTTCAACGGTTTCAACCCGCGCCATGCCGCCGATTGGCGCGAGAAGATCAGGGGTCGGTGTTGCACCTTCCGGCGTGGCAGTTACGCGTGGCAGGGCGATTGTCGAACACCCTACCACCGCCAGCAAAAACAGCGCGGCGAATACCAAAGCCGCCCATTTCAGAACGCGCAACATGTCTTTCTCCAGTCAGACCAGAATTGGTGATATCACCAGAGGTGCACGTACGGGTTCAAGTTTTCGCGCGACGTGATCACACAATGTCGAGCAGATTTTCCGGTGGTCGACCCAGAACGGCCTTGTCACCATTAATGCCAATCGGGCGCTGAATGAGACGTGGGTTGTCCGCCATGGCCGCGTAGACATCCTCGTCGGACGCTGTGTCTGGCAGCTCGAATTTGTTGGCGTCCTTTTCTCTCAGAAAGGCGCGAGGCGAGTCGACGCCCATCTTGCGGGCGATGTCCTGAAGCTCGGCTATTGTCAGGGCTTCAGACTGGTTCATGTATTTGCGAACCTCATAGGTCACGCCTTTCTCATCCAGCGCGGCAAGGCCCTTCCGCGAAGTTGAGCAGCTTGGATTGTGAAGTACGGTGTAGGTCATGTCGGCTCCCGGGCGTATCTTGATAGTGTTTGCGAATATGCAATGGCGTGCTGCGCGCGGAGTTTCAAGCATTTGACGCTGGCGGGTGCCGATAGATGGTCACGCAATTTGTCGGCTAATCAAGATCGCTCGCCTGACCAAAATCAGTGATTGCCACCTCGGAAATGCCTTGCAGGCGCTTGAGATCGGCGAGCAGAAACCATGCGCGATGCGCTCCCTTGTCCGCGCAGGTCAGCATCACCCATTCGTCGATTTCCAGTGGTTCTGTATCACTGGCATTCGTCAGCTCGTTGAGTTGTTGCAGATCCGCTGTGTAGGTATCACCGTTATAGGCAATCTGTCCGAACCCCTCGCCGAAATAGCGCTCGACATACACTTTATCACCGGGTTCCAGCGAAATCTCGAGCGGCGCGCCGGTAGAGGTTTCAGACTCCGCGAGCAGAATGCCCTCAGTGTGGACACTCAGGGCGATCTTCCTGGTGGCGCTGACAAAGATCAGGTCATCAATGGCGACACGATCGTGATTCCAGGGATGAATCGTGGCCCCATGGCTCATCGGGCAGGAAACGGTTCTGGGGGCGTCCGGATGAGGCTTCGCACGGCCTTCAAGAATCATCTGCCGCCCCGTGACGGTAAAGCCGTTCGGGTATTCGCCCGGCCAGCCATAGCCAATCACCCAGTTTTCATCATATCCGGCCTGCACTGCTTCGAGATGGTTTTCCTCCAAACCGATTGTTGAGGGCGCTTCCGAAGCGATGGCCTCGTCACTTTTTACGGCATCGGAATCAGTTTCTCCGGCAGGGGCGGGGAGCTCATTCCGGTCGCAGCCTGCAAGGCTCAGGCCGGCCAATACTGCTGCGAGAATGATGATGGATGGCTTCATGATGAGCTGTCCCCGTATGCTCTGATGAGGCCGGAAGAATACCGGATATCCTTCAGGGCTTCAAATGTTTGCCCTTAGTGGGGGAAAAAGCCGGCAAGCTATTGAAACCCGTGCGAATTCGATCAATCTCCGCTTCATGACAAATACCCGCCGCACCAGTTCCGTCACAGTCCGAAACGCTGAGCTTCGAGACATTCCAGGCATCGTCGCTCTCACGGGCCGCATCTACAAGGATGAACCGCCCTACACGCCGGGGATGATCCAGGGCCAGATTACGAAGTTTCCAAGCGGGCAGTTCGTGGTGGAATATGATGGCGAGATTGTCGGCTACGCCGCGAGCTTTCGTATCTCCGAGCGCCTCTGTATGGGACAGCATACCTGGGACTCCATCACGGGTGGCGGGTATGGTGCGCGGCATAGCCCGAAAGGCCAATGGCTTTATGGCATGGAAGTCTGTGTCGATCCCGAACGCCGCCGCCTTCGCATTGGCCAGCGTCTTTATGATGCCCGGCAGAGCCTGTGTGAATCAAGGGATATCAAAGGCATTGTGTTTGGCGGTCGCCTGCCCGGCTGGGCGCGCCGACGTCGCAAATATCCTGACCCTGCCGACTATGTGAAAGCAGTTGAAGAGAAGAAGATCACGGATCCGACCGTGAGCTTCCACCTGAAGCAGGGCTTTGAATGCATCGGCATTCTGAAGGGCTATGCGCCTGACGATACGCCCTCAGGCGGGTTTGCCACGCATATGGTCTGGCGTAACCCATACTATGGGAATGAGGGGGACCAGAAAAAGCCCAAGCATTTCCAGACCGACTCGGTTCGCATCTGCACCGTGCAGTTCCAGCAGCGCATGGTGAAAGACTTCGAAGAGTTCATGGGCAATGTGGAATACTTCACCGATGTTGCTGCCGATTATCGCTGTGACTTTGTGGTGTTTCCTGAACTCTTTACCCTGCAATTGCTGGCGTTTGAGGAAAAGCGCCTCTCGGCCGTCGAGGCAATTGAGAGCCTGACCCGCTATACGCCCCGTTTCGTTGATGAAATGCGCCAGCTGGCGATCAGCTATAACATCAACATTATTGGTGGGTCGCATCCGACACGAACCGAAGATGGTGACATTCAGAACGTCGCTTATGTCTTTCTGCGTGATGGCTCGGTTCACGAGCAGGAAAAAATCCACCCGACCCCGGATGAGCGCAGCTGGTGGGGCATCAAGGGCGGAGACGAACTTCAGACCATTCTGACCGATTGCGGGCCAATTGGCGTGCTGATCTGCTATGACTCCGAATTCCCGGAGCTGGCGAGAAAGCTCGCCGATGAAGGCGCGCGCATTCTTTTCGTGCCTTATTGTACAGACAGTCGTCCGGGCCATCTGCGCGTGCGTTATTGCTGTCAGGCACGGGCGATCGAGAACCAGTGCTATGTCGTCACCTCGGGCAATGTGGGCAATTTGCCGAATGTGGAGAATATGGACGTGCAATATGCGCAGTCAGCCATTCTGACGCCGTGCGATCTGCCGTTTGCGCGTGATGGGATTGCCGCCGAAGCCAGCGAGAATGTGGAAACGGTCATCATGTCCGATCTGGATCTTCAGGATCTGAACTGGGCCAGATCAGAGGGCAGCGTTCAGAATCTGCGCGACCGCCGGTTCGATCTCTACAAAACGCAATGGAAGGGAAGCTGACACGGTGTTTAGATCATCAAATGATGATCTGATTGAGCGCCAGACATTATTTCCCAAAGGTATCGCATATGTGGGCGTGCACCTTATTGCGTCTTGCCTGCTGGATGCGCATATTTCACTGTGGACACTTGATCGAAGACTGAAATCTGGGTCGTCTTCGCTCTCGATTTCTGCGGTTTGATAAAGGCAAAAAACCGATGAAATTTTCAGACATTCATCTCGATCTGCTTCGGTCTATTATTCATGAGGCCGCCGAGGCCCAGATTCTGCCGCGCTTCCGGGGCATGAAGACTGCCGATATCGGAACCAAGAAATCAGCCATCGACGTGGTGACGGATGCCGATGTCCTGGCAGAGGAGAAAATCACCAAAGCGCTGAAGGTGAATTTCCCGAACGCGCTTGTGTTCGGTGAAGAGGCGGTCTCGAAAAACCCCGCCGTCAAGAACGGGCTCGCCGAGGCAGAGCTGGCCTTCATCATTGACCCGGTCGATGGCACGCTGAATTTCGTTAAAGGTCTTCCCCTGTTTGGCACCATTCTGTCTGTGGTCAGTCATGGCGAAGTCGTTGCCGGGATCATTCATGATCCGCTGAACCGGACGTTCCTGATGGCCAGCCGCGGGGCGGGCGCACATCAGGTGTTTGAGGATGGCGATGATGTCCGTTTACAGGTGGCGTCGCCCACAAGCATTGAAAACATGACAGGCGTCATGTGTCTGATGTTCTTTCCCGAACCGCAACGCTCTGTCATTGGCGCGAATGCTATGAAGTTGCAGGCCTTTTACGGGCTGAACTGTTCGGTGTTCGACTACTGGATGGTGGCAACCGGCGGGGCCCACTTTACCGGTAATCTGTGTGGTCAGATCTGGGATCATCTTGCCGGTACGCTGATCCATCGCGAAGCAGGCGGGTATAACGCCCATTTCGACGGCACGCCTTACAATGCGCTCGGTGACGGCGCAAACGTCCTCTCCGCGCCTGATAAGGAAAGCTGGGAGCTGATCCGCCGGGAGATATTCTGGGTTAAGTGAGCCGGGCGAAATTTTTTGCGAGTTGCTGATCAAAACGCGTGAAATCAGCCTCTATGGTCGGGTTCTTGTTCACATCATGCGCGGCAAACGTCGGCAGAGCTTGTAGTCCGAAAAACGCAAAGTTTATGTGCGCCGGGGCGAGAAGATCATCAACCGAACGGCCTGCAAACAATGTCTGCGTATCGTCATTGAAAGCGGCGGATGGTGCATTCAGCGTCACAGACAGCATATAGGCCGTGTCTGTCATCTTCCCGCCAGAGCCGTATTGCTTCGAGGGATCTCTGCGGCTTCGGCCATCGCCTTTCGCAAGGCGTCCATCCATTCCCGCGGTGTAAACTTCATCCAGATAACGTTTCAGAGACCAGGGCATGCCCATGGAATTGACCGGAAACTGGACGAGAATGAAATCGGCCCAGAGCTGGTTTTCGACCTCGCGGTCGAGGTCAAACTCAGTGCGCGTCTCGACGCATTTCACGATTGCGTCCTGACCGGTCAGATAGTCTGTTGCGCGCTCGACATAGGCGCGGGTCAGATGTCCAGGCGAGGAGGGGAAGGGGTGATGGCCGTTCAGGATCAGGACGTTCGTCATCGGGTCAGCTGAACAGGTTTCCCGATGAGATCAAGGTCAGTGTGGCTAATCCGGTTTCAGGTGATGGTTCCAGCAGACTTTGCCGCTTCTACGATCAGATCCTGTAGCTTTTTTGACTGAATATTCAGATTGAAATCTGTCATGGCCACGGCACGACCCGCTTCACCCATAGCGCGGGTGCGGTCCGGATCTGACATCAGCTTCGTCAAACGGTCGGCGAGCGCAACATGGTCGCGTTCCGGCACCAGATAGCCAGTTTCACCATCCCGCACGCATTCAGGGATACCCGCATGATGGGTGGCGGCCAGAGCGCATCCTGCGAACATGGCTTCCATGCACACCATTGGCAGTCCCTCGGCATCGCCGGATGCGGCGCGGTTCGACGGGACGCAGGCAATGGCGGCTTCTTCAAAATGGCGCGGCATGTCATCGGCTGGAATCCAGCCCGGGAGTTCGACCTCCACTTCGGCTTCGCTTAACAGAGGCAGCAGCGTTTCCTTCAGTCCGCCATCGCCCAGCAGACGGATGCGCCAATTCCGGAGGATGTCCTTGTCGATGAGGGTGAGGGCGCGGATCAGCGTTTCAATACCCTTTTTTTCCATCCAGCGACCGGCAAAGAGCAGGATGTTTTCCTTCTCGCCCGGTGTGAATTTTTCCGGGTCGACGCCGTTGTACTGCACCACCATTTTATCGTCCGGGGCGCCCTTGGCGAGGAGCTCTCGGCGGATGAAGTCTGAAACCGGCAGGATGAGTGCTGCCTCGTCCCAGAGCGCCTGTCTGCGACGGTTATAAACCCGTAACAGGCTGTCCTTCGTGTTCGACGTCTTAGTGGCATCACCACCATGATAGGTGACGATGAGAGGGATGTTCAGCTTGCGCGCCAGTGGTAAGGCGTACGCGCCGGATTTTCCGAAATTGGCGTGCAGAGCCACCGGGTTGAGCGCGCGTAGTGTCGCTTCCAGCTTTGCCGAGATCAGGCCGAATTGTTTGAAGCCAGCCTCGCCCCATGCGCCATGCAGCGGACCGATTTCAATGGCGTCGAAACCGTCAGGGACCGGTCCTTTGCGATCATGGCCAATAAAGACGGGCATTAGCCTGTCAAAGCCGTGATAGGCGCGCGGAATGAAGCTTTCCGAGGGCGTAAAAAGCTTGTCCGAATAGGAAAGAATGGTTTGGCTCATGACCGCGCCGCCTCTTTCTCGGCCCACAATCTCGCGGTTTCCAGAATGGTATCAATATCTGAGTGCTGTGGAGCCCAGCCGAGCAAGTCTCTGGCTTTATCCGGGGCAGCAACAAGGCTTGGCGGGTCGCCCGCACGGCGAGGCCCGTATGTGCGGGGAATGGTTTTGCCTGACACGCGCTCAATGGCCTCAACAAGCTCTGATACGCTGGTGCCGCGCCCGGTGCCGAGATTGATGGCGTCGGTCTCGCCGCCCTGGCTCAGATAATCGAGCGCCTTGACGTGCGCATCGGCGAGATCGGCGACGTGAACATAGTCCCGCACGCAGGTGCCGTCCGGGGTGGGGAAATCCTGGCCATTGATGGTGAAAGCATAGTCCGGTTCCATCATGCCGCGGAGGATCAGCGGAATGACATGGGTTTCCGGTATGTGACGTTCGCCTGTTTCGCCGAGCAGGTCACATCCGCTGGCGTTGAAATATCGGAGCGTCACAGACCGGATACCATGCGCCGAGCCGAAATCGCGAATAATGCGTTCGGCCATCATTTTTGACGCGCCATAGGGATTCACCGGGCCAAGCTCACTCTTTTCGGTCAGCGGGGCATCAGACGGAGCATAGACGGCACAGGTTGATGAGAAGGCCAGCTTGCTTGTACCAGCCTCGGCCATGGCTTCGAGCAGGTTGAGTGTGCCGGCGACATTGTTGCGATAATAAAGCCCGGGTTCGCTGACCGATTCACCGACATAGGTGAGGGCCGCGAAATGGGCCACGGCATCTGGTTTTACCGAGTCGAAAGCTGATGTCAGAGCAATCTTGTCCAGTAAGTCGCCCTCAATCAGGTCGCCCCATTTTACCAGATCAGCCCATCCGCGGCTCAGATTGTCATACACAACAACGCGCCAGCCCGCCTGGGCCAGCGCTTTGCAGGTGTGACTGCCGACATAGCCAGCGCCACCAGTGACGAGTACGGTCTGGGTCAAAGAATGAAGCCTTTATTCTGACTGCATCCCCTGAATGGCTTTATCGACCTCGACAAGACGTTTCGCCTCTTCAAGGTGAAGAAGTTCGGTCATCTTGCCGTTGACCTTCAGAACGCCTTTGCCAGCATTGGCCGGATCGGCGAAGGCTTCAATAACAGCTTGCGCCTGCTCAACATCTGCCGGGGAGGGGGCAAAAACCTCGTTGGTGATCTCCAGCTGAGACGGGTGGATCAGCGTCTTGCCGTCAAATCCCATGGCTGCGCCTTCTTCGCATTCAGCACGCAGACCGTCTTCATTCTTGATGTCGTTATAAACCCCATCAATCGCCACAATATCATAGGCGCGGGCTGCGAGCATCGACATGGACAGCGCTGTGCCAAAGGCGACCTGGCGGTTTGGTTTTGCCTGAGCGCGAAGCTCTTTGGCCAGGTCATTGGTGCCCATGACGAAAGTGGTCAGGCGCGTGCGGCCGACCGCTTCGGCAATGTCCTGAATGTTCAGAATGGCTTTCGGCATCTCGATCATCACCCAAAGCTGAAGATCTGGTTTGGCACCCGCACGGGAGAGTGCATCGTCGAGACGATCAATATCGCTGCCATCGATAACCTTGGGCGCGAGAATGGCGTCCGGCCCAGCGGCCACGGCGGCGTTGAGGTCATCCAGGCCCCATTCCGTATCCAGTCCGTTGATGCGAATGCAGACCTCGCGGTGGCCATAGCCACCTTCACGCGTGGCCTTGCAGACATTCTCGCGGGCTTCAATCTTGGCGTCCGGAGACACCGCATCTTCCAGGTCGAAGATCAGAGAATCGGCGGCCAGCGTTTTCGCCTTTTCCAGTGCGCGCGTATTGGCACCGGGCATGTAAAGGACGGAGCGGCGCGGGCGATGTGTCGTGGCGGTCATGAATTTCCCCGATAGTTGGCTTGATTGATTTAGTGTTTGCCGGATTGGGGGGCGGATTTCAATGACCTGTTTATCGTCAGCGAATCCCCCAGCGGGGTGATGTACGACGCTAGGCTAAGTAATACAATCTGGCGTTGGGAGGTGTTCGAAGATGAAAAATTCCATGCTGATCGCGTTATCACTGGCCTGCCTTGCGGGGGCCGCGTTCGCGGACGATGAGCGACCGGCCTGCCCAACAGGAGAAGCGGATGGCTGGCGCTGGAGCTATGATGAGGACCATATGTGGCTGACAGACCAAGACGCAGAAGTGACCTGGGCTTTGGCCAATGGCAAAACGGCGACAACAACCGGAGTGACCCTTGTCTGGTATTACCAACCCTGGTCAGAGAGCAAGTATGTCACCTATCAGCAGGATGGCGACTATAAGCTGCAAAATGGTATTTACCTGACACCGGTCGCCAGGCCGAATGAGTTTCCACCAAGTTTCACGCAGGATCCGCTGGACCGAAAACATGATTACTACAAAGCACTGTCTATCAATGGCAGCGAGGTCATCGCGCCTGACTATGATTGGGAGTCGACCTGGAATCCGGAACGATCGAAATCGGTGTATCTGGGTGAAACCGAAATGCCTGCGGCAGGTCAGCTGAACGCCGCGTTCGAAACAGGAAACCAGAGCTTTTCCGTGACATTGTGGACGAAGTCATTAAGTGCGTCTTCTTACTCGAAAACTGACTATGGCACGGGAAGCTTTACCACACGCCCGATGGGTCCATTGATCGATACTCTGAAGCCAAAGATGGAAGCTGAGGCAAAGCGTGCTAAGGCGAGCGGGATTTATTGCGTAGAGGCGGATTACTGACGCCTCATTGAGAAGTGAGGCCGTATGGCACGCATTCTTGTCATGTCATCCTTTGTGGCCGGGTCCAATGTTGGGGGCGGTCTGGCGCAGAAGGTTCTGCCACAACTCGGCTGCGAATGTGTGCTGTTGCCGACGGTCCTTCTGGGGCGGCATCCGGGTTGGGGCGCGCCGGGGGGCGGCGCTGTGCCGTATGACATGTTTTCATCCATGGCAGACGGATTGATTGCCAATGATATTCCGGCCAGTTGTGACGCGGTCATCACCGGCTATTTTGCCAGCCCGGCGCAGGTGGAACGGGCCGCTGGACTGATCTCGAAATATTTCCGGGGGCGGGTGCCGGTGATTATCGATCCGGTGATTGGCGACTGGGGCAAGGGGCTTTATATCTCTGAAGCCGTTGCTGCCGCGATAACAGACCATCTGGTGCCATTGGCCGATGTGTTAACCCCCAATGTTTTTGAATGCCTTGAACTGCTCCGCAGGCGCGGCGACATTCCAGCCATTCCGGAAAATGAACCCGATATTGCCTGGCTGAGTGAGGCTATGGCCAGGGAGCCGGCTGCGCCAGCATGGGCTGTGACCTCGGTCAGCTCTGGCCCTGAGATTGGAATCATGTGGAGCGATGGCGCTGTGTCTTATCGTGGGAATGAACGGATCACCGGCCCTGTTCCCAATGGCACCGGCGACCTTGTCACCTTGCTGGTGTGCAAGGCGCTTCTGGACGGTGAGGCAATCACCGACGCCTTGCCGGGTATTGTTGCGACAGTGCGAAAGGCCATTCTGTCGAGCGAAGCCGGGGATATCAACACCGCCCGGCTGTTCGCCGACAGCTGATCAGAGACCAAGCACGCGCTTGGCAATGATGTTGCGCTGAATCTCGTTCGTGCCGCCATAAATAGACTGTGCACGCCCGGCGAAATAGGTCGCAACTGCAGGTGGGGCATAATCGGCATTTGGTTCATCCGACCATGCCGGCGCCATGGCATCGTCTGATTTGATGTTCGCCGCCCGGCCACCAGCCTCCAGCATCAGCTCGGTGATTTGCTGATGAGTCTCGGTGGCGAGGATTTTCACAATGCTGGCCTCAAGGCCCGGAGAGCCGCCCGTGGCGAGTTTCGAAAGAATGCGAAAAACCTGCATTTCCAGGGCATCAACCTTCATTTCAGCTGCTGCGATCTTGCTGTGAAAGGCGCTGTCATCGGCAAGCGCATTGGGCATGTTGTGGCTGACCGAACGCGTCAGGCGTCGCACGCCAGCCAGCATTTCGCGCTTCCCGGCGACATGGGCGTAAGACGTGCGCTCAAAGCCGAGCAGATACTGGGAGTAGGTCCAGCCCTTGCCCTCTTCACCAATGCGGTAATCCACCGGCACGCGGACATTATCAAACGTCACGCGGTTCAGGTAGTGCTTGCCATCAAGCGTGATGATCGGATGAACCTGCACGCCCGGGCGGGTCATCTCACAGCAAAGGAATGTGATGCCTTCCTGTTTCTTGCCTGAATTGTCGGTCCGTGTGAGCAGGAAAATCCAGTCGGCATGCTGGGCTGATGACGTCCACACCTTCTCACCATTAAGCACATAGTCATCCCCGTCCCGGACGGCTGAAAACTGAAGTGAGGCCAGGTCTGAACCGGACCCCGGCTCGGAATAGCCCTGAGCCCAGCCATCGCGTCCCTCGCGGATGCCGGGAAGCCATTTGTCCTTCTGTTCCTGGGTCGCAAACGTGTAGAGTACGGGACCGACATAGATGACGCCCATGGGGGTGATGGTCGGCACGCCTGCGCGTTCGAGTTCTTCATCGAAAATATACTGTCGGGCAAAATCCCAGCCCGGTCCGCCATATTCTTCGGGCCAGGCCGTTGCCAGCCAGCCTCTGGCGCCCAGCGCCATTTCCGATTTGCGGATGTCTGCCGTCGTCAGTGACGCACCGCTTCGGGTTTTCTCGATGATGTCTCTGGGAAACTCATTTTCGAAAAAAGACCGAATGTCTGTGCGAAAGGCTTCGAGTTCCGGACTGAACGTCAGATCCATTGTGTGCTCCCGTCTCTAGCGCTGTTCCGGCGCTGTTTTATGTTTTTCCGAACTCTAGCGAAGTTCTCGCAGCGGTAACAATCAGGAAAACATGCGCCACATGACGCCGCCTTCTGGTCTCGGTTTGCGGCCCCTTGGCATCCGGCGGGAGGTGAAGGGGGGCAGTGTGGGCGGGGCCCGTCATTCCGGGCGCTGTGAAAGGCGATGAGGTTACCAAAAGGTTCGTACTTAACATCTGGTAGGGTGTCCTTATCTCACGAACACGTGACGAGGACAGGAGACGGGCATGATCGATATTCGCCGATTCGAGGATCTGGGACGCTTCAGCAATGACTGGCTGAGTGCGCGGTATCATTTTTCCTTCTCGGGATACATGGACCCCGAACGCATGGGCCATGGCGCATTGCGGGTCTGGAATGACGACAAGATCCGCGCAGGTACAGGCTTTCCGCCGCACCCGCACGAGAACATGGAAATCATCACCTATGTCCGCACCGGCGCGATCAGCCATCAGGACAGCATGGGTAATAAGGGCCGAACCGAAGCCGGTGATGTTCAGGTCATGAGTGCGGGACGCGGTGTCCGCCATGCCGAGTTCAATCTGGAACCAGAAGATACGACGCTGTTTCAGATCTGGATCCTGCCGCGCGAAGCAGGTGGAGAACCCTTCTGGGGCGCACGGGCCTTTCCGAAATCTGATCGTGCGAATGACTGGTCGATCCTGGCTTCGGGCTTTGACGATGATGACGCCCTGCCCATTCGACAGGATGCCCGCGTGCTCGGCGCGACGCTTGAAAAGAGCCATCAGCTTTCGATTGAGACAAAGGCCGGGCGTTTCGGGTATCTGGTGCTGGCCCGCGGGACGATCCGCATGGGAGATGAAGTTCTCAGCGCGCGGGATGGTGTCGCCATAACGGGCCCTGAAGAACTGACCATAGAAGCACTTGATGACGCTGAACTGGTGCTGGTCGATACGGTCTAGACCGCCAGGATCATGAACAGGCCCGGGCCTGTTATGGTCTTGTTCACCATACTCGCCCCATGTTAGCCTCAGGCGGACAAGAGGCGGATATGGCCAGTTTATTTCCCAGAAAGCTCATCTTCAGTGCCGTTATGGCCTGCTCATTTCTGTCGGGCTGCGTTGCGGCTACGGCGATCGAAATCGCAGCTGAAACGGTTGAGGCTGGTGTGGAAGTGACCGGGGCTGTTGTGGGGACAACGGTCGATAAGGTGACCACCAGCAAGGAAGAACGCAAAGCGAAGAAAAAGGACTGATCTCCAGGCTCTCCAATTCGTAACTCGAATTTTTCCCGTGTCTGGCGTACTATAGGGAAACCAGACTGGAAGGAGATCCATATGAGAAACGTTCTGATTGGCGCACTGGCAACCTTGCTTGTGCCTGCCGCACATGCCGGAGAGATCACGGTTTCGTTCTCGGAAGACCTCACCAAGAAGATCACCGAAGACTATGGTGCGCGTGAAGGCGACTATCTCGCAGAGGAAGTCATTGAAGAGATCCGCGAGGGCCTTGGCGACCGGCTTGATACACTTGGCGACATTCACGTCACCTTTATCGATGCCAAACCAAACCGTCCGACATTCAAGGAGCTGGGCGACCGGATTGGGCTTAGCATGCAGAGCTTCGGGCTCGGCGGTGCAAAGCTCGAAGCCATTGTGTACGACCTCGATGGGGAAGAATTCACAACCATCGATTATAATTACTTCAGCAATGAAATCCGCGAGAGCCGCTATAAGGCGACCTGGTCGGATGCGCGCCGCGCCATTAACCGGTTTGTGGACAAGCTGGAAGACAAGGTCGAGGAAACGGCCTCAGACAGCGTCGGTTAAGACGTTCCTGACTGCGAGGCGGGTGGTTTCGCCCGCCTTACAGAACTCAGGTATCCAGCCTGAGCGTGCAGCTCTCTTCAAGGCTGGGTCTTGAGACCGTAACCCTCGCCAATTTCGGAAGTGCCGGTACCAGCTTATCGGCAATCCAGACACAGATGCGCTCCAGGGTTGGTAATTCCAGCCCTTCAATATCATTCAGATAAGCATGGTCGAGCTGGCCCGCGACAGCTTCAAGTTCGCCGCCGATCCGGGCAAAATCGTCTACCCAGTCCTCTCCCTCTTTGACCACACCAGCCACACCGATTTCGACGTGGAAGGAATGGCCATGCAGCTGGCCATACGGATGGTTCGGGTCTTTGGGCGCGAGGTGATGAGCGGCTTCAAAGCGCGCTGTTCGCGTGATTTCAAATGTTCTTCCGACGAGATTAGGCGCGTAGCCTGACCGGTGTTTCGCGTCAGATTTTGTATTGCTGCTCAATGGGCTGGTCCGCTTTGGTCTCAGGGTCTGGGCCGTGGTAGAAAGGGATCAGTCTGCCGTTCAGTCCTGATCCAGCTCTCCCAGCCTGCCGCTCGCAGCTCGCAGGCCGGACACTCGCCACAGCCATAACCCCAATCATGTTTGTGAGATCGGTCGCCCAGATAGCAGGTGTGGGTGTATTCGACAATGAGATCGATGAGCGCATCCCCTCCCAATGACTGTGCCATGGCAAAGGTGTCGGCCTTGGATTTGTACATCAGAGGGGTTTCGACAAACAGATTCTTGTCGAGGCCAAGCGAAATTGCCTTTTCCTGAGCCGTCATGGTTGTCTGTCTGCAATCCGGATAACCAGAGTAATCAGTCTCGCACATGCCGCCCACAAGTGTTCCTGCATTGCGGCGCCAGGCGACCGCGCTGGCGAGGGTCAGAAAGATCAGATTGCGGCCGGGTACGAAGGTTGACGGCAGGCCGGTTTCTTCCATCTCGATTTCAATATCGCGGGTCAGCGAGGTCTCGCTGATCTGGCCGAGAACAGATAAATCCAGCACCACATCTTCGCCGAGATGGTCGGCTTTCAGCGTTGAAGACTCTCTGAATTTTTCAAGAACGGTGAGTCGGCACTCCAATTCCACGCGGTGTCGCTGGCCATAGTCAAATCCAATCGTTGAAACAGATTCGAAATTCGCAAGTGCCCAGGCAAGACAGACGGTTGAGTCCTGTCCTCCAGAAAACAGTACCAAAGCATTCGTTTTCAACACGATAATCTTGGTCCCTCTAAGTATTTACGCTGGGGGAAGTCTAGCAAATCGTGTCTCCAATGCCACACAGAAAACGCTTTAGTCGCAATACTTGACAATTTTGCCGTTGACAAAGGCCCATGACTAATTGTCTCTTCTGGGTTCTCGAACATGTGCATGTAGCACAGGACCAAATGGACCCGACAAAAAAAGAGGTCTGTTGGCAGTCGAGGGGAGGAGAAAAAAATGCGACTCAAAACACACGTGAAGTGCGCCTTGACTCTGGGCGCGTCTGCAATTGCCATTGGTGCAGCAGTTCCATCAGCGATTGCGCAAGAACAGGATCAAACCCGTAAATTCGAAACCGTAGTTGTGACGACTCAGAAACAATCTGAATCAATTCAGGATGTTCCGATCGCGGTTTCGGCTTTTGACGAAGCAACGCTGGAGAAAATGCAGCTGGCCGGTGGTCCGGACCTCGTCAAATCCATCCCGAACGTCACCTTCACCAAAGGCAACTTCTCGGGCTTCAACTTCAAGATCCGTGGTATTGGTGCTGACCTTGTTGCTACATCCGGCGACACCGGTGTCGGCGTTCACCAGAATGACGTGCCACTGGCCGCCAACCGCCTTTTCGAAGCTGAATTCTATGATGTCGAGCGTGTTGAGACACTTCGCGGCCCGCAGGGTACGCTTTACGGGCGGAACGCGACCGGTGGTGTGGTCAACATCATCACGTCCAAGCCAGTATTCGAAGAATTTCAGGCAAGTGTAAAAGGTACTTACGGCTCTGAAAATACATTCAAGGCCAAGGGTATGGTCAACATTCCGTTCGGTGAGCGGGTTGCCCTTCGTCTGGCCGGTTCGGCTCTGACACGCGACGGCTTCGCAGAGAATACGGTCACCGGAAACGATATTGACGACCGTAACCTCTGGAGCTTGCGCGGTACGCTGGCCTTTGAGCCGACAGACAAGCTTCGCGGCTACATCATGTATGAGCAGTTCCAGGAAGACGATAACCGTCTGCGTTCCGGCAAGCAGCTTTGTGACAAGGACCCATTCGAGACCTCGTTTCAGGGCATTGCAATCAGCCCGGCTGACCAGCTCTATACATCTCTTGGCTGTCAGGAAGCGCCGCTCTCTGAATCCTATGATCGTCTGAACTCAGCGGCAACGCTCGGCGGTGGTCTGGGTATCACAGCAGGTCTGATGAATGGCGACGTTTACACAAGCCCGCTTGATCCAAACCTTCGGAACATCGAATCAGCTTTTGATCCGCGCTATCAGGCTGAACAGTCGCTGCTGATCTGGCAGGCTGAGTATGATCTTACAGACGCGCTGACCCTTACCTATCTGGGCAGCCGTAACGAAACCGAAGTCACGTCGGAAGAAGACTATAACAAGTCGACCCCTGACACGCCTTTCAACGTTTCAGGTGCGCCTTTGGGTAACCCTGCGCTTGCAGGCGTCTACGAGGCTCTGTTCCCAGGCGGTCTGGTAAGTGATCCTCAGATCGGTCAGTCCAACTTCTTCTCGACGTTTGACCTTTCCGGTGGCGTCTCCGAAGCCACGTCTCACGAACTGCGTCTGCAGTCTGATTTCAACGGCCGTTTCAATTTCAACCTTGGTGGTATTTTCTACGAGTTTGAAGCCAACCAGGTCGAAAACACCGAAGAAAGCTATTACGTGTTCTCGAACACGCTGACAGCGCTCGCACAGATCAACAATGCGTTGGGTGGTGCGATCTTCGGCGGTCTGACGGGTGTTGACGATACAGGCAATGGTCAGCCAACCCTGTTGTCGAATATTGATGGCACGGGCCGGAACTATTTCCGTTCGCTCTCTCCATACAATCTTGAATCATTCGCCGTTTTCGGTGAAGGCTATTTCGACATTACGGATGACCTGCAGCTCACCGTCGGTCTGCGTTACACCAGCGACGAAAAAGAGCAGCTCAACATTCCAACCTTCCTGTTCGTTCCTAATGCGCTTGTCGAAAACCCGCTTGAGCCACAGCCGGCTCTCGGTGCTGAAGATGGTGTGCTTCGGGTCGAATTCGAAGAAGTCACTGGCCGGATTGGTTTCGACTGGTCTCCGGATCTGAGCTTCTCTGATGATACGCTGATCTACGGCTTCTACTCCAAAGGCTATAAGGGTGGTGGTATCAACCCGCCGCAGCCAGCGGATGCGCCGCCTGCGTTCCCGCAAATCTTCGAGCCTGAGTTCATTAACTCGTTCGAGCTGGGCACGAAAAACACGTTCGGCGATGGTGCGCTTCAATTGAATGCAACCGGCTTCATGTATGATTATGAGGGATATCAGATCTCGCAAATCGTGAACCGGTCTGCGGCCAACATCAACATTGATGCGGAAATCTCAGGCTTCGAACTTGAGACGATCTGGAGCCCGAATGCGAACTTCCTCGCAAACATGAACCTTGGTCTTCTGGATACCTCCATCAAGGATACCTATGCGGTTGACGTTCTGGACCGTACCAATGGTCGTGACGACATGGTTGTGCTGAAGAATACCAGCTCGTTCGCGAACTGCGTGATCTCTGCTGAAGGTTATGCCGCGGTGCTGGCTGGCTTCCCTGCAGGTTCAACCGGCGGCCTCTGCACAGGTGCTTTCGCAGGCATGGAAGATGCGCTGGGTATCGGTGATCTGACTTATGTCGACAACAATGGTGAAACCCAGACGGTTGGTGGTCTGACCCCGTTTGACGGCGAAGCGAAAAATCTGGACGGCAACTCCATTCCGGGTACGCCAGACATGACCTTCAGCCTCGGTGCGGAGTACACCTGGTACGACCTGCCTCAGTGGGCGAGTGAGTGGACGGCGACGGTTCGCGGCGACTACTACTACCAGTCCGACAGCTTCTCACGGATCTGGAACACGCCACACGACAAGCTGGACAGCTGGGACAACATCAACCTGACTGTGCGCTTCGACAATGAAGAGCAGAATCTGGCTCTGGAGTTCTTCGGTAAGAACATCACCGACGAAGACGTCATCACGGGTGCTTACCTGACCGACGATTCTTCAGGTCTGTTCACGAACATCTTCCTGAACGAGCCAGCGACATACGGTGTTTCACTGTCCAAGTCCTGGTAAGGATTGGCGAGGGGAATACGCCACGGAGCGGGAAAGGGGAGGCCTATCGGGGCCTCCCCTTTTCTGTTGGTGACGATCGCGGCGGAGAGAAAAACCCGATTGCCCCTTTGTAAACGCGGCGTCGTACTACATTTATTGTGAGATGGAGGACGAAGCATGAAACGGAATTCTTTTGGCGTCGTGAGCGCTGCAGCCCTGATCCTGCTGGCCGGATGCGGGTCGGAACCTGCTGCAAATGGTCAGGCGCCAGACGGGCAGACGACTGCCCCCGCCACGACCAGCGAGGCGACTTACACGCTGACAGAGGTCGCCACCGGCTTCGATTTTCCATGGGCGATGGCCTTTCTGCCGGAAGGTGGTTTTCTGGTTTCGGAACGCGACGGCTTCGTGAGCTACGTCGCGCCGGATGAGACCAGCGGGACGCGGCTTGGCGGAACACCTGACACGCTGGTTGCGGGGCAGGGCGGATATCTGGGGCTTGCACTGCACCCGGAGTTTGAGACCAATCGGCTCGTTTACCTCGCCTATTCCAAGGGAACGCAGGCTTCCAATTCCACAGCCCTGATGCGCGCCCGATTGTCGGATGACAATCTGTCATTTGAAGACGCGGAAGACATCTATGTCGCCGAAACCAAACGTGCGACGTCTGCCCATTATGGTGGTCGCATTCTGTTTCTGCCTGATGACACCATGCTTCTGAGCCTCGGTGACGGTTTCCGGTATATGGAGGCGGCACAATCTCCGGAAAACACGCATGGTACGATTGTTCGCCTGACCCTGGATGGCGATATTCCGGACGATAACCCGTATGCCGATGGCGAGGGCGGTTTGCCGGAAGTCTATTCCTATGGACATCGCAACGTTCAGGGGCTGGCCTATGACGCGGCCACCGGTACGATTTACGAACACGAACACGGCCCGAAGGGGGGTGATGAGATCAACATTCTCGAGCCGGGGCTGAACTATGGCTGGCCTGCCATCACCTATGGTGTGAACTATGATGGTTCCATTATTACGACACAGACAGAAGCCCCCGGCATGGAACAGCCCATAGTGAAATGGGTGCCCAGCATCGCGCCATCGGGCATGGTGTTCTACACGGGCGATGTCTACCCCGAATGGAAAGGTGATCTGCTGGTTTCAGCCCTTGCCGGATCGAAAGTCCAACGCGTCGATCTGGAGAATGGCCGGGTAAAAGGCGAGCATGCCTATTTCGAAGATGAGCGGATGCGTTTCCGGGATATTGAACAGGGGCCGGACGGTTATCTGTACCTTCTGGTCGATGAGCCGGGCGCGCCGATCATGCGGATAGAACCGAACTAAAAGACTTCTTTAAGCAAGTAACGTCATTTTTCAACGTCATGGCTTGAGTTGGCCTCGTTTTCGCGCGGGGCCTGCCCGGTGTCGAGAGGTTGAAGATGAAGCGTTTGCTGCTGGCCGGTCTGGCAATGATGGCTGCCCCGCATGCGGGGGCAGGAGCGGGCTCATGGGCTTACCAGGGTGAGCATGGGCCAAGCCATTGGGCCGACATGGACCCGGGCAATCAATCCTGCAACGGGCAGGAGCAATCCCCGATCGACCTTAATCCGTCTGCGATTCCTGCCAGCATTCTGCCGCCGGCAATTTACTGGCGCCCGGCGGACGTGACCAGCGCCGCCAACAATGGACACACGTTCCAGGTTTCGCTCGACAGCCCGGGCCGGATCGTTCTGGACGGCAAGCAATACAACTTTCTGCAACTGCATTTCCACGCGGGATCAGAGCATACGCTCAACGGTTATCGCTATCCTTTGGAAGTGCATCTTGTGCATGCCGCCGATGATGGAAGCCTTGCAGTGATTGGCATTCTGTTCGTTGAAGGGCAGGAAAATCCGGCGCTGGCGCAGCTGATTTCGACCCTTCCGGGCACGCAGGGGGCGTATGATCCAAACATGGTTTTCGACCTGAAATCGCTTCTTCCGGGTGATTGGAGCGCGTATCGCTATCATGGCTCTCTGACGACGCCGCCATGTTCCGAAATCGTGTCCTGGACCGTGTTTGAGCGACCATTGACGGCGTCGCGTGATCAGATTGCGGTGTTTGAAACCCTGTTCCCGCATTCCTACAGGCCTTTGCAGGCTCAGGGGCGCCGGTTCGTTCTGAAAACAAACTGAGTTCCTGTCACTGATGGCCTTGAGCCGAACACCTCACGCGGTTTACCTGTGACCTGATTTCCGTGTTGAGAGGGTGTGTTCATGCGCAATCGTTTTCTGGCTTTCGCAGCGGTCTCTCTTGCAGCCTGCGCCAATGTGCCGGTGACAGCGGCGCGTGGGGAGGATCGATCCGGCGCTGATCTGATGCACCAGACCTACGCGTTTCTACATCAGAACCCGGAACTCGGCGGGAAGGAATTTCTGGCTCACGAGACACTGTCCAGCGCCCTTCGCGGTATGCCTGGTGTACATCTCGTATCGTCCGAGCTTGCACCGACTGCGGTGATTGGTGTGTTCGATACCGGTAAACCTGGCCCCACCATTGCGCTGCGCGCGGAAATGGATGCGCGCCCCCTGACGATCGGAACAAGCGAGCCGGAAAGTCACAGCCCGCGTTCGACCATTGATGGGGTGATGCATAATTGCGGGCATGACGCTCACGCAGCGATTCTTCTCGGCGCAGCAGAGCGCATGACCGGGAATCCCGCCGGTCTTTCCGGCCAGATTGTCTTTCTGTTCCAGCCCGCAGAGGAAATCAAAGGCGGTGCGGACGATATTGTCGAGGAAGGATTGCTGACGAAGCTTGGCGTGGAGGCAATATTTGCGCTTCACGCCGCGCCTGGCATGCCAGTCGGGCGGGCGGAGATCGCTTCTGGTCCTGCAATGGCGGGCAGCAACTATTTCGATCTGGTGCTGACAGGGCGTGGCTCGCACGCGGCGGTACCGTTTGAAGGCTCTGACCTGCCACTCACCGCGACCCATTTCGTTGAGGCGCTCAGCCAGTCGCCAGCCCGGCAGATCGACATTGCCAACCGGCCTTTCGTGTTCAGCATTACCCGCCTGATTGTTGATAGTGGCAGTAAGAATGTTTTGCCAACCGAAGCCCGGATTGCTGGCACCTTGCGGGCTTTTGAGGATATCGATGTCGCCCCGGAGGGGCAGGGCACCAGTCTGCGGGCGCTGACAACGGACATGATAACCCGTCTGGCCACCGCTTATGATGTGGAGGCGGATTTCGATTTGAGAAAAGGCTCGCCCCCAACGATCAACAATGTGGATCTGCTACAGAAAATGCGTCCGTTTATTGAGGACGAATGGGCAGGGGAGCTGGCCCTCAGTAACTGGCAGGGTATGTTTTCTGAGGATTTTTCCTATTACACCGCCGAAATCCCGGCACTCTATTTCAGCCTGGGCATTGCGAGAGACGGGCTGGGCACGGGGGGTGTCCACACGCCGGATTTTACCATCCACCCTGATGCCTTGACGTATGGACGGGATTTGCTGGTTTCACTGGCAAAAGCGGCATCCAGCGCCGGGCAAGGCGAGCCCTAGTCGAGCCCGCGTCGGCTCATCAATGCAGCCGTCAATGTGCCATCATCAAGATGGTCCAACTCGCCGCCCATAGGCACGCCCTGGGCCAGGCGCGAAATGCGCACATCGAGATGCTCCAGCCGGTCTGAAATATAGTGGGCGGTGGTCTGGCCATCGACCGTGGCTGAAAGCGCCAGAATGATTTCGGTGACCTCCGGGTCGGCAGCGCGCATCACCAGATTATCGAGATTGAGGTCATCCGGGCCGACGCCATCGAGCGCTGACAGAACGCCGCCAAGAATGTGATAGCGCCCCTTGAACGACCCCGCCCGTTCGAGCGCCCATAGATCGGGGACATCCTGCACAACGCAAATGACGGAAAGATCGCGATTTGGCGCAGCGCACACCGTGCACGGGTCGGTCGTGTCCCAGGTGCCGCAGGTCGAGCATTTCGTGATCTTGTCGGCGGCGTCCGCCAGCGCCTCGGCCAGCGGGATCAGAAGGCTGTCCTTGCGCTTGAGCAATTGCAACGCCACACGGCGCGCCGAACGCGGGCCGAGGCCGGGAAGCTTGCCAACAAGGTCAATCACCCGCTGAAGTTCCGGGCCGATAAGAGAACGGGACATGAGTGCTTTCTGCGCGAGTCTGTGCGGGCAACCAAATTGCCGGATTCGGCGGGACAGCGCTAGAGGGTGTGGCGTGCCAGGTTTAACAACTGGGACCAGGATCACCGTCTGAATTTGGCGGGTTTTGCATGGTCTGCTTAACGCCGCCTGACATTGATTGCGTGTCTCTTCAGTCTATCAGAACGGCATTTTGAAGCCGGGGAGCATGCCGGAAAGGCCGGAGGTGGCTTCTTCCATTGTCTTTTGCATTTCCTCGTCAAGCTTGAGGCGGGCATCATTATGGGCGGCCTTGATCAGGTCTTCCACGATTTCGGCCTCATCGCCCATCAGGGATGGATCAATCTTCAGATCGATCAGCTCGCCCTTGCCCTTCAGGGTCAGCCGGACCATACCGCCGCCGGACACACCTTCAGCGGTGACGTTTTCGGCCTTTTCCTGGGCTTCCTGCATCTTGGACTGCATTTCCTGCGCCTGACGCATGATTTTGCCGATATCCTTCATCGGTGTTCCTTTCTGCTCTTCTGATCAGAGTTGAAATCCACATGGACAATGTTTTCCGCGCCTTCTTCCTCTGAAGGCGGCGGGACCACATCAAGTACTTCCGCGCCAGGCAGATGACGCAGCAGCTCGCTTAATGTTGTGTCCTTCAGCGCGGCGTCAATGCGTTCCTGTTTCTCGCGCGCAAGACGTTCAAACACCGTCTCGACATTGGAGGGCTCGTGCTCGATCAGCCAGTTCTGACCTGTCTCGATGGTCAGGAATTTCTGAAGGTTTGGCACGAGGCCATCCGGCGCGCCGTTTGTCAGCTCGCATGAGAAATAGCCGAAGCGGGTTTCCGCAGGACGGACGAACCGCTCAATCTCATATTGGAGGTCAGCGCGTTTACGGGCTTCGAGCAGGGCGCGAATGCCTTCAAACGTGGCGGGCTGGCCAAATGAGGTGATGCCATCGGGTGAAGGCGAGCGGTCGGGTGTTTCAGACTTTGGTGGCCCGCCTGCCTTGCCTTCGAGAATGGCTTTGACGGCATCTTCTGGCGGCGGCACATGTGCCGCAGCGGCCATCTGGATCAGCGTCATTTTCAGTGCAGTGGCCGGGTCGGGCGCATAGCCTGCGGCCTCAAAGCCCTTCATTAAAATTTGCCAGTAGCGCGTGGCCTGGGCGGGGCTGGTTTTTACGGCAATGGCCTTGGTCATGCGGACCCATTCAGCCGGGCCAGCAGCGGCATAATCCTCGCCCATCACCCGCGCGCGGCTGACCTCGACCGAAAGATCAATCAGATCCTTGAAGATGATCATTGGGTCGGCGCTTGCGGCGAGCTGGTCCTCAAGCTCTGTCAGCGCGGCCTTGTGATCGCCACTGGCGGCAAAATCAAACAGGCTCAGCAGACGGGACCTGTCAGCGAGGCCCAGCATGTCCCGGATGGTTTCGGCGGGCACTTCCATGCCGTCTTCGGACGTGACGATGGCCTGATCGAGAATGGACAGCGCGTCGCGGACGGAGCCCTCGGCAGCCCGCGCGATGAGCGTCAGCCCTTCTGGCGAGACGCGTGCGTTTTCCTCAGCACAGATATTGGCAAGGTGCGCAGATAGCTGGTCGACGTCGAGGCGACGGAGATCAAAGCGCTGACAACGCGACAGCACTGTGACTGGCACCTTGCGGATTTCGGTGGTGGCGAAGACGAATTTCACATGCTCGGGCGGTTCTTCAAGCGTTTTGAGCAACGCGTTGAAGGCCGACTTGGACAGCATGTGCACCTCGTCGATGATGAACACTTTATAGCGCGCCGATACGGGCGTGTAGCGCGCGCCGTCCAGCAGCTCGCGCATGTCATCCACACCGGTGCGGGACGCGGCATCAAGCTCCAGCACATCGGGATGTCGGCTTTCGATGATGGCCTGACAATGCCGACCGGGCGGGTCGAACTGGATGGAAGGCTGTTTAACCGTATCGGTCTCGTAATTAAGCGCGCGGGCGAGGAGGCGGGCTGTGGTGGTCTTACCGATGCCGCGCACGCCGGTCAGCATGAAGGCGTGCGCAATACGGCCTTTGCGAAACGCATTGCTCAGCGTCTGGACCATGGCCTCCTGGCCGATCAGATCCGCGAAACGCTGGGGCCTGTATTTGCGCGCGAGGACGACATACGGGCTCTTTTTCTCCTCAGGCGGAGGCGGGGCGGTATCGCCGAACATGTTGGCTGTCTGATCGTCGCGCTCATGCTCGGGCGCCAGATCAGGCAGGTCATCTTCATCATCTGGAAAATCTGACTCGCTCATGGCGGGCACGTTACAGTGCCAGCTTGCCGAGCGCGAGAGGCGATTCACGGTTTTTCAGGGGAGTTTCATTTGCGCATGGCGACAAACCCGCTAATTCTGGCGCTTCAGGTGACCTTAAGCTGTGCCATTGGGGAGTTATGCGTTGAAACGGGAACGATTTCTCGAATATGCACGGCTCTATCGGCGGTTATGGCTCGACCGGTCAGGCATACGGCAATTTGGTCGGGTGCCACTGTTTGACCCGGGGCTGCCTGTGATCTTTCTGACCAGTCAGAAGGCCGGCAGTACATCTGCGCTGAAATGGTATTTCGACAAGCTGGGTATTCTGGAAGAAGCGCTCTCTTTTCATCCGTTTGCCCACACCTATGAACAGCAGGTGTTCAAGAAACGCCCGGGCTATGAAAGTGATGTCAGACGCGCGCTTCAAACCCCAGACATTCCGGTGGTGAAGTTTGTACGTGACCCGGCCGCGCGCGCCCTGAGCGGCTATAACTTCCTGACCCGGCAATCTGATCCTGCGACAAGAGCGCTGCAAATCTCCTACTGGCGACGCCGTATGGTGGCATGGGTGCACGGTCAGGATGCAGATATCGAAACCCGTGTTTCCTTTCTGGAATATTTACGCTGGCTGGCGAGTGAAAACCCTCGCTCGCTGGACGGGCATCTGGGACCGCAGCGCCTGGATCTGGAGGCGGGGCTAGGTGGGCGGCTTCAGATCGTGAAGATTGAACATATACCTGAGGCTTTTGATGACCTTGAAGCGCGGTATGGTCTGGCGGTGTCTTCTGAAGAAAATCAGAAAAAAATTCTCTCCTCGAAACACCATAATGAGAAGTCGACGCAGGCGGCATCACTTGAAAAGCTGATGAGGGTCGGGCTGGAGGTTGGCCGCGTGGGTAAGAATACGCCGAAGTTTGACACGTCCAGATTGGCTGAATTTCCGGAAGCTGAAGAGCTGATCAGACGTGTTTTTGCTGCAGACTATGCAGCCTACGCGTATTGATGTTCGAAAAGGTGATGAGAGCAGAGACTGGCACGACCCGAGGAAAACTCGTTAGGGCTGCTTCCTTCCGGACCTGACCCGGTTGGCGAGGCACTCGTC
>CAYFGB010000030.1:0-37017 GCA_964342455.1 uncultured Hyphomonadaceae bacterium
TGCCCCACAGCGACCTCAACGCTGCGCGTCTACCAATTCCGCCACGACCGCACGCCAAGCAGAGCGGCGCTGATAACCCAAAACGCCCTCACTTGTGAAGTGGGATTCTTCAGAATTTTCACTTATTTACGACAAGCAGGCTCGCGGCCTAATCAATCACGTTGAAATCCTGCACATTTGCAGGCCCGGTAACGCGGACTGACATACGCTCACCCTCAATCTGGATATCACCTTTTGCGATCGGATGGTCGTTGGCCAGCACCCAGACTTCGTCTGTGTCCTTCACATCCAGCGGAATCACGGCGCCACGGCCCATGCGCAGCAATTGCTGCATCGGCAGACGCGCCCGGCCCAGAATTACGGATATTTCGACTTTGACGGCATCGATTTGACGCGGCATGAGAAGACCCCATCTATCACAAACCCCGAGTTTCGGGCTTCTCGGTTAGTGCGGAGTTAAGATTTGAGCGCATCGGATGAAATGGTTGTGGATTGGGCTGTTTCAGACACGCCCGTACCCTATGACATCGCCATGCAGGCGATGACCGATCGCGTGACGCGGATCATTAACGGCGACGCCAGCGAACTGGTCTGGTTTCTTGAGCACCCCCCGCTTTACACGGCTGGCACATCTGCGCGCGCCGACGATTTGCTCGATCCATCCCGATTCCCGGTTTATGACGCTGGTCGCGGTGGCCAGTTCACCTATCATGGTCCCGGCCAGCGCGTGGCCTATGTCATGATGGATCTGCGCGAACGCGGGCGGGATGTGCGCAAGTTTGTCAGCAGTCTGGAACAGGTGGTGATCGACACGCTGGCAGCCTTCAATGTGAAGGGCGAGCGGCGCGATGGCCGGGTTGGCGTGTGGGTCGACCGTACGGAATCCGGCGGTCCCTTGCGGGAGGACAAGATTGCCGCGCTTGGCATTCGGCTTCGCAAATGGGTCAGTTTCCACGGCCTCAGTCTGAATGTGGAGCCGGATCTGAGCCATTTTACCGGCATCACCCCGTGCGGCATCGCCGATCCTGGCCTGGGCGTCACCAGTCTTGTCGATCTGGGGCATCCGGTCTCCATGGCGGATGCCGACATTGCCCTTAGGCAGGCTTTCGAAGCGCAGTTCGGGAAATTGAGCCGTTCCGCGCCGCCGGTCTGATTTACCGCCCTGCCCTTTTGCGGCGAATGGCCTCACTCACCCAATGTCACGTGTTTACGCCTCACATTGCTATTTCTCCCTGATATATGAATAGTGAAGCTATTCGTAGAATAATCTGCGCTCAGGTTCAGAAAGTACTTTAAAACCATGATTGATTACCGTTTTCTGCGCGCGCTTCAGTCCCAGTTTCCGTTTTTACTTGAGATAAAAGTCGCTGCGCAACGCCAGATGCGACTGGCGCTCAAACGCCCATTTGAACCGGATTTTCAGATCCTTCAGTCATGCCCGACCGAGGCACCTTCCATTCTCGATATTGGCGCCAATCGCGGCCAGAGCATCGACGCCATTCTGATGTTCCGCCCATCTGCGCACATTGTCGCGTTTGAACCGAACGACCGGCTTGCAAGCCGGTTGACGCAGCGCTTTACAAAAAATGACCAGATCCGGGTTGAGAACACCGGGCTGGGCGCGGCCCCCAGCGACCACACGCTCTACATTCCTGTCTATAACGGGTTTGAATATGATGGTCTCGCCTCTTTTGATCGTGAGGAAGCGGTCGGTTGGCTCAACGAAGAGACGCTGGCTGGCTTTTCAGAAAGAAAGCTCTCGATCCGGGAAATGCCATGCCATGTGACGACCGTGGATTCCTATGGCCTCGCGCCTGACATGATAAAACTCGACGTTCAGGGGTTCGAGGCTGAAGTTCTGAAAGGCGCCGAAGCAACGCTCCAGGCGCATGCGCCACTGATCCTGATGGAAAACAATCCGGACGCGGATACGCTTTTGACGGGGTGGGGCTGGTCGCGCCATGCCCTGGTCGGCGATAGACTATTGGCCGGAGAAATCGGTGCGCTGAACACGTTTTACACGCTGGAACAGACTCTGGAAAACTGGCCAGCGTTCAGGACTGGCCAGCTGACCGCTGCGGCGCTTGCGCCAGCTCTCTGACGTAATAGGCGACGGCCTTGTTTTCGGAAAACGTCTGTTCACCAACCCGGTGAAATCCAAGGCGCTGGTGAAATCGATGCGACCCGGGATTATCTGGCAGCGTATTGACTTCAGCGCCGATAAATTCGCGGTCAGAATAGGCTTCAAACGTGCGTTTGTAGAGGACATGCCCAAGCGCATTTCCGCGCTTATCGGCATGAATGGCAATTCTGTCGACATAAATCAGGCTGTGACCTGTGGCAGCTTGCCAGCGCTCAAACCAGCGCAGGTTCTCGCTTTTGTAAGCCAGCGTGCCCGGCTCAATCAGCGTTATGAATCCGTCTGCTTCAAACCAGCCATCTGACCGCCCCGCATCCGAACCGACCACCAGGCAGTCTGAATGCGCAAGAATATCGTCGAGTGAGGCTTTCGTCTCTTCGCTAACACCGGGTGTTGACCCGCAATTGATCTCATGGAGCCGATCAAGATCACGAGGCTGACAGGCTCGCAAACGCGCGTTGTGCGAGCCTGTCTCGCTCATCGTGACTTCAACGCGTCGCGGACAGCGGCCAGCGCGTCTTCGGCCTTGTCACCATCCGGCCCTCCCGCCTGCGCCATGTCCGGACGACCGCCACCACCTTTCCCGCCAACCGCAGCCGCGGCTACTTTCACAAGTTCCACCGCGGAGACGGTGTCAACCAGATCGGCGGTGACGCCCGTCGCGACAGCGGCTTTACCGTCATTCACGGCAACAAAAACAGCCACGCCCGAGCCGAGCGATTTTTTGGCGTCGTCCATCAGCGTGCGCAATTCCTTTGCGGGAACGCCATCGAGAACACGCGCCATCAGTTTGATGCCGTTGATCTCTTCGGGCCCAGGCGCTGCCCCTTGAGCACCGCCGCCCATGGCAAGCTGGCGTTTGGTTTCCGAGAGCTCTTTTTCAAGCTCCTTGCGCTGATCGACCAACGCCGCGACGCGGTCTTCGAGACCGGACAGCGGCGTTTTCAGGCGGTCTGCTACGCTTTGTGCGGTGGCAATCTGACCACGCATATATTCAAACGCGCCCTTGCCGGTCATCGCTTCGATCCGGCGGACGCCAGCCGATACACCACTTTCTGACAGGATGGTGAACAGGCCGATATCGCCAGTGCGGGACACATGCGTACCGCCGCAGAATTCCATGGAATAATGACGCTCTTCAGTGAGGCTTTTGCCCATGGTGAGAACGCGCACGACATCGCCATACTTCTCGCCGAAAAGCGCCAGCGCGCCTTCTTCGATCGCATCATTAGGCGACATTTCCCGTGTCGATACATCCTCATTCTGACGAATGACGGCGTTCACCTCATCTTCAACACGCAGAATCTCATCAGCGGTCATGGGCTGACCATGAGAAAAGTCAAACCGCAGCCGATCCGCCTCAACCAGCGAACCTTTCTGCGTTACATGGCTTCCAAGAACATTGCGAAGGGCTGAATGCAGCAAATGGGTCGCCGAGTGATTTGCCTTGATTGCCAGACGGCGTTCGACATCTATTTCTAGCTCGCCGCGATCGCCTGTGCTGACAGTGCCGGAGCTGAGCTCGCCAACATGGACGTGGAGACTTCCAGCCTTCTTCTGAACGTCGCGGACACTCAGAACAGCGCCAGACGCGAACCGGATTTCACCGTGATCGCCAGCCTGGCCGCCGCTTTCAGCGTAGAATGGTGTTCGGTCCATCAGGATTTCTACCTGACCCGGGCCAGCCTGATCGGACAGTTCGCCATCGGAGACGATGGCCAGCACCTCACCCTGACTTATGGTTTCCTCATAGCCCGTAAAGACGGTCGGCCCCAGACGGTCTCGCAAATCCTGCCAGATCTCCTCGGCGCTTGAATCACCAGAGCCTTTCCAGTTCGCCTTACCGGTGGCGCGCTGTTGCGCCATGGCCGTATCAAACCCATCGGTATCAACCGTCAGTCCACGACCACGCAACACATCCTGGGTCAGATCAAGCGGGAAGCCATAGGTGTCATAAAGCTTGAAAGCTGTTTCCCCAGGCAGAGCAGCGCCGTCTCCAAGCCCCTCAGTGGCCTCATCAAGGAGGGCCAGACCGCGGCCGAGTGTACGCTGGAAGCGGGCTTCTTCCTGTTCGAGCTGAGCTTTGATCAGCGCTTCAGCGCGGCCCAGCTCCGGGAATGCCTCACCCATTTCACCGATAAGCGCGTCGGTGAGCTTGAACATGAGTGGCTCTGTCGCGCCGAGAATGTGCGCATGTCGCATGGCGCGGCGCATGATACGGCGCAGAACATAACCACGGCCCTCATTTGACGGCATAACCCCGTCGGCCAGCAGGAATGCTGAAGACCGCAAATGGTCAGCGATCACACGGAAGGACCCGATATTCTCTTCACTTGTTTTGACCGAGAAGACGTCTTCTTCGGCTGAAATCAGCGATTTGAAGAGGTCGATATCATAATTGTTATGGACGCCTTGCAGGATCGTAGAGATCCGTTCCAGCCCCATGCCGGTATCAATGCTAGGTTTTGGAAGGTTTTCCCGTTCACCGCCTGCAAGCTGGTTGAACTGCATGAAAACGAGGTTCCAGATCTCAATGAACCGGTCACCATCTTCTTCAGGGCTTCCCGGAGGACCGCCCCAGATATCAGGACCATGATCGTAGAAAATCTCAGAACAGGGTCCACAAGGGCCTGTATCGCCCATTGACCAGAAATTGTCAGACGTTGCGATTCGTATGATCTTGTCGTCAGACAGACCGGCAATCTTTTTCCAGAGCGCGTGCGCTTCATCGTCTTCGGCATAGATCGTGACGAGTAGTTTATCCTTGGCCAAGCCAAACTCACCGGTCACCATTTCCCAAGCGAACTTGATGGCTTCTTCCTTGAAGTAATCGCCGAAAGAAAAATTACCCAGCATTTCAAAGAAGGTGTGGTGACGAGCCGTATAGCCAACATTATCGAGGTCGTTGTGCTTGCCGCCCGCGCGAACACATTTCTGAGACGTTACAGCGCGCGGTGCGAAAGGCTTTTCTACGCCTGTAAAGATGTTCTTGAACGGCACCATGCCAGCATTTACGAACAACAGGCTCGGATCGTTCTCCGGAACGAGCGGTGCCGAAGGCTGAACGGTATGTCCGCGTCCTTCAAAGAAGGAAAGAAAGCCTTTTCGGATATCGGATACGCTCGTCATCTGGTCCTGCCTTACCGGTTGTGTCGCGATGAAATCTGTTTCGCGAAAACGTCAAACCCCGGATATACAGATGACCGGGGCTGACGCCAACCATTCAGCTCAAGACTTATTCATTAACAGCGATATCGTCTCCATCTTCGCTATCTTCGCCTGCCAACATGACATCTGCGATCAGACCAGCCTGGCGACGGATTGATTCTTCAATCTCCGAAGCGGTAGCCGGATTCTCACGCAGGAACCGCTTGGCATTCTCGCGACCTTGCCCCAGACGGTCTCCCCCATAGGAGAACCAGGAACCGGATTTCTCGACAACGTCCGCCTTCACGCCAAGATCGAGAAGCTCGCCCATCTTGGAAATCCCTTCGCCGTAAATGATGTCGAATTCCACCTGCCGGAATGGTGGGGCAACCTTGTTCTTGACCACTTTCACGCGTGTCTGGTTGCCGACAACCTCATCACGATCCTTGATCTGGCCAATGCGGCGAATGTCGAGCCGGACAGACGAATAGAATTTCAACGCGTTACCGCCCGTTGTGGTTTCCGGGCTACCAAACATGACGCCGATCTTCATACGGATCTGGTTGATGAAGATCACCATGCAATGAGATTTCGAAATCGAGCCCGTGAGTTTGCGGAGTGCCTGGCTCATCAGACGAGCCTGAAGACCTGGCAGGCTATCACCCATCTCACCTTCAAGTTCGGCCCGCGGCGTCAGAGCCGCAACCGAGTCGATAACCAGAACGTCAATGGCGCCGGAACGGACAAGCGTGTCCGCAATTTCGAGCGCCTGCTCGCCCGTGTCTGGCTGAGACACGAGAAGATCATCCAGATCGACGCCCAGCTTGCCCGCATAGACCGGATCCAGCGCATGCTCGGCATCGACAAAGGCGCATACACCGCCATTTTTCTGCGCTTCTGAGACGCAGTGAAGGGCAAGCGTTGTCTTCCCTGAGCTTTCAGGGCCGAAGATCTCGATGATCCGGCCCTTTGGCAGACCGCCAATCCCAAGCGCAATATCCAGACCGAGTGATCCGGTTGAGACCGCCTCGATATCCATTGCCTGATTGTCGCCCAGTCGCATGACCGAGCCTTTACCGAATGAGCGCTCAATCTGGCTGAGTGCTGTCTGGAGTGCTTTTTGCTTATCCACGCCGTTACCTTCTACCAAGCGGAGTGCTGGTTGTGCCATGATGTGATCTCCTTACTAACCTGAGTCTCAGCTCAGCTGAAAGCCCACTCTTCCTTATCTTGGCGAATTATGTACCACATTTGTTCCACGAGAACAAACGAGAAACAAAAGAAAAGCCGGAGCCACCATATCTGGTAGCCCCGGCTTTGGGAGTCTACGAAATCAGGCGACAAATCACGCCGCGCTGAGTTCCTCCTTTACCCGTTCCGCCAGTTTTTCCATGCGGAATGGCTTTGGCAGGAAGGAAATTTCCACATCTTCGTCGAGCGTTTTGGTCAGATCGCCTTCCGAATAGCCCGAGATGAACATGACCCGCGCATTGCCAAGATAAGCACGCGCCTTCTTGAGCAGGCTTGGCCCATCAATACCGGGGAGAATCACATCGGAAATCAGAAGATCAATCTGGCCTTCATTTTCGATGATCAGCTCGAGCGCCTCTTCGCCATCGGCGGCCTGAATCACCTCATAGCCCCGGCTCTTGAGCAGCGTCGCTGCGATATTGCGAACGCCGTCTTCGTCCTCGACAAGCATGATACGCCCGCGTCCGGCGAGATCGCGCGGTGCCTTTTCCACCGCCTCGGTGGCGGGATCTGGCTCAGCGGAGACTGCAGCGGCTTCGATTTCCTCAGCACTGAGCGCAGGAATATAAATATAGAAGCTGGTGCCCTCGCCCTGCTTTGATTTCGGATAAATATATCCGCCAGACTGCTTGACGATGCCGTAAACGGTCGCAAGACCGAGCCCTGTGCCCTTGCCTTCCTTCTTGGTGGTGTAGAACGGTTCGAAAATGTTCTCCATCACCTCAGGTGGCATGCCTGTGCCGTTATCCTTCACCTCGATGCAGAGATAGTCACCCGCTTCAACCTGGGCAAAGCCGAGCTCATGCGCGTCCTCTTCGGTTGCGCGGCTGGTGGAAATGGTCAGAACGCCGCCGCCCTTTTCAACCATCGCGTCACGCGCATTGGTGGCAAGGTTGATAATCGCGTTTTCGAGCTGTCCCTTGTCGGCCCGAACAATCGGCAAATCACGCCCATGCTTCATGGCCAGCGTCACGCGCTCATCGAGAAGCGGACGGATCAGGTAACGAAGCTCGTTGAGCACATTGTTCACATTGAGCATTTCGCGCTTAAAGGTCTGCTGCCGCGAGAAGGCCAGCAACATTTTCACCAGTTCAGCGGAACGCGATGACAGTTCATGGATCTGCTGCAATTCATCAAAGCTCGGGTCGCCAACGGTGTGACGTTCCAACAGCTTGTCTGTGTGCAACATGACGCCGGTGAGCATGTTGTTGAAATCATGCGCCACGCCGCCCGCCAGAGTGCCAATGGCCTGCATCTTTTCAGAATGCATCAGACGCGAGCGCATCTGCGTTTGCTCGGTCATATCGATGACATAGGCGATTTGCGGCTTGCCGGCATTGTCCAGCGTGACGACGACGTTCACGTCATGGGCCGGTTCAGTGGTTGTGCGCAGTTCCACCGGATGATCAACCGATTCGAGAAGAACCTCTCCCAGAGGGCGATCATCGGCTTCGTTCTTGAACAGATCAGAGAACCCACCGCCGGGCGTTGCCTTGCCGTCGGTCAGTTCGATCAGCGCCCGGTTGGCATCCAGGATGCAGGCCTGAGACAGGCTTTCGCCCTCAAGGCGCGCAACGCCGAACGGCGAATCTTCAAACAACGGGTCATAATCGCTCTTCTGCGGCCGCGATGACGAGATTGCGGTCAGGCGTTCACGCCCCTGATGGGAGGTGTTGGAGGGCGCGAGCACAATTGTTCGCGAAACCGAATCCACCCCGCGCCCCGACCATGTCGAGGCCGTCTGCACGAGGGTTTCCACGCCATCACGTGCCCGGATATGCAGATCGAGCCAGACCGGCCCGGTGCCTTTTTTATCGCGGCGAAAAATCTTCACCGACTCAGGGCGCAGAATGTCCTCCACTTTCAGATCAGACAGCTGGTCCGGCAGACCGAGATAATCGCGAAGCCAGGCATTGATGTAGGAAATCTGGCCATTCGCCCGCGCAACGAAAAAGCCAAGCGGCGCTTCTTCAACAAACAGCGCCCGCGCGTCTGCTGCGCCCATGGCCTCGGTCATGCCCGCTAGCCGCCGCAAACGCCACAGCGTTCGATCACTTTCCAGCGGCGATACAGAGATTTCGAACTGAACCGGAATGTTATCATCGCCAAGCGCAATCGCTGGCAGCACTTCGCGACGCGCCTCGCCCATTTTGGCGGCGCGCGACAAGCGGTAAATCGGTGCGTTGAGTCCTGGGTTTGATCCGAACAAACGGTCAACCGTCACCGCACGTTCGCTTTCGGTCACAACGCCCAGCTCTTTCGACAGCTCCAGATAGACATCATTGGAGGTCACTGCACCGCCGCCGCTTTCTGTGACGATTACGGCTTCATCCAGCGCGCTGATCCAGCCAAATGGCTGTTTCTTCCTGGCCACCACCTCTTCGGCAGCCCCCCTGGCTGGGAAGAGGCCCAGACGCTTGCCAGCTCCGCGCATCACCCAGATCAGGAACACCATACCGCCGGAGGCCAGCGCAATCAGCAAAACCGGCCCGGTCTGGCCGACCGCATCGGGGCGAACAATGGCCACACAGGATGCAGCAACGGCGATCAGCAAGGACAGCCAGAAGACACCCTGGAACAGGTCCAGCCCGCCCGAATCCGGCGTGGCATCCTCCTCAGGCATATGTTTGGCCATAGCCTGTTCGATATCGCTGTCGATTTGGTCTGTCATTGGCGGAAACTCACTCAATCTTCGCTAGTCTGTCACGATTCGTTGGTTACGACGTAGCGGGTTTGTCCGGGCGGCGTGCCGTTCGACCGCGCTTCATGTTCATGACGGCGCTGATAATCTTGGCGACTGCTTCATAGTGTTCACGGGGGATGATTTCCTCCACCTCGATCTGGGCGTAAAGAGCCCGGGCCAGCGGCGGATTCTCGATCAGCGGGATGTCGTGTTCCTCGGCCACTTCACGGATACGCAGCGCCAGATCGTCCACACCCTTAGCCACGCAGATCGGGGCGGGCGTGCTGTCATCATATTTCAGCGCAACTGAATAGTGGGTCGGGTTGGTAATAATCACCGAGGCATCCGGTACCGCAGCCATCATGCGCTGTTGCGATTTCTGCATCCGCAATTGCCGGATCTTGGCCTTGACCTGAGGATCACCTTCGGACTGTTTGTGCTCGTCCTTGATCTCCTGGCGGGTCATTTTCATTTTCTGATCATATTGCTGTTTCTGGAACAGATAATCGATCGCGGCCACCAGACCGACCACCACAAGCGCGGCCATGATCAGACGACCGGCAATGGATTGCAGAACACTGACAAACAGCATCAGCTCAATAGCGCCCGCACGCTCAACCAGCGAAAGATGCGGCCAGACGGCATAGGCCAGGGCGGCGACAATCGCCAGCAGTTTGAGAATGGACTTGAAGAGGTTCATCCATCCCTGCGGTCCGAAGATACGCTTCAGACCACTCAGCGGACTTAGCTTGTCCAGCTTCGGTTTAATCTTCTCTGCTGTCCAGATGGGCCGGTTCTGGATCACATGACCTGTAATGGCGAACAGAATCATCACGCTGAACACGATCGCGGCGAACGGCAGAAGAGATGTCAGGATCGCACGGGTCAGCATCATCGCCCCGCCATCTTCGAGCCGGAAGGTGTGCGGATGATCCAACAGCGATACCAGCGGACGGGCCACCATGCCGAGAAGTGGCTTCGCCGCCGCAATCAGCACCGCAAAGCCGAGCATGGCGAACCAGATCGGCACGTCCTGACTTCGGGCGACATCACCCTTCTTCCGCGCATCGTCGAGCCGTTTCTGTGTTGGCTCTTCTGTCTTCTGCGACTGGTCCGGTTGTTCAGCCATGGTTCTAGAACGCCCCTCCGTTCAGGAAATGGTCGAAGGCATTCATCCAGGCCAGAAGCCCTGCCCCCATGCCTATGGCCGTAATGATCAGCCCCAGCATGATCGAGCTGGGCATGGCGATGAAGTAGATCTGAATCTGCGGGATCAGGCGGGCCGCCAGCCCGAGTGCCAGGTTGAAGATCAAACCGAAAGCGATGGCGGGCGCCGCAATCTGAAGCCCAAGACGGAAAGAGTGGGTAAAGGCTGTAACGCCGTATTCCGCGGCATCGCCAACGGCTGGAAATGTACCGGGTGGGAACATGGCATAGCTGTCGACCGTGCCTTCAAGCATCCAACGATGAATGCCCACGCTCATCACGAGAACGACAGCGATCAGAGAAAGAAACGTCGAAAGTACGGAACCTTGCTGCTGGTTCATCGGGTCAAGCTGCATGGCAAAACCAAGCCCGGTGTGCAGTGCGATCACCTGCCCGGCAATGGACGCCGCTGCCATGAACATACGTGCGGCCGCACCAAACATCAGGCCAATCAAAATCTCTCCGATCAGAAGAAAGACCATGTCTGAGAATCGGGCCGGCAGTTCGGGCAAATCCGGTGTCAGCGTTGGAGCAAGCGCAACCGTAGCCAGCAGAGCGGCTGACAGACGAAAACGCGCAGGCACGGCGGCCTCACCCCAGCCCGGTGCCAGCATCAGAACAGAGCCGATCCGCGCGAACAGCAGCGCGCCTATCCACACATATGGCAGAAGGGCGTCCACCAGCCTACATGCTCGCAATCATGGCGAAGGTTTCCTGCGCATAGGCCGCAATCATCGCGCCCATCATGGGCAGGAAGATCAACAGCGCGAGGAAAATAGCCACAATTTTGGGAACGAAAACGAGGGTCATTTCCTGAACCTGGGTCAACGCCTGAACAAGCGCGATGGCAACACCCACAGCCAGACCGATCAGCATGGCAGGTCCGGCCATCATGACCGTCGTCCACAGGGCATCTCGCCCGAGATCCAGCACTTCTGCGCCCGTCATAGTTTTTCCTCTCGGTGGTTAGGGTTAACCATTCCAAAGAAAAGGTTAACAAAGCGCTTAAGATTTGCGGCAGCGAGATGAAGAGTAGGTAATATTTGCCGGGTTCCGGCCGCAATCTGGCAACGCCCGACGATGGCATTCCTGTCTTTCGTGACCATCCTGCGCGTAAAGCGCTATACCTCCCCTGTCAGTCATTGTAGGGCTAGGGCGAAAGGCATGTGGATCAGGCAGGAATGAGACTCCGAGACTATCTTCCCAGAGACATTCTTTCGCGCAGCATGCTGATGCTGCTTTTCCCGTCGATCTGTCTCTTCGTCGCGCTGATCTGGTTTTACTTCGAAAGCCACATTTCCGAAGTGAACCGCAAACTGTCGCAGAATGTGGGACGCAACATTTCCATTCTGGTGTCCAGTTGCGAGTCGGATGATCCGGCGTTCGCGAAACAGCAGCTCGCCAACACATTCGATGTTGAAACCTATTGCAACACGACCGGTGAGCCCTCGCTTCAGGATTTCAGCGGCAGTTTCTCCTATCGTCAGGTCATTGAGCGTGAATTGGAAAATATCGTCGAACGCGACCTTGATGTGCAGATAAACACGTCCAGTTCGACCATCGCCATCAAGGTGACTGGAACGCCTGCCCCGCATATTTTCCTGATCGAGAAGAAAAACCTGCTGGTCGCCAACACCCACTTTCTCATCGTCTGGGGCGTATTATTCCTGATTGCGATCAGCCTGTTCACCTGGGGCTTCATGAAGCAACAGGTAAAATCCATCGTCAAACTCTCCCGTGCAGCCGAAGCCTTTGGTCGAGGCCAGGATGATTTTCGCTTCAGCCCTTCCGGCGCAACCGAGATCCGGACCGCCGCCCGGGCGCTGATCCAGATGCGTGACCGACTAAAGAATTTTGCTGAACAGCGTACGACCATGCTATCCGGCATCTCACATGATCTGCGCACCCCCCTCACCCGGCTAAAACTCACACTGGCGATGATGGATCAGACCGAAGACGTTACCGCGGCACGGACCGATCTTGATGACATGCAGCACATGCTGGACGATTATCTGGATTACGCCCGCCGCGATTACGTGACCCCCTATGAGCCGTTCGATCTTTACCAGCTCATCTCAGAGATGGAGATCCTGAAACATGAGAAAGTCTCGTTTCCGACCCCACCGCTCGAACTCATTTACAGCGGGCGGCCATCCATCCTGAAGCGCGCTATCGAAAACCTGATTTCCAACGGAATAAAATACGGCAAACAGGTCAGCCTGATCATCGAAGACAGCGCAAAACAGGTTCGTATCCTGGTCGATGATGACGGGCCAGGAATTGCCGAACAGAATCGTGAAATGGCGCTGACCCCGTTTCACCGGCTCGATATCGCGAGAAACCAGAACGTGCCGGGCTCTGGCCTGGGTCTGTCCATCGCCAATGATGCGGCAAACTCTCATGGCGGCAGCCTGAAGCTTGGTACCAGTCCCATGGGCGGGCTCCGCGCAGAGCTGACCTTGCCGAAATAAGCCAACGCCCCACACAAGGCCGCTCGGTTGGGCTATTTCAGGACGTGCAGAAGCGGCTTTCCATCCAGATATCGACCAAGATTACGGAGAAAGGTTTCATCCGCCCTGAGAACCGTGCCCCAGGTCATGGAGCTGTCATGTGGCGTGATGGTGATTTTGGGATGATGCCAGAGCGGGCTTGCATCCGGCAAAGGCTCTGTCGCCGTGACATCAAGCGCGGCATGCGCCGGTTTCCCGGTATCCAGTTCCGCAATCAGCGCGGCTTCATCCACCAGCTTGCCGCGTCCCAGATTCATGAACAACGCATTCGATTTCATAGCCGCGAAGAAGTCGGCATTCGCCATATTCTCAGTTGCTTCGGTCAGCGGCAGACTGAGCAGCACAACATCGGCCCGGCCCAGAGCAGGCAATAGCTCGTCAGGCGTTATCATCTCATCGGCATGTTCGTCTTCGCCCCCGCGCCGGCGCACGCCGACCGTATAGGCACCCAACGCCCTGGCCCGTCGGGCGACAGCCTGACCAATGGCCCCATATCCGACAATCAGCCAGGTCGATCCCATGATTTCGCGTTGGTCCAGCCGTTCCCAGATACCGCTCCGCTCGTTTTCGCGATGATCAGGCCCTCGCTTCATCCAGTCCAGCGCCTGCCAGATGGCCCATTCTGCCATGGCTTCCGACTGGGTATGATTTGTCGTGTAGTATTGCGCCTTCTCCGCAACCGCTTGAAGGGCGGGTAAGTCCACACCGGCCGCCGCAGACTGAAACCATTTCAGATCGCTTGCTTCCAGCACGAACTTGAAAAAAAGCCGGGCCTGCGGGCCAAACCAGACGTCAGCATTGCCGAAAACAATATTGGGGTCGGGCGCGTCTATCACGTCTCCGGTTTCCGCATGAACCACGGCCCCATCATCCTGAAGCAAGTGGAAATCGACCCGTCCGTCGGCGACAGACTGCAGATTTGCCTCATTTCGTTTGAAGGTGTTCTGGTGAAGCAAGCAACTCGTCATGAAATGACTTTCCCTCCAATAAAGCATCACCGGCAAAGTTTTGCCGTGTTTAGGCCCGATAATGCCTTTTCGTTTTCGCGTTAGGCTTTAAGACTCTCTCTGAATAATGGAATTTAGAAAAGAGTCACACATGCGTCACCTTCTTCTGGCCTCTGCCGCCGTTTTCGTTCTCGCTGCGTGCGGGCAATCATCTACCCCATCTCAACCTGTAACGGACACGCCGCCAGCGTCTGAAACAACGACCAGCGAGCAATCCGAAACCGAACGGCTGAATGCGTGGTTTGACGAGAAGTACGAAGCGGCGCTTCAGGAGAGCCCGATGCAGCTGACCATGCTGGGGCGGAAGGATCGCTATAGCGAAATTGACAACATGTCATTTGCCTCAATGCGCGAGCAGATCGATCAGACCCAAGCCTGGGCCGAAGAAATGCAAGCCGAGTTTGACTATGACAAGCTCGATCAGGAAGCCAAGACATCATACGACCTCTATATTTACGGAGCGGAGCGCGCCGAAGAGAGCTGGAAGTGGCGCTTTCACGGCTATAACTTCGAACAGATGGGCGGGTCGCAGGCCTGGATTCCGCAATTCCTGATCAATTTCCACCGCGTGGATACCGAACAGGATATGAAGGATTACATCTCGCGGATCAGCGAATCTGCACGCGCGATCGACCAGTTGCTGAAACAGACCCAGGCGTCTGCAGAACGGGGCATTCGTGCACCACAATTCGCCTATGAAGGTGCGATCCAGCAAGCGAAGAACGTTATCACCGGCGCCCCATTCACTGATGGTGAAGACTCGGCACTCTGGGCTGATGTCAAATCAGAACTGGAAACGCTGGTAGAGGCCGGAACGATTGACGAAGAAACAGCCGCCACGCTTGAAGACCAGGCTAAAACAGCGCTTCTGGAAGACTTTGGTCCATCTTATCAGGCCGTCATCGACTGGATGTCATCCGACCTTGAGAACACGGCCCCAGCGAACGCGGCTGCCGATCTTCCGAATGGCGAAGCCTATTACAACCATCAGCTGGCATCCTCGACCACCACGGATCTGACTGCGGACGAAGTCCATGAAATCGGACTTTCCGAAGTTGCGCGTCTGCGGGCCCAGATGGAAGCCGTCAAGGATGAGTTCGGCTATGATGGCACGCTGGAAGAATTCTTTGTCTGGCTGCGCGAGACGAAAGACGATGAACGTCTTTACTTCCCGAACACGGATGAAGGCCGTCAGGCCTATATCGACGAAGCAACCGCCTACATCGAGAATCTGAAAACTCAGCTGCCGGAATATTTCGGCATTCTGCCAAAAGCCGACCTGGTGGTGAAACGGGTAGAACCTTTCCGCGAGAAGGATGGCGCTGCACAGCACTATAATCCGGGGACACCGGATGGCTCGCGGCCGGGAATTTACTATGCCCACCTTTCTGACATGACCGCCATGCCAAAGCGTGAACTGGAAGTGATCGCCTATCACGAGGGCATTCCGGGCCACCACATGCAGATTTCAATTGCACAGGAACTGACGGATATTCCGCAATTCCGGACCCAGCAATTCTTCAACGCCTATGTTGAGGGCTGGGCGCTTTATTCTGAGTATCTGGCGAAGGAAATGCCGGGCACTTATGAGACACCACTGTCCGAGTTTGGACGTCTGGGATCTGAAATCTGGCGCGCCATTCGGCTGGTGGTCGACACAGGCCTGCATGCCAAAGGCTGGACCAAGGAACAGGCGATTGAGTACTTCCAGGCGAACTCAGCCATCACGGACGCCCAGGCTCTGGCAGAAGTCGAGCGCTACATCACCTGGCCCGGTCAGGCGACGGGCTACAAGATCGGCATGATCAAGATCCTGGAATTGCGCGAAAATGCGAAAGAGGAGTTGGGTGAAGACTTCGACATTCGCGGCTTCCACGACACAGTTCTGGGCGGCGGCGGGCTGCCGCTCGAGCTCCTAGAAAAGCGCGTCGAACAATGGATCGAACGCGTTAAATCCGAGGACTAGAAAAATAATTTCCCCGGTCGGTAAGTGCCGGCCAGGGGCCTTAGGCCTAAGGTCTATTCCAGGGCCTTGGACGCCACGATGAACACGGCGGACCGGCCTTCCGGGTAATACTGCTCAACAATGTGGAAACCGGCAGCATCCAGATCCGCATACAGTGCCTCGCACGACATGGCATTCACATAAGGCGCTTTGCCCAGCATCTGCATCACCGGAATGGCGAACCGCCCGATCGGCATGATGTCTTTCAGGCACACTGTGCTCTGAATGAAATAGCCACCGGGCTTCAGAAGCGTATTTACCTTCTCCATTATAGCTCGCGGATTGCGGCACAAATGCAGAATGTTAAGCCCAAGCACGACATCAAAACTGGCCGGTTCCGCGTCCAGGTCTTCAATACTGGCACATTCAAACGAGATATTGTTGACGCCCGCAGCTTCAGCCCTTTGTTTGCCGATGTCGAGCATGCTTTGTGCAAGATCTGTCGCCAGAATATGGTCGACAAACGGGGCGTGCTGAATAGCGGTTGAGCCCGTACCACAGCCAAACTCGAGCACTTTCATTTCCTTGCTGAGAAAGGCCTGCGTGATCTGCAGCTTTTTCTGATATGCTTCCTCATCGGAGATAGGTTGTTTCGCGTATCTGTCGGCGATCTTCTCCCAGAATTGCCGATCCTTCAGCGCCACAGTGCTCATCCCATTCCCTTTCCTGTCTGTCCTGTAATGTAGTTATTGTTTTTCGATAAAATGTCAAGAAGGATAAACGGGACCGCCCCGTGGAATTCCGGGAATTCATGCCAAAGTCTGAGGGTTCCTGGGGCAATGTTTCGCGAAAGATATCCTTTTTGCCGCCATGTTTTGTCTTGCCGTTGCGAATGGCCTGGGTTGAAACTAAGCAAGCTGAAAATCAAGACAGACTCAGGGAACGCCAAATGACAAAAAGCCTTACCGCCCTTGCCGCACTTATCGCGCTGGGCGCCTGCGCCACCACCCAGACAGAAACAACCACGCCTCCTGTTGTAACTGAAACCACACCCGCACCACAGCCGGTTCCTGACGTCGTTCAGCAAACAGAATCCGAACGCCTGTATTTCTTTCTGGAAGACGCCTTCATGGCACAGGTCATGCGCAGCCCGATGACGCAAACCTATCTTGGCATCAAGCAGGATTATGACAAATGGGATGATGCGTCCGACGCGAGCGCGGTGGAGGATTTCGAAGCGCTCAAAGCCGTTGTGAAGGAGATGAATGACAGCTTTGATTATGACGCGCTGAACGATGATGCAAAACTCTCATTCGACCTGTTCAATTACAGCTATGAGCAGTCCGCCAAATCCTTCCCATGGCGCCATTACGGCTACACTTTCGATCAGATGTATGGCGAACAATCGAGCATTCCGGCCTTCCTGATCAACCAGCACCGTGTCTCTGACAAATCCGACGTCGAGGCCTACATCTCACGGCTCAATGGCATTCGGGACTATCTGAACCAGCACATCGAGAACGCCAAATACTCAGCCGAACTGGGCATTCGCCCGCCGCTCTTCGTTTACGACTATGCGCTTTCTGATGCCCGGAATGTCATCACCGGCTATCCCTTCAGCGAGACCGAAGGCATGACAGACAGCCCCCTGATGGAGGATATCCGCGGCAAGCTGGACGATTTGATGGCTGATGGAGGGATCACCGAAGAAGACTATGAAGCCCTGCTCACTGAAGCGGAAACGGCTCTGATCTACTCTGTTCTACCTGCCTATGAGAACCTGATCGAGTACCTGGAAACAGATATGGAAGCGGCGACAACCGTTGATGGGGTCTGGAAGCTGCCGAAAGGCGGTGAGTACTACGCCATGCGCCTTAATCGCATGACCACCACCAACATGACCGCCAATGAAATCCACGAACTTGGTCTCTCGGAGATGGATCGTATCCATGAAGAGATGCGCGCCATCATGGAGAAGGTCGGCTATGAGGGTACGCTGAAAGAATTCTTCGAGTACACGCGAACGGACCCGAAATTCTTCAAGCCGAACACGCCGGAAGGCAAAGCCGAATATCTGGCCGAAGCCACGGCCGTGATCGATGCCATGCGTGACGAATTGCCGAACATGTTCAATACCTTCCCGAAGGCCGAACTGGTGGTGAAGGCCGTTGAACCATTCCGCGAGAAGTCTGCTGGCAAGGCTTTCTATCAGCGTCCAGCGCCGGATGGCTCTCGCCCGGGCACATATTACGCCAACCTCTACAACACGGCGAACATGCCGCTTTATCAGATGGAAGCACTCGCCTATCATGAGGGCATTCCGGGCCACCATATGCAGATCGCCATCGCGCAGGAACTCGAAGATGTGCCGAGCTTTCGCAAATTCGGTGGTTACACGGCCTACACGGAAGGCTGGGGTCTCTATTCGGAGTATTTCCCTAAGGAATACGGCTTTTATGAAGATCCCTATTCAGACTTCGGCCGACTGGCGATGGAAATCTGGCGTGCGGCGCGTCTGGTGGTCGACACCGGCATTCACGACAAGAAATGGACGCGCGAACAGGCCACGCAATACCTGCTCGACAACACGCCCAACCCGGAAGGCGATGCCATCAAGGCGATTGACCGGTATATCGTGATGCCCGGTCAGGCGACGGCCTACAAGATTGGCATGCTTAAAATTCTCGAACTCCGCGCTTATGCGAAGGACGAACTGGGCGACGCCTTCGACATTCGGGAGTATCACGACGCGGTTCTGAAAAATGGCGCGGTGCCGCTGGCCGTTCTGGAAGAGCTTGTCCAGGACTGGATCGACAGCAAGAAAGCGGCATAGGCCACCTTCCCTTCTGAACTGCAAAAAGCCCCTCCCGCGAGGGGCTCTTTTGTGTCCTCAGCAGATTTTCTGCCCCTCTGTCTGGACAAATCAGCGAGGATCAACTTAAAATTATGTTATAACATAAATACGGAGGACACACATCATGCGACGCAAAACGCAAACACCAGCAGACGCCGACATGACGCCCATGCTCGATATTGTTTTCATTCTGCTGATCTTTTTCGTGGTGACGGCCGAGTTTTTGAAAGAGCGAGCCATGCCCATGACACCGCCGCCGCCTGACAAAACCGCCACCGTGACTGACTTTCCAACCATTCTGGTGAATTTGTCTGCTGACGGTTTGACCCGCGTGGATGGCAAACTGGTTGATATCGAAGGCGTGCGGGGCCGGATTGAGCAGGCACTGGCAGAAAAGCCGGAACAGGCCGTGCTGGTGCAGGCAGCCGCCAGCACAAAGAACCGCTTTGTCATACGGGCCGTAGACCAGGCCTACAGCGCAGGCATAAAGGCGGTCGGATTTCGCATTGCTGAAGACCCGATATCGTCCTGACCACACGGCTTCTGCGAGTAAAAGAAATGCCGTTTCATGGTAGGGTGGGCCTTGGCCCACCTCAATTTATTGGCGTGAAACGGCGGCCCTGCTTAATCGTCCGGCGCTTCGTCTTTCGCGACCGTCGAGTCCTCTTTTTCAAGACGCTGGGCCAACCGCTTTTGCATCACCACAACTTTTTCTTCCAGCGCATCAGCCTGCGGATGCAGGTCCTCGACCTGCCGGGCAGCGTTGAGCTGGTTGATGGCACGCTCCAGCGTCTTACCAACCTTTTCGAGATTATCGTTTCGCATTTGCAGGCGTGCATCAGCTACGGTCGCGCGCGCCTTGAAGAACCATGACTGCGCACTTGCCAGCTCAGTGATCTGCTGAAGATGCGCGCCTAACCAGTCAGCCGCGATCACCAGCTCAATATTGCCCTCTTCATCGCAATTCGACAGGTCCGAGCGAAGCTCGTCCGGCGTTATGCCCTTAACCAGCTGACAGGCCTCCATATTGCTCTCGGCAAACCGGGCCTCAATGCGCGCCGCCCGATCAATCGGCAGGCGAAGCGGGTCGTGAAAGGGAAATGTCCCGAAATCCACCCCCCTGTTCTGATCAACAATGTGCGGCGGAAGACTCTTCGCACGCGTAATCGCGTTGGCTATGGCTATCGATTGCACGTCCATGCGGGTGTTTTCCACCTCACGCGGCAATCCTGTCAGAGCCCCCATACCACAGGCGCCAAGCAATTCGGCAACAATGTCTTTTGTGCCCTTGTAAGGAAAAGCCCGCACGTTTTCGCGTCCAAAGGCCGCCTGCCACCTTTGGATCAGCGTTTCGTAATTGTAGAAATCATCATCCGGTGAAATCGCAAAATCACTCAGCTCGATGCGTTCAAAGCTTTTCGCCATGGTGGAAATCTTCGACAAGAGCAGATCGACTTGCGGACGCAACACCACCAACACAGTGATGGAATCAAAGTGCGGCTTTAACAGCGCTGCGGCGCGATCAACCATGTCTTGCGTGCAGAGGCGGCTTTGCAAATGCTCGCTGGACAATAGAAATGTCTTCACGCCATCTTGCTTTGCCGCGTCGACTTCGTCGGCAAAAGCCTTTTCAAGCTTTGAACAGAACTCTGCGTGGTCGTCTTCCGAGGTCAGCCCCAGTTTATAAAAGCTGTCATCCGGCTCACTGGCAGGCCGGGCATAGACGGAAAGCTTGCGGCTACTCGGACGCCCCATCGCCTTGGAATAAAGCGCCCCCTCAGCTTTCAACTCGTCGGGATGATCCTTCAGCATGGCCTGAAAAGATGTCGTGCCCGTCTTTTCGGTCCCGATATGCAGAAAAAGATCCAATTTTCACCCCGTCCTCTCTCTGACAGAGCGACGCTGAAACGCTATGCAAGTCAAGCCCTCAGCGCGCCTTCCCGGCGCTGCGGGGACATTGTGGCTTGCGATGACCGGCTGCCCTCTTCAATATAACCGCAAAAGAACGGAGCCGTGTCTTGAGCGAGTATATTCTGGTCATTGATGAGGGAACCACCTCGACACGGGCAATTGCCTTCAATCGCGAGATGAAGGCCGTCACCTCGGCCCAGAAGGAAATCCCCCTCACCTTCCCGCAGGATGGTTGGGTGGAACAGGACCCGGAACAGATCTGGTCGAAAACGCTGGCCGTTTGCCGGGATGTTGTGAAGGCCTGTGGCGGGGTTGAGCGGTTTGCCGGGATCGGCATCGCCAATCAGCGTGAAACCACGCTCATGTGGGACAAAAAATCCGGCGAGGCGTTTGGCCCGGCCATCATCTGGCAGGACCGGCGCGCCGCACCGATTTGTGATCGTCTGCGCGCCAAAGGCCGGGAACGCGAGATGCAGGGGCTGACAGGGCTTTTGCTCGACCCGTATTTCTCCGCGCCTAAAATCGCCTGGATACTGGATAACTGGCCCAATGCGCATCACGCCGCGGTCGAAGGGCGCGCCGCATTTGGCACAGTGGACAGCTTCCTCCTTTCGCGGCTGACCAGCGGCAAGGAGCATATGACAGATGTGACGAATGCCAGCCGCACTGCGCTGATGGATCTTTCCGCGCTCTCCTGGTCGACGCGCATGTGCCAGCTCTTTGAAATCCCCTGGTCCGTTCTGCCTGACATCAATGCCAGCAGCGCCGATTTTGGCAGCTCGGATCACCAACTGTTCGGCAAATCGCTGCCGATACTCTCCATGGTGGGCGATCAGCAGGCCGCGCTGGTGGGTCAGGCCTGTGTCCAGCCGGGCGAGGCGAAAATCACCTATGGCACCGGCGCGTTTCTTGTCGCCAACACTGGCACGGAGGTGCCATCGTCGAAAAACCGGCTTCTGGCGACCAACGCCTATCAGTGCGAAGGGCGGACGCATTGGGCGCTTGAAGGGTCAATCTTCAATGCCGGAACCGTTGTCAAATGGCTGCGTAATGAACTGGGACTGATCAGCGACGCTGCTGACACCGAGGCCATGGCCGCTGAGCTCGAAGATAATGGTGGGGTTTATTTTGTACCGGCCTTTACGGGTCTTGGCGCGCCGCACTGGGTGCCTGAAGCTCGTGGTCAGATTGTCGGCCTTTCCCGCGGCACACGGGCGGCGCACATTGTCCGCGCAGGCCTGGAAGCCGCAGCCTATCAGACGCTGGATCTTTTGCGGGCCTTCGAAAACGATGGCTGCAAGGTAGATGTGCTGCGCGTTGATGGCGGCATGGCCGATAATGACTGGCTGATGCAATTTTTGGCCGACATCACCAATTGCGTGGTCGAGCGCCCGCCTTACCCGGAAATGACTGCCGTCGGCGCAGCGGTTCTGGCAGCTTGCCAGCTGGGCTGGATGAGCCTTGATGACTGGCATGAAGCCCGGGCCATTGCCGCCCGCTTCGAACCCGCTATGTCAGAGGAAACGCGGGACCGGTTGATTGCAGGCTGGCAGGACGCACTCAAATCAACCATCAATGCGCAGGAAGATTGATGACCAAACATTTCAGCCTCACCGTAACCCTGCTGACGCTGACCGGTACCATCCCTTTCATCCTCTCCGCCTTTGTCGCGCTCTACCCTGAAGGTCTGGCCATTCTGCTGAAACGCGATGCGGAAGGGCTGAAACTTGTCATGGTCATGGCGCGTCTTTCCACGCTTTTATACGGCGCTGTCATTCTGTCGTTCATGGCAGGGGCACGCTGGGGGAAGGAATTTGGCGGCAGTTTTACCCGTCTTCGCCCCATGGTGATGGTGCTGGCCGTTTTTCCAGCCATTATGGCATGGGTCACCGCCCTGGTCGCCGTCATGCCCGGCAACTGGATGTCCGGCGGCATGTTCATACTGGCTGGCGGGTTTCTGTTTCTGCTGGCCTGGGATTCGATTGCGGATTATCCGGCCTGGTATTTCCGGCTGAGAATCCTCGCAACCCTCAGCGCTGTCGGCTCGCTGGCTCTTGTGGCCTTTGATGCCCTGCCCTGAGCGTGTCTGATCTGACGCGCCAAACCGTCGCATGTGACACGCTGGCACGCAGAAATTCCAAAAATTCGAGATACACTCCCTGGAATGGATGATGCGTTCGAAATTCTGACTCCCGGGAACGATCACGGAGATTGGCTCCGTGAACAGATTTCTCTGATGGAAACATGGCTGAAAGAGGCCGAAGCTAACCCGTCCACAGCGCCGGACGAAGTAGATCGGCTCCGGACGCATGTACGATGGTTGCATCAGGAGCTGGCGAAGCACGCTCAGGGCTGATCTATTTAGCTCACACCTCCCCATTTCGAAGCCGGGTTTGTGCGGTCTCCAAACCACCATAGCGTGGCAGCCGTTGCGGCAAACACAGCCGTTTCGACAATGCGCGCCTTCAGCGGTTCTTCGACATTGAAAAAGACAATGGCCGTGATCAGCCACAGCAAAAGCGTAAGCGCAGGCCGCGTCAGCGCGCGCACCGCGTTCACGAATGGATAGCCAGACGGCAAAGCTGCATCTGCCGCAAGGCTGGCGCTCAACCCATCCCACGACCCGCGCATGTTCTGCAGGCTCAATTCCGCCTCAGCTTCGCGCTCATTTGCGTCCATCTCCAGCTGAAATTTGTCGATCTCATACCGCCATCGTTTTTCTTCAAACGCCTGTTGCTGGCGCGCTTCGAAATATCCGGCCACGCGGCCAAGCGCTGTGCCGAGCACTCCGAAAATACCGCCCCCTGCAGCGCTGGCTGCGAGACCAAACCAGTTTCCGTCCATTGCGACTATCCTTCTGTCCAGGGTTATGGGCTAAACCGCCATGAAGGCGTTCGCCCGAGCTGAGATCGCCGCTTCGCTTGAGAGCTGGCCGGCGCTGATATCGTCCAGAATGTCAGCTTCCCAGGCGAAGCAGGCCTGAATGTGAGCCGCCACAGCCTCGCCGATTTCCAGCATTTGCGCCGCCGTCAGGCTGACAAAGCCCGTGCTGGTCTTGAAACGGAAACTGGCCGCTTCATTCACCTGCGCCAGCGAATAGGCGCCATGAATCAGAGCCTGGCTTTCCCGGTCTGTACGCATAGGCATCCCGCCAATCTCAATGCCGCCAGTCTCGAGTTCCCATCGCGTCTCCGCCGCGAATTCTGGCAGATTTACGGGCCGCCCCGGCGGGTAGACCCGCTTCAACACATCAACAAGCAAAGCTTCGCTGCCAATATCGGTTGGCCGATGCAGCGGGTCATTCAGCCAGTTCAGATAGGCGTCATCCTCTTCAGAGACATAGTCCCGCTTTCGGCTGGAATAGACGCCATCCTGACCCGCTACGCGCCAGTACCAATCTGCAGGATCAAATTCTGTTGTTGCATGCGTCATGAAATGACCGCTCCCGTATAAACTTCGCCCGCCAGATCCCCCGGTACAGAGGCGTCACCACCACCGGCAAGGTTGATCAGAGAGTTCTCGTAAGCCTGGTATTTTCGGCCCGTCACCGCGCCGGTGACCGTGTTCGCGGTGAAGTTCACCATCGCCATGCGCTTGGTCTGTATGAAGGCATTCTGAATTTCGGGCGTGCCCGTAAACGTGACGGTCTCACCCGTCATCTGGCAGTGCGCGCCGCGTGTCGCCTCGAAGAAGCGTCGAAAATCAGCCGTCACTTCGATGGGCCCTTTCACCAGAATCTCAGAATAAATCCCGTCTCCTCGAAACAGGGCCCGGTTCGTGTCACCGAAGCTGACCGGACCAACGATGGTAATCAGGCCGCCGCTGAGGACCTGAAACCCCGCATTCCCGGACGTGACATGCACGCCGCTGATATCCAGTCGCGCGCCCTTTTCAAGAGAGACAGACGGCCCCGATGGGTTGTCGAGCACGCAATTGGCCGGATCGGTTTCATCGCCCTTCAGCCAGATTGTGCCACTGCCCGTTACGAAGCCGCTCATCTCAAACCCGGCATATGACCCGGGCGCAAGCTCAATCGTCACGTCATGGATTCCGAGATCGAGCGACAACACGACATCAATCGCGAACTGAATGGTCTGAAGCGCTGCGCCAGGGGTCAGGCCATCATTAGTATCTGATCCCGAGCTGGCATCCACATAATAGGTTCGATTCGCCGTCAGCTGTTCACGCACGCCGCCGCTGGGAAACCGCGGCACGCCTGTCTGATGGTCTATCCGTATTCCTTCCAGAAAGCCGGTACCGTCCGGTGACACTCGCAGCACCAGATCATCATCGCCCACAAGGCCGATTTCCGCATGAGACGCATAGCCTGACTGAAAGAGAAGCGAGAGCACATGACCGCTCGCCTCCTTGTTCAGCTTAAGACGCACATCACCACTGCCGCCCTGACCTGTCTCCTCCGCCGTAAGCAGCGCCGCATTCAAACGGGCAAGCAGAGGGTTACTCGCATCGGCTGTCGCATTCAGGCCAAGCCGTTTGATATTTTGCAGATCATCGGGCAGCGGGCTGACCCAGCCACTGCCATCATGGACGATCAGCACGCCCTCATCCGCCACCCAGATTTGCCAGCCCGCGGCTGGTTGAAAGTACAACCAGCCGCCATCCGAGAAGAGCGCCAGCTCACCCTCATGCCCGGCCCAGGCGCCATTGGAGCCCGGAGCGATCATATAGCGACCCCCCTCATCAGGTGACTCAGGTGGTTCGGTCTCAATACGTGACGCGACACTGATCTGAAGCAGTCCATCCAACACTCGGAGGCTTTCATTCAGAGTGACGTGCTTTTGCGCCTGATTGGACAACAGATAGGGCAGCCCGAGAATGGGCGTGAAATCGTTGGGTGAGGCCATGAAAAATGCCGCTCCTCTAAGTCAAGGGCGGCATTCTTGTGTTCGGATTTAAAGGGTGGGATTGATTGTCGAAATTCAATCAGGACCTTGAGATGTTACGCCCATCATCATCCAGATTTCGAATGATCAAAGTGGCCAAACTGCAAACAAGTGCGAACCTTGGAGCCGGTCAAGCCTCGACAGTCAGCGACTTGAAATCAAACGCTTCGCCACGGGAAACCGCCGCAATCGCCGCTTTGTATTCGGCCTCAAAACGGTCAACCAGCTCGGAGACCGGGCCGCGTTTTTTGATCGCACCAATGCCCTGACCACAGCCCCAGATATCCTTCCAGGCCTTGGCTTCCTGATTGCCACCCGAGCCAAAATTCATCTTGCTTGGGTCGCTTTCCGGCAGATTATTCGGATCCAGACCAGCTTTCGCGATACTTGGTGCAAGATAATTGCCGTGCACGCCGGTAAAGAGGTTTGAATAGATGATATCCTTGGAGTCGCACTCCACGATCATGTCCTTATAGCCCTCAACTGCAACGGCCTCGTCGCACGAGATGAACGCCGAGCCGATATAGGCAAAATCCGCGCCCATGGCGAGCGAGGCCGCAATGGCACCGCCATTACCAATCGCGCCAGAAAGCGCCAGAGGCCCATCCCAGAATTCGCGGATGTCCTGGATCAACGCCATTGGCGAACGCGTGCCCGCATGTCCGCCTGCACCCGACGCGACAGCGATGAGGCCGTCAGCGCCTTTTTCCAGCGCCTTGCGTGCGAACACTGTGTCGATCACATCATGCATGACGATACCGCCATATGAGTGGATCGCATCATTCACGAATTGCTGCGCACCCAGCGAAGTGATGACCATCGGCACTTTGTATTTCTGGCACAGAGCCAGATCCTCTTCGAGGCGATTATTGGTCTTGTGGACGATCTGGTTCACGGCAAACGGCGCCGCCGGCTTATCCGGATTGGCTTTATTATAGCTGTCGAGCTCGGACGTGATACGATCCAGCCATTCATCCAGCTGGCTGACAGGGCGCGCGTTCAGTGACGGAAACGACCCCACAATCCCCGCCTTGCACTGCGCAATAACGAGATCAGGCTGGGAAATGATGAAAAGCGGTGAACCGATCACCGGAAGGCGAAGGTTCGAAAGAATGGCTGGACGCGACATGGAAAGGCTCTCCCCTGAGACTAGGCTTGCGATAGGAAACTAGCTGCATCCGCGTGCGCAGCAAGAGTGTCGTTGGGTAATGGACGATTTTGCCAGTGATCGGACGGGCTCTGGATCACAACAGTTCCGGCTTCAGCCACATTGAGCCGGTCATGCTCTCGCCTGTGGCCAGCGGCGTCATGTCGCCATAGGTCTCAAACTCGCGGCGATTGACGACATCGGTTACGTGCGTCACCGGCTCAACACAGAAGGCCGTGTTGTTTTCGGGAATGAAGATGTGGACATTGGTGAGCGCGCCATCGCCGGACACCGTCAGGCGATAGCCCTGATCGGGCTGAATGATCACCGTCTCACGCGTGGTCCATTCGGCATAATGCTTGTCGACTTCCGCGCGCGGCTTGATCGCCGGGCCGGAGGTAAAGTCGAGCTCTGGCGGCACGTCAATCGCTTCGAGTGGGAAGGTCCGGTCATCTGACGTAAACGTCTTGCCCGCCGAAAACTGCAACGCGGTCTCATCACTCATCGGGAACCAGGGATGATAGCCAAATCCGTAAGGCAATGTGTGCTGGCTTTCATTGCGAACCCAGACCTCCAGCCCGACCCGGTCGCCATCAACGCGGAAGGTCTGGCGCGCCGTGAAGTCATAAGGCGTGTCATCGCGCTGGAAGCGGACTTCAAAGGTGATCGAGGTCTCGGTGCGATCCACCAGCTGCCATGGCACGTCACGGGCATGGCCATGAATGGCGCATTGCTGTTGCGGACGGTTCAGCGGAATCTCAAAGACTTCGCCATTGAAGGTGAAGCGCGCGCCATCAATCCGGTTGGCGAATGGCAACATGATGAAATTGGACAGCGTCGACAGGCTCAGTGAGGTATCATTGATGGTGGCCTCATCCGGACGACGCATCAGCTCAAAATTGGTGCCATCGGGCGAAACCCAGCCCAGCCGGGACTGCGCACAGCCGCGCTCTGGCAGAACCTCAATCTCGAAACCGTTTGCCGACAGTGTAACGCGTTCAACCATGTAAGCCCCCTCTTGATCTGCCTGCCTCTAAACGATGCCAGACCGCTTCACAAGTCAGCCCCGGCCGGTTTCACGCGCGTGGCACATCAATGATCACTTCGACGATATTCCGCGCCTGTTTCAGCGCAGCCAGTTGGGCATCAAGCTCTGCCCGCCGGATGCGATAGCTCGTTTCAGCAATCGTGCCTGCCGTCGTGACGAACCGTTTGGTGAGGATCAGCACTTCGGACGTCGTCTCCAGCGCTTCCGCCGTGATCTTCACGGGGACGCTGCCGACTTTGTAAACGCCCTCGCCAATTTTATAGATGCCCTTGCCTGTAAGATAAACGCCTTTGCCGGCGGCGAACCCGGCCTTCACGGGCAAAGCGGCAACATTGGCGGTTGTTCGTGCCGCCGCGCAGGATGCCAAAAGAAGAACGCCAAGAAATACAGAGACGATACGAGCGTACATGACACGGGCCTTTCCATCGTCACGTAGAATTCACCTTGCAGGAGTTGACGCCGCATTAAGCCTGCACAAAAAGGTGGGCAATCGGGATTTGGGAGGATGGATGTGTTTTTCTCCGGTATGACAGCGGCGCAGCCAGGCTGGGTCGATACACTGCCGCGATGGGGCCAGGACGCGTATGATTATTTCGCGTTTCTATGGTCAGAGGGGCCATTTGGCCTGACCTGGGGACAAATCCTTCTCGCCATCAGTATTCTGCTCATCTCCCTGGTCGTGCGTGGTTTGTTTGCGCGCACCGTGATCCGCTACATCACCAGCAAGGCGGCAGGCACAAAAACCAATCTCGATGATGCCCTGGTGACGACGATTTCTGCACCGCTGAAAATCGTCCCCATCATGATTGGTGTCTACATCGCCGTCGAAGTGATGAATTTGCCTGAAGAGGCCCAGCATTTCGCAAATCAGGTGCTCAGATCACTGGTGGCCATCTCCATTTTCTGGACACTCAATCGCGCTGTCGGCGCGTTCTCCTTTGTCTTCACGGGCCTTCGCCAGACGCTTTCCGGTGCCATTGTCGACTGGATGGTCAAAACGCTTCAGGTCCTGTTCCTGATCATCGGTGCGGCGGCTGTTCTCGATATCTGGGGTATCCCGATCGGGCCCATCATTGCGGGTCTCGGTGTCTTCGGCATCGCGGTTGGCCTTGGCGCACAGGATCTTTTCAAGAATCTGATCGCAGGCCTTCTGATCCTCACTGAAAAACGCTTTGGCCAGGGTGAGTGGATTGCGGTGGACGGCATTTGCGAAGGGACTGTGGAAAAGATCAATTTCCGGTCCACCCTGATCCGGCGCTTTGACAAGAGCCCGATGTTTGTTCCGAACTCGAAGCTGTCTGATAATGCGGTGACCAACTATTCCCGCATGACCCATCGGCGCATCAAATGGGTTGTGGGCATTGAATACCGCACCACTGTCGATCAGCTGAAATACATTCGTGACGAGATCGAAGCCTATCTCTGGGACAATCCGGATTTTGCCAAACCGCCCGCGGCCGCCTTGTTCGTGCGAGTGGATAATTTCAACGCCAGCTCAATCGATTTCCTGATCTACACCTTCACCAACACCACGAACTGGGCTGAATGGCTGAAGGTGAAAGAAGCCTTCGCTCTTGAAATCATGGATATCATTGAGCGCGCCGGTACAAGTTTCGCCTTCCCGTCCCGCACGCTTTACATGCAACAGCAGGACCCACCGGAAATCATGTCGCCGCCGGAACTCTCCGAGCGTGTCGAGCGCGCACGTGTGCAAAAACTGGAATACGAGAAATCGGTTGGCGCAGACGATGGCGAGGGCGAAGGCGAATAAACGGGCTCAGGCCGCCTAAGCTGCCGCCCGAACCTTCCAGAAACGAATGGCGCGGCGAGCTGCGACCGCTGGCACTTCCTTATAAACGCCTGCGTACTGTTTCACCTGGCTGACAGCATCCGAAACACCGGCCACATAAGCCGCCAGCGTCGCAAACAATGGCAGTGGCGCGTCGAGCGCCTTGAGCGTGAGTGCCAGGCTATCGACATCGCGTTCCTTGTAGATCCGCACGGCCCCGTCATAGCCGATACCTGAAAGGCGTCCGAGCGCTTCGGCAAAACAAGGAACATTGTCTTCCTGAAGATATTTCAGCAGCAGCTCGACCTTGAGCTTGCGCTGGTTCTCCATCCGGTCGATTTCGACCATGGCCAGTTTTTGCTCCCGGCTCTGACGGCCAAAGGATTTCTTCACCACCTGCCGGCCCTTGGAAATCGCTGCATCGAGTTCGGCTTCGGAAACCCCTTCAAACCGCTTCAGGATTTCGTTGCGCAAATCCTTCTGGACCACCATGACCAGCTCATTGAGCAGATCGAGTGGAACAGCATCGCGATTGACGAAAGATTTCTGCAACACCTCAGATGAGATCGCACGTTCCGTGATCTGTTCCATCGACTTCCGGCCGATTTCAGCGCCCGCATTTTCCAGAAGTGAGGCCACAACCGCATCGCTACCGCGATCCACAATCGCGCCAGAAACGCGTTCAGAGACGGATGCCCGTCTGGCAATCGCCTGCATGTGGGCCTGAGTCTTGCTGGCCACAACTTCGATCAGATCTTCATCGGTCAGGCCGGTTGCGTTCTCCAGCACCGGGCGGGCAACGTCGATGTTATCATCCATAGCAAACTGTTTCAGCGTGCCCGTGATCGGCGCATCAACAGCCGAAAGTTTACCCGACAGTTCTGCCCGGACAGTGGCTTCCATATCCTTGACCACCGTCGAAACGACATCGTCAAACAACATGCACTCAGTCTCACTTCGCGAAGAAATGTCTCCAAGGAACATATCTGTAATACCGCGCAGTAAATCCCGGCGCTTATCACTCGAGGATTCTACTGCAAGGTCTTTCAGTTTCGCGAAAGCGGATTGTGATGCCAGTTCTGTCATGCCGGTCTCATTGTTCTGTCACAGCGGACAGTGATGACAGCTTTGCGTTAACAAACGCTCTTGAAACATTTCCAAATTGATTTGATCAGCCAGCGTTCTCAAGATTTTCACGCTTCTCTTCCAGCTCCAGCCATTCGAGCTCAGAAGCATCCAGTTCCTCGCGTTTGGCCTCGAGCGTTTCGCTGGCTTTGTGGAACCGGGCAGCATCGCGGGTGAACAGCTCCGGATCAGCAAGTTCAGCTTCCAGCGCTCCGATTTCATCCTGAAGCTTTGGCATCAGCTTATCGAGCTCTTCAAGCCTGTGCTTATCCTTGAAGGAGAGCTTGTTCTGAGCTTTGCCGCCACCGGGCTTTTGAACCTTTTGATTTGTTTTCGCTGGCGTTTTTCCAGACGCCTTTGCGCCTTTGATCTCTTTTAACTGCCTGACAGCATCGGTGTATCCGCCGGGTGTTTCCAGCCATTCCCCATTGCCCACAGGGGAAATACATGAGGTCACCACCCCATCCAGAAACGCCCGGTCATGGCTTACAAGGATCAGCGTCCCGTCATATTCGGCCAGCATATCCTCGAGCAATTCGAGGGTTTCCATGTCCAGATCATTGGTTGGCTCATCCAGCACAAGCAGGTTGGACGGTTTGGCCAGAGCAATCGCCAGAAGGAGCCTGTTCCGCTCGCCACCGGACAGAGCTGAAACGGGTTGGCGCAGCTGTTCGGATTTAAACATGAAATCCTGTGCATAGCTTGCCACATGCCGGGGCGTGCCGCGAACCACGATCTGATCGCCGCCTTCCGGGGCCAGCGCCTGCCAGAGCGTATCATTCGGGTCGAGTTTCGCGCGGCCCTGATCGAGATAGGCAATCTCAAGATTGGTGCCGAGCTTTATCGAACCTTCATCAGGCTCAACTTCCCCCAGCAGCAGCTTGATAAGCGTCGATTTACCCGCACCGTTCGGTCCGACAATACCAAGACGGTCACCGCGCTGAATGCGCAGAGACAGCTCCTTCACCACAGGCAGCTCACCTTCGGAGGTCTGGAATGTCTTGGAAATCTTCCGGGCCTCGATCACCCGCTTGCCTGAACCTTCAGCGGTCTCAAGCACCATGTCAGAGGTTGCGCGGATCTCGTTCAGGCTGGTTTTACGGCTCTGACGTTCAGCCCGCATATCCATCACCTTTCGCAGGCGGCCCATATTCCGTTTCCGGCGCGCCGTGACACCGCGCTCAAGCCAGCGCTGTTCTGCCTTGAGTTGGGTATTCAGCCGCTCGAGTGCTTTTTCTTCCTCGGCCTCAACCTCGTTCGCCCAGTCGTCAAAATGGCTGTATCCGCGATTATACCGGCGCACCACGCCCTGACGCAGCCAGTAACAACTGGTGGAAATACGCTCGAGGAAGCGCCGGTCGTGGCTCACCATCAACAGCGCGCCGCGATACCCTGCCAGTCGGCCTTCGAGTTGCTCAATCGCCGGAATGTCGAGATGGTTGGTCGGCTCGTCCAGCAAAAGAATATCCGGATCGGCGGCAAACGCCCGCGCGAGCGCCGCACGGCGCTTCTGCCCGCCAGAAAGCGTTTCCGGACTGGCTTCCGGATCCAGTCCCAGCGCCATGAGTTCGGCCTCGGCCACGTGCTGATCATCTGCAGAAATGGCAGGCAGATCACTCAACGCATAGTCAAGCAAACGGTCAAAGCCGGAAAGGTCAGGTTCCTGGCTCAGATAGACTGCGCGAACGCCAGGCTGACGCCACACCTCGCCTTCATCCGGCTCAATCACACCCGCAATGATCTTCATCAGTGTGGATTTCCCGGCGCCATTCCGACCAACCAGAACCGCCCGTTCATTGGGGCCAATCGAGAGCGTGACGCCTTCAAATACGGGTTTGCCGCCCCAGGTCAGGCGAATGTCTGTCAGAGATAAAACGGGAGGTGCTGCCATGCGCGCTATTTCGGTGAGTGCAGCCGCTTTGGCAAGGTTCGTTTACGCGACAAGCGCTGACTTTTAACAGGCTACCCGTTCCATTCAGTCCACTTTTATATTTTTTATATGATTTTCTTTGACTTTTCTCCGGCCATGATTTATATTTTTTATATAATTGGAGGATAAAATGGGCAAAGTTACGGCTCAGACGATGACCCCCGAACATGTCAAGGCGGCGCGCGCACTGCTCGGTTGGAGCGCAAAGGAACTTTCGGACCTGCTGGATATCGGGGTTGCTACATTACGTACATTTGAGAGCGGCAAGGAAGTGAAGCCGCACAGCCGCGCTGCTATTTATAATGGGCTCTACGCCCATGGCGTGCGCATGCAGAATGGCGGAGAACCAGGCGTCAAAATCACCGAACCTTCTAAATGGGCGGCGAATATGAGCCAAACCTTTTGTCCCGAATGTGATGCCGCCCTTCCCATGGTCCGCACACCCAGGAACATGCGCCAATTCCTGTGGGGAGGCTGGACATGTGCGTCCTGCGGTACAGAGGTCAGCAAGCTCGGTCAGCGCCTGTTTCGGAAGACTGGCACCAAGACAGGTGATCAAGACTGACGCCCCCCATCCTGCACGTATTATTCCGTGATCATGCGAGCAGGCACCTCGGGGAACCTACTTGAGCCCGCGTTTCAGAGAAACATATCATTTCTGAAAACTGTAAATGGCTCTTTTGAGCTGGTTATCGAACAGGAATAGAAAAATGAAGAAATCACTGGTCGAAATCATGGGTGCCGACCGCAGCCACTGGGTTGGCGACGGCTTTCGCGTACGCACACTGTTCAGCTATCAGGGCGACACCGCAGCCATCAGCCCGTTCCTGCTGCTGGATTATGGCGACCCGCATTTCTTTGAGCCCAATTCCGGCCCGCCACGCGGCGTCGGCCAGCATCCCCATCGCGGCTTTGAAACCGTGACCATCGTCTATGATGGCGAAGTCAGCCATCGTGACAATCATGGCGGCGGCGGTACGATTGGCCCAGGCGATGTGCAGTGGATGACAGCCGGCAGCGGCGTCATCCATGAGGAGTTTCATTCCAAAGCATACTCGGAAAAGGGTGGCCCGTTCCGGATGATCCAGCTTTGGGTGAACCTTCCTGCCAAGGATAAAATGCACAAGCCGAGATATCAGGCTATTCTGAATGCGGAAATTCCAGAGCTATCCTTTGAGGGTGGGGCGGCTCGCATTATCGCGGGCGCTTTTGACGGAACGACGGGGCCAGCCTCGACTTTCTCGCCCATGAATATCTGGGACGTCAAAATTCCGGAGGCCGGTGATATCTCGCTTGATCTGCCCGAGGGGCACAACACCATGCTGGTGGTACTGACCGGCTCGATTGAGGCCAATGGACACCGCATTGATCCGGCGCGCATTGCACGCTTCTCCGTCGAAGGACAGGGCGTTGAGCTGACAGCGGCAAAAGGCACACGCCTGCTTGTCCTGACGGGCGAGCCACTCGGCGAGCCCGTTGTCGGTCAGGGGCCGTTTGTGATGTCGTCGGTGGACGAAATCCGCCAGGCCTTTGTCGATTTCCAGTCAGGCCGGTTTGGCAGTCTGCCCGAATAGGCAGGCCAGGTCAGAAATCACATGAAGCAAAAAGCCCCGGCGTTCGAAACGCCGGGGCTTTTTCGTCAGATCAGTAATTCACATTCACCGAAAGCCAAAGACGGCGCGGCTCCTGATTGATGGCGTATTCGTTTGAATAGGCCAGCGATCCTCGGCTTGTATAAGGTTGATAGCTGATGAAATCCTCATCCAGCAAATTATCAATCGTGGCATTCAGCGCAACATGGTCGTTGATCTCCCAGCCGCCGCCGAGGCTGAACAACACATAGCTCTTATAGTCGCCAAGCTGTTCCTGCGCCTCGCCTGAGCCGCGATACCGCTCGGAAGCGTATTCACCGCGCAGCCAGACATTCATGTCCTTTCGGAAATCCCAGTTCGCCCGTGAGCTGAGCTGATGTTCTGGTACGTTGACCAGTGGCTCACCTTCACTCGGGCCGCTTTTCTGTTCGCTGTCCTGATAGGTGTAGTTCAGAGACACGGTCACGTCTTCAAAGCTCTTGCGAAGCGATGCCTCAATACCGCGGGTTTCCGCTTCATCGACATTGATGCTTTGCGAATAGGTCGCCGGACGCGGCCAGTAGCCGTAATCCACGCAGGAGTCTGATGGCGGGAGCGCCTCATACTCTTCTTCCGTCAGATCATAGGCGCAGTTGATGAGCTCAGGTCCATTGGCAATCTTGTCTTCAAAGACATTCTGAAACACGGTGATGTTGCCCATCAGACCATTATTGTCGGTGAAATAGGCACCGGCCTCATAGGTCGTGCTGGTTTCCGGCTTCAGCGTTGGCGTTCCAAGTACAGGAATGGTGCCCTGCCCGCGAAAACCAATAATGCCGGATGCGATCTGCTCAAGGCGTGGCGTCTTGAAGCCGCGGCTGACCCCGCCCTTCAGCGTCAGATACTCATTGGCGTTCCAGACAAGATAGGCGCGCGGCGAAATCTGATCACCGAACTGGCTGTGGTCATCATACCGGACGCCTACAGTGAGCGCGAGGGTGTCGGTCATCTCCCACTGGTTTTCAGCAAACAGCGCCCATTGTTCATGGGTGAATTCGTCCGCCGCGACGCCATCGATCATCTCGGCATCCCAGAACTGACCACCCAGCGTGAATGTGTTTGCGCCAAGCGAGCGATAGAAACGGGCATTATAGATTGTGTTCGTCGCTTCGAGATCGCGGGGATCGCCTGCAAGACGGTCTGTGCCCTCAACATCCGATGGCAGGACGCGTCCCAGCGTTTCCGTGCTGTTGCGGGTAATGTCTGCATCCACAACGCCGCCAAACACTTCGCCAGTATATGCCAGAACGAACTGATCGCGATTGAATTCCAGCTCCTCGGCATATCCGCGTGTTCCCAGCGTTCCGAGCTGACCGTCAGAGTTATCATAAGCCTGACGCGCCACATCGACATCCAGCCAGATGCGATGATCATCATTCGGGGTGAATGTCAGACGTCCACCAGCAGACCAGACTTCGGCTGCAACCGGCGATGGGCCACGCTTGGACACTTCGATTTCGTCGCCATTGGCATCTTCGAAAATCAGGTCCGACGCTTCACGCTCGTAATACCGGCCACGCACAGCGAACGCCAGCTTCTCAGAGACAATGGGCCCGTCAGCATAAAGCGTGGTGTTGTAGGCGTTACCGAAAGAGTCATCGCCCTGAACGGTCGCATCAAAGCCCAGATCAACGCCGAAATCCTCATCCGGCGTGCGTGTGATGATGTTGATCACACCGCCCATGGCATCAGATCCATAGAGCGTCGACATTGGACCCCGTACGACCTCAATCCGCTCTGTCGCGGAAACCGGCGGCACGAAGCCGGAAGACGTGTCACCGAAACCGTTCGGTGTGACATTACCAGCGGCGTTCTGGCGGCGTCCATCAACCAGGACCAGCGTGTAGTCGCTCGGCATGCCCCGAATCGCGATGCTTTGGCCGCCCGTTTTTCCGACGCCATTACCGATGTCGACACCCGGCACATCGCGCAGCGCTTCAGCGAGGTTGTTCACGCGCTGTTGCTCGAGCTGCTCGCGTGGCAGCAGCGTGATGCTGGCAGGCGCTTCCACAATTGTCTGTTGGTAACCCGCGGCAGTCACGACAATGTTTTCCAGACGGCGTTCATGCTTCGTCTTCTTGTCCGACGTTCCAATTGCCGCATCGTCCGCCGCAGCCACAGCGCCAGATGACAAGGCCGCCATCAGCGCAACTGACGTGAGTCCATTGGCCACAAAGGTTTTCATATTCGCCCCTTATTGAGAATAATTATCAATTGAGGCACCCCTAATGTGGTTGAAATTCATTCGCAACTACTTTTCGGAAAAATTTTCCACGCAATCGTGGACCGCGGCTGAAACGCTACGTCAGCTGTCTGGCTTGTGCGGTGCGAAAACATTTCAGCAATTCTGCAAATCGAGAAAGCGGCATCCATTTTCAGCACCTGAGCACAGCGTTCCAAGCAAAAAGATGCGCAGATCACGTAATTGAGACGCTGATTTCGTTGCGAAGCCACTGGCCCGCTGTTAGTAACCGTCTTTCAGTTTTTGGGGCTGATCCACCGCGTTCAAAGTCACGAGGTTACTATGCCAAATTTATTGTCCAGAACTTCCACCCATGGCCGCAACATGGCAGGTGCGCGCGGACTCTGGCGCGCAACCGGCATGAAGGACGATGATTTCGGCAAACCAATCATTGCGGTGGTGAACTCCTTCACCCAGTTTGTACCGGGCCATGTCCATCTCAAGGATCTCGGCCAGATGGTGGCGCGCGAAATTGAGGATGCGGGCGGTGTTGCCAAGGAATTCAACACCATCGCCGTCGATGACGGTATCGCGATGGGCCATGACG
>CAYFGB010000031.1:0-35107 GCA_964342455.1 uncultured Hyphomonadaceae bacterium
GGTTTGTTGAGGATGACTGGGAGAACCCGACGGTCGGTGCCTGGGGGCTAGGCTGGGAAGTCTGGTGTGACGGTATGGAAGTCAGCCAGTTTACCTATTTCCAGCAGGTTGGCGGCCTTGATGTGCATCCAGTGTCAGGCGAGCTGACATACGGGCTTGAACGTCTGGCCATGTATGTGTTCGGCGTCGATAATGTCTATGATCTGCCGTTCAACGCGCCGGATAGTCCAAATCCACTTTCCTATGGCGATGTGTTCCTTGAAAACGAGCGCCAGCAATCAGCCTTCAATTTCGAACATTCTGATGTCGAAATGCTGAAGCGCTGGTTCTCAGACTGTGAAAGCCAGTCCAACGCCCTGCGGGACGCGGGAAAGCCGCTGCCAGCCTATGACTACGCCCTGAAAGCGTCTCATACCTTCAATCTGATCGACGCGCGAGGCGCAATCAGCCCGACCGAGCGTCAGGCCTTCATCGCGCGGGTTCGCGATCTTGCACGCGGCGCTGCAGAGCTTTGGGCGAAGCAGGAAGAAGAACGCGCGGCGTAAGCCATGCTCCACATTACAGACGATATTGTCATTGAAGACTGGGAGCTGACCGAGCAGTTCATACGTGCGTCCGGTCCCGGTGGGCAAAACGTCAACAAGGTGGCCACTGCGGTCGAGCTACGGTTCGAGGCAGAGCGTAGCCCGAACCTCTCCATCCCGGTCAAGCGCCGCCTGAAACGGATAGCGGGCCGGAAATGGACCACGGACGGCGCTATTGTGCTTCAGGTGCAGGACACGCGCAGCCAGGCGCAGAACAGGGAACTGGCGCAAAAACGCCTTGCAGAGATGATCCGGAAGGCGCTGGTGGCTCCGAAAAGACGTATCCCGACCAAACCTTCCAAAGGGGCGATCAGGCGTCGTCTTGAATCGAAAAAGCAGAGAGGCGAAGTCAAAAACCTGCGCGGCAAGATCGACCCGGGCGAGGGATGACGACATCTCCTGACGGGGCGATCATTGTGGTGGTCTCTAGTCCTGAACTTCGAAATTCATCATCTTGTCTTCGGCTTCGAGGTCTGCGGTTTCCCCGTCGGTGGCTTCCAGATCTTTGGCTTTCGCTTCGCCAGCTTTCAGATCCTGAATCTCAAAATTGAGCAGCTTGTCTTCGTCTTCCAGATCCCGTATCGGCTGGGGCTCAGCCTTAAGAACCTTCGCAGAAGGTGTCGTATCCTGCGCCATTGCGGGCAATGAGAGCGCGGCCAATAGCGCAGGCAGTGCCAGTTTCAGCATTTGCGTCATCCTCCATTCCGTTGAGAGAAGGATAGCGGGAACGGGGCTGAATGCGAAGTGAACAGCAGGCCCCGCCGCTCGAGGTGCTGGGTCAGCGATAGGCCTCGCAGGCGAAATGAATGTCCTGATAGGCTTGGGAGCTCACCATAGCATTCCATTGTGCCGCATACTCTCGGACCTGGCGCTCGCTGACGCCGAGACGGCGCGCTTTTTCCTGGTCCATGTCGTCAATTGAGATCAGGCCGCGATCTGCTTCATGATTGACCTGAGACGAGATCTCATAGGCGCGGGTCTGTTCCGGTGTCATCATATCCTCAGTGGCATCAGCATAGCAGCCGCAATAGCCGGCCGAATTTCCAAAGCTGCGGCAGTCGGCGATGACATAATCGCGAAACTCCGTGGCCGCATCCCTGCCAGGCGCGCCAGCCAGTGCCGGGTAATTGTCTGCATCCGTGATTTCAGGCGGCAAGGGCGCAGTTGGTATCGCATCGGTTCGCGCTTTTTCGGCGTCCATCGCAGCATCGGCCTCTGCATTGGCTTTTTCGGCAGCGGCTTCAGCATCAGCGACGTCCTGATGGAAAGAATCGGAGAGACAGCCAGAGGCGATATCGCTCATGACCATCAACTGATCGGCGATCTGAATGGTGTCCATCGGGTCCGGGTTGGCGATGCTGGTGTCGCCCAGCGATCTGGCGATCACGTCAGAAAGTATTGAGGTCTGCTTCGGAGTGAGATCAGCTGTGGCCGCGGTGAACTTCTCCTTTACACAGCCACAATTGAAAATGCCGCCTGCCGCGTCTGACGCGCACGCATTTTCGTAGGAGAGTTGCGCAGTCGCGGCGCCGGTGAGCGTGAATGAAGCCAGCCCGACGCCAAACGCCGCAGTCATTTTCCTGATCATGATAGAATTTGTCCCCATCTTCTGTCTGATCTTTCAAGGCTATCGGGAAATCATGTCCTTCGAAAGGGCTGACTGCAGCATCTGCTTTGTGATCATGCCGTCCTGAGGCATCATGCTGACGGTTTCCGGGAGGATAAACGATGAAACTTGCGCTGGCTTCGACCCTTTTCCTCTGCGCCGTGACGCCGGTTCCTGTCTTCGCGCAGGATGAACTCACCCCATCCATCGATTCGGCAGACCTGACGCCCAATGCAAAATGGCTGATTGGCGAATTTGAGCGCCGCTATGAAAGCGAAGCAGCGCTTGTCGAAGAGGTGGGACGACTGCACGCCCGAGACCAGTATGTTCGCGATCTCATCATTGACATGTTCAATCGAGAACAGATGACGCTGGAAGACCGGGAACAATTCATTGCAGGCACTGAAGACATATTCGAACGCGTAGACCGGGAGAATACGGAGGCTCTGAAGGGCATTCTCGCTGAGTACAACATGGACAAGATTGCCATGTTCAATCCAGACCTTTTGATGCAGATGTTTCACATCGTTCAGCATTCCCCGGACGAGGAATTTCAGGCCGACATGTTGCCCGAATTTCAGCAACTGGCAGAAAGTGGAAAGATCGACCAGCAGGCCTATGCCTTACTCTATGACCGGGTGACGCTTCAGCAGGGCGGGGCGCAGCGATATGGTACGCAGTACAACTGTATCGCTGGCGAATGGTCGACGACGCCGCCGGTCGAAGATCCTGAAACGCTGGACGAACGACGCGTCGCCCTCGGCCTGACCCCAATGGCGGAATACATGGACATCGCCAGGCAATTATACGGCGACTGTCCGGGCGAATAACGACCGGTCCAATCTGTCGCATTCCGCAAGTTCGAACCAATGACCATATTTTTTGTACCATTAAATTGGATCGGATGAGGAACCATCATGCAACTCAAGCAAATCGTTCTCCGCCTTGCGCGCAACCCCGGCTACCCCGACGGCGACCGCGACCAGGGCTATGTCATCGTCGCGCCTTTGAACAATGATGCGCGCCTGGATGTCGATGCCTGGCGCGAGATGAAGAAGGATTGCACGGTCAAACGCTTTCATCCTGATGACGAGCTGGCCGCCGACGGCCTGCTGACCCATCGCGGCAGCCATTGGTATTTCCATTATGATGAAGACGGCGAGGGGCCGGACGAGCCTCTCTACCGGCTGGCGGACCACCAATTGCTCCATGGCTCCTACGTCACGATCGCGCATGGTGAAGATGCAGACGCGCTGACCTATCAGGTTGATGACGTCCGGAACGTACAGAAAAAGGCCTGAGCGTTTCAGCTCAGGCCTCTGGTCTTCCCATTATCTTTTGCGGATCAGTAATTTGCGGGGGGATCACTGGCCGGAAAGGACTCGTCGAGTTCTTCATCGACTTCGGTCCATTCTTCAGGCGGATTCTCCATATTTTCTTTGCCGGAATCGCGCACATCTTTTGATGTCTTCTTGTCTTGTTCTTTTTCAGTGACGTCAGTCATATCGCGTCTCCTTCCTTCGTTAGCCATATCAACGCCCGGTATCGAAAAAGGTTTCATATGGATGCGGTATCAAACCGCTTACCTTCGGCGTTCAACGCAATGCCTCACCATGGTGGGCGATCGCGTCGTCCGACACAGTGTTGAACCGGAAGAAGAAATCGTCAGCGCTCAGGGTGTTTCTGATGCCGGATTGGGAAATGGGCCTTGACCCAGTCAGCACAGGGCGTATGCCCATCCCAAATTCCTAAGTTCCGGCGAAAACATGCCCCAACTCCTTCTTGAGCTCTTCTGCGAAGAAATTCCCGCCCGTATGCAGGCGAAAGCTGAAGCCGATTTAGGCAGTGCACTGACAAAATCCCTCAAGGATGCCGGCCTGTCTTTCGGCAGCGTCGAAACGCTGTCTGGCCCGCGCCGACTGGCCGTCATCATTGAAGATGTCGCCAGCCGGTCGGAAGATGTGCGCGAGGAGCGTAAGGGCCCGAAAGTAGGGGCACCGGACAAGGCCATTGAAGGCTTCATGCGCGGTGCAGGCCTCACCTCAATTGATCAGGCCGAGGTGAAGTCAGACCCGAAAAAAGGTGATTTCTACGTCGCCATCATCGAAACGCCTGGCCGGGACGCGTCTGATATCATCGCCGAGGCTGTGCCTGCCATTGTGCGCGGCTTTCACTGGCCGAAATCTATGCGCTGGGGCACCGGCGATCTGCGCTGGGTACGTCCTTTGCAGCGCATCACCTGCCTGCTGGGTGGTAAAATTGTTCCGTTCGATATTGATGGCATTGCCTCTGGCAACGAGGTCGAAGGCCATCGTGTGCATGGCCGCGGGCCTTACCCCATTTCTGATGCGCGGGATTATAAAGCAGCGCTTGAAGACACCGGCTATGTGATGCTCGACAGGCAGGCACGCCGCGACACCATTCTGCTGAATGCCAGAAAAGTCTGCGCAGAGGCGGGCCTTGAACTGGTCGAGGATGAAGGTCTTCTGGATGAAGTCACAGGTCTCGCTGAATGGCCTGTTGTCCTGCTGGGCAAGATGGATCCGGCCTTCCTGGATCTGCCTGCCGAAGTGATCCAGCTCTCCATGCGGGTCCACCAGAAATACTTCGCGGTGCGTGACCCGAAAACGGGCGGCCTGGCGCCGAATTTCGTCGTTGTCGCCAATATCGAAGCAAAAGATGGCGGCGTAAAAATCGCCGAGGGCAATTCACGCGTTCTGTCTGCCCGTCTCAACGATGCGCGTTTCTTCTGGGACAACGATCTGGAAACACCGCTTGAAACCATGGGTGAAAAGCTCGCCAAGATTGATTTCAAGAAAGAGCTGGGCACAATCGCCGACAAGGTCGAGCGGGTTGCCGCGCTGGCAACGGAGCTTGCGCCGAAAGTCGGGGCGGACCCGGCACTTGCCGAACGCGCTGCGCGTTTGTGCAAATCCGACCTCGTTTCCGAAATGGTTTATGAGTTTCCGGAACTTCAGGGCGTGATGGGCCGTTATTATGCCCTGAAACAGGGCGAGGACGAAGCCGTGGCCAATGCCATTGCCGATCACTACAGGCCGCAAGGGCCCTCAGACGCGATACCCACCGCGCCGGTAAGCATTGCTGTGGCTCTGGCCGACAAGCTTGATACGCTGGTTGGCTTCTGGGCGATTGACGAAAAACCGACAAGTTCGAAAGACCCGTTTGCCCTTCGCCGGGCCGCGCTCGGTGTTGTCCGGATTCTCCTGGAGAATAGCGTTCGGTTGAACTTACTGCGGACGTTGGACACGGTTAGAGTGATTTTCACGACGACCAAGCATTTCCGGATAAACAACGACGTTCTGCAAGACCTCCTCTCATTCTTCGCAGATCGGCTGAAACAGTATCTGCGCGATCAGGGCAAACGCTATGATCTGATTGATGCTGTGTTCGCACTGGGCGAAGATGACCTGGTGGCCATCACAAAGCGCGTTGACGTGCTGCAAACCTTCCTCGCCACCGAGGACGGCGTCAATCTTCTGGCGGGCTATAAGCGCGCTGCCAATATTTTGCGCGCTGAAGAGAAAAAAGACGGCACGGCGTACACAGGTCTGGTTGAAGAAGCTCTTTTGCAGGAAAAAGAGGAAAAGGACTTGTTCGCCGCGCTCAAAGATGGCGAAATTAAGACAGAAGCTGCTGTGAAGGCTGAGGATTTCGAAGCCGCCATGACAGTAATGAGTAATTTGCGCGGACCGATCGATGCGTTTTTCGACCGCGTAACGGTGAATGCAGATGATGTTGCAGTGCGAAAAAATAGACTGTATCTGCTATCGACCATACGGTCCGTACTGGGTCGGGTTGCGGACTTTTCCAAAGTTGAGAGTTAGGGGATTGGCTATATGACCATGTCGGCAGACGTTGACGTCAGGTGGGTGTACTCTTTTGGTGGAGGCACATCAGATGGCGATGCAAGTATGCGCAATTTGCTGGGGGGTAAGGGCGCAAACCTCGCTGAAATGGCCAAACTCGGATTGCCTGTTCCGCCCGGATTCACAATCACGACAGACGTTTGTAATGCCTATTACGACCTCGGTGAAACCTATCCTGAAACGCTGCTCCCACAGGTCGAGCATGCGCTGACAGCGCTTGAAACCAAGACGGGCAAGAAGTTCGGCGATGCGGCCAATCCTCTGCTTGTGTCTGTACGTTCCGGTGCCCGTGCGTCCATGCCTGGCATGATGGACACCGTCCTCAATCTGGGTCTGAACGACACAACGACCGAGGGCCTCGCAAAGCTTTCGGGCGACCGCCGTTTTGCCTTCGACAGCTATCGCCGCTTCATTCAGATGTATTCCAACGTGGTGCTGGGACTTCCGCACCATGAATTCGAGCACATTCTGGAGACTTTCAAGGAAGATAACGAATTCGAGGAAGACACCCAGCTTCAGGCCGAAGACTGGATGGAAGTCATCGAACAATACAAGGCTGCGGTGGCGAAGCTGTCATCTGCGCCATTCCCGGAAGATCCAAAAGACCAGCTCTGGGGCGCGATCACGGCTGTTTTCGGTTCGTGGATGAACGACCGGGCCATTCTTTACCGCAAGCTCAACGACATCCCGCAGGCCTGGGGCACGGCTGTGAACGTCCAGTCCATGGTATTCGGCAATATGGGCGATACCTCAGCAACGGGCGTGGCCTTTACGCGTGACCCATCGACCGGCGAGAACCAGTTCTATGGTGAATTCCTCGTCAATGCGCAGGGTGAAGATGTTGTGGCCGGTATCCGGACGCCGGCACCGATTTCCAAGGCACGCGCCGAGCGTATCGGGTCTGAGCTGACACCGCTCGAAGTCGAAATGCCGGGCGTTTATGATCAGCTTGTTGAAGTGGCGCAGACGCTGGAAAAGCACTACCGCGACATGCAGGACATCGAGTTCACCGTTGAAGGCGGCCAGCTTTACATGCTGCAAACGCGTAACGGTAAGCGGACGGCGGCTGCGGCGCTGAAAATCGCAGTTGATATGGTCAGCGAAGGTCTGATCACACAGGATGAGGGCGTTCTGCGCCTTGAGCCTTCTCAGCTCGACCAGCTGCTTCACCCAACGATCAAGCCAGGCGCGAGCCGTGATCTGCTGGTGCAGGGCCTTCCGGCTTCTCCCGGTGCGGCTGTCGGCAAGGTCGTGTTCAGCTCTGACGATGCGGCTGAAATGGCCGCAGCAGGCGAGAAGGTCATTCTTGTTCGTCTCGAAACCAGCCCGGAAGACATTCACGGCATGCATGCAGCCGAAGCCATTGTTACGGCGCGCGGCGGTATGACGTCTCACGCAGCTGTGGTGGCACGCGGCATGGGGCGCCCATGTGTCTGTGGTGCCGGGTCCATGCAGATTGACGAAGCTGGCGGCAAGTTCACTGTTGGTGGCCGGGTTGTCACCAAGGGTGAAACCATCACCGTAGATGGTGCCGAAGGTCAGGTGCTTTATGGCGAAGTCGAAATGACCGAGCCCGATCTTTCCGGAGATTTCGGTGAGCTGATGAACTGGGCGGATGGCGTTCGTCGTCTGAAGGTTCGTACCAATGCCGAAACACCGACAGACGTTTCAACGGCAAAAGCTTTTGGTGCCGAAGGGATTGGCCTCTGCCGTACCGAGCACATGTTCTTTGATGCTGAGCGTATTCCAGTTGTCCGCGCGATGATTCTGGCATCCGACACAACGGGCCGCAAGGAAGCCCTGGCAAAGCTTCTGCCATTCCAGCGCGACGATTTCGCTGAGCTGTTCCGCATTATGGAAGACCGTCCATGTACGATTCGTCTTCTTGACCCGCCTCTGCATGAATTCCTGCCGCACACCGATGCCGACCTGGAAGAAGTGGCGAAGGGAACCGGTCTCGATATTGATCGCCTGAAGGCGCGGGCGTCAGAATTGTCTGAATCGAACCCAATGCTGGGGCATCGCGGCTGTCGTCTCGGTATCACCTATCCTGAAATCTATGAGATGCAGGCACGCGCTATCTTTGAAGCGGCTATCCAGGTCGCCAAAGATACAGGCTATAAGCCAGTGCCGGAAATCATGATCCCGCTCGTTGGCACCAGGAAAGAGCTGCAAATCCTGAAAGAGCGCGTGAATGCGGTAGCAAAATCCGTCTTCGGCGAATCAGGTATGGAGCTTGAATATCTGGTTGGCACCATGATCGAGCTGCCTCGGGCCGCGCTTCGTGCCGGTGACATCGCCGAAGAGGCTGAATTCTTCTCATTTGGTACGAACGATCTGACGCAGACCGCGCTTGGTATTTCGCGTGATGACGCGGGTCGCTTCCTGAAAACCTATGAAGAGCAGGGCATTTACGAGAAAGACCCGTTCGTCACGATTGATCAGGACGGTGTTGGAGAGCTGGTGAAGATTGGTGTTGAGCGAGGCCGTTCGACACGTGCGGGAATCAAGCTCGGCATTTGCGGTGAGCATGGGGGAGACCCGGCTTCGGTGATCTTCTGTCACAAGGCTGGTCTCGATTATGTATCCTGTTCGCCATATCGGGTTCCGATTGCCCGACTGGCCGCAGCCCATGCTGCTCTGAAGGAAAATTCAGAGGACTGATTCCTCTATTCACGTTGCGTAATCACAAAAAAGTTTGATCCCCGGTGAAAAAATCATCGGGGATTTTTGATTCTGATTATGTCTGAATACGGACCGTTTTGTCTTAACCCGGCGCCCTGAATTCTCTGAATTTTTCCCAGACATAATCCTTGAATTGCCCATTTTTCGCCACATGTTAAGTATTGAAAGCGCTCGCTTACATTCAGCGTCTGCTCAGGGTCGGCCCTGGAAGACTGCCGTATTGGGTTGCATTCAAATAGAAAATGCGTATGTACCAGCGACTTCGTTGAATAAAGAGGCACCGGCTTCGCAACTAAAACAGCCGAGAAAAGCCAACAAGACGGCGCAAGCCGCGAGATGAGCAGTCTGGGGATAAAGTCACAATGTTAACCTCTCTTAAGACTTCTAAGCGTATTGGATTACGCAGGCGGTCAGTTTTGAGCCGCGTTACTCAATGGTGGACGACTATGCCTGCAAACGAGCAACGCACGACAGTTTACCGGACGGCCGCTGTTACAGCTTGCGCCGTTACGGCCGCTGTTGCCTTGCCGACTCTTCAGGGTCGCGTCGAAACTGAATCTCAGCGTGCGGAATTCCGGTCTGAGGCAGAGTATCTCGCCTCCCGTATCGAAACACGCGCGCCTGTTGAAACACAGAATGACGCTGACGTGCTCGATAATCCGTGGATGCGGTCTGTTGAGTATGCGCTGAAGCGGTCTCCGGATTCAGTCACAGACAAGTTCGATCAGCGTTATCGCGATATGGCAGCGCTTGAGTCGTACGCGTCTTTCCAGCCGGCGCATTTCAAGCTGGCAGAGAAATCCCGTTCTGAAGCGGATTGTCTGGCGACAGCCATCTACTACGAGGCTCGTAGTGAGGCGCTGCTCGGTCAGGTAGCTGTTGCTGAAGTGGTTATGAACCGCGTGCGTGACTATCGCTATCCGGATACGGTTTGCGGTGTTGTGTTCCAGGGATCAGAGCGCACCACCGGCTGTCAGTTCAGCTTCACGTGTGACGGTCAGATGGATCGGTTTCCGGCGCGCGGTCGTCTGTGGAAACGCGCTCAGGATGTAGCTGCACACGTCATGATGGATCTGAACAAGCCATTGACCGGTGCCGCGACCCACTATCACACCGATTACGTGGATCCGATCTGGAACAAGCACCTTGTTCATACCAAGACGATCGGTACGCATATTTTCTACCGTTTCCCGCGTGGTCAGGAATGGCAGGAAATCAAGCAACGTAATGCCCGCGCGACCTGATCGCCAGAAATCGTCTGAACTGATCAGAGGCCTGCAATGCGCAGGCCTTTTTCATGTCTGCTGATTAAACGTCAGACCGGGAAGGGAGTTCCCGTTTCAATCGTTTCCGCATGGTGTTGGGGAAGAAGCGCTGAACGAAGCGCGCGCGTTTCGCGTTCTTGCCCACCAGATAGTGGACGTCCTCACCATGCGCCGCATCCCAGACAGCGTCTGCAGCCATGGAGACCGGATAAACTTCCAGTCCGCTGTCCTGAAGCGTATCCTTCATATTGTGGTTGGAGCCGATCTGGTTCGACATATCGAGAATGGGCGTGTCTACGAACCAGGGCATCAGGCAGGTGACGCGAACCCCGAGGTCCCTCATTTCGACATCCAGTGCTTCGGAAAGGCCGCGGACGGCAAACTTCGAAGCCGAATAGACCGCGAGTTGCGGGCTCCCCACAATGCCGGCAGCCGACGATGTGTTGATAATCCTGGCGCCTGCGGTCTCCTTTAAGAGGGGAAGCGCTTCATAAACACCATTGATAACGCCCTTGATGTTCACATCCACCACAAGATCGGCGTCTTCGGGAGGAATGTCCTCAAACCATCCATGCCGGCCAATACCGGCATTGTTAAACAGGACGTTCAGGCGGCCCTCTGTGGCGTCCCCAAAAGCGGAGATCGCAGAGCTCCAATCCTTGCGGCGTGTGACATCAAGGCGGGCACTGATGCAATTGCCTTCGCCAAGTTCATCGACCATGTCATTGAGGCCATTCTCGTTCACATCGTAAAGTCCGACAAACCAGCCTTTACGTACGAAAAGCCGGGCGGTTTCGGCACCAATACCGGAAGCGGCCCCTGTGATTAGGATGCTCTTGCGACCTCTGGCTGAGCCCATGACGCTGTCCTCCCTGACGTATTATTCGTTTGGGTTGAGCGTAGAGGGCTGCTGAGACATTGCAATCCCAATCTTTGAAGGCCGGTTTGGTCAGCGGGCGTCCATACCCAGATCGAGATTCGGGGCAGAATGCGTCAGCGCGCCTGATGAGATGAAATCAACGCCGGTTTCTGCGATGGCGGCAACGCTGTCGAGCGTCACGCCCCCGGAGGCTTCCGTTGAGAACGCTCCGGCGACCATGCTGACGGCTTTTCTCAGCGTATCGGGTTTCATATTGTCGAGCAGAACGGCGTGCGGTTTCAGGGGGATGATGGTTTCGAGCTGCTCCAGCGTGTCGACTTCCACTTCCACCATTCGCAGGTGGCCGGCATAGTCGAGCGCGCGTCGAACGGCTGTTTCAATGTCGCCGCAGGCGGCGATATGATTATCCTTGATCAGAATGGCATCATCCAGACCGTAGCGATGGCTGGTGCCGCCGCCACATCGGACAGCGCGCTTTTCCACGGCGCGATGACCGGGCGTGGTCTTTCGTGTGCACACAATCTTTGTAGGCGTGTGAGAAATAGCCTCGGCGAACCGGGCGGTCAGCGTGGCAATGCCGGACAGACGTCCCATGAAATTGAGCATGGTCCGCTCGGCAATCAGGATAGATCGGGCTTCACCCTTCAGAACGGCAACCGCCTGTCCTGGTTCAACTTTTTCGCCATCATGGGTCAGGATTTCCAGCGTAACACCGGGGTCTATCAGTCGAAGCGCGAGGCTGGCCGCATCCAGACCAGCAATTACGCCTGCTTGTCGCCCCGTGATCTGAACACTCATTTGCGTGCCGATCGGAATGGTGGCGTCCGTCGTCAGATCGCCAGCGCGTCCAAGGTCCTCGGCGAGGGCGAGACGAACAATTGGCTCGAGTACGATATCGGGAAGGGGCGGTACGCGCATGGATCAGTCTCGCTTGGGATCTTTGACAAAAACAGGGCCATCAGACCCGGCATATAGAAAGTTTCGACGGGCGTCTTCTGACTTGTCCGGGAAATCATCGCGATAATGACCGCCTCGGCTTTCCTCGCGATGGATGGCGGATCGGACGATCAGTTCGCTGACCTGAAGTGCCCGTGGTGCAGCGTCCATCTCAAATTCTGATTTCATATCAATGATGTCAGACAATAGCCCGGATAACCCTTCAGCGGTTCTCACCACACCGCAATGCATGGCCATCCCCTGGCGCAGCACAGACAGGCGTTGCTCTTCCAGATCGACCGGGGGAAGGGATCGGGAAAGCGCGCCGGGCGTTGTGATTTTGCTTTCCCGCAGACGGTCTGCAATGCGCGCAGCAAACACGACCGCTTCGAGCAGGGAATTGGATGCCAGCCGGTTTGCGCCATGCGCGCCGGTTGATGTGCACTCTCCGCAGGCCGAAAGCCCTTCAAGGCTGGTCTGACCCCAGACATCGGTCACAATCCCGCCCATATGATAATGCGCCGCTGGTGCAATCGGAATGAGATCAAAGCGCGGGTCGATCCCGGCGGATTTGCAGTTTGAGAAAACCGTTGGGAAGTGATGCGCGATATCGTCGCCAATTGCCTGGCGTGTATCCAGGAAGGAACCGCGATCAGACAGCCACTCCATATGAACTGCGCGGGCGACCCGGTCTCTCGGTGCCAGCTCCTCCATGGGGTCGTAGCGCTTCATGAAAGGCGTGCCGTCGCGATTGACCAGCCGGGCACCTTCGCCGCGCAAGGCTTCGGTCGCCAGGGGGGCTGGGTCGCGGCCAACATCAATGGCGGTTGGATGAAACTGAACAAATTCAAGGTCTGCCAGCAGGGCACCCTTCCGGTAGGCCATGGCAATGGCGTCGCCGCGCGCCTCACGCGGATTGGTGGTCACGGCGAAAAGGCCGCCCGAACCACCCGTGCAGAACACGGTTTCATTCGCTTCGATTTCGACAAGACACCCGTCATGATCGCGCGCAATAACGCCGCCGATTCTGCCCGTATCAGACTGCAGGAGCTCGACGGCTTTCAGTCCGGGATTGATCGAGATGCTGTCTGACTGAAGCGCCGCAGCCGAGAGGGCCTCCATGATAGCTTTGCCGGCGAGGTCGCCCGCCACGCGGGCCACGCGCGGTTTACTGTGCGCGGCTTCCAGCGACAGCGCCAGTGCGCCTTCCGGCGTGCGATCAAAGGGCACCCCGATTTCCAGGAGATCGCGAACGCGGGCCGGACCATTTTCGGCGATCAGGCGCGCTGTGACCGGATCCACCAGCCCGTCGCCTGCCAGCATGGTGTCACGCGCATGGGCTTCAGGTGAATCATCAGGGGCCAGCGCTGCCGCAAGCCCTCCCTGCGCCCACGCACTGGACGATGCCATACCCAGCGGCGCAGGGCATATAATGGTGCATTTGCGGGGGGCGAGTCGAAGCGCGAGGAACAGACCAGCCAGCCCTGCGCCGACAATCAGGACATCAGAGCGGAACGACATGCCGCTCACTTCTAAGGTTTTTCATCAACTCTACTCGGAAATCAGGAAATTGTTCCTTCCATCCGCCGGAACTCGGCCAGATGAAAGCCCCAGGAAATCAGTGCACCTTTCATCAGGTCTGACGATCGGATGGTTAGGCGGAAATTGTCAGGCCGGTAGCCCTGGTTCGGTTCGCCCTGAATGAACTCTTCAATCTCCGAAACGATCACCACGCTGTCATTCACCTGACTGGCGGCGCAGGACTGGCGGACCTGCCATGTGGAGGTCGAGCAGACCTGAACGGCTGTCAGCTCGCAATCAAACCGGGTTGGATCTTCTGTTTCAATCAACAGAGCGTTTCCCGAGAATGTGCAATCGACGCCGGTATTAGCGACAAAGCTCCATTCGCCGGCAATGTTGACATCAGCCGGGTCAGTCTCGGTTTTGCTGACTTCCGCCAGACCTGGCGCGCTTAGTCCGGTGAGCGCCAGAACGCTGGCCAGAGCCGTGATCATTCGCTTCAAGAGATGCCTCCGACTGGCCGATAGAAGAGTGCAGGTGCGGTGATGGCTGAAACCAGTCGCCCTGTCATTCTTGTAGACGATATTTCATCCAGTACAAAATTGTCAGGGGCGTATCCGGTTGACCAGGGCTTTTTCTCCAGAAGATTCAGGATGGCGCTTTCCACCAATAGCCCGTCTTCTGTCGCCGTGATTTTGCAATCCTGTTCGGCGATGGACCGGTCTCCTCCACACACCTCCACCGCATTCAGGGAACAGGATAAAGCCCCGGATTCCGGGTCGCTTTTCGTGAATACGGTCATGGTGCCAGACATCTGACAGAAACCGTCCCTGTATTCAGCGGTTTCAAACAACCAGTTTCCCGAAATGTCGGTGGTCTCCAGCGCGGGAGGGGCGGTTTCCTCGGCTTCATTAGCTGCGGCACAGGCCGGAGTGCTGCAAAAACAAAGCGCGAGACCAGCAGCCATCAATCGACCAGGAACTCGCGCCATGTCAGTCTCCATCTGGGAAACCCGGATCAACCAGCGGACAGGGTTTCAATTTCCTTCGGTGCCAGACCGGTCTCAAACGGACGAGCCGTTTTCGGATTTGGCAGGGCCAGCATCGCATCAATCGATTTTTTCGCTGCAATGCGCATATCCTCGTCGATCAACACCTCATGTTTCATCTCCTTGAGGGCATCATAGATGTTCTCAAGTGTAATCCGCTTCATATGTGGGCACAGATTGCACGGTTTGACAAACTCGACGTCAGGGTTCGCGCTGGCCACATTGTCACTCATGGAACATTCTGTCAGCAGGACAACCTTGTTCGGGCTGCGATCCTTGACGTAGTTTGCCAGAGCCGAAGTAGAGCCTGCAAAGTCGGCTGACTCAAGAACGTCAGGCGGGCATTCAGGGTGCGCCAGCACCATAACACCCGGGTGGGCATCGCGCAGCGCACTGATATCGTCGGCCGTGAACTGCTCATGCACCTCACAACGACCTTCCCAGGTGATGATCTCGATGTCGGTGACTGCCGCAACGTTGCGCGCCAGGTATTTGTCCGGGATCAGGATAACTTTATCCACGCCCCATTCAGCGGCAACATGTTCGACAACCTGAACGGCGTTTGACGATGTGCAGCAAACGTCGGTCTCAGCCTTCACATCAGCCGTCGTGTTCACATAAGTGACCACCGGAATGCCGGGGAATTTCTGTTTGATCAGTCGGACGTCTTCGCCCGTGATAGAGGAGGCGAGCGAGCAGCCTGCTTCCAGATCCGGGATCAGAACAGTCTTTTCAGGGGCAAGAATTTTGGAGGTCTCGGCCATGAAGTGGACACCGGCCTGAACGATCACTTCTGCATCGACTTCAGCAGCTTGGCGAGCCAGCTGGAGTGAGTCACCGCGGAAATCACCAACCAGATTAAAGATGTCCGGCGTCATGTAATTGTGCGCCAGCACAACGGCATTCCGCTCTGCCTTCAGTTTCTGAATGCCATGAACCAGCGGTGCAATGCCGGGCCATTCCATCGGCGTGATGAAATGCTTCACGTTCTCGTAAAGGTGATCGGTCGCGGCGCGAACCTCATCGGAATAGGACAGGCCACGCGCTTCCAGTGCCGACGGCGTACGGCTGAGTGCCGGGATGTCGCAACCTGGTGCTGCATCAATAATTCGGGCCATAATTCCCTCCTTTATCGTTTGGGGCAGAACCCCTTTTGCTCAATCTGAGTATAATGTGGGTAGACCAACACGCCTTTTCAAGCCTATCGCCTTGAGAAGGATAGTGATCCGAGCCCCTTTTGCCCAAATTGAGCAAAACTCAGTCCGTCACAAATAGTTCAAAGGAATCGGTCTGGCAAGGCTGGTCAGAAGAGAATTCGATGGAAGTTTATCACAAATGTGTTTGAAAGGATTTCTGGCGGTACCACACATGCGCTTAACAAGGTGCTGAAAAATTAAACGGATTCATCGCGGTTTTGCTGGACGACTTGCGAGTGATACCGCTCAGGTCGCATTACCGCGATAGGAGTTGACTGCTTTAGGGCTTCCTGTAATCCCAGTGACGTGGTCTGAGTGTGGGGTAGGAATGAAACATTTGGGGTATATGCCAGCTGTCGATGGTCTTCGCACCATAGCAGTAACGCTGGTTTTGCTGTTTCACGTCGATCTGAAACTGTTTGAAGGCGGCTTTATTGGCGTCGATGTCTTCTTTGTCATCTCTGGATTTTTGATCACCGGAATTCTGGTCAAATCCCGGGATGATTTCTCTTTCGTACAGTTTTACGCACGTCGATTCCGTCGATTACTACCCGCCCTGTTTGTGACTGTTTTGCTGTCGCTGCTGGCGTCCGCCTTCATTTCCAGCACGTTTGAACTGATGCGTGATGGGAAGCAAGCAATGTACTCATCAGGTTCGCTTGCCAACATTCTGTTCTGGATGGAGTCAGGATACTTCGACACGGATTCCAAGAACAAACTTTTCCTGCACACCTGGTCGTTGAGCGTTGAAGAACAGTTCTATCTGTTCTGGCCTGCTTTGATCATGCTGTCTCTCAAGGGCGGGCGTATGGCGGTTCTGGTGACGGTGGTTGCATTATCTGCTGTAACGCTTGCTGCGGGCTGGTATTTGAATGCTGACCATGCAGGCGCAGTGTTTTTTCTAACCCCATTTCGTGTTTTCCAGTTTGGCGCCGGCGCCATTCTCGCCATCCTGGCGTTTCAGGTCCGCGGGGTCACAGGCAATCTTGTCGGCGTCCTTGCAACAATTGCCTTGCTGGCCTGGTCGTATGTCATCCACGTTATTCCGGGCTATTATTCAATAACCACAGTCGTGCCTACGCTTCTCACGATGGCGATCCTCGCTTGCGTATCGACGCCTGGCGTTGAAAAATGGCTGGGCTCTTATCCGATGGTCTGGCTCGGGCAACGGTCATATTCCATCTACCTCGTTCACTGGCCGCTTATCGTTTTGTGGAAGCGTGCGACAGACGAGAACCTTGATGGCGTGGAAGTGACAGGTTTGCTGCTGGCATCGGTCGTCTTCGGAGCGCTGTTGCACCTTTTTGTAGAGCATAATCTGCGAGATCGACGCAATCAGCCAGCATATCCATGGGTGACGGCGGTAACTGCCGGAGGCATGGTGGTCAGTATGTTTGTTGGTGCTCACTTCTGGGCGCAGAACGGGCGTGTATCGGCAAAGTCGTCTTCAGCCGTAGGTGTTGTGTCATACGATCCCGCCCAGATCGCTGACGATAGAGTGAGCAAAATCAGAACCGGCGTATGTCATTTGACCCCGGCGATATCGTTTGAAGATTGGGACCGCGAGACCTGTATTGAGCCGGGACGCAACAATTGGCTGTTGGTCGGCGACAGTTTTGCGGCTGATACCTATCTGGTTTTCAAGGCCGGGAAGCCGTCTAACGTAAGTTTCACTCAATTGACAATGCGTGGGTGTATGCCGGTCCTCCGTTCGGCCCAGCCGAAAGGTGAGGTCGGTGCATGTCTGAGATATTCAGATGACTGGATCGAGGAAGCTAAGTCGGGCAAGTATGCAGGTGTCGTCATGGCGGGGCGTTGGGACGCCAAGGGAGAAAATGCGCAGATCGTTCGCCGCACGCTCGATCATCTGGTTGAAAATGGTGTTCCGGCATTCGTCGTCGGAGGACGTCCAATTTTTCCGGAGTCAGTTCCGGAATACCTTCTGACCAAAAATGCGAAAAGCGTGTTTTCGTCCTCTGAGCTTCGTACAAGGGCAGATGAACTGAATAAAGACATTGAAGCCGCTATTCCACCACAGAATTTCATCGATTTCAGTCCTATCCAATGTCCCGGCGAGGTTTGCCCGCTCAAAGATCCGTCCGGATGGCCGTTATACTCAGACGGTGGACATCTGTCCGTTTACGGCTTTGAGTATTTTGGGGCGCGGATGGCGGAAGAACAGCTGTTTGAAAGGTTCCGGGACTAGAGCCGTTCTATCCGTTCTATCAACGTCTCTGGCTTCTTCAACGCTGTCTCGGCGTCTGAACACCCAGCGCGGCTTTTTCGGCGACGATTTCGCGGCGGAATCGGAAAAGCTCTGCGGGTCGTCCGCCTGTGGCCGTTTCCATCCGGCCGGTGCCTTCGACAAAGTTGGTTTTTTCCAGCGCCCGCCGGAAATTCTGTTTGTGAAGGCGCAGGCCAAGAATGCCTTCGACAGATTCCTGCAGCTCAGAGAGCGTGAAGGTTTCAGCCATCAGTTCAAAGACAACGGGCCGGTATTTGATTTTGCCCCGGATGCGGCTCATGCCGGTGGCCAGAATGCGTCGATGGTCTGATCGCATCGGAACCCCGGTGATCCGATCTGTCAAAACCTGCGGGCGAGGTTTCCCGCGATCCCGCCAGGCCTCTGGAACGATCTGCGCCTCATAGAGCATCTCATACCGCTCCAGCACCCGTTCCTCGACCCAGGCTTTCCCTTCAAGGCCGAAAGCGAGGCAGGCGCGGGTCCAGCGCTCATTCGCATCCGCCGCTGCGCCGGAACCCTCGGCCCAGGCCTTCAACAAGGCAGACAAATCATTCACCAGCGTTTCGGGCGGGCCGTTTCTGTGATCTTCCCATGGGAAATAGCGATACCAGTCACGCCAGACCGCATCGAAACCGCCACCAATCTCGGTCGCCTCAGGGGTCAGAGCCAGATAGCCAACAGAGATAACCCGGGATTTCGGCGACACATCGTCAAGACGAGCCGTAGGCAATTCGCGGCCCCTGTCACCAAAGGTGTACAGCTGTTCAACATAGCCAAGATCAAAGCCGGTCTGTGCCGTCACCCAGTCCCGAAGGCCGATTTCGAAAGTCCGATGAACGTCCGGATCGAACGCACCGAAAGGCAGGCCGTCTGGCACACTGTCATTGCCGCGCGTTGCCAGCACGTGTGGGACGCCCTTGATTGCAGCGAGAATGACGGCCGAAAGGCCAACACGAAGGGACATCAGACCCAGCGCCCCCTGACGGTGTCATAGGCGGAGGGAATGGAGAACGGTTCGGCCTGTTCAGTAAAGACGTTTGACCCCATCCCGTCCACGGCTTCTATCATGCGGCCATCGCGGCCAAGAATCTCATCTGCAAAGGCGATGATGCGCGGATTAGGCTTGGCCGTAGCGGATGCCTTTCGCAGGATCCGGGCGAGATCTGCTTCATCCGCTTCGGGATTGTGCGCACAGGCTGTGATAAACGCGCTGGCTGACGACCGACTGACGCCAGCCCAGCAATGAATCAACAATGGTGCCGATTTATCCCATTCGGAAACGAACGAGATCAGGCGCTGCACATGTGCCTTCTGAGGCGGTTCCAGACCGTCTTCGGCAAAGTCGACATCATCCAGCGCCAGTTTCAGATGATCATCATCGGTCAGATCGCCCAGCACCGGGAAGGTGTCGTAAGGGGCGAGCAGGCTTACGGCACGCCGCGCACCGATTTTCCGGGCAAGGTCCGGCGCGTGAAATCTCGATGAAACCCAGATCGTCATAAACCCGCCTCCCTGATCATGTTTGTCTCTTACGCTGTTCCTGAATTTCATGAAACCGGTCCAGCATGGCCTTTTGGGCGTCGGTTGGTGTCAAAGGGTCAAGCCGAACAGACATCTCCACTTTTGGCGCGCCAAATATCTGATCAGCTTCAACAGACGTAAAGCCTGCCAACTGCACCGCCTCATGCCAGGCACAGATATGATCTGCCTGTTTGATGATTTTTTTCAAGCCGCGCGGCATCAGGGCCGGAAGACCGAACCTTAAATGAATGGCTTTCTCCAGTCGATCTTCGAAGACCCGGTAATGATCGCCCAGCGCCGATTTGAACGGCGAGATCATGTCCCCGATCACATATTCTGATCCGTCATGAAGAAGTGCGGTCAGGCGCTCATCAGGCGTCAGGGATGGCGACAGGGCGCAGCAAAGCTCCTCCACGATCACGCTGTGCTGAGCGACAGAAAAGGCATGTTCGCCAATGGTCTGGCCATTCCAACGTGCCACACGGGCCAGGCCATGGGCGATATCCTCAATCTCGACATCGAGTGGTGAGGGGTCCAGCAGGTCCAGACGGCGACCGGATAACATGCGCTGCCAGGCGCGCGGTGCGGACGATTTGCGGGGTGGAATATCTTGCCTCCATAGCCGGGATATACCGGGCAGAATCTGCCTTCAAATATTGCCAAAAGATGAATGAAATCAAATCAATTCGGCAGGTATTCATGCGAATAAAAGTTGAGTTTGATACCCTTCATTAAGCCCCTTGCCGGTATTCTGTCCATACTCCGAGGGAGAGAGATAAAAATGATTGATGTGATGGTGAACGCGGTGCAGCAACCTGCTGTGCCATTGATGGTTCTGTGCATTGCCGGGCTTGCAGTCGTGATCGAAGCGATGCGTGTGAGCCGGGAAGCGCTCTGGAGCGATCTTTTTGACGAATAATATACTCCGCCGCGGCGTTGGATGATAATTGATGGTAGACGGGCGGTTCGAAAGACCCGCCCGTTTTCGTTTGAGCGGTCAGGTTCAGGAGTTTGAAGATGGCGGAACGGATTCGGCTCGACAAGTATCTTCTGGAGCAAGGGCTCATGAGCAGTCGCTCGGAAGCGCAGGCCGCGATCGAAGCCGGTAATGTGTCGGTGAATGGCCAACCTGCCAATAAGCCGAGCCAGAAGGTTTCCGAAATCGATGTTATTTGCGCCGAAAAAGCGCACCCTTATGTCTCCCGCGCCGCGCTGAAACTCAAAGGCGCGCTTGAGGTGTTCGCTATAAATGTTCGCGGCGCTGTCTGTCTCGATGTCGGTTGTTCCACGGGCGGGTTTACCGAAGTGCTTCTGGAGGCCGGTGCCGACCATGTCTTCTCCGTTGATGTGGGCCGGGACCAGTTCCACGCCAGACTGCGCGATGATCACCGTGTCAGCCTCTTTGAACAATTCGACGCTCGGAAACTGACGTCAGATCAGATTTTCCGCCCGATTGATATTCTCGTTTGCGACGCGAGCTTCATAGGCCTCGAGAAAGTGCTCGACCCAGCCATTCAGTTCGTCAAAGCAGGCGGACAGGCCATACTTCTGTTCAAACCGCAATTTCAGGTCGGCCCAAAAGCGGTCGGCAAAGGCGGCATTGTGACGGACACCGGGGCGGTCGAAGCTGCGAAAGGCGAGTTTGCGAACTGGCTGGAAGGTATCGGGTATCAGATCCGGCAATGGGCGGTTTCACCCATTGCTGGTGGCGATGGCAATCAGGAATGGCTGGTATGGGCCGTCAGGGCGCATGCATAGCTTTACGGCCATGCGTTCCCTGGCAGGCACTCGCTGACCTTCGTCCCTTTCCAATTACCCGCTTCACACCATATCTTCTGCGGAAAGGTGATACATGGCCGAAGATACAGTGACTCCCGGAAAAGCAATCAGCACCGCCAGATACGCCGCAGCGCAGGGGCTTCGAACCCTCTGGTATGGCGGGCATTACGCTTTTCTCAGGCGCAATATGGGCGGTTTTTCTCGGCCAGGTGAACCGGCTTTCGCCCCTACGAGCGGCAAGCCCAGCTTGAAGGCGATGCGGCGTGAATTCTTTCGCGCGTTTGGAAAGGATCTCGCCAATATTGAAGCGGGTCTTTATCCGCGTCCACGCAATGTTCGGCCGGGCCAGCTCCCCAAAGCGGTACGTCACTCCCGCCAATTCCTCAAAGATGCGGATGCCGTCAATAATCGCCGTATGCACAGAAATGGCACGGAAGTTCGCGACATTGCGGATGCAGAGCGATACCCGACCTATTACCGTCAGAACTTTCATTATCAGTCCGGCGGATGGTTCACTGATGAAAGCGCCGATATTTACGACACGCAGGTCGAAGTCCTCTTCACCGGCGCGGCTGATGTCATGCGCCGTTGCGTGCTGGGGGAGGTGGCCTGCCAGATGAAGGGCCGCGACCAGCGTAAAACCCAATTGCTGGACCTGGCCTGTGGCACAGGTCGCTTTCTGCGCAGTGTGATGGATGCGTTTCCGCGCCTGCAGGCGTCCGGACTGGACCTCTCTCCGAATTATGCAGAACGTGCGCGGCAGGAAACGACGAAATGGTCTCAGGTTGATATTATTGAAGGGGCGGCGGAAAGCATGCCCCTGGCAGATGAAAGCCAGGACCTGATCGTCAGCATTTATCTGTTTCATGAATTGCCGCCGCGCGTCCGGCCTGTTGTTGCGAGGGAGATTGCGCGGGTTCTGAAACCGGGCGGCAAGTTCATCTTCGCCGACTCACTTCAATTCGGTGACACACCCGAACTAGATGGCCTGCTGGAATACTTCCCGGAAGGTTTCCATGAGCCATATTACAAGCATTATTTGTCTGAAGATTTCGGCAAGCTGTTTGGCGATGCAGGGCTCTCCTCCTCGCCAGCAGAGGCCGTCTTCCTGACGAAAATCCAGACCTGGGAAAAACCTTTATGAGCCAGTGTGCGGAGCCCGAAGTGGCGCTCGATTTTCTGAACTTCTGGCTCAGTGCCGGTCCTTCGAAATGGTTTGGCGGCGGCGAGTCATTTGATGAAGAATGTCGCGCCTATGAAGCGCTCTGGGAAGCGGCACGGGATGGCCAGCATGATGACTGGGCCGAAACGGCGTCGGGCATGCTATCGCTCATCATCCTGCTTGATCAAATTCCCCGCAATCTGTTCCGCGGACAGGCAAAGCAGTTTTCTACTGATGAGAAGGCGCTCGGGCTGACCCGAACAGCGCTCGAGCTTGGCTTTGACAAAAGCCAGATGATGCCGGTTCAGAACTTCTTCTATCTGCCGCTAATGCATTCTGAAGACCTGAAAGATCAGCAGCTCTGCTGTGACCTGATCCGGCCAACCGGATCGCGCGAGCACTATTATTTCGCCTTGGTCCATATGGACGCCATCGCACGGTTTGGTCGCTTCCCACATCGGAACTCAGTGCTCGGGCGCGAGACGACACCGGAAGAGCAAGCTTATCTGAAGACGGGCGGCTTCGGTGCCTGAGGACGTTTGAGTCTACATGACGGTGCTAACCGCAATCAGGGCCAACCCATAGATCGCCAGCACAGACACACTCTCAAACCCGATACGGCCCGGTCCGGCTTTCTCGCGACGGATAAGTCCGAGTAGTAATACCAGTGTCATGGCCACACCGACGAGGGCCCAGAAACGGGCACCGGCTTCGATACCACCATAGATCGAGCCGTCGCGATAGGCGACGTCTGACGCGGCCAGAAACAAGACGTCAAACATGTTGCCGCCAATAATGCCGCCAACAGCCAGCTGAAGCGCCCGGCGGCGCACAGCCGCAATCGTCGTCACCAGCTCGGGCAGGGAGGTAGCCACAGCCGTGAGAACAGCCCCGATGACGCTTTGTTTGATGCCGGTGGCAGCGGCTATGGCAATGCCGCTTCGGGCAACCACCAGACCGGCCAGGGATATCAGGATCACCATGCCGCCAAACGCCAGAAATAAAGTCAGCGTGGATGGGCCCTTATCACTCTCGTCTTCGGGTTCGTCTGTGCGTGTCTCGGGGGTGTTTTTGGGCACCCACATTGGCGCCTTGCGGTCCTGATGGGCAATCCGAAGGCCGAAAATGTACAGAGCCACAAGAATGGGGCTGGCCGGGTGAACGCCAGCGAATGTCACCTGCGGCAGGGCGTAGGCAATCAGTGGAACGGTCAGCAACAGACAAAGCAGCGCAGCCTGCGTGACGTTCACGATCTCGGCAGCTGCGTGCTCCAGATTGGCGCGCCTGTAGCATATGTCGGCAATCGCCAGGAATGCAGTCTGCGCTGCAATCCCGCCCAATGAGTTTGAATAGGCGAGATTGATATCGCCGGTCGCAGCTGCGCTGACCGAGGTCACAATGCCCGAGGCGGACGTTGCGGCCCCCAGCAGCACGGCGCCTGCAATCGCTTCGCCCATACCGGTGCGGTCAGCGAGAATGTCCGCGTATTTGGACAGCCGGAGGCCAATCAGCAGAATCACCGCCGACGCCAGGCCAAAGAGTATGAGGGAAGTCAGAAGCGAGGGGTCGTCGGGCGACGGCAAGAAATTCGGCATAACACTCGAACGAAGCACCCGCCACTGGGTTCCCCGTCAGATGTTAAACTTCAATAAAACTCAGGTCTGGCCGGAAATGAAGTATCGAAAGGCCTGCTGAATATCGTCCGGCTCATCATCCATCTTCGAAAGATTGAGCCGCAACTGCCCATCCTTGCGAAGCCGGAAAATACGAAACTCCCATGGTCGCAGACGAGACGCATCCGTCGGTTCGAGCACCTCTGTCACGGGGCCCCGAAAGGCGATGTCCAGCGCAGGCATTTTCAGTCCACGAACCTGAACCACACCTGCATCGACCGAGGAGACATCGCGCCAGCGTACCAGTCCAAGCCCGTCCACTTCCACGCCGTCTTCGGAAAGCCGGAGCGCAGGGCAGTTATAGCGGGCCAGCGGCCAGTTCCGCAGCGCCAGATAGGTGAAGACGGCCGCGAAGAAGGAGAGCAGCGGAAAACTGAGCAACAAGCCGGCCATGCCGAGCACAGCCGCCACACCCAGTGGCAACCAGACCAGACGGCCGACATTCTCGCGATCATAATCTGCTACGAAAATCCGTCCTGACATCAACCAACCTGACCGCGATGGCGGAGTTTGTGGTCAGCCAGCACACAGGCCATCATGGCTTCAGCGACCGGCACGGCGCGAATGCCAACGCATGGGTCGTGTCGTCCCTTGGTTCGCACGTCAACCTCTTCACCCTGCGCAGTCACTGACTGGCGCGGTGTCAGAATCGATGAGGTTGGCTTCACGGCAAATCGAGCAATAACGGCCTGACCTGAGGAAATGCCACCAATGACTCCGCCATTATTGTTTGAAAGAAAGCGCACGCCATCATTCCCGGCGCGCATCTCATCTGCGTTTGTTTCGCCGGTCAGGGCGGCAGAGTCGAAGCCTGCTCCGATTTCGACGCCCTTGACGGCATTGATACTCATCATGGCCTGAGCCAGATCAGAATCGAGCTTTCCATAGATCGGCGCACCCCAGCCGGGCGGTACACCTTCTGCGATCACTTCAATCACCGCGCCGACCGAAGACCCGGCCTTGCGGACCTCGTCCAGATAGTCAGCCCATCGCTCTGCGGTTTCAGCATCCGGGCACCAGAATGGATTTTCCAGGCGCGTATCCCAGTTCCACTTGCTTCGGTCGATCCGGTGTTCGCCAATCTGAACCACAACACCGCGAATGATGATGTCGTCACCCAATACCTTCCGCGCGACGGCGCCAGCGGCCACCCGGGAGGCCGTCTCGCGGGCCGAAGACCGGCCACCGCCGCGATAATCACGCACACCATACTTCTGATCATAGGTGTAGTCGGCGTGCCCGGGACGATACCGGTCTCTGATATCGCCATAATCCTTGGAGCGTTGATCGACGTTTTCGATCATCAGGCAGATGGGGGTGCCGGTGGTCACCTGACCGCCATAGGTCTCTTCAGTTCGGTCATCATTGAACACACCAGAGAGGATTTTCACCTCATCTGGCTCGCGTCTCTGGGTCACAAAGCGCGATGTGCCAGGCTTTCTCTGGTCGAGATAGCTCTGCACATCGGCGGCATCCAGACGCAATCCGGGAGGGCAACCATCGACCACACAGCCAATGGCTGGCCCATGGCTTTCGCCCCAGGTGGTAACGCGAAACAGATGACCGAAAGAGTTATGAGACATGAGACAAGTTTACTGGCTGAAATAGGTTGGGCGAGTGTTATATAAACCGCATGACCAAATCCAGTGACGATCTGAAAAAGCTGATTCCCTCTTCGCCAGACTATGCCGAGCGAAAGGATGAACCGCCTGCGGATGATACCGTCTTCTTCTCAAATGAAGACCCTTTCCACCTGTTTGCGGACTGGCTGGAAGCTGCCCGCCAGCATGAGGTGAATGACTGCAATGCGATGTCGCTGGCCACCGTCGATTCGGATGGACTGCCCAATGTACGTATGGTGCTTCTGAAGGGGGCCGATCAGAACGGGTTTGTCTGGTACACCAATCTCGACAGCGCGAAGGGCGATGAACTTCAGGCTCAGATGAAAGCGGCGCTGTGCTTCCACTGGAAATCCCTTCGCCGACAGGTTCGGGTCCGCGGGATTGTGGAAATGGTCAGCGATGAAGAGGCCGACGCCTATTTCCAGTCGCGCGCGCGTGATAGCCGGATCGGGGCCTGGGCCAGCGAACAATCGCGGCCTCTGGAAGGGCGGTTCGCGCTAGAAAAACGCGTGGCGCAATACGCGGCAAAGTTCGGCCTTGGTAAGGTGCCGCGCCCGCCGCACTGGTCGGGCTTCAGGCTGAAGCCCGTAGAAATGGAGTTCTGGCGGGACAGGCCATTTCGCCTGCATGACCGGTTAGTGTTCAGACGAACAGACGAAAGCGCACCCTGGACAACCACACGCCTCTATCCCTAAGCGCGGAACGCAACCAATTCACGCCATCGTGCGTTGCTCCTTCACTTAGGAGAACACACGCATGAAAAATCTGGTCATGACCATGGCGGCGCTTGTGACGCTCGCGTCCTGCGGCGTTTACGCGGGCCCACAGAAAATCGAAGAACATCCGGGCATGATGAAGGCGATGAGCGCGCATGATTATGCAGACACCAGAACACGTCTCAAAACCATTCTCGCAGACAAGGGGCTGACGCTGTTTTCAGAGATTGATCACGGCTCTGGCGCTGACGCAGTCGATATGGATCTCACGCCCTCAACACTCTTTGTCTTTGGTGATCCGAAAGCGGGCACACCTCTGATGCAATCAGACGAGATGATGGCGTTTGAGCTGCCCCTGCGCATACTTGTTCAAAAGCGCGATGACGGCGTCTGGCTGATCTATCGGAACGCCAAAGCCTGGTCCGACGAATATGATCTGATCGGTCTCAATGATAATCTGGCCCGGATCGACGATGCCGTGACGGACATCGTCGAAACAGTGATTTCCGAGCCTGAAGAACAGGCTTAGACTGCCGTGCGATCAGCGACCGACCGGATTTTCCAGAATGACGGTCGCGCCGGATGGAATACCAAGCTCGCCGAAAGACCATGTAAGTTTTTCGCCATCGGGCTGCATCATTTTGCAGTAGTCACGACGCTCGCGCTCGAATTCCACTGAGAAAACGTCATCGCCTTCATGATCGACGTCGACATCGAAGAATTCCTTCGTTGTACAGCCCGATGCCGCCACACGCAGCGTAATCTGGTCATTGCCAATGTCAGCGGAATACACCCGCTCGGCATGTTCGTTGGAATAACGTGCTTTTACATCGTCAACATCGGCGTCAACGATAACGCAACCGGCAAGCATGGTGGCCGAAAGCCCGGCAAGGGCGGCAATGGCAATCCTGGTCATGAGAACCTCACATATCGAAAAAAGATAAAACACTTATTGTTTTTCAATATGTATTCGTCAAGCGAAAAATGCGTCAGAACTGATAATCTTCTGATCGCCAGCCCGGGTCTGGGTATTCGGGTGCCATATCTTCAAGCGTCCCCCGGATGATGCGTGCGATCATTGCGTTCCGACGGAATTTTGAATCAGAAGGCACGACATACCATGGCGCATGTTCGGTCGAGCATCGCTCGACCATGTCGTCATAGGCGTCCATGAAGTCTGGCCAGAGCTTTCGATCTTCAAGGTCGCCCGGATTGAATTTCCAGCGTTTGTGCGGTTCCTCGAGGCGAGACCTTAACCGTTCAGCCTGTTCTTCCGGCGAGATATGCAGCATGAATTTCAGAATACGGGTGCCATTCTCGGTCAGGTGTTTTTCGAACGCATTGATCTGGTCATAGCGCTGTTCGATCTGGTTCTTCGGCGCGAAGCCGCGAACCTTCACCACCAGAACATCTTCATAGTGCGAGCGGTCGAATATCCCGATAAATCCCTTTCGTGGCACTTCGTTGTGGATGCGCCAGAGATAATCATGCGCCAGCTCCAGATCCGTCGGCTTCTTGAACGCTGCGACTTTCAGGCCCAGCGGGCTGGTATAGGCGAAGACGGCGCGGGTGGTTCCGCTCTTGCCCGCCGTGTCGATGCCCTGGAGAATGACCAGCAGCGCTTGTTTCTGCTCAGCATAGAGAATGTCCTGAAGGCGATTGATCTCATGCGCGTCTTCTTCAGTGCAGGCCCGGGCGATATGCTTGTCATCAAACAGGCTTTCATCGCGGGTGGGGCGGTCCTTCAGCTTGAAGGTTTTTCCGGGCTCGGCAATCAAATGGTCGGCGACGGCTTTTGAAGAGGGAAAATCAAGACTCATTGGTTGATCCTGCATTGTTTTGTGTCAGGCGGGAAGCCTTTGCGCGCCGGGCCCTGTTGTATGTTGCCTGGCCCGCACCGGGATGCAATCTGACGATAAACCGCTTCGGATAAACCGGGAAAGACGTCTCAATGGTTCGTATCATCGGCATCATCGCTATTGTTGTGCTTGGCCTGCTCGGGCTCAATTTACTGGCCAGTAAAGGCGGGCATGAGGCATATGACCCCCGCTATTTCCGGCCCGGCCCGGTGATTGGCCTGATGAAAGGCTTGAGCGCTGACGAACTGGAAGGGCGAGACATTGATACGGCGGGCTCGAGGCGAGCGCAGGAGATGATCGAAGCCCGGCTTCAGGCGATGAACCTTCTCAAGATTGGCAATTCCTATCGCCAGCCCTTTTCCGGCACGATTTCCGCAGGCGATGATCGTCCCGAAAGACATGTTGAGGGCGTTAATCTGGTTGGCGTCGTTCAGGGCCAAGGCGACAGCGACAAGGTGATCGTGATTACCGCCCATTACGATCATATTGGCATGGATGATGAGGGCCGGATCTATAATGGCGCGGATGACAACGCGTCCGGTGTCGCCGCCGTCTTCGCGATTGCCGACTATTTCAGCCGCAAGGATTCTGCACCCAGGCATTCTCTGGTGCTGGCCTTCGTCGATGGGGAGGAATGGGGGTCACTCGGGGCTGAAGCCTTCATCGAAGATGGATCGCTGGCTTCTGAAAGCATGGCCTTCAATCTGAATCTCGACATGGTTTCACGGGCTGACAATGGAAAGCTCTGGGCGTCGGGGGTTTCCAGAACGCCATCCTTGCGCTCGGTGCTTGAAGAGGTATCCCGCTCGGCGCCGCTCGATCTGGACATCGGGTTTGATGGTGCCAACCCGGACCAGGATGACTGGACATTGATGTCTGATCACCGGAGCTTTCTGGCGGTCGGCATTCCGCATCTTTATCTCGGTGTAGAGGATCATCCCGACTATCACCAGCCAACCGATGATTTCGCGAATGTGGATCAGGATACCTTCCTGAAAAGCGTCGATACGATCATCGCCGTGACACGTGCCATAGATGAAAATCTCGAAGACATTCTCGCTGGCTTTGATCCGGACTGGAAACCTGTCATGCGCGATCATGCCGGGTCGGAGCCAGCGTCGACAGAGCCTTAAGCCGGATGCAAAAAAGCCGCCCGGAGAACCGGACGGCTTTGAATGTCTTCGAGGGTCGAACGCTTATGAAGAGTAGTATTCGACGACCAGGTTCGGTTCCATTTTGACGGCGTACGGCACGTCAGACAGCTCAGGAATACGAACGAACGTTGCAGACATCGCTTTAGGATCGACGTCGATATAGTCCGGAACGTCACGCTCGCCGGAGCCGAGAGCTTCCAGAACCAGAGCCATGTTCTTCGCGCGGTCGCGCAGTTCAACAACGTCGCCTGGCTTCAGACGGTAGGACGGAATGTTCGTACGAACGCCGTTTACCTTGACGTGAGCGTGGTTCACGAACTGACGCGCTGCGAAAATTGTCGGAACGAATTTTGAGCGATAGATGAACGCATCCAGACGGGATTCCAGAAGACCGATCAGGATCTCGGCGGTGTTACCCTTCCGGCGGTTGGCTTCATCATATGTCTTGCGGAACTGCTTTTCCGTGATGTCGCCATAGTGGAATTTCAGTTTCTGCTTGGCCATGAGCTGTGTACCGAAGTCCGACATTTTCGAACGACGGGCCGCACCGTGCTGGCCTGGACGCGTAGGGCGTTTGTTGACTGGTGATTTCGCGCGGCCCCAAATGTTTTCGCCGACGCGACGGTCAATTTTGTGCTTGGCACTATGTCTGCGAGACATGGTGTTTCCTTTTTATCGACTGGGTCCGGCTTGCCACCCTGTTGTGGCGAGCGATCTCAACGGCGGACTCCAACCAACCCGTCATGGCTCCGCACCCGGGTTAACGGGGCGAAGCGCGCTAAAAGCCTCAAAAGGGGCAGGGTGTCAAGACTTGTTTGACTTACGGACGGCCTGGTCCTTCCGGCCCCCCGGCAATGGTCTTAATACTCGACGACGATCTTGCCGAAGTGCTTCTGAGCTTCCTGACGGCGGAAGGCATCAGCCAGACCATCAAGCGGGAAGGACGTATCAATCACAGGCTTGATGCCATTGGCATTGATCGCCTTGACCATGTCTTCCTGTTCCCGACGCGAACCCACGGTAATGCCCGACATGGTGATGTTGGATGAGAACATGGCCGCAGTTGGCACTTCGCCCGAAACGCCGGTGAGAACACCGATCAGGGAGATATGACCGCCCACGCGGCAGGCATGGATCGACTGGGTCAGCGTGCCGGGGCCGCCGATTTCAACTACTTCATCAACACCGATGCCGCCGGTCAGCTCTTTCGCCTTGCGGCCCCATTCCGGCGTTTCCTTGTAATTGATCACATGATCCGCGCCGAGCGATTTCACACGCTCAAGCTTTTCATTCGAAGAGGATGTCGCAATCACGCGCGCGCCGAGCGCCTTGGCAAACTGAAGCGCGAAGATGGAAACACCGCCCGTGCCCTGTACCAGAACCCAGTCACCGGCTTTCACATTGGCTTCTGAAACGATACCGCGCCAGGCTGTCAGCGCCGCACACGGCAGGGTGGCGGCCTCTGCATACGTGAAACCTTCCGGCATACGGGTCACGGCTGTTTCAGGACACGCTACCATTTCAGCGGCAAAGCCGTCCTTATGGTCGCCTGGCACGCCGATGATTTTTTCGAGTTCCGGGCGCCCATCAGACCAGCCCGGGAAGAAGGTGGAAACAACCTTATCGCCTGTCTTGAACCGAGTGACGCCTTCGCCGACACCGATAACTTCACCCGCGCCATCAGACATCAGAATGCGGCCGTCTTCGCTCGGTATGCCGCCAATGGCGACGGCATAGTCGTGATAGTTCAGAGAGGTTGCATGAACCCGGATCAGCACGTCTCCGGGGCCGGGTGTCGGGTCCGGGCGCTCCTGAACAACAATGTTGTCGAGCCCGCCTGGTTTGCGAAGTGCTGCTACTTTCATGATAATCCTCCCAATGTTGAAGCAGAGATACGCAATGCGACTCCCGACTTCAATCCTCACCCAACGTTACAGATCGCCCGTCTCAGATATCAAAGATTTCGTGTTCTTCGGTCATGAACACGCATGAGCGGGAAAAATCGATGAAGCGCTTTTCGTCTTCCAGAAGTGCGAGCGCAGCAGCCCGGCCTTCCGGCGTGGAGGAGCCTGCCTGCATCTCTTCGAGATTACGCCACCAGATTTCCGTAATGCCATCATAAGGCTGTTTCAGGCCGCGTGGCTCCAGAAAGCTCTCATTCATCGCATCCATGCCGGTATGGCTTTGCACATAGCGAAGGGCGCCAATCGTCTCGGCATAGGATTTCACCAGTGGGCCGTGATCTTCCAGCCAGGTTTTCTGGAAATCTTCCCGGCTCATGCCTTCTTTGCGCGTAATACAGTAAACAAGCTTGATCATAATGGCCTCCCTCATGTGTCTTTTCCACGATACTGACGCCAATTGTCTGGCCTGCAAATACGTCTCGTGAGGGAAGCCGGGCGGGAAAATCCTGCACAAAGGTTTGATCGAAGCCGGTCATCGGAACCCGTAAGGGCATCAGTGCGTCATTCGAAGAACGAAAAGGAGAATCGAATGTCGAAAGGCGATGGCTATAATGTGGGCGACCGCGTGGAATGGGATTGGGGCAATGGCACCGCTCAGGGTGACATCACGAAGGTCTACACCCAGAAACGCACACTCACGATCAAGGGCGAAGACGTCACACGGGATGCCAGTAAGGATTGTCCGGCCTACCATGTCGACACTGGCGAGTCAGAGGCGTTGAAAAGTCATTCAGAGGTTCGAAAGGCGAGCTGACCGTTTCGCGCCCGCTTGATGAACGAACAGTTGCCTGCGGCGATCTGCGACTCGAAAACAGCCATCTCCACAGCTAGACTTTCCCCAGAGGTCCGCTGCCATGATGTTCCAATTGATTTTCGGGTCCCTGCTGATTGTTATTCAACTGAATATTCCGGACAGCTCTGCGAGACGTGTCTGAATCTATAGTGTCACGGATTACGAATACTGTGCCATTAACTATAGTCTCGTAATCACTCATTTTTATTGTCCTTTAATGGAAGGAAAATCTAGAGAATCAATGATTTCCTGAGCTTTATTGCAGGCATTTCCACCTCCAGTCATGATAAGTATCTTCTGATCATTACATAACATATAGACAGAAAATACCGTATGTATATGAAGTACATCCGGCTCAACACAGTGCTCATGTTTTGCTGCTTTTTTTAACATTTTTTCCCAGAGTACAAAGTTATTTTTGGGGGTCAGACTCACCGCCAGATGACTGAATATGATTACTTGCCTAAAATTGGATCGCAGAGCGCAATCATCTTGAACAAAATTAAATGGCTCGACGTCGCGGCGATCATCTCTGAAATAAACTCCGCCCTTTTCAGCTATCACTATCTCCCTACTTTCGACCTCCTGTTCAATTTTAACGCTTTGATCTCGGCAGTCCGAAGAAAAACAAAAGTGATCGACACCAGGATCTATCAAAAATAATAATAAAATTAATGGTTTCGTGAAAATCACCGTTCTCTCCCACTTTCATTTACGGCCTTCGCGATCGGAGAAAGCAGGTAAGAGGCAACAGATCGTTCCCCCGTCTTCACCTCAGCCGTGACAGACATCCCCGGCTGAATGAGGGTAATATTGGCGTTCATGTCTTGTATTGAGTCTGTGTGCTCGACACCCGCGCCGCGTCTCAGGCTGCCTGCGCCAGCGGGAACGGTTTCTGTTGTCTGCTCGCCAGCTACTCTTCGCCCCCGGCTCGGGCAGTTATCTGTTTGGTCTCGCAAACCTTCGGTTTCGCATTGACCTTGCTCAAGGCCGATTGCGCCGGAGTTTAACACGGACGAAGATCCGGGGCGTGCGCTTGTGTTGCTGCGACGAATTTCCAGTGCAGAGGCGTTACTTTCCACCCCCAGCCGCTCCGTTCTGAGCGTGGAGCCCGTAATGCGCACCTTTGCTGGATAGACCAGCCCGCGCGCTTCATCCATGATCGCATCTGGAGACACGTGTTCAATCTCCCCCTCCAGAAAGTCGTAACGCATGAATGGAAAGGCTTCAAGCTTGATTATGACAGGTTGTGACGTTTTGACGAAGCCAACATCCCGGTTGAGCAGGAATATTGGCGACCGCGTTGAATGGGATTGGGGCAATGGCACCGCCCAGGGTGAGATCACGAAGGTCTACACCCAGAAACGCACACTCACGATCAAGGGCGAAGACGTCACACGGGATGCCAGTAAGGATTGTCCGGCCTACCATGTCGACACTGGCGAGTCAGAGGCGTTGAAAAGTCATTCAGAGGTTCGAAAGGCGAGCTGACCGTTTCGCGCCCGCTTGATGAACGAACAGTTGCCTGCGGCGATCTGCGACTCGAAAACAGCCATCTCCACAGCTAGACTTTCCCCAGAGGTCCGCTGCCATGATGTTCCAATTGATTTTCGGGTCCCTGCTGATCGTCGTCACCATTCTGGTATCGGTGACCCTGATTGGAGTGGCCATTGAAGTCCTGCTCTGGTTTGCGGGCAAACTCTCGCGCGGCAGTCACACAGCTGAATCTTTTCTGGCGTTGACCATCACCACCACCTGGCTGGTATTTGTGGTCACGGTAAATGTCTGGATTTGGGCTTTTGCCTATCTGTGGCTCGGCATATTCGACCAGTTGGAAGAGGCGCTCTATTTCTCGCTGGTCTGCTTCACCACACTTGGCTTTGGCGACATTGTGCTTTCGGAGAACTGGCGCCTGTTTTCCGGCTTCACAGCCACGGCAGGTTTCATCCTGTTCGGCCTCGGCACGGCCTTCCTGTTTGAGATCATGTCCCGCTATTTTCGCGAAGGGCAGGCGCGGCGGAAACGAAAGAAATGACTGCTCTTCTATTCAGCAGCTACGGTTCCTGAGACCGGAGCAGCGTAGGCGGTCACAAGAATTTTTGCGAATTCATTCTGTGAAGAGTCGAGAGTGATGTTTTCAAGATCAGATGGTTCTGGCAACCGGTCGCCAAAATCCATCAAGACCTCAAGATGGCCGGAAAGCGCTTCACTGGCATTCAGGGCAATTTCAGTCTGACTTGTTCCGGAGGAAACACAGCCTGGAAAATCGGGAAAGGTGACGCCATAAACGTCAGCTTCTTTGCTCAGGATCGCCGGAAATACGTAAACGCTCATGCTTTCCTCAGTTGGACTCCAGATTGCTTTTCAATGCTACGCAGTGTGGCAAGTGTCAAATCGCGTTTCGGATGTGGAACTGTCACTGTACCAGCTTTTTCCGGGTGGCGGAAATGGTGATGGCTGCCCTTGGAGCGGACTTCATATCATCCGTCAGCTTCAATTGCCTTTATGACGTCCCGCGATTTCATCGTGAATGTTCCTTCTGGTAAAGAATCAAGTTGGTGAACATTGTACGGGCCTCCGAGAAAGTGGCACTTTTCAGCACTGGCTAAGCATAGCGCTTCAAAAACTAACCGAATATATTCTCATTCGCTGAAAGCGTCCCTTCCGAATCCTGACTTTCGGCGTTAAAGAGCGGCCATGACTATGACCGAAGATCTTTCCGCACAAATCGTGGGCCTTATGAAGGCCGAACAGTCCGAGGCTGATGCCAAGGGTCATGGCATTAATGCCGAGGAGTGGGATCGTCTGATCACCCGCCTTGGCCGCAAGCCAAACCTTGTCGAGCTGGGCATTTATTCGGTCATGTGGTCCGAGCATTGCTCATACAAATCATCGCGGCGTCATCTGGCAAAATTCCCGACCAAGGGTGACAAAGTCATCCAGGGGCCGGGCGAGAATGCCGGCGTCATCGATATTGGCGACGGGCAGGCCGCCATCTTCAAGATGGAGAG
>CAYFGB010000032.1:0-34682 GCA_964342455.1 uncultured Hyphomonadaceae bacterium
GGAGAGTAGGTCGCTGCCGGGTCCGCAAATGAGAATACCTTCAGCAGGTGCCCTTCTTCACACATCACCTTCGGGTGCAAGATCCGCAGGCGGTTTCGTCCTTGCGGATTTTTTTGTCGCTGCCAGTCAGTGACGCATACTGGAAGATCTGGAATACTGGTCTTCAATACAAACTGTGACGCGGGATGGAGCAGTCCGGTAGCTCGTCAGGCTCATAACCTGAAGGTCGTAGGTTCAAATCCTACTCCCGCACCCAATAAGCCCTTGATTTCCTAACGGATTTCGAGGGCTTTTTTGTTGCCAGACTTTTTCAGAACAGGTGTGTCCGGATGTCGTCCGAAGTCGGAAACATGCTCTCAGCCCCTAGGGCTCAGGATTCGTAGTGATTGCAGAGGGTATCGACGATCCGGTGTCCCACGCCTTCAATGCTTCGGTAGTACATTGTCTGGGCATCGCGACGTGCTGTCACGAGGTTTGCAGCGCGTAGTTTTGCCAGATGCTGTGATACGGCGGAAGGGGACTGTGACGTCAACTCGGCCAGCGCGTTTACGGGCAACTCCCCATCTTTCAGCGCGCAAAGGATTTTGAGGCGCGTTTCGCTCGACATGGCTTTCAGCATTTCAGCGGCTTCCTGAAACCGGTCGCTCATAATCTCGAAGGCTTCGGCAGTGTTCGGGCGATTCTGCATATTATTATCTCATTAGAAACGAAATCAGGCAGGAAACATAAGCTCTCACATCAGCCTGCACCAGTAAGGCTGTCTCAATGTATCTGATACCTGAGGTATAGTGTTAATCTCAAGCAAAGTATTCCTGTGTTTGAACAGAAGAATAGGTGCTGAGCGTTCAGAACGATCAGTTCATGCCATGATAAGCGTATAAACAGAACGAGCCCTGGGCTTCAGATCTGGTCAGGCGTTGATTGGGCGGACGTCCGGCAACGCGCGATTTTGCCGTTTTCAGCTCTGCCTTTAGCTCGTCTACGGTCACGCGATGATCGCCGCAGAAAAGCGGCTCATGTGTGTCAGAAGCCAACAGAAGCACGTAACCGGTATTGGCGCCAAACGCCTTGAGTTTGGGATAGAAATCTCCAAGCCCCTGGCTGGTCATGTTGTCTCGCAGTTCGTGGAAAAAGAAATTGCTTCGCTCAATATCCGTGCCGCCACGAACCCGCGTCAGGTCGACAGACTGATACTCGATTGCCGGATCACCCAGATCTTCAAGGGCCTGTTCGACCTTGGGCTCCATTAGGCCGCAAAAACCGCACCATTCGGCTTCAACAAAGACAAGCTTCACCTGTGAAGTGCTGGCTGAAGCCGGGATCGACCAGGCGGACAGGAAGGCTGACAGGGCAAGAAAAGCGAATCGCATATCGAAAGTGTCCCGAACCGAAGCAGAAAAGGCGCCGGAGACCCGACGCCTGTCTGTGCCTGCAAATATGGTGCGCACGCAGGTGGCGATTAACCAAATACGCGGTCGAAAATATAATCGACCTGTTTCATATGATAGTCGAGATCGAAGAGTTCCTCGATTTTCTCATTCGACAGGTGAGAGGTGACCTCGCCATCCGCTTTGAGATGATCAGCAAACGGTGTGCGTTCTTTCCAGGTTTTCATGGCATTGCGTTGAACCAGACGATAGGCGCTTTCCCGGCTGACGCCGGCTTCGACCAATGCCAGCAGAACGCGCTGAGAATTGTGAAGCCCGCCGAGCGCTTCCATATTCGCCATCATGTGATCAGGATAGATGACGAGCCCTTCAATGACCCCTCGTAGCCGGTTGAGCGCGAAATCGAGGTGGATGGTGGCGTCCGGGCCAATGCCGCGCTCGACAGATGAGTGCGAGATGTCTCGTTCATGCCAGAGCGCGACGTTTTCGAGCGCTGGTGTGACCGCAGAACGGACAAGTCGTGCAAGGCCAGTGAGGTTTTCCGTAAGCACAGGATTGCGCTTGTGCGGCATGGCAGATGAGCCTTTCTGGCCTTCAGAGAAGAATTCCTCGGCTTCGAGCACTTCGGTTCTCTGCAGGTGACGGATCTCAGTGGCAAGACGCTCAACCGAGCTGGCAATCACGCCCAGCGCGCAGAAAAAAGCAGCATGGCGATCCCGAGGGATAACCTGTGTGGAAACGGTTTCAGGCGCGAGCCCGAGTCGCTCAGCGACATAAAGTTCTACCTTCGGATCGATATTCGCATAGGTGCCGACCGCGCCAGACAGAGCGCAAGTGGCAATCTCTTCGCGCGCCAGCTCCAGACGTTTCTTGTTGCGAACAAACTCGGCATAATAAGTGGCAAGCTTTACGCCGAAGGTGGTGGGCTCGGCGTGGATGCCATGGCTGCGTCCAATGGTTGGCGTCAGCTTGTGTTCAAAGGCGCGAGTCTTGAGCGCTGCCAGTACGCCGTCGATATCCGCCAGCAGAATGTCACTGGCGCGCGTCAGCTGGACAGCCAGGCAGGTATCGAGGACATCTGATGACGTGAGGCCTTTGTGAAGAAAGCGGGCTTCCTCGCCGACATATTCGGCCACATTGGTCGTGAAGGCGATAATGTCGTGTTTGACCTCGCGTTCAATCTCGTCGATCCGGTCGGCATCGAAATTGCCGCGCTCACGAATCGCAATGGCCGCCTCTTTTGGCACAGTGCCGAATTCAGCCATGGCTTCGGCGGCCAGAGTTTCGATTTCCAGCCAGATTCCGTACTTGCTTTCCGGGGTCCAGATGGCGGTCATTTCGGGGCGTGCATAGCGCGGAATCATCGTGGCGGAATCCTTGATCTAGTCAGTTTGCTGGCCGCGGCTGGCCTGTCTCTCGTTTCGATGCTGTTCCAGCCCCGATTGCGTTGGTTTGTCAAGAAATCCCAGGAATTGCTCTGGCTGTCGCAAAAGTTTTGGAACCAACTGCTATTTTTCAGGGTTATGGAAAAACAGGCCCTAGCGACATACGTTAATTTCAATTAACAAGGTGGCGGGGTGTCGGGGCTGATCCCCTGATATCTTTTCCTGAATCGCCCAGCGCGGTTCGTCTTTCAAGGGTGCATCTGGTGTTGAGCACATTAGATGCAGAAGGGGAGTTACAGAAATGAAACTCAAATACGCTCTTACGCTTTCTGCCGTATCTATCGCGTTGACTGCCGGTGCGTTTGCACAGTCTGCAGACATGCCACCAGAAGCAGATCCGGGCGATTGCTTCGCTCGCGTGCTGATTCCGGAAATCACGGAAATTCAGACAGAAGAAGTTGTCGACACGCCTGAGCGCGTCGAAATCAAGGTGATTCCGGCGACTTATGAAACAGTGACAGAAGAAGTCACTGTGAAAGAAGCCACCACCGAGATGCGCTTCATTCCGGCGACTTACAAAACGGTGACAGAAGAAATCCTGGTCAAAGAAGCGACTAAGGAAATCCGCACAATTCCTGCCGTTTTCGAGACTGTGACTGAGCAGGTCATCGTTGAGCCAGAGCGCACTGAGAAAATCGTCGTGCCAGCCGAGTACGAGACCTACACAGAGCAGGTCATGGTTCGCCCGGCTTACACAACATGGAAGCCAGGCGCTGGCCTCTATGGTCGTGGCGCTGCTGGTACTGGCACTGTTGAAGCCGCTATTCCGGGGTCTCAGGTCGCGACCGGCGAGCTGATCTGTCGTGTGGAAGTGCCTGCTGAGTATGAAACTGTTGAGATGACACGTCTGGTCAAGCCGGAAACCATCGAAACAAAAATCATTCCAGCGAAGTACGAGACTGTCACCAAGCGTGTTGTCGTTGAAGCGGCACGTACCGAAGTGATCGAAATCCCGGCGGTCTATGAAACAGTCACCCGCCAGGTCATCGATCAGCCAGAGAGCGTCGAAGAAATTCCGGTTCCTGCTCAGTACGGCACAGTGACCAAGCAGCGCATGGTAACGCCGGCAACGGAAGAAGAAATCGTGATCCCGGCGACTTATAAAACCGTCGAGAAGCGTGTTGTCACCGGTGGTGGTGGTCTGCAGTGGCGCGAAGTACTCTGCGAAACCAACACAACGCCTGCCAAGATTGCTGAAATCCAGGCTGCCCTGACGGAAGCCGGTTACACTGCGCCAGCTGATGGTGCATTCGGCCCACAAACCCTCCGCGCAATGGAAGCTTTCCAGCGTGACCAGGGCCTGCCAGTTGGTTACCTGACAATTTCTACAGTTCAGGCGCTTGGCGTTTCTCCAGGCTGATAAGCCGCTAAATTGCTGAACATGCCGAAGGCCCCTGCGTAAAGCGGGGGCCTTCTCGCATTTTTGAACCGGGTTCGTAAAAACTGTGCATTCTGAGGGTTTGCCAAGACGATATAACCCGTCTAATCCAATCTGGAAGAATTGAGAGAATGTAGGGGCCTGTATAAATGTTTTCGAAAATCCTGATCGCCAACCGAGGTGAGATTGCCTGTCGCGTTATCAAGACCTGCAATAGATTGGGTGTGAAAACGGTCGTCGTTTATTCCGATGCAGATGCGGGCAGCCTGGCCGTTGAGCAGGCAGATGAGGCCATTCACATTGGTGCGGCACCGGCGAGCGAATCCTATCTGGTGATGGACAAGATCGTTGACGCGGTGCGCCAGACCGGTGCCGAAGCGGTTCACCCTGGCTTTGGCTTCCTTTCTGAGAACCCGGCATTCGCGAAGCGTCTTGCCGACGAAAAAATCGTCTTCATCGGTCCTAACCCACACGCCATTGAGGCCATGGGCGACAAGATCAGCTCGAAAAACCTGGCAGCAGAGGCCGGTGTGAGCACCGTGCCTGGTCATATGGGTCTGATTGAGGACACACAGGAAGCGCTGAAAGTGTCTCAGGACATTGGCTATCCGGTCATGATCAAGGCATCCGCCGGTGGTGGCGGTAAGGGTATTCGTGTTGCGTATAATGACAAGGAAGTCGAGGAAGGCTTCCCGGCTGTTAAGGCCGAGGCGAAAGCCTCTTTTGGCGATGACCGGATCTTCATTGAGAAATTCATCGAAAGCCCGCGCCACGTCGAGATTCAGGTTCTGGGCGACAAGCATGGCAATGCGGTTCACCTGTTTGAACGCGAATGCTCTATCCAGCGCCGAAACCAGAAAGTCATCGAGGAAGCTCCGTCACCTCTGCTCGATGCAGAGACGCGGGCCAAGATGGGCGCGCAGGCTGTCGCACTGGCAAAAGCGGTGAACTATGACAGCGCCGGCACGGTTGAGTTCGTTGCCTCTGGCGTCGACAAGAGCTTCTACTTCCTGGAAATGAACACTCGCCTGCAGGTGGAACACCCTGTGACGGAAATGATCACCGGCGTTGACCTCGTTGAGCAGATGCTGCGCGTTGCCTATGGCGAAAAGCTGGCCATGACGCAGGACGACCTCTCCATCAATGGCTGGGCGATCGAATCGCGCGTTTACGCGGAAGACCCTTACCGCAACTTCCTGCCAAGCATTGGTCGCCTGAAATATTTCGAGCCACCGAAAGAAGGCAAGATTGATGGCGCAACGGGCACGGTTCGCGTCGATTCCGGCGTGCGTGAAGGCGACGAGATCTCGATGTTCTACGACCCGATGATCGCCAAGCTGGTGACACACGGCGCAACACGCGATGAAGCCATCGACACGCAACAGGCGGCGCTCGACAATTATCTGATCGAAGGCATTCAGGACAACATCCCGTTCGTAGCCTCTGTGCTCGATCAGGAGCGTTTCCGCTCAGGCGATATCACGACGGCCTACATCAAGGACGAGTTCCCGGAAGGTTTCGCGGGTCTGCCGCCTACACCAGAGCAATCTGTTCTTCTGACCTGTGCGGCCGCGTTCGTCCATGGCGTGTTCTCACGTCGCGCATCAAAGATTTCAGGCCGTATCGCGCCGCTTGGCCCGCCACGCGAAGAATGGGTCGTGATTCTCGGCGATGAGCATCATGACATCAAACTGAAGGTTGGAGACGGCACGGCTGACGTCGAGATTGATGGCACAGGCCATGTTCTCGAAACAGACTGGGTGCCTGGTCAGCACCAGATGAAGGGCAAGCTCGATGGCGAAGCCTTTGCACTGAAAATGGCTGATGCCACGGAAGGCTATATTCTGCGCCATCGCGGCGTGAAAGTCCGCGCCCTTGTGTGTACGCCACTGGTTGCCGGACTTCATGCGAAGCTGCCTGAGAAAGAAGCTGCTGACCTGTCCAAGCTCATCATGAGCCCGATGCCGGGTCTGGTTGTCTCGGTTGAAGTCGAACTCGGCCAGGAAGTGAAGTCAGGCGAGGCGGTCTGTATCGTCGAAGCCATGAAGATGCAGAACATCATCCGGGCGGAAGCTGATGGCGTGGTCAAGGCCGTTAATGTCGGTGCAGGTGACAGCGTTGCGGCTGACGAAGTGATGGTTGAATTCGAATAAGCGTTGCAAAATCGTGCTAGGGTCTTTGAACAAGACCCGCCAACCAGAGGAGGACGCAATGGGGCTCGGTGGTATTCTGTTCAATCCAAACGGACGTATTTTGCCAGGCGAATTTATGCGCGGTTTCGTGATCGTATTGATCATTGGAATTGCGCTTCAGGTCGCTTCGGTATTCGTTTCACCAGCAATCGGATTTGTCAGCCTTGTGCTGATCTGGTGCTATTTCGTGCTTTATGGAAAGCGCTTCCATGACGCCGGCATGAGTGCCTGGCTCGTATTGGTTGTGTTCGTAGGTTACGCGATCCTCAGCTATGCTCTGACCCTGGTTCTCACGCCGATTTTGGCAGCAGACGCCGCAGAAATGCAGCGACAGCTCAACGAACAGGCCGCCGCAGGCACAGCAGGATTTGGTGACATCATGGCGGCCAGCCAGGACATCGCCCGGGCGCAGCTTCCGGCAAGCATCGCAACGGCGCTGATTTCAGCGGCCATACTCGGCGGTGGCATGATGCTTCTGAAAACAGAACCGCGCGAGAACAAGCACGGTCCGGTACCAGGCTCCAATCCGCAGGCTGATACTTTCAGCTGAGGTTTACCTCATCTCGCAAATCAAAAGGCGGCTCGATTGAGCCGCCTTTTTTGTTTTCCGGGCTCTGGGTAGAACAATTGAAAATGCGATTGCTTTTTCAATTGCCTTTTGGTTCCCGGCATGGCATTGACCATTCATATTGAAAATCGATATAGAAAAGACCGGCCCATGACTGACATGTCGACTGAGTCATCTCACTATGACCCCAAGCATCCATGGTTGCAGAACCAGGAAGACGACCCGAGACAGGCCAACTGGTCAAAGGTGTTCTTTGATCCTGCAGGCGTTACGCGCAAGCCCGTCTTTCTCCGGGCGCAAACCCTTTTGTGGATTGGCCGGTTGGTGGCCTACTTCCTGGCAGGCTCAATAGCCAGCGGCGCATTCCTGATGTTGCCTTTGGGGTTTGAAGGAAATCCAGCCATCGCTCTGGGTGTGATGTTCGGTCTGTTCCTTTTGTTTTCGGTGATGTCTGTCATCAGCCATATTCGCCGTCTGAACGATTCTGGCCGGTCACCGCTCTGGGCGATGATCATTCCGATACCGCTTTTCGTGGGAGCAATGGCTGGCATGTTCTCTCTGATCGGGGGAGCAGCGATGACAACGGCCACCGCAAACGACGCTGCCAAAGCCGAGATTGTCGCAGAAGCAGAGCCAGCCAGCGAAGCAAATGATGATGCGGACGAGACGGCATCGGCGGCCGATGCGGATCAGACGCCTGAGCCGCGTCGTGGCGGGCCGCCTAAAAAGCCGCCAACGGCGAAAGACTTTGTGAACGGCGCCATGGGCGCTGGCTTCATGGTCTGGGCAATATCGGGCTTCTTTGTGATGCTGTTTTCACTCTTGTTCGTCGCGCGCAAACCGACAACGACAAGGGACTGACAGTTTCAGGGTCAGGCGGCAGCTTCTGGGATATCTGGCTGCTGCGCAGGCAAATAGATCGATACGGTTGTGCCTTTGCCCAGTTCGCTTTCAATTGAAAACTTGCCGCCATGCATTTCCGCGAGCGACCGGGTGAGGGCCAGCCCCAGCCCGGTTCCGTTCGGGTTCATGTCCTGATTGCTTTCGACCTGTTCAAACGGATTCGCCAGGCGTGGAATATCGTCTTTCGGAATACCAACGCCGGTGTCCTCCACCTGGATGACCACTCCCTGATGCTGATTGATTACCCGCGTGGTAACCCGGCCATTCTCTGGCGTGAACTTAATGGCATTTGACGTGAGATTGAGCACCATCTGACGGACTGCCCGATGGTCGGCTTCAATCTCTCTGACATCGTCACTGCAAACCAGATCCAGCGTAATAGATTTCTCGTCCGCTTTGCGTCGGATCATCCGGATCGCCGCATCAACGGGCTCAATCGGATCGATTGGTTTGGTGTTGATCGTCATCTTGCCAGATTCGATCTTGGCCATGTCCAGAATGTCGTTGATCATATCCAGCAAGTGCTGACCTGATACGAGAATGTCCTGCGCATAGGAATGATAGCGCTCATCCCCAAGTGGACCGAACACCTGTTTGACCAGCATTTCCGAGAAGCCATTGATCGCATTCAAAGGCGTTCGAAGCTCGTGGCTGATATTGGCTAGGAAGCTGCCCTTGGCCTGACTTGCATGTTCCGCCTTGGTTTTCTCCTCAGCGTATTTCCGCATCAGTTCATTGGCGCGGCCTTCAGAGCGCTGCAGCTCCGTATAAGCGCGTTTCAGCATTTTTTCATTGCGCACATGCTGATCACGCTGGGTTTTCAGCGCGCTGATATCCGTTCCGATCATGATGAGCTGGCCTGACGTGGTCAGTCGTTCCGCAATCGAGAACCAGCGTCCGTCATACAATTGCAGTTCGCGTTCGCCGCTTTCGGTATCGATCTGACGATCAAGGCGAACCCCCTGGGCGATCTGCAGGTTTACGGAATCATGGGGCATACCGACACGCAGACTGCCTTCTTCCAGACCGAATGTGCTCTCGAAAGACGCATTCCAGAAAATCAGGCGTTTGCGATCATCCCAAATGGCGATGGGCATGGAAAACCCTTCCAGCGCCTGACGAAGCCTGTGCTCCGACACGCGCATGCGCTCCTCCATCATTCGGCGTTCGGTTATGTCGACCGCCTGTCCGGCCAGACCTATGCCCTGCCAGTCTGGGTCGCTCTCAACCGGGGCCTGGCCACGAAATTCAATATAGCGGGTTTTCTCGGCAGACGGCAGTGAAATGACCCCGCGCAACCGGCCTTCGGATGCGCCTTTGCGGATTGCCGCGTTCAGCCGTCTGGCATTGTCATGGCCGAACAAATCCTCAAGTCGGGCCAGGGCAATGCTCGACCCTGGCTCAAGATTGAGAATGTTGGCGAGCTGGCCTGAAAAGCTGATGGTTTTCAGCTCGTCATCCACCCGCCATGCCGAGGTGCCGATCTGGCTTGTGATCTTATGAAGCGCGCCTTCCATCCATCCCGATGAAAGGGAGCCGGTCACCTGACTTGCGTTTCGTCCCTGAGTTTTGGTTTTGGCGTTTTTCGGCGCGTCATCTGAACGGATGGCGCGGCGCATCATTCCAAGAATGCTGATCACGGCGAGCGTTGGGGCAAGAACCAGAATGATATAGCTGAACAACGCACCCGTGCCTAGGATTGAGAACCAGGGACGTGTGGTGACCTGACAAAGCTCTATGGGGGCAATATCGGAAGGTCGGCAAACGGTTGTGTGACGAACCCACAGATTGTCGAAACCGCTTTGATAGTCGATGAAAGGTGCATTCAGCTTCTGAAGCACCGGTGAGGCGCCGAACGGGGCCTGCATGCCTTCGACGGCTGGTGTAGCAAGGATTCTCGCATCTCTGGCTGGCAGAGCTGGCAATGTGTCTGTCAGCGGGAAGGTTGCGGCATAGGTTTCGCTGCCATCCCGGGAGGTGACGACGAGATGCCGATCTGTCACTGCAAACGTCTCATTGTTCCGGACCAGCCAGTTGGCGAGGGTGCGGCTCGCCTCATCAGCGAGCGAGGCCCGGTTGCCGGTTGGGGCCACGCGAAAGACGCGGTCTGCGCCTTCCAGTCTGGACTCCATGGCCAGTGTGCCAACACCGACGGAGCGGCCAAGAGCCAGCACTGAGCGGAATTGACTCGCCTTTTCTTCAAACGTGCGTTCGATAGACGAGAACTCGCTTTCGATTCGTCGGGTTTCTTTCGCTGCGTCGTTTTTCAGAACGCTCCAGCCTTGTACCCCCAGAGCGGCGACTTCGATCAGCAGGAACACGCCAGCGAGAACTGAAAGCCGATTGAGGGAAGAGCTCGCAAGTGCCCGCTTACGCGTGCGGGTGGCGCGATCGGAACCTGTCTTGTTTTCCGGTCTGAATTGCGTCAAATTCTGCCCCGATAGATCGGCGATATCAGCTCACGATTCTGATACGACGCCAATCGTTAAGAGCTTGTTAACCTGTGTAGAATTCTGGTTAACGTCAGGCAGCCTGGTTGTTTTTGTCTGGATCGGAACCGTCCGGGTCCGGCGGAACGTCATCGACAACGGCATCATTCATCAGCGCGTCGATGTCATCCTGACTATTTCCTTCAGATTCTGAATCTTCGAAATATTCTTTGCTGTCCTGACGACGTTCCGGTCCGCGATAGGTGGAGTTTTTCATCCGCCGACGATCAGGACCAAAAAAATTGTTTGTCCGGATAAATGGCCGGGGATTGTTCACGATCGACTGCACTTTGCGGTACAATTCGTTGGCGGTCACTGGCTTACAGCAGAATTCGGTCACACCGGCGTCGCGGGCTGCGATCACCTTTGAGCGCTCGGAATAGGCCGTGAGCATGATGATGGGTACGAATGGGTTGGGGCTGTCTTCACCTGTCCGCACAAGGCGCACAAAGTCGGTGCCATCCAGAATTTCCATAAGATAATCAACGATGATGAAGTCGATATGCTCGCTACGGACGAGGTCAAACGCCTCCGCAGCATCATTGGCTTCAAGAAAATGGCTGATCCCGAAGCCGCGCAGCAACGTCTTCACAATGGTGATCATGTGCTTGTTGTCATCAACAATAAGCACATTCAGACGGTTCATGGCAGGTGCGGACATTTTGGGCGCGACCACTTTGCGGATTCGTAGATTTAAACTTCAACCTAACGACCGACCCTTAACGATCACTTTCCATATGTCAGAGATTTGGTCTGCCCCGGAACGGAAATTATCCTGGCCGGGGCAGATCATAACAATCTATTCGCCCAGGGCGCGGTTCACGATATCCTGTGCGTTCTTGGAGAGGTTCGCGGCCTGAAGCTCCTTGAGCACCGCTTCGGCCATGTCCTGGCGGCTTTGATCCACGCGTTTCCACTGCTCAAAAGATGTCAGAAGGCGTGCTGACAGCGCACCGTTGAGCGGATCAACTTTCCGGATTACGTCACCGACCAGACGGTAACCATCACCGGACGCATCATGGAAAGCCACGTGATTGCCCATAGCAAACGCGCCGGCAACTGATCGAACGCGGTTCGGGTTCTTCCAGTCAAAATCCTCATGGGTCAGAAGCGTTCGGACGCGTTCAATGGCGTCACGGTCAGGTCGGGTAGACTGAACAGAGAACCATTTGTCCATGACCAGAGGTGAGGCTTTCCACTTTTCTTCAAAGGCGCTGATCGCCTGATCGAAATAGTCTCCACCGGTGTAGGAGAGGTTCCGCAATGCCGTCATGGTGTCTGTCATGTTGGTTGCGGCCTTGAACGCCTCGAAAATGCGCTTGGCGTGTGTCTCGCCATCAGCCGCCAGCAGATCAATATAGGCCGCGCGCAGCGAACGCTTGCCGGCCGACGCCGCATCAGGCGAAAAGTCAGTCTCCACTGGTTGTGCAAGCGCAGCGTCGATATCGGCGTTCAGCGAATTGCAGAGTTCCACGCGGACCAGACGTTTCGCTTCGTAAATGGCGGCCGGGTCGGCAGGCGTCATTTCCATGAACAACTCGCCGACACCGGGGAGTGTGAGCAATTGTGCTGCGAAGGCCGGGTCGTCCTTCGCCGTGTCGCGGGTGGCTTTCGTGATCGCCGAGACCAGCTTTTCCGGTAATGGAGGCTGTTTGCCGCCTGCAATATCCGCAGCCATTGCCAGAAGCGCCTTGCGAGACACGGTCTGTACCGTTTCCCATTTCGCGAACGCGTCGGTTTCAAACACAGCCAGTTGCAGGAGGTCGTCATCAGTCAGACCATGCTCCAGACGAATAGGAGCGCTGAAGCCGCGATTGGCTGAAATCAGGGCGTCTTCTGCGTTCGGTGCGAGTTCCAGATGTGTTTCTGCATCCATCAACATGACAACGTCATTATCTTTTGCCGTTGCGGGTTCGCCTGTTTCCGGGTCGATCTGCGTCCCGTCTGACGTAAAAGCTGTGATCCGCAGCGGGATCGGAACGGGCTCTTTTTCAGTCTGACCAGGGGTGGCCGGAGTTTTCTGGGTGATTTTGAGCTGTACGCGATTTGAATCAGGACGTGTCTCTCGTTCAATCGTCACACTCGGCGTGCCCGCCTGCGCATACCATTTTCGGAACCGGGACAGATCAAATCCTGCCGCCGCCTCGAAGCCCTCGTAAAAGGCTTCAATCGTGGTGGCGGTGCCGTCATATTTTTCGAAATACCGGTCCATGCCGTCCCTGAAGGCGTCTTCACCAATATAGGTTTTCAGCGCCCGAATGAGCTCTGCGCCTTTTTCGTAAACGGTTGCGGTATAGAGGTTGTCGATGCTGCCATAACGATCTGGGCGGACCGGATGGGCCAGTGGGCCGGCATCCTCAGCGAACTGCCGTCCGCGCAGGCGGATTACATCCTTGATCCGTTGTACGGGGCGGGATCGCATATCGGCGGAGAATTCCTGATCGCGGAAAACGGTCAGGCCTTCTTTCAGGCAAAGCTGGAACCAGTCGCGACACGTAATGCGGTTACCTGTCCAGTTGTGGAAATACTCGTGGGCGACAATGCTCTCAATCGCTTCAAAATCACCATCGGTTGCCGTGTCTGCATCGGCCAGCACATAGGCCGAGTTGAAGATGTTGAGGCCCTTATTTTCCATCGCGCCGAAATTGAAGTCGCGAACGGCGACGATATTGAAAACGTCGAGGTCATATTCCCGACCGAAGACATCTTCATCCCATTTCATGGCGCGTTTCAGGCTGTCCATGGCGTAGGCGGCGCGTTCCGCGTCGCCCTTGTCGACAAAGATGGAAAGCTGAACTTCATTGCCGGACTTTGTGGTGAACTGGTCAGCGAAGACATCATAGTCACCGCCGCAAACCGCGAAGAGGTAAGATGGTTTCGGGTGCGGGTCATGCCATTCAGCGTAGTGACGACCGCCATCAATGGCGCCAGCCTCTCCCGGATTGCCATTGGACAGCAGGGTCGGGGCCAGCTCAACATCCGCCTCGAGCCGGACAGAGAATGTCGACATGACATCCGGGCGATCCGGCCAGAAGGTGATCCGTCGAAAGCCTTCGGCTTCGCATTGCGTGCAAAACCGACCACCAGACATATAGAGACCCGAAAGTTCCGTATTCTTTTCCGGAGAGATCCAGACCTCGGTTTCCAGCGTGAAACGGTCGGGTAGATTATTAAGGGTGAGAATACCGTTCTCGTAGACGCGCTCATCGTCGGGTATGTCTGCGTCGTTTACGCGAATAAAGCCGACATCTTCAAACGCTTCACCATTCATCACCATGGCGTCGTGCGGCTCTCCCGTGCGCTTGACCGACATGCGCGTCACAACGCGTGTGCGGCCCGGATCGAGCTCAAGGGTCATATCGACAGTCTGAATGTCGAACGGGTAGGGGGCGTATTCCTTCAGAAGGACGGGTTGCGGTGTATCAGTTCGCATGGAAACTCCGACAATTTCGTTTCGCTTATAGCTAGTTGTTGTCGGGCGATATCGAAAGGGGCTCTTTGCGCCCAGGCACCGGGTGGGACCGATTTATTTAAGGCTGCGCACCGGTTTGCCGGAGCCCCTTTCGACAACCAGTAATGTAGCGAGGCGGTTCAGGTTGCATAGTCACGGGTTTACGTGACGAAGTGAGCGCTCTCTCTTTCTGGTGTTTCCGGGGGAGGCTGGCTGGTCAAATGGGTGGGCTCTTGTCCCGGAGGAGCAAAAGCCCGACATAGCCATCTGGAGGGCGGCATGTCGAAACTTCTCATCGTCTATCACACACGAACGCAGGGCAGCTATCAGATGGCGGAGGTCGCCAGCGATGCGGCCAGCGCCGAAACGGAAACCGAGCTTAAACAGGCTCGCGACACCGGTCCTGATGATTTGCTGTCAGCCGACGGATATCTGTTTGTCTGTCCTGAAAACCTTGCTGCGATTGCCGGAGAGATGAAGGAGTTCTTCGACCGCTGCTATTACCCGGTGTTGGGAAAGCTTGAGGGGAGACCCTACGCGCAGATGGTTTGTGCGGGGTCTGATGGTGAGAACGCTGTCCGTCAGATTGCCCGTATCGCGCAAGGCTGGCGGCTAAAAACAGTTCAGGAACCGATCATCGTGTGCACGCATTCCCAGACACCTGAAGATATTCTGGCCGAAAAAAGCATTCCTGACGGTGAACTTGAAAAATGCCGCGAGCTTGGCGCGGCACTGGGGGCCGGGCTTGCCATGGGCGTTTTCTGAGCGATGATGTCGCTGCCCGGCTGCTATTCAGCAGCCTTGGATGGCAGATTGTCTGGCACATCATAGACATGGCGCAGGATATAGACGCCGGTCCGGGCCGTCTCGCGCGCGTCGGCAGAGAAATTTTCCGGCGCGCTGGAGACCTGTTCGACCAGACTTTTGATCAGCTTCAGCATTTTCGGCGCATTGGAAATAAGACGAGCCTGGTATTCGACCCGGTGCGGATCACGAGAATATTCAGAGCCCGGTACGCGCCAGCCGCCCCAGTCATTCTCATCCGTCTGCACGACTGGAAATGTACCCGGGAAAGGATGGTCGCGATTGTCTTCGTCGTTGCCCCAGCGGTTCTTGGCGCGGAAAACACGCCAGTTTTCCATCAGCAAATCCTCTTCCGCAGAGGTCCGATCATTCATCGAATCTTCAGCCGTCAGCTCCTGTGCGGAAAACTCACGGCCCAGGCCGACATCGTAATGAACACGAAGCGGCTCATCCATGCCTTTCACCCATTGGGGCAGAACCCGCTCGACAAACGCCCAGGTTCCAACAGGTTTCACATAGACTTTCTGGTTCTTGTGAAAGAGTGCCTTAGCCATCACCGGATTCCTTTCGGAAGCGATCTTTGTCATAGCCAGGTTAGAATGGTATGAACAAGATCAGGAAAAAAGCGGTCTCGCCTAACCTTACGACACTCTTTTCAGGTCGATTTGAACTGCTAGTTTCCTATCCTGAAAGCGGAAAACCGCCGGAAAAAACACAAGGAAACGTCCATGAATTTTGACTTCTCTGAAGACCAGAAGTTTCTGGCCGATCAGGCGAGAAAGTTTCTGACTGAAACCTGTTCAGTCGCTGAAGTCCGGAAAGTGCTTAACGACGACACAATGGCATTCAACAAGGATGTCTGGAATGGTGTTGTTGAAATGGGCTGGCTCGGGACGGCCATTCCGGAAGAGTACGGCGGACTCGGACTGGGTATGCTCGAAATGTGCGTGCTGGCTGAAGAAATGGGTCGCGCGCTGGCGCCCGTGCCATGGAGCTCCACAGCTTACTTCTTCACTGAAGCGCTGAAGCTCGCTGGATCTGACGATCAGAAGCAGGCTGTTCTGCCGAAAGTGGCTGATGGCTCGGTTATCGGGGCCTGGGCTATTTCCGAAGGCCCTGGCGCACCTGATTACAGCAAGCTGACAACCACGTTCGATGGCTCCGTCCTCAACGGCGTGAAAATCCCTGTCACCGATGGCGACGTGGCAACACACGCGGTTGTGGTCGCCAAGGAAGGTTCCGGAGCTTCTCTGGTGCTCGTTGATCTTTCTGCGGACGGTGTGACCATTACGCCGGTCAAAACGCTCGACCCGACCCGCAGCCACGCGAAGATCGAGTTCTCCGGTGTTGCTGGTCAGCGTCTGGGTCCTGCGGGTGAAGGTGCAGCGCTTGCTGATGCCGTACTGAACCACGCCGCAATCCTGCTCGCATTCGAACAGATCGGTGGGTCTGATCGTGCACTCGAAATGGCCAATGAGTATGCGAAGGAACGCTTTGCATTCGGTCGTCCAATTGGCGGCAATCAGGCGATCAAGCACAAGCTGGCGGAAATGTGGGTGAAGAACCAGGTCGCTCGTTCTGACGCGTATTTCGGTGCGTGGGCGCTATCCACAAATGCACCAGAACTTCCCGAGGCAGCAGCACTCTCACGTGTCGCAGCCTGTGATGCTTTCTGGTTTGCTTCAAAAGAGAACATCCAGACACATGGCGGCATGGGCTTCACATGGGAAGTGGACTGTCACCTCTTCTATCGCCGGTCGAAGCTCCTTGCCGTGCAGGCCGGTAGCCCTAAAATCTGGAAAGAGAAGCTGGTTTCTGCGCTTGAGCAGAAGAACGCAGCGTAAACAGGGAGAAACGATATGGACTTCAATGATACCCCTGAAGAAGCCGAATTCCGCACGGAAGTTCAGGCCTTTTTGTCAAAGCACCTTCAGCCGAAAACCGGCGCGCAGACCCGTGAGCGCGGTGAAGAGTTTCTGAAGCGTGCCAAGGAATGGCAGAAAACCAAGGCACAGGCCGGTTATGCCAACATCACCTGGCCAAAGGAAATTGGTGGCCGCGGCGGTACGCCAATGCAGCAGGTGATCTGGAACCAGGAAGAAGGCAAGTATGACGCGCCGACTGGCCCATTCCAGATTGGCCTTGGCATGTGTATTCCAACCGTCATCGCATTTGGTTCTGACGAGCATAAGAAACGCTATGTTCAGAAGGCCCTGCTGGGTGAAGAAATCTGGTGTCAGCTTTTCTCCGAGCCGTCCGCCGGTTCTGACGTTGCCGGTCTCAAAACCCGCGCCGTCAAGGATGGTGATGAATGGGTGATCAATGGCCAGAAAGTCTGGACATCTGGTGCACACTATTCTGACTACGGTATTCTTCTGACCCGTACAGACCCAAGTGTTCCGAAGCACAAGGGCCTGACCATGTTCATTGTGGACATGAAACAGCAAGGCGTTGAAGCGCGTCCAATTCACCAGGCATCTGGCGGACGTGAGTTCAACGAAGTGTACTTCACGGATGTTCGCATTCCAGATTCTGATCGTCTTGGCGAAGTTGGTGCGGGCTGGAAAGTTGCACTCGTCACGCTGATGAACGAACGTCTGGCTGTTGGCGGCTCGCCTGGCCCGGATTATTCGGAAATCATGGAATATGCCCGTCAGATCGGCATTCTGTCAGACGGTGCATTCCGTGAAAAACTGGCTGACTGGTATGTCCAGGCTCAGGGCTACAAGCTGACCAAGTTCCGCACACAGACCGCGCTTTCCAAAGGCGAGACACCAGGACCAGAGAACTCCATTGGCAAGATTCTGACAGCCAACCAGCTGCAGGACATCTGTAACACCGGCATCGAACTTCAGGACCATTACGGCCTGATCAATGATGAAGAGCTGGCGCCGATGAAAGCAATCTTCCAGCAGAGCTTCATGTGGGCACCTGGTCTGCGGATCGCCGGTGGTACCGATGAGATCCTGAAGAACATCATCGCCGAGCGCGTTCTGGGACTGCCTCAGGATGTGCGCGTCGATAAAGATGTTGCCTTTGAAGACCTCCGGGTCGGCTAACAGGCGATCAGACAAAACACTCATCCCCCGAGGGTTGAGTGGCACAGTATTCATGCCCGCCAGGTGTTACACTGGCGGGCATGTTTGTTTCCGGGGCATGTAGCTTGCAGGGAAGAGGCTGGAATGTCAGCTTTCGGGGTAGGGCAAGGCCATGAGACTATCTACAGCATTGGTAGGCGTGATTGCGGCGGCGTTGCTGCCACTGAGCGCCGCGGCTCAAAATCTATTTGTTTTCGGAGATTCTCTTTCAGATAACGGTAATTTCTACGCCTATGCCAATGGAACCTACCCTCCGCCCGATCAATATTGGGAGGGTCGAGCGTCAAACGGTCCAGTCTGGTCGGAGCTTATTGGTTTCGATTTGGGACAGTCGCCGAACACTCGGGGGCTGGTTCTTCCCGATGATGGTTTCAGGGCCAGCAATTCAGGCATTAATTTTGCGCATTATGGCGCGACTATTGATGGCAGGCTGACGAGCAATCTCGGCCAGAACATTACCCGTCAGGCCAGGTATTTCGGCAAGCTGGCGTCCAAACACCACCGACGCATCTCTGAAGACGATATTGCTGTTATCTGGGCCGGCACGAACGATTATCTGGCTTATGGTACTCAGCATTACCGCGGCACCGTCAAAAAGATCAAAAACAGTGTTACGCGCATCGCAGACGCGGGCATTGGCTATGTGTTTGTCATGGATCTGCCGGGCTGGCATTTGTCGCCTTATGGTTACAATCGTTGGGACCGGTCAGATCTGGAGACGCTGATCGGACAGCATAACAGCTATCTTCTCGATGCCATTAACGCCGAGCGCAATGACAATGGCACGAATGCCTATGTGATTGAGATCAGTCACCTGTTTCAGGATGTGCATGATCACCCAGGTGCGTACGGCTTCAGCGTCGTGAAGCCGGGCACGGGCACCTCTGGACATTGCCTCGGGGATGGTCTGGTTCTCGATGATTGCCCAGACACCTACGCTTTTTACGACTCTCTTCATCCGACAACAGCCATGCACGCTCAAATCGGGGACTTCGTGCTCGCGAGCGCGCAGACCATCATGTATGGCAGCGGGATTTCCGAAACGGCGGTAGCGGCTGCTTCGCCTGCAATGACGCTGCAAGCGATGGCCGTGTCCGGCAAGAACGCGTCGAACACCGCGATGGGATGGGCCGAAGAGCAGAGCGGTGCTGTGACGTTGTTCTCATACGGCCAGCCGGTGCTAGGCTCGGCATTTCAGACAGAATTCAACGAACTCGATCAGATGACGGATTTTGAGCTCGTCGGCGCGCATATCAGAAATATGGGGGCCGTTGATATCTCGTTCGCCCTTTCGCGCGGAACGCCTGAAAATCGTGACCTGACTGGTCATCCTGTTGAAACGTCTCATGGCTGGGCCGTGAAACTGGAGCATGACTGGCATGGCGTCGATGTTGGCTTTGAGGCGAACGGGGTGGAACAATCGTTTGCGAATATCCGTGCCACCGGCTTTTCCCGCGATCCGTATATCACGACGGAGTTTTCTCAGTCTCAATCCCTGATGATGGCGACCGCTGGTCAGAGCCATCATTGGGCCGGTCTGGAGTTCACCGCTGATCTCGGCTGGGGGCTTGTCCGCCAGGACAGGTCCGCTGTGACAGAAACAGGGGAAACCAACCTCATCGCGCGTAGTCGTCCAGAAGATACGCGGCTGGACGAGGTCGGACGCGCGAGGGCGACTGTCCAGACTTCTGGCCGGGGGGCGGGCATGGATTGGCAGGCAGGGGCAGGCGTGCAGACTGCCATGGTGAACGGTCGTGGTTATTCAGCGTGGAGCCTTCTGGGCGCAACGCAGTACAGCCATACCAATGCCATCCGTGCCAGTGAAGCGGTGGAAGCGTCGGCGTTTGTAAACCTCGCTAACGCCTCGAACTGGGCGCTTCAGACGCGGCTGGCAATTGGTGAGGCGGATGGCGAAACGGTGAATTCATCGCGTATCGAGCTACGGGTCAATTGGTAGCGAATTTGCGGGACTGAGCCACAGGCTTCAGGAATTCAAGGCCGTAATCGATCGTGTCATTCCAGGCAACGCGTGCCTTGGTCTTGATATTGAGGGCCGGCACGTTGAGATCGACGATTTCCGGCAGCGCTTCCATGTTCTGGAAGCGCATCCGTACGCCGCCCTCACTGTGGTCAACAACAATACCGCGAATTGTGTATCCGCTTGGGAAGGTTACCGAGGCTTCCTTGTAGGAGTTTTCCCGGTCATCGCGTTGAATGTAAGCCTTAAGCGCGTTGTCATTGCTGACATCGAACTCTTCTTCTTCTTTATGGCGTTTGCGAAAAAAGTTGAACATGGCGATTGATCATCATTTGCGGTTTACTGACGATCCAGTTTACTGAAGCGAGGTGAGTGCCCGGTTAACGGGGCCAGTAAAATTAAAGGGGAGGCCGGAAGTGTCAGAAGTCGAGTTCAAACAGGTCAAGGCAGGCGACGTTACACTGCGCATCGCAGAACGGGGAGAAGGCCCGCTGGTTCTGATGGTGCATGGCTTTCCGGAAAGCTGGTATTCCTGGCGTCATCAGATCGGGCCTGTTGCCGACCTGGGTTACCGGGTGGCGGCCGTCGATGTGACGGGCTATGGTGGATCGGACAAGCCGCATCCGGTTGAACGCTATTCCATGCAGAACCTGACGCGGGATATGGCAAACCTCGCCAAAGCGCTGTCACCCGATGAAAAGGTGATCATTCTGGGTCATGACTGGGGCGCGCCGATTTCATGGAATTCTGCCCTGCTGTATCCCGATGTATTCCGCGCTGTTGGCTGTTTGTCGGTGCCTTACAGCGTACCGGGTGATGTGATGTTCCTTGATCTGATCGACCGCATCTTCACTCAGAAAGGCAAGTTCTTCTACCAGGTCTATTTCCAGGAAGAAGGCGTTGCGGAAGCTGAACTGGAAAAGGACCCACGCGATTCCATTCGGCGGTTTTACTATGCCTTGTCGGGCGACGCGCCTGACGGCACATGGCCGCTGGACAAGAAACATGGCGATCCATTGCTGTATCGCCTGCCTGATCCTGACCCGTTTCCTGCCTGGCTGACAGAAGAAGATCTTGACTATTATGAAGCGGAATTCCGGCGTTCCGGTTTCCGTGGGCCTTTGAACCGCTATCGCAATCATCAGCGCGATTTCGAGTTTCTGAGCAGCCTGGAAGACAAGAAAATCTACCAACCGGCGCTGTTCATTGGCGGAACGAGCGACCTTGCTGTGAAGATTCTGCCCGGGTTCGATCCGATTGAAGTGATGCGCCCGAACATTCCGAACCTTCAGGTGGCTGAAATGCTTGAAGGATGCGGACACTGGACGCAACAGGAGCGCCCTGAAGAGGTGAATGAGATTCTGCTTCCATGGCTGAAAAGCCTGCGCTGAAAGTCTCTCAGATCACCGCTTTCGCAAGCAGAGTCAGGGTGAGCGCTGTTCCCAGCAGGTAGGTGAACAGCGCGCCCACAAATCGGAACGGGTTCGGTTGTGCCAGGCTCTTGCAGGTAATCATGCCAAACGCGTGCAGAAAGCGGGCAAGTGTGAGCCCTATAATCAGACTGGACATCCATAGGCCGAGATCACGTCCGGAATAGGTTAGCCCCACCAGAATGAAGAGCGCCAGTATGACACCGACATATTCGGTGGCATTTGCATGTGCGCGCACTGCCTTCATCACGGGGCCAGCCGGATCGTCGCCAGCCGAATGAATATCCTTTGTTCGCGCGCGAACCATGGACACGTAGAAGCCAAGTCCGAAGATCGACAGTCCCAGCAGGGCTGAGCAGATCAGTATGGATGCATGCATGATTTTCTCCCCGGTCCGCAGAAATTGGTCATGTCAGACTTGCCAGCGGTTTTTCACAGCATAGTCTTGCGCGACAAGAAAAAGCACAAGCGATTTGTTGAGGGAGAAACGCACATGATCGGTATCGTCGTACATCTGGAAATTCAGGACGGAAAACAGGCGGATTTCGAGGCCGCAGCCAAAGATCTTATGGCGCAGGTCAAAGCGAATGAGCCAGGATGTCTCATCTACCAGCTCTACAAGAAAAAAGGATCTGGCACCGACTACTATTTCATGGAGCAATACACAGATCAGGCCGCTTTGGATGCGCATGGCAAGACAGAGTATTTCCTCGCCGCTCAGCCGAAGCTCGGTGCCTGTCTGGCTGGTGCGCCGACACTGACCATGATGGACAGTGTGGAGTAGGGGACATGGATCTTTCGTTTTCGGAGGACGACCGCGCCTTCCAGAAAGAGGTTCGTGACTGGATCGCTGAGAATTACACCGAGGATCTCCGGGAACGAAACCGGTTGTCAAAGAATGGCTATCTTGAAAAAGAGGCCATCGTAACCTGGCAGAAACGGCTGGCCGAGAAAGGCTGGGCCGCCTCGAACTGGCCGGTTGAGTATGGTGGTGCGGGCTTTACGCAAAACCAGAAATACATCTTCTCGATGGAAATGGCGCTGGCCGGCACACCGACCACAAGTCCGATGGGATTTTCCATGGTGGCGCCTGTGATCATGGCCTTTGGATCTGATGAACAGAAAGCCGAACACCTGCCCAAAATCCTGCAATCGGATGTGTGGTGGTGTCAGGGATATTCTGAGCCGGGCTCGGGTTCAGATCTTGCGTCATTGCAGATGAAGGCGGTGCGTGGCGGCGATGACTATGTTCTGAATGGCTCAAAAATCTGGACGACCCATGCCCAATGGGCTGACTGGATGTTCTGCCTTGTCAGAACCTCTCAGGAAGAGAAGCGACAGGATGGCATTTCCTTCCTATTGCTGCGCATGGACACGCCAGGCATATCAATTCGCCCCATCGTGACAGCTGACATGCCCGTAGAGGGGCAGCAGGAAGTCAATCAGGTGTTTTTCGAGGATGTCCGCGTACCGGTGTCAAACCGGATTGGAGAAGAGGGCAAGGGCTGGACTTATGCCAAATACCTTCTTCAGTTCGAACGCGGTAACGCCTATTCACCTGGGCTTCGTCATATGCTCGGAAAAGTTCGCAAGCTCACAAAGCTCGAAGAGGCAAACGGCAAGCCTCTCACGGAAGACCAGGATTTTGCGCGCAAGATTTCCGAGATCGAAATCAAGGTGGAAGCGCTGGATTTTACAGAGCGTCGTATCTTTTCAAAGCTCAGCGCCGGGGATGCCGTCGGCCCGGAGAGTTCCATGCTCAAATGTCATGGCTCTGAGCTGCAACAGGCGATCACCGAGCTGGTTCTGGAAGCTGCCGGACCGCGCGCGAACTTTCAGGCAAGCGATAGCTGGGCGCATCTCGACGGCGGTAACAGCCCGCCGCCCGTGCCCGATCATCTGATTACGGCGGCTCCGAACTATTTCAATTATCGGAAAACCTCGATCTACGCCGGATCAAACGAGATCCAGCGAAACATTATGGCGAAACTGATACTGGGCGTCGCCTGATCCGTCTTGCACAGCCCGTTTTATGATCGGGGCGGGCTGTGCTACAATCGGCCAAATAATAATACATCAGGGAGACACGCCATGGCAGACGGTCATGACCGGAACATCGAAGAGAAGGCGACCTTCAAGACCTTCCTTGATTCCACCAAGGAAGACTGGGATATCGTTGTAAAGCATGCTGCGGAGTTCAATCGTGGTCTTGCTGATCGCGTGCTTGATCATCTGAAATTGCTGGATGGCGATTTCGGTGGGTTCCCGGTTGATCGCCTTGAACATTCTCTTCAGACGGCAACACGTGCCCATCGGGACGGACGCGACGAAGAATATGTGGTCTGTGCGCTGTTACACGATATCGGCGACACGCTGGGCAGCCATAACCACCCTGATGTCGCCGCCGCGATTCTGAAACCGTTTGTCAGTGAGCAGAACCTCTGGATGGTACAGCATCACGGCATTTTTCAGGGCTATTATTTCTTCCACCATCTTGGGCTGGACCGGAATATGCGTGAGCAGTTCGCAGGCCATCCATGGTATGAATACACGGCCCAGTTCTGTCATCTCTACGATCAGAATGCGTTCGATCCGGACTATGAGTCTGAGCCGCTGGAATTCTTTGAGCCGATGGTGCGCCGGGTGTTCGCCCGTCCAAAGCAATCGGTCTACAAGAAAGACTGATCAGGCTTCCCCTGCGCGATCTTGACCAGGCCGGACCATCTCATAGCGTGAGCTGGACGGCCACCGGTCAGAGTGGCGCTCAGGGAGGATTACATGGCTGATACTGCATCAGTGTTTGATCAGAAGCTCGTTACGTTCGAGCTATCTGATCATATCGCGACGATTACACTCAATCGTCCGGAGAAGCGCAACGCGCTGAATTTCCAAGCCTATGACGAGTTGGAACATGCCTTGCGCCATGCAAGTATTGATGACGACGTCCGCTGCGTGATCGTTACGGGCACAGACCCCGCTTTCTGTTCGGGCGATGATGTCGTTGAGATCATGGCGACCCCGGCACCAAAACCAAAGCCGCTTGTTTCCACTGTACGCCATCCCGTAACGCCGGCCGCTCTGGCGGCGCTCGAATGCGAAAAGCCCATGATTGCAGCCATCAATGGCGCAGCGGTCGGTTGGGGCATGGAGTTGGCACTGTTCTGCGATATGCGGCTGGCTTCTGAAAAGGCGAAATTTGGCGAGCTTTTCATCAAGCGTGGTCTGGTCTGCGATGTGGGCGGCTTCTACCGTCTGCCAAGCATTGTCGGTCCGGCCAAAGCCGCCGAATTGCTGCTTACGGGCGATATCTTCGACGCCGCGGAAGCAGAGCGGATCGGGCTTGTATCAAAATCTGTCCCGCATGAGACGCTTATGACAGAGGCGCGCGGACTGGCCGAACGGATCGCGTGCAATCCGCCGCTGGCCATTCGGTATATGAAAGAAGGTCTGACCCGTTACTCATATGGCGATCCGCGAGAGATTGGCGGCTGGGCGATCGAAACAATCCGGAAACTCATGAAGACGGACGACCATAAAGAAGGCGTCGCAGCGTTCATGGAAAAGCGCGAGCCGAACTTCAAAGGCAGCTGATACACTTGTCGCTGATTGCAAGACGCGCCGGGAAGAGCCTCCCGGCGCGTTTTTTCTCTCCTGGGGGACGGGTCTTTACAATGCAGTCTCACATCTTTACTGCGAATGCGAATGATTGTCATTCTTGATTTGGGGAAGATGTAACATGAAACATGCTGCGATGCTGGCCTCTGCCAGCCTGGTCGCGCTGGCGGGTGCCCACGCTCAGGAAGCGGAAAGCCGTCAGGACGTTGTCGTCGTCAAAGGTCAGAAGATTGATCAGGCGCTGACCGATGTAGCGGCCAGCGTCGAGGTCGTCACGGCTGAAGAGATTGCGCGCGAGCCAGTCTCTGACGTTTATGACATTGTCGAGCGCATTCCGAACGTCACCACATCCTTTGGTGATCTGGGGTTTGCCATTCGCGGTATTGACCAGCGCGGGGTGGGTGGCTCCGGCCGTGGTCAGACGCTGACTGTCTATGTCGATGATGCCTCGCTTGGCAATTACACCACATTCTTCGGCCCGCTCGACTCGTGGGATCTGGGGCGCGTCGAGGTCTATCGCGGGCCGCAATCGACGAATTTCGGACGCAATGCGCTCGCGGGCGCGATCTATGTGCGTACCCAGGACCCGACCTATGAGCCGGATTTCAAAGCGCGCCTCGAAGCTGGCGAATATGAGACCTATCAGGTCGCAGCAGCAGGCGGCGGCGCACTCATTGAAGACAAGCTCGCCTATCGCCTGTCCGGCCAGCACCGCGAAAGCGATGGCTTTATCGAGAACATTTATCACGATGAAGCCGCCGACCCGACGGAAGTGACATCGGGGCGGCTAAAGCTCCTCTTTGAACCGACAGAGGCGCTCTCCATTCTCTCAACCACCTCGTATACCGAGAACTTCGCAGGTGAAGACGGCGTACCGGCGGTTGGCGCGTTTGATCGCGAAGCCAATTACGACGTGCTGGGCCGGGAAGGGACGGAAACCTTCCTCCAATCCATCAACGCCACCTGGCGGATCAGCGATCAGGTCGAGCTGCAATCCATCACCGCCTATCAGACCACTGATTACACCCGCCTTGAGGATTATGACGTCACACCCGCGCCGATTTCCAGCCTTGATCGCGTTGGTGAAGACCAGTCCATTTCTGAAGAGCTGCGCCTCAAATATCAGGGCGATAAGCTTCAGGCGGTTCTTGGCGCCTATTACACGGATGCGTCCACAGACTATACTGACAGCTATTCTCTGCCGCTGTCTTTTGTGTACCCGCAGCTTCCGGTCGACAATCTGGTCTCGCGCGAGGCCTATATCGAATACGGAGCAGAAAACTATGCGTTTTTCCTGGACGGCGAATATGATCTGAGTGACACGCTCTCTGTCCTGTTCGGCGTACGCTATGACAATGAAACGCAGACGAATGATGGCGTTGCCGACACGCAGATCCTCGGCACGTTGCCGCCTCTGCCACCGGAAATCCTGGCGCTTCTCGATTCTCAGACCGGCGTCATCGAGGAATACAGCGAGACCGAGTACGACGCCTTTTTGCCAAAGCTGGGCCTGCGCTGGGCAGCAACACCTGAAACCACGCTCGCTTTCGTCGTTCAGAAAGCCTATCGCGCGGGCGGCTCAGAGATTTCGACGCTTGATGCCTCGCTCAATTTTTATGATCCGGAATATCTCTGGAATTATGAGGCCTCCTCACGCTCGGTCTTCATGGATGGGCGCCTGCGCTGGAACAACAACATCTATTACGCAGACTGGACGGACCAGCAGGTTTCCATGCCGGTCTCACCGCTGACGCCCAACATCTACACAACGCTCAATGCTGGCGAATCGACGATTTATGGCTTTGAGACGGATCTCAGCTATCAGGTTTCACCAGCCGTTTCGGTCTATGGCGCAGCCGGCTATGCCCACACTGAGTTCGATGAATTCCTGAACTTTGAAGGCAATAGCTTTCCCTTCGCGCCTGAAGTCACCGCCAATATCGGCTTTGATTATGAGGGGGATGGCCCGGTCTTTGGTGGCCTCGATATCAGCTATCAGGGCTCATCCTATTCGGATCAGGAAAACAGCCCGGAAAACGAGAATGGTGAGCGCACACTCGTTAATGGCCGGATCGGCTATAAAGTGACCGACAATATCCGCCTGTCGCTGATTGGCCGGAACCTGTTTGACGAAGACTATTATACCTTCCAGAACCGGGATGGGCTTGGCGGATTCTCCCGCATCGGGGATCCGCGCGTCGTCTCCATTCGCCTTGATGCAGACTTTTAGGGGAGCCGGGCGTTGATCGAAGCCACCACCGCCATAACCACATCGCTTGTCGGGCTCGTCAGTTTAAGGCGGGCCTGGCAGCGCGATGTCACAATGAGGGCCCTCTGGATGGGGAGTGGCTGGTTCCTTCTGGCGCTGTCCCTTCTGTGCTTTTCGCTCTGGCTTGGCGGGGAGGTCGGTATTCCGGTCGCGCTCGCCTTTGTCAGCACGGCGGCGCTCTGTCTGGTGGCCACAAATGTCAAATGGCGTGAAGCGCGCGGGCCCAGACGCCGGACGGGCGTGATAGACCCCTCAGACCGCAAAAGCCGTGTCTGGCGCGGCGTGGTGCGCACGCTTCTGGCGGGCCCGTTGTCAGGGCTGGCGGCCATCGGGGTTGGCGTTGCGCTTGCTGCCCGTTTGCCGTTGCTGGAGATCGACCGGGTCGCCATGGGCGGTCTTGCCGTGCCACTCATCTGGGCGGGCGGTATGGCCTGGACGCTTGCCGACGATAAGATCATCCGCGCCAGTCTCGTTCTGATTGCCGTGTCGGTCATCAGCTATGCCATTGCCTTTCTGCCCGTCTGAGAGCTCTTATGTCGAAATCCATCTGGCCGAAAATTCCATCGAAGTTTGTCAGCTCCATGCTGGCCGGGCATTCCGCGCTCGGGCTCGCCTTTGCTGCGCTCATGTATGTGCTCTGCATTTCGGGCTCACTGATCGTCCTGACCGATGAGATGATTCGCTGGGATAATCCCGACACCCCGGCCATCACCGAGGCATCACCGGAAACCATGGCAAAGGCCGTCGATGCCGGAATTGCCGCCGCCGCTGAACATGGCACAAATGATTATGTGGTGGTGAGCGCGCCAACGCCGCAAACACCCTACATGAATGTGCGCTTCGTCAATTTCACCACCGGTTTTGAGAAGAATTACGCCGCAGATGCGCAGGGTAATCTCGTCTCTGAACGGCGGGAAGGGGTGCAGCACTTCCTGGAACACCTTCATATTTTCCTGCATCTTCCGAGAACCATTGGACTGTTCGTCGTAGGCCTTTCCGGCGTCGCGCTTCTGGCGAGCGTGGTGTCCGGCACGCTCTCTCATCCGCGCATTTTTCGGGACGCTTTTGCTTTCCGGCGCGGCGGGTCGCGGCGCACGCAGGAGGCAGATTTCCATAACCGCCTGAGTGTCTGGGGGCTGCCTTTCCATATTGTCGTACCGCTGACTGGCGCGCTTCTCGGGCTTTCCACACTCATTCTGGGCGTGCTCGCTATGGCTGCCTTTGACGGCGATATGGAACGCGCGCGCAGCGTTGTCGCCGGGCCGTCCATCATGGCGGATGAGACGCCCGTAGACAGCCGCGTGCCAATTGTTCCGGCGCTTACAGATCTCCTCGCTCAGCACCCTGACGCTGCGCTCTCACGCATCACCCTGCGCCGCATCGGTACGGAAGGTCAGAGCACGATGTTTGCGCTCTCAACGCCCGACGATCTCACCCTGACAGAACAATACACCTATGATGTGCGGGGCGTTTATGTCGGCGAGCGCGGCTTTGCTGATGGTCCTGTCGGTGCGCAGGTCGTCGCGGCGCTGGGGCCTCTTCATTTCGGTTGGTTTGGCGGCTGGCCCGTCAAAGTGCTCTACGTGGCGCTAGGCCTTGGTCTGACGGCGATCATCTCCAGCGGGGTCGCCATCTGGGCTGCGCGCCGGGACGATAAAGGGCGCGCTGTGCCGCGCTGGCTGAACGCCTGGTACGGCCTTGTCTGGGGCCAACCCATTATATACGCGCTGCTGGCTGGCATCTTTCTATTCGGAATTCATCCCCCTGATGTCCTGCTTTATGTTGGGCTGACCCTGTTGTCAGTCGCACCCGGGCTCACGACAATGCCGTCACTGTTACTGTCGCGGGTATTGCGCCTTGTACTGGCCGGAGCGTTGGTCGCGCTCGCAATCATCCATATGAGCCTTTGGGGCGTGATGCCTCAGGATCCGATTGCTCTTGTGATGAACCTCGCTCTGATCGCAACGGCAGGATTGCTGGTGGCGTCGGTTCGGCGCTTGCCATTCTTCTTTAGCTCTTCAGCCAGGGGGGCTGAAATCACGGCCGGTGAATGAACAGGGCTGTCTTCCAGCAGCAAAAAAGGCGGCTCACGGAGCCGCCTTTTTCATATCTTCTATCGTGGAAGACGATCAGCCGCCCATCGCGTTTTTCAGCAGTTTGACGAAGTTGCCCGTGTGTCCGCCACCTTGTTCGAAATGGGTCATTTCCGACGTGTCGGTGATCTGGTCCCATTTTGCAGCAACGGCTTCGGCGGTCAGGTCGTCGCCCAGCGCGACGAAGGCGCCGTTTGTTTCCTGAATGCGTGACATGGAGAAGCCGCCTGCAGCTGCAGACAGGATCATGCCGGTTGGCGCGTCTTCCTTGACGAGGTTCATGACGCCTGGCGTTACGAATTCCGGCTTCAGAGCCTGAAGCATTTCAGGTGTCATCAGGTTCTCTGTCATGCGGGTCGCGGCAACAGGGCAAACAGTGTTGATGCGGATATTGTACTTCGCACCTTCCTGCTTCAGGGAGTTCATGAAGCCAACGAGGCCGAGTTTCGCCGCGCCATAGTTGGTCTGGCCGAAGTTACCATAAAGGCCGGTGGAAGAGGTGGTGACGACCAGACGGCCATACTGCTGCTCTTTCATGATTTCCCAGGCCGCCTTGATCGGCTTGACGGAGCCCATCAGGTGAACGTCGACGACCAGCTCGAAATCTTCGATGGTCATCTTGGAGAATGACTTGTCGCGCAGAATACCCGCATTGGCGATGATGATGTCGAGACGACCGAATGCGTTCATCGTGTCGTCGATCATTTTCTGAACGCCGGCGTCATCGGTCACCGATGACCCGTTGGCAATGGCCTTGCCGCCGAATGATTCGATTTCTTTTACAACTTCTTCAGCTGCCGCAGAGTTGCCGCCCGAGCCGTCGACAGAGCCGCCGAGATCGTTGACAACAACGTTTGCGCCGCGACGTGCGAGTTCCAGTGCGTGACACCGGCCAAGGCCACCGCCAGCACCTGTTACAATAGCGGTTTTTCCATCAAAGCGGATCTCGGACATGTCTCTTCCTTCCTGACTAATATTGACCCTTTGGTCGTGATATCTTCATGACCTGAGCGTTGCAGCACCGGGGGCAGGTAACGTCAAGAATAACGTAAGGTCATACCCGCTTATAAGCGCCCTCGGGCTTCGTAAAATGCGATCGCTGCAGCGTTTGACGCATTGAGACTTTCCATCTCGCCTGAAATCGGAATGCGCGCGAGTCGCATGCAGGCCTTTGCAACGCCCTGTCGCAGGCCGCTGCCTTCTGCACCGATGACAATCGCGATTTTGCCTGCATCCTTCACGGCATCTGACAGCACCATGTCGGTAGCGCCTTCCATGCCAATCGTCACGAAGCCATGTTCGTTGAGTGTATCAATGGCGCGTGAGATGTTCACCACCCGGACTTCGCGCACCGTTTCAACAGCGCCCGCGGCTGTTTTCGCGGCAATTCCCGTGATGGGCGGGACATTTCGTGTCTGCAGAATGGCGGCTGAGAAACCGAAGGCCGCAGCCGACCGGAAAATCGCGCCGATATTATGCGGATCGGTCAGCTGATCGAAGACCACGATCCGTTGTGCATCCAGAATTTCGTCAAGGCCCACTTCGGCGAGGGGCTCGACCAGTGCAGCCATGCCTTGATGGACTGCGTCTCGCGGCAGAAGCTTATCGATATCCCTGGGCTGTAGCTCTTCCGGTTCGACTGACAGAGCAGAAAGCGGCTCGAGCCGCGAGACCGCATTTCGGGTGAGACACAGACGCAACACCTTTCGTGAAGGATTTGTCAGCGCCGCGCAAACGGCGTGAGTTCCCCACAGCCAAATGGGGCCTTCGGACAAATTCTTTTCCGACTTTGTGTGATTCCTGGCATTTGGACGGTTGCGTCCGGGATTCTTCGTCACTATAAGACCGCTTCCGATTCAGTTGGGTGAAGTCATTTCATGCATCTGAACAGGGTTATCACCGTCGTCAACCGACAGGTTCGAGGCGGAGGGGTGGCCGAGTGGTTAAAGGCAGCAGACTGTAAATCTGCCCGCATTGCGTACGCTGGTTCGAATCCAGCCCCCTCCACCAGTCTTCGCTCCCGATGGGAGCTTCGCTCTCATTGGTAGATGCTTAGGTTCGATCTCCGCTACATTTCATTTCGCTATAGATCGTGCTCAGGGCTGCTGCGTCAACGTCGCTGACACATTGTCAGAAACCCGCTTGATTTACCTTTCAGCGTCGTGCGAGAAACCCCTTGACGTTTCAGCGGGCACGCGGCAGTAACGTCGCCTCGTTTGCGGGTATAGTTCAATGGTAGAACGGCAGCCTTCCAAGCTGCATATGTCGGTTCGATCCCGTCTACCCGCTCCATCTCCCTGCCAGCTTACGCTCCATTGTCAGCCTTTAGTGCGCTGAGCGCTCAGGTGCGACCAGAGCCCGCCGCAAAGATCAGTCTTTGAAACAATCAGCCAGTTCTGCCAGCCAGGCCTGAACGCCATCCTTTTGTTCGTCTGTCTCTGAATGGCCGTGACGCACGATGATCAGATCAAGATCGGGGCGGATGACCGTGTACTGTCCCAGGAAGCCATTGGCAGAAAAGCTGTGCGGTCCGCACATGTTCAGCCACCAATGTGCGCCATAGCCGAGCTCTTCTGTTTCTGGCTGCGGGGTCGGCGTGCGGGCATAATCCACCCAGCCTTCCGGCAGTAAGCGTCGCCCCTCCCAAATGCCATCTCTCAGATAGAGATAGCCAAAACGGGCAAAATCGCGCGGCGTGCAGTAGCAAAAAGATGAGCCAACAAACGTCCCCACTTTGTCGAGGATCGGCTTGGGCGAGGACATCCCGATTTTGTCGAAGAGTTCCTCAAACATGAAATCATGAATCGCGCCGAGTCCGCCACCTAGGATGTCGCCGAGCGCGCGCGCAAGGATATTGGTGGTGCCGGAGGAGTAATACCAGTGACTGCCCGGCGCATGAACAAGTGGCTTCTTCGCCGCATAGCTGCCTGTATCGGCTAAAGCGTTCTCTCCAAACAGCATTTCGATTACATCAGACGGCTGGCCGGGCACATACGCTTCCATCCAGTCGAGTCCAGACGACATACGAAGAAGCTGATCCCAGGTTAGGGCATGCCGGGGGTCGGCCGGGTCATCCCATTCCGGCACCGGTATCCGGTCATTGATATTGATCAGACCATCCCGGACGGCAATTCCAATCAGGGCGTGAGTAATGCTCTTTGCCATCGACCAGGACGGAAACGTGTCGGAAGCTGATTTGCCAGGGCCGTAATTTTCGAAAACCAGCCGTCCATGATTGATGACGACTAGGGCATGCGTGTCACCTATTTGTGCACGACCGTCTGACGAGCTGCAAAGTTCGGTTAATGCATGGAACCGCCGCAGTCGCTTGTCTGTTACAACCGCAGAGAGATCACCCTCTGGCCAGACTGGAGTTGGCCATGGCAGAGTCGCAGGATGGGTAGGTAGCGGATGGAGTGGAACATCAGTCATCATTCGATCAGCTTTGAACAAAAGCCTGCCCGCTTACAAGTCATGCTTGCGGCCAGCGCGCGGGAATGCCGCCTTGATCAACTGCGTCAAACAGACTTACTGGTAGTGACATCTTACAAGGAGAGAACTGGTCGATATGGCTAAGGTCAAAACTGCTATCCTGCCCGTTGCGGGGCTTGGAACTCGTGTGCTTCCGGCAACCAAATCCATGCCTAAGGAGATGCTTCCGATCGTTGATCGGCCAGCCATTCAGTATGTTGTTGATGAAGCGCTAGAGGCCGGGATTGAGCACATTGTCTTCATTACAGGCCGGAACAAGAATGCCATTGAGGACTATTTCGACGCCGCTTACGAGCTTGAAGACACGCTGATCAAGAAAAAGAAAACCGAAGTTCTCAAACAGCTCGAAGATCTGCGTCTGCCTGCTGGTGCGGCAAGCTTTGTGCGCCAGCAATTCCCGCAAGGGCTGGGCCATGCGGTCTGGTGTGGCCGGGCCATTGCCGGAAACAATCCGGTGGCCATCCTGCTGCCGGATGTCATCATCAAGGCTGAAAAAGGCTGCCTGGCGCAAATGATGGAAGCCTATGATAAGGTGGGTGGCAATATCATTGCAGTCGACTCGGTGCCCGAGAAAGAGGTCTCGAAATATGGCGTGATTGCGCCCAAGGCCGGGGCTGATAAGGTCGACGGCAAGATGATCGAGATGGATGGCATGGTTGAAAAGCCGCCTATGGAAGAAGCGCCTTCCAACCTGAAGATCACGGGACGCTACATTCTCCAGCCTGAGATTTTTGATCTGCTTGAGGACCAGGGACCGGGGGCCGGTAATGAAATCCAGCTGACCGATGCCATGGAACGACTGATGAAAACACAGCAATTCTACGCATTCGAATATGATGGTCAGGATTATGACTGCGGATCGATCCCTGGCTATTTTGAAGCCGTGTTCGCGCATGCTGTCGATCATCCTGAAACAGCCGATCTGACCCGGGAATTGTCGCGTAAACTTTTGGGCTAAAGATGTGCTGGCGTCTGGCGTTGGAAACGTGACCGGATTTTAAGGCGACTTTCTCTGGTCGGGGTGATATCGATTATCAACAATTTTGAGGAATCGATATGACATTCACACGTTTCAAACGCTCTGGCGCGGCTTTGACAGGGCTGGCAGGCATTCTGGCCGTCAGCGCACATCTGACGTTTACTGCCAGCGCGGACAATGCAAGCGCTGAAAACCGCGTGGTTATAACAGACTTTGTCGGTACGCTCGAAATCCGGGAAGGCGGTGACCTCAGCTATGACCTCGATATGGGGAAAGGTATTATCGGCGCGCCGGAACTGGATGCATCGCCAGGTATTTTGACCGTTCGCGGCGACGCCAATACCCGGATTGAAACCTGCTATTCGCGAAACGATGACCTCTGGCTCGGTTTGCGGGACGGCCACAAGGCCAGGATTGAAGATTATCCCCTTTTGACAATCACAATGCCGTCGAACGCGTCGATTGATCTTGAGATGCTAGGCGGGATTGCCAGCATTTCCGAGAGTGCGGCGATGGTCCTTGAATTCAATGGCTGTGGTGATGTCGGGTTTGATGATGTAGCCGGGCCCGCCTCTGTGGCACTTTATGGGTCCGGCGATGTCGTTGGGGGAGATGCGGCGTCGCTGGATCTGGTTCTCAAGGGCTCGGGCGATGTCGTGATGGACGATATATCGGGCGAGACCAGAATTAACGTCGAAGGTTCTGGTGATGTCGAACTGGGCAAAGTGCTTGGCAAGCTTGATGTGGTGTTGAGCGGATCGGCGGATATCAGCGTCGATGAGGCTGCCGGAGCGACCGATCTCGACCTTTCCGGCTCCGGTGATATCGAAATTGACGGCGGTGAAATCGAAAAACTTTCCATTTCTCTCGATGGATCGGGTGATATTTCCTTTAATGGCACCGCAAAAGACGTTTCGGTCTTGCTCAATGGGTCAGGAGACGTGTATGTGGCCCGCTCTGACGGAGACAGAGTCGTTGAGCGTCATGGATCGGGCGATGTCCGCATCGGGTCGTGGCGTTCGGACGACTGAACCGAAACTTGAGGAATTGCGGACATGGGTAAGGCAAAGTTTGAGCGTAACAAGCCACACGTGAACATCGGCACGGTTG
>CAYFGB010000033.1:0-34515 GCA_964342455.1 uncultured Hyphomonadaceae bacterium
GCCTCCAACGGCCTATATCGCGAAGCGCGAGCCGGTTTGCAAGACATGGTGTGACGAAGTTGTGAAATTTTCCGGCACTGTACTCAGACGCAGAATTTTGTTCCCTTCGATATTGCATGACGCCATGGCGATCTGAAAGAAAGCTCTGTAACACTACCCGCAAAAAAGGGAGGGCGTGATGATTACGTCAGAGGATATTCCGCTTGGGGCGAAGCCCGTTGATCGTGCAGCGCACCACCGTACAGATGAAGCCTGGTTGAATTCAGCTTTCGAAAGCCCTGACGTGCTGGTTTTCCTCATGAAAAAGGGATTGCCTTTGATGGAGGGCGAGCCTGTCCGGACGCCGGGGGCAGGGGTACGCATGGAAGCAGGTGAGCCGAGGCGTCTGGTCTGGCTGGGCAATCAGGCGCGCACATTTGCAGACGGTGCGACCCGGCTTTTCCTTGGAAAAGACAAGCGCGGTACGCCCATTTTCGCGCTGGCATTACCCGATGAATTCACACTCGCTGGTACGCTCCTGGAAGGTTCCGGCGATTTTGAAGATATGCGTATCGCGGCCGGAGCACTCTCGGCGCTGGAGGCCAATCTGGTGTCCACAGCCCGATCCATTACGGAATGGCATGCCTCTCACCGGTTTTGCGCTCGCTGCGGGACGGAGTCACAGCCCACAGATGCCGGATGGAAGCGCGTCTGCCCATCCTGCAAGACCGAACATTTCCCGCGCACCGATCCTGTGGCGATCATGCTGCCCATACTGGGAGATGAATGCCTGCTGGGTCGTTCGCCAGGATGGCCGCAGGGCTTCTGGTCCTGTCTCGCCGGTTTTGTTGAACCCGGCGAGTCCATTGAACAGGCAGCATGCCGTGAGGTTTTCGAAGAAGCAGGTGTCACATGCCTGCCGTCCAAGGCCCGTTATCTGTTCTGTCAGCCCTGGCCGTTTCCATCCTCGCTTATGATGGGCATTCATCTGATCGCTGAGAGCAAGGACATCAAGATAGATCCCGCCGAGATCGAGGATGCGCGCTGGTTCACAAAGGATGAAGCCCGCGACATCATGGCGGACCGTCATCCGGAGGTCTATGCGCCCATGGAATTCGCCATTGCCCATCATGTGCTCAAGGCATGGGTGGAAACGTAAAGGCGGCTATGGGGAAAAACGGGGCGGCTCCTCCTCAGGAGGGGGGGAGAGGAGGAGCCTGACGACGGTCTGCTCGGGGGGTAGGGGGACAGTCAGGAAGCAGGGCCGCCGTCTACTCTCGATGTAGGTTGCATGATTAGTCTGAAAAGGCGTTGGGCCAGATTGCATCGGCCTTCGTGATCAAGTTTTCGCGATCAGCGTCCCATTTCTCCTGCACAGATCGATTGAAGTTTAAGTACAGCTTGCCATCCTGAATGTGCCAGAAGTCGGCATCGCCTCTGGCAAAATTGCCATCTGCCATCGCCCACGCGCAATATCCGCCATATTGGGGCGCGTACTTTTCCGGATTGGCGGCGAAAAGATCGAGATTTTCCTGGCTCGCAAAGCGGAACTCAGCGCCCTGATAGTCCATGGCGTAATCTGCCTTGCCTTTGACGGGTTTGCCTTCGGTGAAATAGGCCACCGGATCATGACCCTGTATGGCCGTATTGCTCCACAGTGTTGTGTAAATTGCGTCCTGGCCCGCCGTCGCATCTGGCGTGTGGGACAGGCCGACGGCGATAGCCAGACAGGCGGTTGCCAGTAATCGGGTGTGCATGAACATCTCCTTGCGTGTCGTGAAAGGAGGTTACTCTCTCATGGTCGTGAAGGCGAAACACAGCTGATGCCGTGCCGCTCACGTTACCGGGACAGGCATGTGAGCCCAGTTCACCCCAGCGCGAGCGAGTCCGTTCGCGGGAAAACCCCCAGCACCCGAAGCTCGGTCGAGAAGAAGCCGAGTTCTTCCAGCGCCAGCTGAGTGGATCGCTGGTCAGGATGGCCTTCGAATTCTGCATAGAATTGCGCTGCAGTGAATGAGCCATCCTTCAGATAGCTCTCCAGCTTTGTGACGTTTACCCCATTGGTGGAAAATCCGCCAAGCGCCTTATAAAGCGCGGCCGGTACGTTGCGCACGGTGAAGATCAGGGCTGTGACGGCAGGCGGACTGACATCCAGAAGATCATTCGGCTCCCGGCTCATGATCAGGAAGCGGGTGGTGTTGTGTTCCGCGTCTTCGATATTCTCGGCGAGGATTTCGAGGCCATAAACGTCTGCGGCCAGTCTTGGCGCGATGGCCGCGATCCCTGGCTCGCCTTGTTCGGCGACCCGGCGTGCCGCACCGGCCGTGTCGGCATCGACCACGCCTTCAATGTTATGCTCACGCAGGAAGTTCCGACACTGTCCCAATCCCATAATGTGAGACCGGGCCTGTTTGATGTCGGCCAGCTTCGTGCCGGGCAGGGCCATCAACTGGAACCGGATGGGCAGGAAGAATTCGCCTATTATAGAGAGTTTGGATGCCGGCAGCAGGTGGTGGATGTCTGCGACGCGGCCCGCAATGGTGTTTTCCACCGGGATCATCGCCAGATCACAAATGCCGGTTTCCACAGCGTTGAAGGCATCTTCAAAGGTGCGGAATGCAACAGCTTCCATATCCGGATAGGCAGCCTGGCACGCAATATCGGAATTGGCGCCTCTTTCACCCTGAAACGCGATGCAACCGGTCATAAGATCCCCTTCAACAACAGACTGGTGCGCAGAAACCACGTGGCGCAGAACTGAGCAAGCCACCAATTTCAGGTGCGTCAGGTGTGCGGCGCATCGCCGCGTTGGATTGGCAAGCCGTACAGTTCAGCGTAATTGAATATTGAACTGGCGCGCGGCACATGCCAGAAGCACTCAAAAAACGCAACAAGCTGGGATTCGACACCAATGCTGGTTAACAAGATTATGGGGGCCGTACTGGCCGTACTGCTCGCTATTCTCGGGTTGAAGACCTTTGGCGACATTCTTTACGGAAAAGGTCACCATGGCGGGCACCATGCCGAAGAAGAGCACTCCATCAATGAGCAACTGAAAGAAAAGTTTGCTTATTACATCGAGCTTGATGAGAGCGGCGGTGGCGAAGTCGAGGAAGAAGAAGCCTTTGACCTCGGCGCTGAACTCGCATCTGCTGACATCGAGAAAGGTGCGAAATCCTTCCGTTCGAAATGCGCCAGCTGTCACACCATTGAAAATGGCGGCGCGAACGGCACCGGCCCGAACCTCTATGACGTTGTTGGCCGCGCTATCGCTTCACATGCCGGTTTCGGTTACACAGGCGCGATGCAGGACTATGCAGCCGCCGAAGGTAACTGGGACTATGATCACCTGAACAATTTTCTGGAAAATCCAAAGGGTACTGTTTCCGGCACGGCCATGGCGTTTGCCGGTCTGCGCAAGCCGCCTGAGCGTATGAACGTGATTGCTTACCTGGCCTCGGTAAACCCGGCGGCACCGGCTTTCCCAGAGCCGCTTCCGGAAGAAGCGCCAGAGGATGAAACACAGCTCGAGGAAGCGACCGTCGATGGCGCTGTTGAAGATGCTGAAGCCCTCGTTGAAGAAGGCACGGACGATGTTGAAAGCCTGGCTGTGAATGCAGAGGCTGCTGCTGACGACATGCTGGACGATGCTGAAACCGCGGTTGAAGGCCTCGAAGACGAAGCTGAAGGCGAAACCGAAGAGTAGGTTTTGCGACAGGTTTGGATGATAACGAAAAGGCGACCCGAGGGTCGCCTTTTTTGTGTCTGAGCTTTGGAGGATCATCTCATGCCATCAGTCACGCTGCCTGATCAGGTGACGCTCGCTCTGATCGCGGCACATAATGTGCTTCGTGATTGTCAGCATGGCTGGCATGTTTTCGGAAGCTGCGCACTCGCACTGTATGGCATTCGCGGCATAGAGGTGCGTGACATCGATATTCTGATCGATGAGAAAGATGCGCGACTATTGAGCCAGCATTCGGAAATTTCTGATGAAAGCGGCGGCGGGACGGAGCTGTTTCGCTCAACCTATTTTTTCCGGCTGAAGCATCAGGCCACAGATATAGAGATCATGGCGGATATGAAAGTGCGAACAGGTGACCGCTGGGATGCGTTTCAGTTCGCAACGACACAATCCATTTGCGCTGCGGGCAGGGACTTTACCGTGCCTGCACTTGACGAGCTGAAGCAATCATTGCGTCGGTTCGGGCGTACCAAGGATTTGGCACGCCTGAAACTGATTGAGGAGCAGACCTAAACGTTGAAGCGGAAATGCATCACATCGCCATCCTGGACGATGTATTCCTTGCCTTCGGCGCGCATTTTCCCAGCTTCCTTTGCCCCGGCTTCACCCTTGCAGGCCACAAAGTCAGGATAAGCGACCGTCTCAGCGCGGATGAATCCTTTCTCGAAATCGCCATGGATGACGCCTGCGGCCTGTGGCGCGGTCGCACCCACGGGCACGGTCCAGGCGCGGGCTTCCTTGGGACCCACGGTGAAATAGGTTTGCAGGCCCAGAAGCTGGTAGCCTGCCCGGATCACCTTGTTGAGGCCGGGTTCATCCTGACCGAGCGTTTCGAGAAATTCTGCTTGCTCATCTTCGTCGAGCATGGCGATCTCGCTTTCAATGCGAGCGGAGATCACAACCGCAGGCGCGCCCTCTTTTTCGGCATGCGCCTGAACCGCATCAGAATGCGCATTGCCCGTGGCCGCGGAGTCTTCATCGACATTGCAGATGTAGAAGACCGGCTTTGCCGTCAGCAGCTGGAGCATTTTCCAGGCCTTCATGGAGTCTTTCGGCACATCCGCCATGCGGGCCGGTTTGCCTTCGTTGAGCTGTTCCAGAGCCAGGTCGATCAGAGCCAACGCTTCTTTTGCTTCCTTGTCGCCGCCGGACTTCGCCTTTTTCTCAAGGTTTGGACGACGTTTTTCGAGGCTTTCAAGGTCTGCCAGCATCAGCTCTGTTTCGACGACTTCATAATCGGCCAGAGGATCAATCTTTCCCGCAACGTGCGTAATGTCGTCATCCTCAAAACACCGCAACACATAGGCGATGGCGTCGGTTTCGCGGATGTTGGCGAGAAACTGATTGCCCAGACCTTCGCCCTGTGACGCACCTTTTACGAGACCAGCAATATCCACGAAATTCATACGGGTCGGGATGACTTCCTTGGAGCCTGCGATATCGGCGAGCACCTTCAGGCGTGGCTCGGGCATGGCCACATCGCCGACATTTGGCTCAATGGTACAGAACGGATAGTTTTCGGCTTGCGCCGCTGCCGTTTTGGTGAGTGCGTTGAACAGGGTCGACTTGCCAACATTTGGCAGTCCCACAATACCGCATTTAAAGCCCATGAAGGAATCCTCTTGATGAAGGCGCTGACATAGCAAAAAAAGACGATCAGGCCAGCCTTCTATGTTGCAAGATTACGCCGAAGTCCTTCGAATTCGGAAGATGGCGGCTGTTGTGTTGGGCGAATGGGTCGCAGGCGACCGTCATGCCCCGTGGTTGGCAAGCTTTGAAATACGCGGCAATAGGCTGGGGATCAGATCACCCAAAGAGCCCGTTGCGTCATGACAGAAGCCCGTACCAGAAGCTATTTTGCCACCGACATCCATGAAACACCGATTGTGGATGTGCGCCGTGAAGCCGATTTGATGGAAGAGCTGAAAGATGGCGTGCTGATGCTGTCTGAAGAAGATGAAGCGGGCATCGCCTGGTGTGAGAGCCAGGGCTATCTGGGCTACACATCCTATGCCTCGCTGAACGATTTACCCATGCGCATACCTGCCTTCGCGGTGCTCGAAAAACGGCTGGTGAAGGCTGCGAACGCTTTCGCAAAAGAGCTGGGCTTTGAATTGGGGAGCCATAAGCTTTCCATGGACAGTTACTGGGTCAATCTGCTCGACCCGGGGGCTGGCCATTCGGGGCATATTCATCCGAATTCTATCCTGTCAGGCACGTTCTATCTGGATCTGCCGGACGGGGCGAGCCCGATCCGGTTTGAAGATCCACGCCTGCCTTTCATGATGAACTCACCGCCCCTGCGCGACGACGTGCCAGCCGATCACAAGCGCTTTATCTATATTCAGCCCACGTTAGGTCATGCGCTGTTCTGGGAGAGCTGGCTGCGCCATGAAGTGATGGTGAATATGGCCGATGAGCCGCGACTGAGCATCAGCTTCAATCTGAGCTAGTCGTCCTGCTTCATGTTCCAAATGGGTGAGCCGAGAATCATCCAGATAACGATGATGCCCATGCCGAGCGCAGGGACGAAGGCAATCTTGTGTGGGCCAAAGACATCCACCGCGATGCCCATAAAGAACGCGCCAATCGGGGCCCCGGCCATGAAGCCGAGCTGATAGATCGACAGCACGCGCGCAAGCTGTTGTGGCGGCGCCGCAGACTGGACAATGGACCGGCTCATGGCAATGGAGACCCCTGCGGCCAGCCCCCAGACGAAGACGATGCCGAGGAAAACCTCATGATAAGCGGCAATGCCCTCCCACAGCATGACCAGGATCACCATTGAGCCCATGAACTGAGCTGTCAGAAGCAGGCGTCCGGGCCGTTTGAGCTTCTGCACGAAGGACAGAACAACTGAGGACACGAAAGCGCCGAACCAGAAGGTCATATACATGTCGCGAATGCCATCCGGGCCAAGGCCGAAGACTTTCTTGTTGATGATGGGCAGCACCACCAGAAATGACCCGATCACAAAAATGCCGACGCCGAACATGGAAAGTGTCATGGCCAGAAGACGGTCATTGGATTTCACAGCTCTGAACCCATCGGCCATATCGCCAAAGGCGGCGGCGAGACCGGAGCGTCCAGTGCGGACCTGACGTCCACGGGCAAGGAAGATGGCACCGATTGCGCCAAGTGCCACAATGGCGGCCTGAAAATAGAGAAGGTTTTCTGATGCGATCGGGCCGATCTGACCGCCACCGAAAAGGTCAGGGATTTGTGTGGCCTTGTCGGCATAGCCGCCCAGAACAATCCCGATGATCTGCGCCGCGAACTGGGAGAGCGTGGCGAACGCCACACCGCGCTGGAGTGTAACACCTGAGCCCGTTCGAACGCGGCGTTCCACCACTTCATTCAGAATGGCGTCCCGCGCCGGCATCATGAATGCGCCGATCGTGCCCATGGCGACGCCATAGCCGACCATCAGGGCGTAGCCGAGCCAGTATTGCTGGATGGCAAAGGCCAGAATGACAGCCGGGAAGGCGGCCAGCGAATGGAGTAGCATCAGCATGCGTTTTCCATCTGCCCGCTCGGCCACCACGCCGCCAATCAGCAGGAAGATCACGGATGGGGCGGCCAACGCCATATTGGCAATGCCGAGCTCGGTACCATGCAGGCCGAGCTTGTTGGTGATCAGATACGGAAACAGCACCATTTGTAGCCCGAAGGCCATGAACCAGCAGGACTGGACGATAAGATAGGCAGGCAGTTCACGCCCGACATTGCGGAGCAGCTTGCGGTTGGCCCGGTCAGACAGGGTGGTTCCGGCTGCGAGCGCAGAATCGATTCCGGAGATCGGCGAACGTGCGCCCTCCATCACCTCGTCGTCGAGCCGATCAAACTCTTCACTCATTGCCCAACGCCCATTACTGAAAATCTGCTGTTGTCATTCACGCAATAGTTGCCATGTCAATCCGAGCTTGTCAGCCGTGACAATGCGCTGCAAGAGTTTAGCGGTTTTTAAGGGGCGCTTCGGGCGAAGGATACCAAGGCGGAAGGCGAACGCAGATGCGTTTTATGAGGGGATTGCTCAGCTGGGTTCTGGCCCTGTTTCTGATTGCTGTGTTTCTGCAATGGACGATTCATCCTCTGGATGTGCTGACAGGCAATGAAGCCTGGTTGTTCGATCCGGCAGGCCGAAGCGTGTTTTTCGGACAGGCTGCGGATCGAAGCGGATATGACGTGATCGAACCCATGGGCCGTCAGGGCATGGCGATTGCGTTGCTGTTCGCCTGTTTCTGCCTGATCATCCCGCCAATCCGGCGGTTTGGCGCACTGATCAGTCTTCTGGCCTGTCTGATTCTGTTTGGTGCGCAATTGTCACCATTGGTGGATCTGGAACTGCCCGTCAGTGGACCGGACGGCGGGGAAACAGATGATGGCGCGCAATTCTACCTGTCTCTGGCTTGCTTTACGGCATCATTTCTACTTTGCGTGATTCATCCCGGGCGCAGGCGTTAATGGTTGATCCTGTTGCCGGGGCACAGCCTTCTGCAGTTTCCTATGAATACGGGCGAAACATACCAAATATTGTTAGACGACATTAACACTTCTCGCAGTAAAGTGACGCGACGAGGTAATCTGAATGGCAAGCGAACCGGCCCTTGTGCTGAATAATCAAGTCCCGGACACCGCTCCAAGGCGAGCGCGGCTGACGCTGCTTCGTCGGCTGATCGACATCGTTGCCATGCCGTCATCCCGAATTCCGCCACAGGACCGCTCCATGGCGGGCGATGTGCTGCTGGAAATGCTGTTCGAGGCTGATGATCGCGAAAAGGCTTTCTGTGCGCGTCGTCTGGTGCCGACCCATGAAGCCCCGCGCAACGTTCTGCGATATCTTTGTCTTTGCCGGATCGAAGTCTGCCAGGAATTGCTGGAACAGAACGCGTCGCTTGATGATTCCGACATAGCGTTCATCCTGCGACGAACAACGCCAAAGCATGCCGAATGTGTGGCTCGCCGCAAGACGCTGAGCCCTGCCGTGTGTGATGTTCTGGTTGAGCTGGATCATCCCGAAGCTATCGTCACTATGCTGGAGAGCCGTCGGTCCTTTATCTCTGAAACGGCAATGGATGAATTGCTGGAAGCGTCTCGAGACCACGGTGCGTATTGTCCATTGATGGTCGAGCGTGCGGAAATGAAGCCCTATCATGCCATGACCATGTTCTGGTGGGCTGAGCCTGAAGTCAGACAACAGATTCTGATGCGCTTCTCGGCTGACCGGTCCGAACTGATTGAGCTGTGCGGCGACGTCTTCTCCATGGCGGCCGAAGAAAACTGGTCTGACCCGGTGGTTCGCAAGACATTGCAGCTTCTGGAGCGTCGGCAAAGAAACCGGGCCGCGATTGAGCGCAGCCCATTCGACAGTCTGGAAGACGCGATCAACCATGCCGTTCAGCACGGGATCGATCGTGAACTGGCGCAGGAAATTGGCTATCTCGGCGGTATCAAGCCTGTGACAGCTGCCAAGATTCTGACCGATCCGGGTGGCGAGTCCATTGCCGTCTTCTGCAAGGCGACCGGCCTGAAGCGCCATTATGTTGCCAAGCTCTGGTCTGCGTTGAAGCGACCTACCGAACTGGGGCCGGGGTCCGTTCACCCGCTCTATGATCGCGTCCGCGAAACATATGAAATGTTGAGTGTCGCCAAGGCGCAAACCACGCTGAGATACTGGAACTGGTCGTTGAGCACCAATTTCCACGTACGTGGGACAAATGTTGATGCGTCAGAACAGCAAGACAATGAATTTTCAACGTCCCAGCGTGCTGCGCGCCTGGTATTTCGCTAAAGCGCGTTTCAAAAACTCAGCATTCATGGGCATCGTGCCGATTTTTTGAGGAAAATCCAATAGACCGCTAGTCAAGTCGGGCATGACAGACTAGTCCTTACCGCTCGAGGGTTTGGTTAAATTCAGAGGGCGCGGGCTAGGTGTCATACGTATTCAGCTTGGCAATCGCATTGACGTTGTTCTGGTTTGGCATGTCTTTCATGACCAAGCCGCTCATTCTCATTCTTGGGGTGATCTCGGTCGCGCTGACGGTGACGCTGGTTGGTCGCCTCGGTCTGCTGGACCGTGAAACTGCCCCTTATCACCGCATTTTTGCATTCATTCGCTATGCACCCTGGCTGATCGGGGAAATCATCAAGTCGAACTGGAAGGTGCTCAAGGCGATCCTGTCGCCGGAGCTGGACATCCATCCGACGCTGGTGAAGGTCCGGACGACATGCAAATCCGATCTGGCGAAGGTCGTTTTTGCTAATTCCATCACCCTGACACCCGGCACAGTGACCCTGCGCGTGGAAGACGATTTCATGCTGGTACATGGCCTTTATGAAGTTGATTCCGAGCCCGAGGATTTTGCCGAGATGGACCGGAGAGCTTCAATCGCGGCGGATGGAAAACCGGCTCAGAAAGGGAAATAGGCCATGCCAATGACACTGCTTTCTGTCGCGGCCTTTGCTATTTTCGTCGCGATCACCTTGTTGCTGGTTCGGGTCTTTGCGGGCCCCACGCTTTATGACCGCGCGCTGGCCGTCAACTCGCTGGGCACAAAGGTGGTGGTATTGCTGGCGCTGATCGGTTTTCTGATGGGACGCCCGGACTTCCTTGATATCGCGGCGCTGTACGCGCTGATCAACTTCGTGGCGACCATCGCGATCCTGAAATTCTTCCGGTACCGCTCCTTCCAGGTGCCGCTGACACGGCCTCGGAGGTAAAGATGGGCGAGTTTTTCTCCACAGTCTGGGGCGTTATCGCTGATCCGACCTGGCGTTACTGGCTAGGTGGCATTCTGTGCCTGGTCGGCGGTGTTCTGACGGGGCTTGCGGCGATTGGCGTGCTCAGATTTCCAGATTTCTACACGCGTATGCACGCCGCCAGTGTAACCGATACGCTTGGCGCTTTTGCGCTTCTGGTTGGCATGGCGCTGCTGGCACCCGGATTTCCGATTGTCTTCAAGCTTGGCATGATCGGCGTGTTTCTGGTCCTGACCGGTCCGACCGCCACCCACGCGATTGCCAATGCCGCCTTCACGGCTGGTCTGCATCCTCTGATTGGCCGGTATGATGAGCTGAAGGAAGCAAAATCGGATTATAGTGAAGAGGACGAAGGATGAGCGATATAGCCAGCCATCTTGCGCCATCGGAAGTCGCGGTGGTGCTGATCGATATTGCGCTTCTGACCATGATGGCCATGACAGCCATTGCGATTGCGCGTCTGCGAAGCCTGTTCGCCATTGTCATCCTATCAGGTGCATACTCACTATTTTCAGCGACCTGGTTTGTGGCCGTCGATGCTGTTGACGTCGCCTTCACCGAAGCTGCTGTCGGCGCAGGCATTTCCACAGCGCTCATTCTGGGTGGCATGTTGCTGACCTCACGCACCGCCAAGGAAGACAGCCAGGTGTCCAAACGAATCGCGCCTTTACTGGTGTGTTTCGTGACCGGAGCTGTGCTGCTTTATGCGACGATCGACCTCCCAGGCTTTGGCGATCCGACCTCGCCGGCGAACACCTATCTGGCGCAGGAATATCTTGAGCGGAACATGACCGATATTGGCGTGCCGAACGTGGTGACGTCGATTCTGGCCAGCTATCGCGGATTTGATACCTTCGGCGAGACCGGCGTGGTCTTCATTGCCGGTGTGGCCGTGGCGCTGCTGATCGGATTCGGCGAACGGTCGCTGTCTGCTTCGCTCCGCAAGAAGTCTGAGGACGAGTAATGGCCGAAGAATCTGAAAAGACCGCAACGGATCATCACATTATTCTCCGGGTCACGGCGAAGCTGCTGATCCCGATCATCACGCTTTATGCATTTTATGTGCAGTTCCATGGCGATTACTCGCCGGGTGGCGGCTTCCAGGCCGGCGTGATTTTCGCGGTTGGCATCATTCTGTATGCGCTGGTGTTCGGCGTGGTCGATGCGCTGAAGCTGGTGCCTGCCTCTTTCGCCCGCTATCTCGCGCTTTCGGGCTTCCTGCTCTACGGGCTGATCGGGGTGATCACCATGGTGAATGGCGGCAATTTCCTCGACTATGACTTCCTTTTTGCGGAAGGTCCTGAGGGGCATCACGGTCAGCATTACGGCATTCTGGGCGTTGAACTTGGCGTTCTGTTCGCGGTTGCGGGCAGCATGTTGACCATTTTCTACGCGTTCGCAGGCCGCGCACCGGAAATTCGGGATGAGGACTGGTAAGCGATGATCGAATTCATTTTCGAACGATATAATTACTGGGCCATCATCTTCCTGATGATGATCGGCCTTTATGTGACGTTCCAATCCGGCAACATGATCAAGCGCATGGTTGGCCTGTCTGTGTTTCAGACTGCTGTCTTCCTGTTCTACATCACGCTCAGCAAGATCAGCGGCGGATCTGCGCCGATCATGTTCGGCAAGGATTATCCCAAAAAGCATGGCGACGACGCGCACGGGGCAGGGCATGGCGCTGATGCCGCCCATGGTGGCGACGCCTCACACGGCGTAGCGGCATCAGATGTTGACGCGCTGGGCCGTCCCTATGTTGACGCCTATATCGACCCGGCGCATCCGGCGTCGGAAATGCATGGCCTTCAGGAGCTCTACTCCAACCCATTGCCACACGTTCTGATCCTCACCGCGATTGTGGTCGGCGTGGCAACTCTGGCCGTGGGGCTGGCCATTATTGTTCGTATTCGTGAAGCTTACGGAACCATCGAAATGGACGATGTACGCGAGGCCGATATCAAGATGGCGAATGACGAAGCCGCAGCGGAGAGTGCCTGATCCATGTTGCTTGATGTTCTCTCTCTGATTCCGGATGGTCTGGAACGGCATTTGGCCGGGCTGGTTGTCATCATCCCGCTTCTGCTGGCGCCGATCAGCGCGGCGCTGCCAAACTGGCGCATCAGCTGGTTTATCACGCTTGCTGGTCTGATCCTCTCGCTCATCTGTGCGTTCGGACTGCTTCAGCAGGTCGAAACAAGCGGCGAGCTTGTCTATGCGCTTGGTGGCTGGGCACCGCCCCTGGGCATTTCCTTCGTGGTGGACCGCCTGAACGCACCTTTCCTTGTGCTGATTTCCTTCATCGGGCTTCTGGCGACCGTGTTCGCCCTGTCGACCATTGTGAAGGATATCGTTGAAGAAAAGCGGGCATTGTTTTTCTCGGCCTATCTCATGTGTGTGGGCGGATTGCTCGGCATGGCGGTGACGGGTGACGCGTTCAACCTTTTCGTCTTCCTCGAGATTTCTTCCATCTCCACCTATGTGATGGTGGCTCTGGGCGCGACGCGCGATCGCCGCGCACTTCCGGCGGCCTTCAACTATCTCATCATGGGTTCAATTGGTGCCACTTTCTACGTCATCGGTGTGGGCTTCCTTTATGCCGCGACCGGTACGCTGAACATGGCCGACCTGTCTGTGCTTCTGCCCGATGTCATGGATTCGAAGACGGTTCATGCAGGCTTTGCGTTCATCGTTGTTGGTCTGGCGCTGAAGGCGGCTGTCTTCCCGCTGCACCAATGGCTGCCGAACGCCTATGCCTACGCGCCGAACTTTGTGACGGTCTTCCTGTCAGCAACAGCGACAAAGGCCGCTTTCTACGCCATCATCCGCATGGCCATGACGGTGTTCTCGCCTGAGCTTGATTTCGTGGAAATCATCTTTGCCTGGGTGCTCGCACCACTCGGCGCTCTGGCGGCAATCGTGGCGTCCTTCCAGGCAATATTCCAGACCGATATACGCCGGATGCTGGCCTATTCCTCGGTTGCGCAGGTTGGCTATATGGTACTTGGCCTGTCGCTGGCGACTTATGCAGGGCTTTCTGCGTCTCTTTTCCACCTGATCAACCACGCCATCACCAAGGGCGCGCTGTTCATGGCTGTTGGCGGTGTGGTGCTCACGCTAGGATCCTCCAAGCTGGTCGATCTCGCCGGGGTCGCCCGTCGCGCGCCATGGACAATGACCGCGCTTGGGATTTCGGCGCTCAGCCTGGTCGGCATTCCGCTGACGGCTGGCTTCCTGTCCAAGGTCGCCATCCTTGAAGCCGCCTTCCTGCGTGGCTGGTGGTGGGTTGTGGTTGTGGTCGGCATCAGCTCGGCGCTTGCCGTGCTTTATGTGGGCCGGATCCTTGAAACGGCTTTCTTCAAGACCCCGGGCCCTGCGCAGGCCAAGGTGACCGAAGCGCCGATCTCGCTGCTTATTCCGCTGTGGATACTTGCGATCCTGAACCTCGTATTCGGGCTTGATGCCTCCTTTATCACAGGACTGACAGATGGTGCTGCCAGTGTTGCCTTCTCCGGAGGCCAGCCATGAGCGATAGTATTCTGATCTCACTCATCCTGGTGCTGCCGCTGCTGGTGGCTGGCGCTGTGGCGCTGTTCAACCGCATTCCGGATGTCCGCGAAGCGGCCACTCTGGTCGGGGCGGGTGGATTGTTCCTGATGTGCCTTTATCTGGCGTCCCGCGTCGGTGCGGGTGAGGAGCTTCGGCTGGTCAGCCCGGAAGTGGCGCTTGGCCTGACGTTTGATTTCAAGCTTGAGCCGCTCGGCGCCATGTTTGCCGTTATTGCCAGCGGGCTGTGGATCCTGAATTCGCTCTATTCGATTGGCTATATGCGCGGCAATCGGGAACGCAATCAGACCCGCTTCTATATCTGTTTTGGTATTGCGATTTTCGGTGCCATGGGCGTCGCGATGGCCTGTAACCTCTTCACGCTGTTCGTGTTCTACGAGGTGCTGACCCTCTCTACCTATCCACTGGTGGCGCACAAGGGCGATGAAAACGCACGGCGCGGTGCCCGGATCTACCTTCTGACACTGCTCGGCACATCCATCGGACTGCTTCTCATGGGACTGGCCTGGACGTTTGCCATCGCGGGTAATCTCGATTTCGTCGAGGGTGGTTTGCTGGCCGGTAAGGTCGGACCTGCACTTGGCGGTGTCCTGCTGTTATTGTTCGCCTTTGGTGTCGGTAAGGCGGCACTGATGCCGTTTCACTTCTGGCTTCCGAACGCGATGGTCGCGCCGACGCCGGTGTCTGCCCTTTTGCACGCAGTTGCTGTGGTCAAGGCGGGCGTGTTCACCATTCTGAAGCTGGCCATCTACATTTTCGGCCTTGATCTGCTTGCTGCCCTGCCAATGACTGAGTTCGTGCTCGGCGTGGCATGCTTCTCGATTGTTGTGGCGTCGCTGATTGCGCTGACCAAAGACAATCTCAAAGCCCGGCTGGCGTATTCGACCGTGTCTCAGCTGTCTTACGTTACAGCAGGTGCCATGCTGGCCGACGGTGCCGGGGCGCTGGGCGCCGCGCTGCAAATTCCGATGCACGCGGTCGCCAAGATGACACTCTTCATGTGCGCGGGTGCGATCTATGTCGCGACGGGCAAGACAGAGATCAGCCAGATGCGCGGGCTGGGGCGCAAAATGCCTATCGTCTTTACGGCATTCTTCATCGCCTCGCTTTCCATTATCGGCGTTCCGCCACTGGGCGGTGCCTGGGCCAAGTTTGAGCTTGTCCAGGGCGCGATTGATGCTGACCGGCTTTATGTGGTGTTCGTGCTGATCGCCTCAACGCTTCTGAACGTGGCTTATCTTCTGCCGATTGCCATTCTCGGCCTGATGCCGCCAAAGGATGACAAGCTGGTTGTGGCTGAATTCAAACGACCGGGCGGCGCGCCTGCGTTGACGGTCATTCCGCTGGCCATCACGGCCGCAGGCTGTTTCATTCTGTTCTTTACGGTGGACGGTATTGCAGACTTTATCGCACCAGCATTGGGAGGGCGCTGATGACTGAACCATCCAATTCAGGCCACGAGCCCGCACCTAACGCGGCCGAGAAAAATCCAGGCGATCTTTTGTTCGGCTGGACGAGCCATAAGCGGACCGGACTGTTCGTGTTTGTCTTTGTTGCTGTGCTTTGCGCGGCGCTGTTCCTTGTGGATTTCGCCGTCGACCGTCACGAATACATCCATCTGGCTGAGTTCCCGGGCTTTTACGCCCTGTTCGGCTTCGCGGCCTTTGGCGGCGTGGTTCTGAGCGGCTGGCCATTGCGTCGCCTTCTGGGACGCCCAGAAAATTATTATGAGCCGGAGGACACATCCAATGATTGACCTCTTGCAGTCTCTTCTGTCCCACACAAACCCCGGCTTTGTCGTCATCTTTGCCGGGCTGATTGCCTATGCCGCGCGTCAGAGCATTCTGCGCGGTGTGGTGACAATTGGTGGCCCGATTTTCGGCCTTCTGGCTCTGGCGCTGCACGCCGGCCAGGATGTGCCACTGGCCACGCTGGAGGTGATGAACTTCACCATGATCCTCTATCAGGTGGACAAGACCTCAATTGTGTTTGGTCTCGCCTTCCTGATCGCAGCATTGATGAACTCCATTTACGCGCTCCACAACAAGGATCCGATCCAGGATTCCATGGCGCTGGTTTACGCAGGCGCTGCGATCGCCGCCACGTTTGCCGGCGATCTGATGACCGTATTCATCTTCTGGGAGCTGACGGCGGTGTCGTCCGTCTTCCTGATCCTGCAATCCGGCTCTCCGCAGGCCTATAAGGCCAGCATGCGCTATCTGGGGGTTCAGATCCTGTCTGGCGTTCTGCTGCTCCTTGGCGCGGCGATTGTGTTCAATGCGTTTGGAAGTCTCGAGCTGCGTCAGATGAAGCTGGGTGAACCAGGTGCGATCTTCATTTTCATCGCGCTTGGTATCAAGGCGGCGTTTCCTTTGCTGCACAACTGGCTTCAGGACAGCTATCCGAAGGCCACGCACACAGGCGCTGTCGTGCTGTCAGCCTTCACCACCAAGCTGGCCGTCTATGCGCTGCTGCGCATGTTCCCGGGTGAAGGAGCGCTGATCTGGATCGGTGCCATCATGACCGTATTCCCGGTCTTCTTCGCGGTGATAGAGAACGATCTGCGCAAGGTTCTGGCATACTCGCTGAACAACCAAGTGGGCTTCATGGTATGCGCCATTGGTGTCGGGACCCCGCTGGCGCTGAATGGCGCGGCGGCCCACGCCTTCTGTCACATCATCTATAAGGGCCTGTTGTTCATGAGCATGGGCGCCGTGATGTATCGGACGGGCACAACGCGTGCGACCGAACTCGGGGGTCTTTATCGGACCATGCCGCTGACCGCGATCTTCTGTCTGATAGGTGCGGCTTCGATCTCCGCATTCCCGCTCTTCTCCGGCTTTGTTGCCAAGTCACTGACCATGAGCGCGGTCGGGCATGAACATCTTACCGTGATCTGGATGATGCTCCTGTTTGCATCGGCAGGCGTGCTTGAGCATTCGGGCATCAAGATCCCTTACTTTGCGTTCTTCGGCCATGACAGCGGGAAACGACCCAAAGAGGCACCATTCAATATGTTGCTGGCCATGGGGATTGCGGCTTTCTTCTGTATCTGGCTTGGTTTCCCATTCCTGGGCGGTACCGAGTTCCTCTACAGCCTTCTGCCGTTTGAGGATGAAGCGGCGGTCTATCTTGAGAAGAGTCTGTGGACGACCGACCACGTTCTCACGCAGATGCAGTTGCTGGTCTTTGCGGCCTTTGCCTTCATCGTGCTGAACCGCATCAAGCTCTATCCGCCTGAGAAGCGCGGAGTGGTGCTGGACACAGACTGGGTCATGCGTCGCCCTGTCTATCATAGCCTGGTGTGGGCCGGTGAGATCTGGAACCGTGCCGGACCGGCCATTACGGGCTCGGCGCTGCGTGTCTCGCGTCGCATGTATGACCATATCGAAGCGACATTCAGCCCGCAGGGGCAGCTCAGCCGCGGGCCGCTGTCCTCCGGAATGGCCATCTGGGCGTCGGTGGTGCTCTCGGTTGTGATGCTGATTGCACTGCTTTCAGGCTTCTGATTCCGTACCCGGAGCGCCGCGCAACAAAGATATTCGACAATTTTGTCGATAAAAATTTCCAACGGCCTGCCGGCTTTTTCAGCCCGCAGGCCGTTTTTGCGTTTATCCCTTCGCGATTGCAGCAAAATGCGCCAATTCAGAAACTGGTCTAAAATCCGCACCTTTGCGAGCATATTATACGATCGTCAATCGAGTGAAGTATTGATTACCGTTATCAGATTGTGCGCCGCAATAAAGCAAGCAATCATGACTTTTGGCCTAGGAATTCTTTTCTCTAGACCTTTGACTTTTGTTTGGTTTTCATTTTTTCTATGATGTACCAATGAATAAGCGGAGCCAAAATCCGCAAATAAAGAAAACAAGAGTCATTAAAGAGCTCTGGGGAGGTAATTATGATGTCAACCGGTCAGGAAGACTTGAACGGCTATCCCGATGCCATGCTTATTCGCATGACGTCCGAAGTTGTCGCAGCCTATGTCAGCAATAATCCTGTGCAGGCCAGTGACCTGCCAAACGTAATTACACGCGTACATTCAACCATGAGGGATTTATCCCACACACCGGAAGAGGAACCTGTTCGGGAATCCAATCCGGCGGTGTCAGTAAAAAAGTCCATTACGCCGGATTACCTGGTGTGTCTGGAGGATGGAAAACGGTTCAAATCACTGAAACGCCATCTGCGCTCCAAGTATAACCTGTCGCCGGAAGAGTATCGCGAGAAATGGGGGCTGCCGTCAGACTATCCTATGGTCGCGCCCAACTATGCGAAACAACGCTCAGAACTGGCAAAGAAAATGGGATTGGGACAAAACAAATAACGGCAAAATCTTGCTGTTTATTTCGAAACCGGAACAAGAATGTCTCGGGTTTCTTCCATTTTGCAGAAAAAGGGGCTTGGCGACTGATTCGAATTAACGCACGTTAACCTTGTTGGATAACAGGCGGACGAAGATGGAACGCAATTCCGGTCCAAATCTTTCAGTCGATCAAGCGGGTCTTCTGAAATACTGGGTAAGCAAATGTCGAGATGGGATGCTTCCTTTGCGGGGAGATGTAAGTCCTGCTGAACTCGTCTTTTGCCTACCTTGTATTTCTATTGTTGAGCGCCGCAATTGTGGCACTGATGTCTTTCGTCTGACGGCGTCTGCACTTCGCGACATACTCGGCGAGGAGTGCAGGGGACGTCTGCTGAAGGATGTCTGTGGTCGTGCCATTGCGTGGAACGAGGCCCTGGATCAGGCCATCAAGACCCGCTCGCCTGTCTTTGGTCAGGTTTGCGTCGATCATCATCTGGTCCATCAATGGATGCGGCTGCCGCTTCAGCCGATGGAAAACGGTCGCCAGCCGCTATTGTGCTATGACCGGGTTGGCGTGCTGAAACATGGTGAAATGCCGCCGCGCGAAACCATGTTCGTGACAGCGAATGCCTTCCGGACCAACAGCGTGCTCGAAAAATCCATCGCCTGACCTCACAAAACAGCACTCCTGACCTTTCTCTGGCTTGAACGCTGGTATGCCTGTGCTTTGACTCAATTCGCGGGATTACAATCGGGCGTGGACAAAAAGCCCCATAAAGGAATATAATCCTACACCTGTCTGGCGTGGATAGTATCGTCTGTCCTGATCATTGGCAGAACGGGTGTTGGATAATGAATGTGAGTTCTGAGGAAAAGCGGCGAACGGATCTTCTGATCGACCTGGTTGCGATCGCGACCCGGATGGATCGAACGTTTCTCGTGGCCGGCAGTCGCGGGCTGGCCGGAAGTGCGCGGGCGAGGCAGGTGGCGATGTATCTGGCGCATACGGGTTATGGTTTGAGCCTGACAAAAGTCGGCACGCTGTTCCAGCGGGACAAATCTACTGTCGGGCATGCCGTACGGCAAATTGAGGATTTGCGGGATTGCGAGGCTTTCGACGACTGGATCTCCGGGCTGGAGACCGCGCTTGAAGTGAATGCTCAGATGTTAAAGCCCGCGACCGGATCGCTGGAAAGATACTTTCCGGTTCGGGCCGCGCGGGAGTTGGCGATCAGTTGACGGCGCCAGCCTTTTCTTTTGCCATGGCCTCAATGCGTTGGAGCATAGCCCGCAGCCCATTGGCTCGCTGCGCGCTGAGCGCTTCATCAAGGCCAATTTCCGAGAAGAATCCCGGCGCATCGAAGGCCAGAATTTCGCTGGCCGATTGCCCATTATACAGTTCCGTGAGCAGAGCGATCAGACCAGAAACGATCATCGCATCAGACTGGGCACGGAAATAGACCGCGTCTGGCGCTGGCCCATCCAGTGGCGCGATCCAGACCTGGCTGGCACACCCTCTGACCTTGAAGAGATCTGTTTTTTCTTCTTCGGGAATATCCGGCAATTGTTTGCCCAGATCTATGATGTGCTCATAGCGGGTTTCCCAATCGTCCAGAAAGGCAAAGGTGTCGCGGATTTCAGATGCGGTGTCGTTGACTGTCATGCGTGACAGATGGCGCAGACAGGCCAGAATGAAAAGAGGGCAGACCGGTCAATTCTGCTTATTGGGAGACTTTCTCAATGCAGCGGCCGATATCAGCGACCGCGTGTTCACCAATGCAGAAGGCACGTTCGAAGACGAAATGATTGCCCACAACGCAGCCGCGGAATTCCAGTTGCGCCGTGCTGATGCAATCGGTCATGCCGCCTGTCACCTGGCTGTCGTTCAGGGTCTCGGCCAGCACGGCGGTGTTGGTGTCGGTTTCGCCCAGAATTCGATAGGCTGCCAGCGTGGCAATACGTCCATTGATGAAATCATAGTCGCGATTTCGACGCGAGTAGGGCTGGGTGCCGGAAACGCCAGACACAGAAACACCGGGAAGTCGCAAATCTGTTGAGCTGCCCGCCACCGAGATACTGTCCCAGAGCGATCCTGAGGAACCGAGCAGATTGGCCTGGCTGAGAGATGTATCCAGCCGGGTGATATCAAACAGCGTGCGGACATTTCCCGCCATTGGACGGCCATCTTTAGCTGCCGCCTCAATCTCGCTGGCGAATTTGGCTGAATTGCCGCGCAGCTTTGCCTTCGCCCACCCAAGCGCCTGTAAATCACTGCGCGACTGGCGGGTGATCCCCGCGCCGATGCGTTTCAGGCGAAAGGCATCCGCGTCGCCCGCCTTGAGCGCCTTGTTCAGCGCGTCGGTCGAGCCATCAAGGCTCAGCGCATAGGTGTTGCTGTTGCGCAGGCCAAGTAAAAGACGGTCGCGTCCGTAATGAGCCTCTGTTCTGCGGACCGCATTTGCATAACTGGTCGATTCAGACGCCAGAAGCGCGGAATAGGCGAACCATCCGGACGCAAGTTCTTGTGGATTGTGCGATCCAAGGGTTTTCGAAGCGCGCTCAATATCGTCTGATGAATTGAAGTTGCGATTGTACTGGCCGGCATCGGATTGGAAGGTGCCATACATGATGGCCGTCTCGGCAAGAATCTCCCGCGCGGGCTCGGCGGTGGTTAACGGTGACGACGTCGATTCGTCTGTTCCGGACACCGTGACAGGCGTATCCGAACCGGTTTGTGAATCGGCCTGAACCTGAGGTTCGGTGGGGGTATCGGCATAGACAGAGGAGAGTGTAAAAGCGCTGAAAGATATCAGGAATCCAGCCAGTTTACCCCTTAACGCCATGTGCGACTCTCCCGATACTAACCACTGGATTTCAATTTTCGCAGACTATGCCATATTTCGGGCGAATGATAATGGTTAAAACAGTCCACAAACAGAGCGGAACCATGCTGGCCGAAGAGTTGACCACAGACTTTGCAGAAGAGGGACGTCTCACCCCGACGTTCTCCCCTCTCTTTGCGAGCTCGTTCTGGATTGGTCTCATCATTGCGGTAAGTCTGGCGGCGGTCTGGGTGGGTATTGAACCCCGTGTCATCATGATCAGCGCGGGTGTTGCGATTGTGCCGGCGCTTCTCGATATTGTTCTCGGTCGCCGGGAACTGGCTTCTGACAGCTCCGATATCTGGGTGGTGTTTTCCTGGCTCGGGGTGGCCTTGCTCGGGGTCTGGGTTGCGGGCGCAGCGCTGTCACCACTAACCATTCTCTTTGCTCTCGGCCCTCTGCACGCGTTCTCGGTCGGACGGTTTCGGCTGGGCGTGGAAGCAAGCGTTTTCGCGGCGATTGGCTTTCTGGGCATTGCGGCGCTTGATACGCTTGGGTACCGGGCCGACGCGTCGGCCATGCTTGGCAATCTTCCCAGTCTCGGTGCGCTGATCAGCACATTGCAGATCGGTGTGTTCATTGCCGCAGCCCGGTCCAATCTGAAAATTCAGCAAGCTGACCGGAAGACCTTGCTTGACTGGCAGAGCACGCTCTGGGGCGTGCCTGTAATGGTGTTCAATCTGGATCGGAACGGTCAGGTACGCTCCTGGCTGGGCAATCGGAATGTGATTGGCGCGCCGCAGGATATCAAGCTGGCCCGCTATGGCATGGTGGACATGTTCACCAACACATCGGATATCCGTAAGCTTGATGGGCGTCCTTTCCGGCTGAAATCGGTCTGGGACAGTCAAAAGCCATTGGAGGCGCGACTGTTGCGGGGGCCTGGCGGCTATCGCATGATTGTATCGCCTGTCACCGAGGCCAGCCTTGAGGCGGAGGCTCTGCGGGCACAGCAGGCCACCGCGCCGTCCCCAACCCGCGAACAGGCGCAATGGGTGGCCAGTGTTGGGCATGAAATCCGCAATATTCTGAACCCGGTGAATGGCTACACCGATCTGATCCTTTCTGAGCATGCCGGGGATATTGGCGAACGAAATCAGCAGTTTGCCCGCAATATCAAGGAAGGTGCCGAGCATCTCAGTCTCTTGATTGACGACCTGATGATGGCGTCGAAGTCTCAGGCGGGTCATCTGAACCTGACGCCCGAACTGCTCGATCTCCGCGGCGAAATCGAAGATACGCTCCGGCTTGTGAACTGGCAGGCGACGTCGGCCAATGTTACGCTTTCGCTGGCCGAAGGGGCCTCTCCGGACGTCTGGGCGGATCGGAAAGCGCTGCGCCAGATCGTGATGAACCTTGTGACCAACGCCATCAAATACTCGCCAGAGAATAGCCAGGTCACTGTGCAGATCAGCGAAACTGACGGCGTGGCCCGGTTTGGCGTAATTGATGAAGGCGAGGGCATGAGTGCCGATGATCTGGCACGCATTGGCGAGGCCTTTTTCCAGGGAGAAAATGCCCGGGGCCGCACTGGCACGGGCCTGGGCCTGACGATTGTGAACTTGCTGGCGGAAGCCATGAATGGCCAGTTCATGATCGAGAGCGAACTTGGCAAGGGCACGCGGGCAGCCGTTGAACTGCCAACGGAAGCGCCAACCTAAGCCATGGCAAAGGCCTGAACCGCTCGCCCTTTGGGGCTTCAGAGCGGTGGCAGTTTCACAAAGGCGTGCGCGGCGGCGAAATCTCCGACTTCAATAGTCAGAATCTCTGGCTGGGATTCGCCGGAGCGGGCGTTCGGCAGGACAGCGATTTCGAACTGTTCCCTTGGATCCAGTCGTTCAATGGCTGCGGTTGCTTCCGGCGAGAATTTGAAACGCAGCTTCCTTTCACCCGATTTTTCGTCTGTGATCAACTCTCTCGCCGAGGCCCAATAGGCTCTGGTCAGTCCGATTGGCGGCGGTTTGATCTCATCGCTGAAAAGGCTGCCCAGCCATGGCTCGGGCGCTTTTACAGGGTCGCGGATCAGTATGCGCGCCAGTGATGGCGGGGCCTTGTCGCCGGTCAGGATCAGCTCCAGCGACAGGTCATAGGGATCAGACCGAAGCGGTGCATCCAGCGGGCGTGAGAATGTGGCGTCAAACTCGTCAGGATCGGGAAGCAGCGGCGCCAGCAAGCCGAACTGGAAGAGATAGGATTGAGTAGACCCATTCTGAACAATGCGCCAAGTGTCCCAACGGCTGCGGGAGGCATTCCACTCAGCGATCAGGCCGGGGTAATCCATCACCATTGTACCAACAAAGGCTTCAAAGGCATTTTTGAGATGGGCACGGGCAGCGATGAAGTCAGACTGCCCGCAAGGCTGACTGTTGGCATAGCGCTGCACTTCGGCGGCCGCTTCATCGATCGCTTCGCGGGTGAAAACGCCGCTTCGCAACAATTCACCACGTGACTGGAGCTGACCAGCCGTCAGCGCGGATCGTTCGAGTTCCGTGAAATAGGCGCATTTGTCGTCGGCGGCTTTCAGGGAGGTGCGTTCGAGAAATGCCTGTTCGGCGTCACGATACACTTTGGCCCGCTCTGCATCCGCATGCGCTGTCTGGCCCATTACCAGGCCGCATAAAACTCCGAGAACAACCTTTTTCAACATGCCGAATATTTAGGAAAAATCGATTTCTGACTGGTAAACAGAAAGGTTCATGATTTGTAAAAAGGCATTTGTTTCTGCAGGTGGCGCGCGGAATGCCAATCGGCCTTCAAAATACCTGACTCTTTTGCTTTGCCCTGTACTTCGAGAGCCATAAGTGCCAAATATAAGCTCTGTGGAGGATGCCATGCTGAAGTCACCGGCAAAGAAACGTTTTCGCCTGATTATGGTGAAACCCTCGCACTATGACGATCGCGGATACGTCATATCCTGGCTGCGTTCCCCCATTCCGGCAAACTCGCTGGCGTGTGTGTACGGGATTGCGCAGGATGCAGCCAATTCCGGCATGTTCGGTGATGTTGAGATGGACCTCGAAGCCATCGATGAAACCAATACACGCGTAAAGCCGCAAAAGCTCGCTGAAGATATTCTGGCTGCGGGCGACGGCATGGTGATGCTGGTCGGCGTTCAGTCCAACCAATTCCCCCGCGCGCTCGACATTGCCGAGCCATTGCGCGTTGCCGGCATCAAGGTGGGCATTGGCGGTTTCCACGTGTCCGGCACGCTTGCCATGCTGAAAGAGAAGGACCCGGACGTAAAGCGCGCGCTGGATATGGGGTGCTCTCTGTTTGCAGGTGAGGCGGAGCAGGGACGTCTGGAAGGTGTTATTCAGGATGCGCTGAATGGCGAGCTGAAAGACATCTACAATTTCATGAATGATCTGCCGGGCATGGATGGCGCGGTCGCGCCGCATTTGCCGGAGCCCATCGTACAACGGACCTTCGGGTCCAATACGAGCTTTGATGCCGGTCGCGGCTGTCCCTATCAGTGCTCTTTCTGCACCATCATCAATGTTCAGGGGCGCAAATCCCGTTTCCGGTCTCCTGACGATGTTGAACGCATTATCCGCAGCAATGTGGATCAGGGCGTTTATCGCTTTTTCATCACCGATGACAATTTCGCCCGGAACAGCAATTGGGAGATCATCTTCGACCGGCTGATCCATCTGCGCGAAGTGGAGCGCGTGCCTTTCCGTTGCATCATTCAGGTGGATACGGGCTGTCACAAAATCCCGCGCTTTATTGAGAAAGCCGCGCGCGCTGGTGTCCGCCGGGTATACATCGGGCTCGAGAATATCAATCCGGACAATCTGGTCGGCGCGAAGAAGCGTCAGAACAAGATTACCGACTATCGCACCATGCTGCTGGAATGGAAAAAGCACGGTGTTACGAACTATTGCGGCTATATCACAGGCTTTCCGACGGATACGCGCGAACGAATTCTTCGTGATGTGAAGATCATTATGGAAGAGCTGCCTGTTGATGTTCTGGAGTTCTTCTATCTGACGCCATTGCCAGGGTCTGAAGATCACAAAAATCTGGTTCGCGACGGGGTCTGGATGGACCCGGATCTGAACAAGTACGACCTGGATCACCGCGTGACCCATCACCCCGTCATGTCAGACGAGGAATGGGAGCAGACATATCGCGATGTCTGGCGAATGTACTACACCAAGGAACACCGCACCCGGGTGATGAAACGGAACGCGGCCTTTGGGATTTCGCCGGGCAAGACAGGCTTTCTGCTGAATTATTTCTGGTGTGCCTACAAGATTGAAAAGCTGCATCCGCTGGAAGTCGGGCTGGTGCGTCGACGCTACCGCAAGGACCGCCGTCCAGGCATGAAGCTTGAAAACCCTCTGGTGTTCTACGCACGCGAATGGCTGTTCTTCCCGGTCAAAGTGGGCCGCTGGCTGTGGAATTGGGGGGATCTATACCCGGCTTACTGGAAGATGAAGCGCAGTATGAAAAAGAACAACAAGAAGCTGCCGTACATGGACAAGGCACTTGAGCCTGTAGTGGACGATGCTGACGAGTTCGAGCGCGACATGTACAAGTCAGACTCGGCCAAGGCTTATGTTGAAAAGCATCAGAAAATGGCCGAGGCGAAGCGAAGCGTTGCGGCCGAGTAATCCGATTTTGAAGGTCAGGCCCTGCGCCTGACCGACGGGTCTCGCCTTGGCCGTTCGCCTGCCGCAATTCGTATGAACACTTCAAGTTTGCGCCAGAAGCGGACCCGCTCAAGCGGTGCATTCACCCATCCCGTAATGGCGCAATAATGTGTGTTCTTGCGTCCACGATGGTGCCGGGCGTGTTCCAGCGGTGAGATGATCAGCCCCAGATGCTGTAAAGCCGTGATGAAGGGGCCATTTTCGCTTTGCCGCCGATGGGACCAGTTGTGGAACTCATTGGCGAATGCACCAACGATCACGCCTGACAGGGTGAGGGGGTTGATCCAGCCAAGTGCCAGAAAGGCGAGGCCGAAACTGCCGGAAATGGTCATGGTGGGCAGATTGCGCCGCCAGAAACCGGAACGGACCATGCGGCGCGGGCGTTTGTGATGCCGAACCGTCATGCGGATCAGACGCCCGACGATTGGCCAGGAAGGGCCGCCATACCGGTCTTCCATCCAGTGAAACATACCCGATAGAAAGTCAGCGATCAGGATGCCGAGCAGAATCTGCGTGATAAACCAGGCGCCTGTCATCAGACCTGCCGCCAGAGCGGAAATATCCAGAACCATCGCCGTCCCCCTGCTAACATTTCAGGTAATCCGAACAACATTGAGTGATCGAACGCTTACAAAATAAGCTAAGTCGGGAAAAATGCCAATGAGAAATTGCAGTAAATGGCGTGGGGCTCAGTTTTGTCTTCGTGGCTTTGCAGTGTGAACGATGTCAGGAGTTGTTTTCTTCATCCTCAATACGGATTTCGCGGATGACAGCGATGGCGCCTGTGATGACCAAGACGCTCAAACCAATCAGGCCCAGCCACGGATTGATCAGAAAATGACTTCCCGCCTGGGTGGCTGCCTCCGCACCCTGCGATGCGCTGGTCGCAACGAGACCGGAGGTTGGCGACAATACGGTTTCGGAAATCATGGAAATATGTGTCATTCTGAATGGCCTGCCTGTTTCTCAGGTCACACGCAGCAATTCACGTACCACACGAACAGGGATCGGACCCAAACATGTCGCGTCTTGCCACTCACATCTGGATTGATGCCCTGATCCGCCGTGTTCAGTTTGGCGGGGCTTCGGCCTTCATCCTGCAAAAAGGGGATCGCGAGCGGGGCGATGTGCTGGTGAAGGTGTCTCCACTTGACGGGCGGGCAGCTTTCCTGACCAAATCACCGATGTCCGGCGATGAGCCCGAATTTGACTGGCAACCGGTGGCGGGCGGCTGGGCCGCGGAACGCGATGTTGACGAGACAATATCACGCCGTCGCGGATATGATCCTGACCTCTGGGTTGTCGAGATTGAAGACCGGGAGGGCCGGCATTTCCTGACAGAAAAAGTGAATGGTGAATGTGGCACGCCCGGCCATGGGGGAAATCCTTAAGGCAGGGGTTTGAATTCCATCGGCAAGTCACGCGTCGCATTAAACCTGCTCGGATACATTGGCGTTCTCGTATGCGGGGATATTTGCGAATGTTGTTCTTATTCAATGATCGTGTTCTGGAGATCGGTAATCCGAACGTGCGTCTGCTGGCGAACTGGCCAGAGCTGGGATGCGGTCGGCCTGACCTGATGTTTGCACGTGATGCCATTGAGTTCGCCAAGGCCATTGTGATCGACAGTGACGAATTCGGCGTGGATGACGCCATATATGCGGATTGTGCCGCGCTTCTTGCGGTGAAAACGCATGCCAACGCAGCGTTCTTCATTCGCCGGATCGGTGAGCAGGATGCCTCCAGGGTCGAGGCACGGCTTAACCACATTCCGGAAGAACACCTCAAACGTGTTCGCGATCAAAGGAAGCCCGTGGGTGGACATGCATCGCTAATCCCTGTTTGGGTGCGCGCAGCCTGACATTGGTCAGATAAGCCACACCAAACATGGAGTTTGTCTTGCGTATCGCGTCTTTATTTCTGCTTGTCCTTGCCTCCCTTCATTTCCCGGCCTTTGCCGAAGATAAACCAGATGGCTGGAGCGGCGAAGGATCATTCAGCGCCGGAACATCGACGGGTAACACTGAAACCAGCGATCTTGGTCTGGGTCTGAAACTCGCGCGGACAGAAGGCCGGTGGCGCGCCGGTACAGCCATCCAGGCTGATTTCGGTGAGACAGACGGCGAAGAAACAAAGAACCGGATCTATCTGGAAGCGAATGGCAATTACCAGCTGAACGATACGCTGTTCACCTTCGCGCAAGCCTCTTTCGAAAAAGACGAGTTTTCCGGCTTTGAGAACCGCTATTTCATCGGCGGTGGCCTTGGCTGGAACGTTATCGAATCTGATCGCACGAACTGGTCCGTCAAAGGTGGCCCCGGTCTGAAGGTTGATGAAGTGCGCCCGGTGATGGCCGAAGGGGACGTCGTCACACCCGCTGAAACGGTTGAATCCTTTTCCGTCATTGGCAGCTCTGAATTCTCGTTCAGGTTCAATGAGAGCGTTTCACTGACAAACACGTCTACAGCGCTTTACGCTGAAGAGAGCACGCAGCTGACTAATTCTCTGGGCGTGACCGCCTCGCTGACGGATACGCTGTCCGGACGCGTGTCCTATGATGTACGCCACGACACCAACCCGCCACTCGGGTTTGAAAAGACCGACACGGTGACCCGTGTGTCCATTGTTTACAAATTCGGCGGTTAAGATCGCGGGCAGGCCGAACAGTCAGGTGCCTGATTTTCTGAAAGGCAGGATCAGGCTCCACCACAGGCTTGCCGTATTGCCATCCGGTCGCCGGTCCAGGCCAAGGGGCATGGTTTCATGTCCTTCTCTTGGCTGGGCCGTATAGGTTCGGAACAGCCTGTCCCAAAGCGAAAGACAAAAGCCGTAATTCGAGTTTGTCTCGTCAGGATGGACGGAATGATGCACGCGGTGAAAATCGGGTGTGATGATCAGCTTGCGCAGTATGGCGTCGGCGCGGATGGGCAGGTTCAGGCTGGCATGGCTGAACATCGACGTTGCGTTCAGGATGACTTCGAACAGGAAGACCGCGAGAGGCGCGGGGCCGAGTGCGCCCACTACGGCCATTTTGAACACCATGGATATTAGCTGCTCCAGCGGATGGAACCGGATACCGGACGAGGCGTCCAGATCCTCATCAGCGTGATGCACACGATGCAGCGCCCATAACCATGGCACATGATGCATGGCGACATGTTGCGCCCAGATGGCAAGATCGAGCAGGATTACGGCCAGCAGGATTTCCAGCCAGACAGGCCAGTCGACCAGATTGAACAATCCAATCCTGCGCGCCTGCATTTCGAAGGCCACGCCAATCGCCAGCAGGGGGAGCCCAAACCGCATGACCAGATTGGCTATGAACAGCATGCCGAAATTGGCAAACCAGCGGCCAAACCTTGGTTTGGTCCGATTGCGGCGCGGGAAAATACTCTCCAGCGCCGCGAACAGGACAAATATGCCCGTGAACACCGTCATGCGGATCAGGGCTTCATAGTCGGACAGGGCTTCCATGCCTGAAGATATAGGTGGCCAGACGGGCCATCCTATATGAGTGCGACCGCTTACCCGGCCGTCAGCCCGCCGTCGAGCACAAGTTCAGCGCCCGTCATGTAGGAGGATTTGTCTGACGCCAGCCAGAGCATGCCATTGACGATTTCGTCGATTGTACCCGTCCGGCCCATTGGCACGCCTTCGCCGGTCATTCCGTCGAGTGTGGCGTCCCGGGGCATTTCGTTTGAGCCATCAACGCTGGTGCCGATCAGCGTATCCCAGATGGCCGTCGAGATAATGCCAGGATGGATGGAGTTTACACGCACGCCATCGCGCGCCGCCGCACACTCCAGCGCGACAGATTTGGTGAAGGACCGGACGGCAGCCTTGGTAGCACAATAGCCTGAGAAATTTGGTGTGGCCTTGATACCGGCAACCGAAGACACATTGATGATATTGCCTTTGCCAGCTTGCCGCATGACCGGCAGGACGTGTTTCACGCCAAGAAATACCCCATCGACATTCACAGCCATCATTTTGCGCCAGGCCGAGAGCTCCATCTCGTGCACCAGCCCGGTTGTGCCGATCCCGGCATTGTTGATCAGGACATCGATCTGGCCATAGCTGGCTTTGACGGCATCAACCACAGAGATCCAGCCTTCTTCGCTGGTCACATCGTGAGACACATACATCGCGGTACCGCCTGCCTGTTCGATTTCAGCTACCAGCGTTGCGCCCGCTTCATCGTCGATATCTGTGGCGGCAAGTTTTGCGCCTTCGCGCGCGAAAGCCAGTGCTGTCAGGCGGCCAATGCCGTTTGCTGCGCCTGTGATGAGCACAATTTTGCCGTCGAATTCTCCAGCCATTCTTTTCCTCCGATAATCCTTATTGATACCGGAGTGTTATCCCGCTTGCAGGCGGGGATGTGAAGAGCGAAAAGCCGGACGACTGGTCGCAGAGGCTCAGGCCGCCTGAGCGATTTCCGGTTCGTCATGATCTTCACCCGCCGCCCAGGCGAGCGCACGATAACGTTCGCTGGCCACGACAGGATGAAGGTGTGATGGCGGCTTGCAGCCTTCCGCTTCTGCATCACGCACCGCCGCGTCATAGCAGATATAGAGATCGAGCTTTTCCAGCATGCGGCAGGGCCGGCGAATGGAATTGATGGTCAGGTCCGGTGTGTCGCGTACAATCTCGATCAGCTTGTCCCGGTCACAGACATCGCGCGGCGTGCTGAGAGGCTCGCGGACCAGGCGCAAGGTCCAGACCAGCGTCCAGGCGGCTTCATAACTGCGCAGGAAATGCTCGCGGTCTTGATCAGACGGAGCCGGCTTATCAATGAAGGCGGCTTCTTCAGCCGTGAGATATGGGCGCGCCTGACGTTCTCGGACGATAGCCAGAATCTCGTCATGCTCCATCACGTCAGCTTTCAGAGCAACCAGCGTCAGCGCCATCAGGCGGTTGGCGACGTCCTGGGGGGAGCGCATACAAAGAGAGCTTTCCGGGGGGGCGAGGGCGAGATCGTCGCTTACGAAAATGCCTTCGCCGCGCAAACGGTTGACGGTCTGAGAGCGTCGAAGCTTTTGCTCCGCATTGTCTGTTTGCGGGGCTTCGGGCTCGGATGGCTCTTCCAGCCCGGGTGAAACATATTTCGTTTTGCGGTTGCCGATTTGGTCACGAAGGCGACGGAACCAACCCATAATCTCTCCAGATGTCTTGTGTTCGATTTCACAAGACATCTCAGATGCGGCAACATCAAGGCAAAAGAGGATTTCTCCACAATTACAAAAGGTCGCAGTCATTTTTTGAGGTGATAATTGGATTGATTACTCAAATCAGTCGGATGTCTGCATTCCGCAAGATAACCGACTGACTTGGTTTAGTAAAACAGGAAGTCATCAGCCACCAGATCGGCGATGTTTGTGTTCTCCAGAGTCAATGAGTCGCCATTCCCGAGGTCAAACACAACGTCGCTTCCGTGCTGAGTCGCTACAGACATGAGCCGGGCAAATGTATTGAACTCAGCTCCGAAACCCAGCAATTGAATTTTGTCACCAGCGCCCGGGCCAGCTACCATATCCGTAATGATGTCCCGTCCACCGTATTTCTCGAACTGAAAAATGTCTTGCCCGGTTCCGCCGGTCATGGTGTCGTTCCCGGTTCCGCCGTTCAGGAGGTCATCGCCGGCGCCGCCAAACATGGAGTCATAGTCGCGTTCGCCGAGAAGTGTGTCATTGTCAGCCCCGCCATACATCAGATCGTCGCCCTCGCCACCTCTAAGCAAATCATTGCCGTCGTCACCAAACATGGTATCGTAATCGCGCTCGCCCAACAGGCGATCATCACCGATGCCGCCCTCCATCAAATCATCACCGCGGCCACCCCTCAGAAGGTCGTCCCCGGCTTCGCCAAAAAGCTGATCATCATCTGCGTCACCGAGCAGCACGTCGTCTCCGAGATTTCCATAAAGTTCATCCCGGCCGTAACCGCCCCGCATGAGGTCCTTATCTGTCCCGCCCCAGATTTCGTCATTGCCATCATTGCCGAGAAGCTTGTTCAGACCCGAAGCACTTTGGATGACGTCATCGCCGTCGCCACCCTGAACGGTATCGTTTCCACTGCCTGCGTCGATCTGATCATCGCCTCCGTCTCCCCGAATGAAATCATTTCCGTGCTCACCATATATCAGGTCATCATCGTCCTTGCCGCGGATGATGTCGTTGTCAGCACCGCCAAATATGATGTCCTGAAAGTCTGAGCCGGTAATGCGGTCATTGCCCTGATCACCATGAAGTTTGTCAGGTGAACCCGCCCAGCCTCCAGCGAACAGTCGGTCATCGCCGAGCCCGCCTCTCAAAATGTCATTGCCTGAGCCCGCTTTCAGGATGTCATTGTCTGCCCCACCTCTGAGCTGATCGTCGCCCGCGCCGCCCAGAAGGACATCATTCCCATCATCGCCGCTCATAAAATCGTTGTCGTCACCTCCGGCTAGCCGGTCATCGTCTGCGCCACCAGACAAGCGATCGTCGCCGTCAAAGCCGCGCAGAATATCATCACCATCACCACCGAAAAGATGATCTATGCTGGCGTCACCGAGAAGCTTATCATCTCCAGCATCGCCATATAGTTTGTTCGTGTACTTAGCGTTGGTATTGTAGACTGACAAAGTGTCATTGCCGCGACCGCCTCGCAGGATGTTGTTCCCATTGCCTGCCTGAATGGTGTCGTCACCGTCCTCCCCATACAGTTCATCATCGCCGCCGAACCCATTGATAAAATCGTTACCAACACCGCCATACAGGAGGTTCCTACCCCCGTGTCCGGAGAAGACATCGTCGTTGTCTATGCCCGTGAGAGAGATTGAAACGACAGCTTTAGTGTTGTTGCCGCCGGCGTCTTCAACCTCATAAGTAAATTGGTCGGAGTCGGCTTGCCCGACCGGCATATGTTCAAACACGTCATTTGGATCATAAGTGAACGTGCCGTCTGCTGAGACGGTGAGTAATGCTCCTGAGTCCAAGGTTAACGTTGTGCCGGCACCGATCAATATGCCGTTGATTTCCGTAACCGTAAGAGGTCCTGCAACGCTTGACGAGTCAGTGCCCTTCCCATTGTCAGCGAACAGGTTTCCTGTCAGTACCTCGGTGTCGGTGATTGAGAAATCGTCGTCATTTGCTGAAAGTTCGCTCGCAACAGTCTTGCTGACCATTTTCTCAAGCGCCTCGAACCAACCTCCATCTCGATCTCCAGTTGGAGCCCCTCTATGCCAGTCAAAAGCCGAAAGAACGATCTGTCCATTTCCATAGGGGATGACCACCAAAGATGCAGACTGCCCAGTGGAATCCTCATAGATAACAAGCGTGTCATCGGGAAGAGACGATACATCAATGTCCCAAGTGCCACTGTCATATTCGTGGTCGTGAGCCCACAAACCAGATCGGCCATTCTCGAAAACCGTGTTCACCGCGAAGTTGTCGTTGAGACGTGTAATTTCTTTCGTCTGTTTTCCGGCAAGGTTGAAGCCAAAGACCTCATTAAGGAACGACAAGTTAGTGTTCCATCTTGAGTTGCTCGAGATCAACGTTTTTCCAGATGCAACATAATCCCGAAGTAGTGCGTCTAGCGCATCATCCGGGTCAAAGCCAGATGAACTCATGGGGGGGATTACGAGTGCTTCAGAATTGGTCAGTACGCTTTGAAATTCACTGTATGTATCGCCGCTGATTACTTCTGTTGTATGGCCCACAGCGTTTAGGGCATCTTGCAAAGCGTATACACCCTTATTACCGGCTATTAAGTGGGTGAAGTCCCTGAAAATTGCGATTTTGGCGTTTGTCAGTACTTCGGCAGCGAGCTTATAGACCATATATCCCTCCATTGCCCCAACATCGGGGCACCCTTTGGGCAATACTAAAGTTTTCAGGTCAGTCGTTCAATGTCAGGAAGTTAAATCTGGCATAGAAATATGAGACTATTTCTTTTGACCTTGCCGGTGAGAGAACTTTCGAAAACGATAGAACACTGCAGTTGGAGAAATCTGAATGCCAATTTCAAAACAGCAGGCTGTTCCGCGCCATTCAGGAATTAGCCGTAACCCGCACGACCCGACATTCAAGCATGCCGTGGTCTCACGCTGCACCTCGACAATTCGGCCAATCCCGCCTAAATCGCGCGCATGTCACTTTCCCTTTCCGAAGAAGCCGAACGTCGGCGCACATTCGCCATCATTTCACACCCGGACGCCGGTAAAACGACGCTGACGGAGAACATCCTTCTGGCCGGCGGCGCGATCCGTCTGGCCGGGCAGGTGGCCGCGCGCGGCGAACGCCGCCGGACAAGCTCGGACTGGATGAAGATCGAGCGCGATCGCGGCATCTCGGTTTCGGCCTCTGTGATGACGTTCGAGCATGACAACAAGGTGTTCAACCTGCTCGATACACCGGGCCACGAGGACTTTTCCGAAGATACCTACCGCACGCTGACAGCGGCGGACAGCGCCATCATGGTGCTGGACGCGGCCAAGGGCATCGAGCCGCAAACCTTGAAACTGTTCGAGGTGTGCCGTCTGCGCGACATTCCCATCATCACATTTGTGAACAAGATGGACCGCGAGGCGCAGGACCCGTTCGATATTCTGGAAGAAGTGCAGGAAAAGCTGGCGCTGGA
>CAYFGB010000034.1:0-21714 GCA_964342455.1 uncultured Hyphomonadaceae bacterium
ATGCAGACGTCATCGACCCCAATGGCATCGACACCCTCGGCCTCTGGGCGTGAGGGAGGAAGAACAACACCTCCGGCCAGCGCTCAATCATGCTGGCCGGGTTAGGCGTCGATCTTTACTCAACGCGTTCAAAGATGGCCGTGAGCCCCTGCCCGCCACCAATGCACATGGTTTCAAGGCCGTATTTCACGCCGCGACGGGACATTTCCCGGAGCATGGTGGCCAGGATACGCCCGCCCGTCGCACCGACCGGGTGACCCAATGAGATGCCTGAACCGTTCACATTGAAACGCTCAAAATCGGCCTCAGTGAGATTCATTTCCCGCGTACAGGCGAGAACCTGCGCAGCAAAAGCCTCGTTGAGCTCGATCAGATCGATGTTGGATAAAGACAGACCCGCCTTGTCGAGCGCCTTCGCTGTCGATGGCACAGGGCCGATCCCCATATGACTTGGCGCGACCCCGGCAACCGCCCAGGACACGATGCGGCCAAACGGTTTGAGCCCGTATTTATCAACCGCCTCACGCGTTGCCACGATACAGGCCGAACCGCCATCATTCTGGCCTGACGCATTGCCAGCTGTCACAGTGGCTTCAGGGTCGGCCTTACCCATGATCGGGCGCAGAGCTGAGAGCTTTTCAAGATTGGCGTCCGGGCGCGGATGTTCGTCTTTTTCAACCACGGTTTCGGATTTCCGGGTCTTGACGGTTACCGGAATAATTTCTTCGGCGAACACGCCACTTTCCTGAGCCGCAACCGCCCGGCGGTGGGATTCAACGGCGAAAGCGTCCTGTTCCTCGCGCGGAATGGCATAATCGCGGCGAAGATTTTCTGCTGTTTCAATCATGCCGCCCGGCACAGGATAATTGCGACCACCCGCGACCGTGCGGCCTTTGGCGAGCGCGTCGTCAAACCCCATTTGCGGTCCGCTCGCGCCCCAGCGATAGGCGGTCGAGTAGAATGGGGCATTGCTCATGGATTCAGCACCGCCCGCAATGACAACATCGTTCGCGCCCGTTGCAACCTGCATGCTGGCATTGATGATGGCCTGAAGGCCGGAACCACAGCGGCGATCAATCTGCATGCCGCCAATCTCAATCGGAAGACCTGCATCCAGCCCGACCACACGGCCAAGCGCGGGGGCATCCATGCTGGGATAGCATTGGGCAAACAACACATCTTCCACCGCATCAGCAGGCAGGCCGGACTTTTCCAGAAGGCCGCGGACCACCGCTTCGCCCAGGGCCTGGACGCTCAGATCACGGAATACGCCGCCAAATCGTCCGACAGGTGTCCGGACCGGCTCGCAGATCAATGCCTCTCTCATAATGAATACTCTCCGTTATTGTGCTGTGTGACCGACCTTCAGGTCAGGCCGGTTCGTATACTGAAAGGCCCAGTTGCGCGCGGCGTCGCAGCCAGAGGCTGGGGCGATAGCGATCTGAGCCCGTAATGGTGAATATGGCCGACATGATGTCGTGAACCTTGCTGGCACCGAGCCAGTCTGCAAGTTCAAACGGCCCGCGCGGATAATTCTGCGCGAGCTTCATGGCGGTATCGATATCTTCCGGCGTGCCAATGCCCATCTGCGCCAGTTCGCAGGCCAGATTGGCAATCATGCCGATCATGCGCTGAAGCACGAAACCAGGTGAGTCCTTGATGGCTTCGACGGTAAACCCACTGGCGCGCAGCCAGTCGGCCATCAGTTCGGCATTCGCGCTGCCACCCGGCGCGGCCATGACGGTAAGGTGTTTGCGGTCAATCGCCGTCAGATCAACCGCGATCGTGGTTTTCGGATCGAGCCCGAGACGCGCGCACACTGACGAACAATCCTCGCCTATCGGCGCAATAAGTGTGAGGTCTGTCCCTTCGGGCGCCGAGAGCGCAGAGAGTATGGGCGAGAGAGCGCCGTCATCTTCAAGCGCCCGCACACTCAGATCATAGGATTTGCCGGACGCGGCGGGCGAAGCTGGCATGTCTGCGCCATCTGAATAGTCAAAAAAGCCTTGTCCGGACTTTCGACCATACCGGCCCGCCGCCTCAAGCAGAGCATGGAGCGGCGTCGTCTTCAGCCTCGGGTCATGCATATAGCCTTCATAGATAAAGCGCGTCGCGGCGTAGTTGACGTCAATGCCGGTGAGATCCATCAGCTCGAACGGTCCCATGCGGAAACCGGCCCCATCACGCATGATCCGGTCAACCACGGCAGGGCTGGCGACGCCCTCCTGCGCGATGGCAAGCGATTCAAGCGAATAGGCCCGTCCCTGCAGATTGACGAGGAAACCCGGGCCATCTTTGACCGTTACCGGGGTTTTGCCGATCAATTCCGAAAACGTCGTGGCGCGGGCAATGGTATCATCGCTGGTAGCCGGGGCGGAAATGACCTCCACCAGACGCATCAACGGAACGGGATTGAAGAAATGGAGCCCGCAAATGCGGGACTTCTCGCGACATTCTGAGGCGATGGCCGCCACAGAAAGCGAAGATGTGTTTGATGCGAGAATGCAGCTCTCGTCAACGATCTCCTCAAGCTGTGCGAAGAGTTTTTGCTTTGGTTCGAGCCGTTCAATAATCGCCTCGATCACAAGCTCAGACCCGGACAACTGGCCAAGATCGCTGGCAATGGTGAGGCGCGACGCCGCGGTGTCGGCGATTGCCTGGTCGAGGCGTCCCTTTTCGACCATGCGATTGATATGACCCAGCACGCTGGTTTTTGCTTTCTCAGCGGCTTCTGTGCTGAGATCGAACAGGGTGACATCAAGACCAGCCGTCAGGCCAACTTGCACAATCCCCGCCCCCATGGGACCCGCACCAACCACACCCAGTTTTGAAAACAGCGACATATCCTACCCCTTCAGACATTTGCGCGATCCGGACATCTTTGTAGATCGTGTTCGGCAGATGCGCACAAGTCATTGTAACCGACTAGCACGATATAGCATGCTGAACGTCGGACAGGACAACCGCTCAGAGGGAAATTTCAGCCAGAATCGTCATCGCCACCCGCCTGCCCGCCCTTGCGGACGTAGAAAGCGGATGGCGATACAACGCGGGTGAGAAATGGCTTGCCTATGCGGCGTGGGGCATAAGTTTTGGCAGAACCAGATCATGCAGGAGCAGCCCGCCAAGCAAAGCGGCCAAAAATCCCCATGCTTCCATGCCGCCAATCGACACTGCGGCAATCGCAGGACCCGGGCAGAGCCCGACAAGCCCCCAGCCGACACCGAACAGAACGGCACCGATGGCGAGCCGGGCATCAAGCTTTCGACTGGTCGGGACATGAAAGCTTGTGTCGAACACCGGGCGCTGACGCGTCCAGACGAGCCGGTAACCAATGGCCGTCACGACTAGGGCGCCGCCCATGACGAAGGCCAGCGAAGGATCCCAATTGCCCAGGATATCCAGAAAGCCCAGAACCTTGGCCGGATTGACCATTTCCGAAATTGTGAGCCCCAGCCCGAAGATCAGGCCTGCTATGAGGCCAGCAAACTGTTTTCCCATATCAGCCTCCTGTAAAGTGTCGGATGATTGAAACGGTGATCATGCCAAACGCCATGAACAGACCGACAGACAGCATGGACCGGACAGACAAGCGCGAGAGCCCGCACACGCCGTGACCGCTGGTGCAGCCAGAGCCGAGACGCGTTCCGAACCCCACGAGCAATCCGCCAGCAATGATGAGTGGCCAGCCAGCCGACATGTCGAAAGGCACGGGAGATTGCTTTACATTTGCGTAAACTATCGGGCCGCCGATCAGGCCCAGCAAAAACCAGATGCGCCAGGCCTGTTCGCCGCGTTCCGCGAAAAAAGCACCGGATAACAGTCCGCTGATCCCTGCGATACGGCCATTCAGCCCCATTAGCAGGACGGCTGACAGGCCGATCAGAGCCCCTCCGATTGACGCAGACACGGGGGTAAAATTCTCCATGCCCAATCCTTTCTATTATTTGCGCATTTCATTAATTGACACTTTAGTAAAATGTAATGTATGGAAATGCAATAAAGGAATTCAGGATGCCCGACAATTCTTGCCAAACGCCACCAGAACCGGCCCTGCGCATCGACAGCCTTGCGCCGGATTTTGAGGCGCGCTCAACGCAGGGCCTGGTGCGACTGTCCGATTTTCGAGGCTCATGGCTGGTGTTCTTTTCTCACCCGGCAGACTTCACCCCCGTTTGCACCTCCGAATTTCTCGCCTTTGAACGCGCCCGATCTCGTTTCGAGGCCCTGAATTGCAAACGGCTTGGCCTGTCGGTCGACAGCCTGTTTGCGCATCTGGGCTGGGTCCGGGACATTGAGGCCCGGTTTGGCGAAACAATCAGCTTTCCGATTGTTGAAGATGTCTCCATGGGCATCAGCCGCCTCTACGGCATGATTCATGACGGATCATCGACAACGGCGGCCGTGCGCTCGGTCTTTGTGATCGACCCGGAAGGCTATCTTCGCGCCATGATCCACTATCCGATGAATGTTGGCCGGTCCGTCGATGAAATCCTCAGACTGGTTGAAGCGCTTCAGGTTTCTGATGCCCGGCAGATTGCGACGCCTGAGGGCTGGACCCCAGGCGACGAAGCCGTTCTGCTGCCGCCGCTTGATCAGGCCGAGGCCGCCCAACGCGCCGGAGACAAGGATCAGCCCTGGTACTTCACCTATGCGGAGGCCGCACAATGATCACTGGCGAACTCAACCCGCTGGCCCTTGAGGCCGCCTCTCTTTTCAAGGCGCTGGCCCACCCTGCCCGCCTGGCCATTTGCTGCCAGTTGCGCAAAGGCGAGATGTCGGTTGGCGACATGGAAACGAGGCTTGGCATTCGTCAACCCCGACTGTCGCGCGAACTCGCAAAATTGCGCGAAGATGGATTGCTGACCACACGTCGGGAATCCAAAGTCATCTTCTACAGGCTGGCCGACGATCACCCGAAACTTGCCTCCATGATCGACGCGATCTGCATGGTTATGCTCGATCAGCCCGCCCCCCAATCCGTCCCCGTCCCGGCACAGAAATTCCGACCGAACAGCCCGGGCGGCTACGGCGTCTTCTCCAGAACCAACCTTAACAATGGGAGCCCCCAATGAAACCAGAGGTCAAAGGCTTCTTCGACAAAGCCACTTTCACCATCAGCTATGTTGTGACCGATCCGGCCACAAAAAAATGTGCCGTCATCGATTCCCTGCTCGATTTCGACCAGGCCTCAGGCCGCACCAGCACAGACTCCGCCGACGAACTGATCGCCTATGTTCGCGATCAGGGGCTGACCTGTGAGTGGATCATCGACACGCATGTGCATGCCGACCACCTGACCGCCGCGCCTTACATCAAGTCGCAACTTGGCGGGAAAACCGGCATTGGCGATCAGATCTCCGTGGTTCAGAACGTTTTCAAGAAGATCTTCAATGAAGGCCAGGCCTTCCATACCGATGGCAGCCAGTTCGACCATTTGTTTGCCGATGGCGAGACCTACAAGATTGGCGAACTCGATGCGCGCGCCATTCACACGCCCGGCCACACACCGGCCTGCATGAGCCATGTTATTGGCGACGCGGTGTTCGTTGGCGACACTATTTTCATGCCCGATTTCGGAACGGCCCGCTGCGACTTCCCCGGCGGTGACGCCGGTACGCTGTTTGATTCCATTCAGAAGCTGTTCGCGCTGCCAGACGAGACCCGCATGTTCCTGTGCCACGACTATAAGGCACCGGGCCGCGACGAATTCGTCTGGGAAACGACCGTCGGCGAACAGAAAGCGACGAACATTCACGTCAAAACCGGCACCAGTCGTGATGCGTTCATCGAGATGCGCAACACGCGTGATGCCACGCTCGACATGCCAAAACTGATCCTGCCATCCGTGCAGATCAATATGCGCGCCGGCAACATGCCGGAGCCCGAGGAGAATGGTCAGCGCTACATGAAACTGCCGATCAACGCGCTGTAATATATAATAAAAACGTCGGAGGATGTCATGGAAATCAAAAAGATAGCGCCCGACCTTTCGGTCTCTGCCCAGATCGACCCGCAGGATGTCGGCCCGGCCGCAGCACAAGGGTTCCGCTCGATCATCATCAACCGCCCGGATGGCGAGTCGAGTGATCAGCCCGATCACCAGCTGATCGTGGAAGCGGCGTCGCGTTCCGGATTGTCGGTCCGCTATCTTCCCGTGATTTCCGGCAATGTCACCGATGCAGATGTCGCCGAATTCAGGAAGGCAATGGCCGAACTGCCTGCGCCGACACTGGCCTTCTGCCGCACGGGCACGCGATCGACCACGCTCTGGGCCCTCTCCCAGGCGGGCCATTTGTCGACGCGCGCCATCCTCGCGACAGCCGGTGATGCCGGTTACGATCTCACCGGTTTACGTGCGCGACTTGAGTCCCGCGAAAGCGCGACGGGAGATCAGGAGGCCTCAGTCGCCAGTCATGACATTCTGATCATTGGCGGCGGCGCGGCCGGTCTCGCCACCGCCGCGTCTATCCTGAAACGGCGCAAGGGCGCGGATATTGCGGTCGTCGAGCCACGCACAGAGCATTACTATCAACCCGGCTGGACGCTGGTCGGTGGCGGCGTGTTCAAGCGTGAGCAGACCGAACGCCAGATGGCGAGTGTCATGCCCAAGGGCGTTCAGTGGATCCGCTCGGCCTGCGCCGGGTTTGATCCTGAGCACAATCAGATCGTGCTCGAGGATGGCACCCGCATTGGCTATAAGGTTCTGGTGGTTGCCCCCGGCCTGAAGCTGAACTGGGACGGCATTGAGGGGCTACGCGAGACGCTCGGCAAGAATGGCGTCACGTCGAACTATCTCTTCGACATGGCCCCCTACACCTGGGAGCTGGTGCAATCATTGAAGAGCGGTCGCGCGCTGTTCACCCAACCGCCCATGCCGATCAAATGTGCCGGCGCGCCTCAAAAAGCCATGTATCTGGCCTGTGACGCCTGGATGCGGCGCGGCGTTCTGAAGAATATCGACGTGGAATTCCACAATGCGGGCGGCGTTCTGTTCGGCGTGGCCGACTATGTGCCCGCGCTGATGAAATATGTCGATAAATACGGCATCAATCTGTGCTTCAACGAGACTCTTGTGGCCGTCGATGGCAAAGGCAAAACCGCCTATTTCGACGTCAGGGATGCCAACGGCAACACCACCAGGCAGGCCCGCGAGTTTGACATGATGCATGTCTGCCCACCTCAGATTCCGCTGGATTTCATCAGGAATTCGCCGCTGGCCGACAGCGCTGGCTGGGTCGATGTTTCGGGTGAGACCCTGCAACACACACGCTATGGCAATGTGTTCGGACTGGGCGATGGCGGCTCGACACCCAACGCAAAGACAGCCGCTGCCGTGCGCAAACAGGCCCCTGTGGCCGCACACAATGTTTTGCGCGTACTGGATGGCGCGACCCCCAACGCCGTCTACAATGGCTATGGCTCGTGCCCGCTGACAGTGGAACGCGGCAAGATCGTGCTGGCCGAGTTTGCCTATGGCGGTGCGCTGGACCCATCCCTGCCCGCATGGATGATTGATGGCCGCAAGCCAACGCGGTCGGCCTGGTTTCTGAAAGAAAAGATGCTGCCCGGCATTTATTTCGACCAGATGCTGAAGGGCGATGAATGGCTGGCCGGGCCGAAAATCCTGCCACACCGCCCCGCCCCGCATGAGGCGCAGGACGCCTGCAATTTTGACGGCCCGAACGATAAAGCGGCCTGATAAGGCTAAATCAGGATACGGAGCGGTACACTGCCGCTCTCAGCATTCAGGCAGGACAGCGCGATGAAACTCGCAAACTATTTTCCAATTCTGGACTGGGGACGACGCTATCGCGGCGAAACCTTCGTCAATGACGCTGTGGCGGCACTAATCGTCACCATCATGCTGATTCCGCAATCGCTGGCGTATGCCTTGCTGGCTGGCCTGCCGCCTCAGATCGGACTTTACGCCTCCATTCTGCCGCTGATAGTTTATGCGATTTTCGGCACCAGCCGCACACTGGCTGTCGGCCCTGTGGCGATCCTCTCTCTCATGACGGCTGCGGCCGCCGGAAAGATCGCAGAAACAGGCAGCGCGCAATACATTGAAGCTGCGCTGATCCTTGCCTTCCTCTCTGGCCTGATCCTGGCTGTGCTGGGGCTGTTGCGCATGGGATTTCTGGCAAATTTTCTGAGCCACCCCGTGATTTCGGGCTTTATCACGGCTTCGGGACTGATTATTGCAGCCTCCCAGCTCAAACACATTCTGGGCGTTCCGGCCCATGGCCACAACCTGCTCGAGATTGTCTGGTCGCTGGCCTCTCACATTCCGGACATCAACTGGCCAACGCTGGCCATTGGCGGCACGTCTCTGATCTTCCTCTTCTGGGTAAGAGGGCAGCAGAAACCGCTTCTGAAGCGAATGGGTCTGGGCGATAAACTCGCCACCATCATTGCGCGCGCTGGGCCCGTCTTCGCCGTGGTCGCCAGTATTCTCATCGTGGCATTCATGGGTCTTGATGAGCGCGGCGTGAAAATCCTGCGCGATGTACCAACCGATCTGCCATCCCTTGGTATGCCGGGCTTCGACCAGTCGGTCTGGATGCAGCTGTTAGGCTCTGCGGCGCTGATCAGCCTGATCGGGTTTGTGGAATCTGTTTCGGTTGCCAAAACGCTGGCCGCCAAACGTCGCCAGAAAGTGGATCCAAATCAGGAACTTATCGCCCTTGGCGCGGCCTCCATGTCAGCAGGCGTATCCTCCGGCTATCCGGTGACAGGTGGGCTCGCCCGGTCAGCGGTCAATTTCGACGCCGGGGCCGAAACGCCCGCCGCGGGCGCATTCACCGCCATTGGCATTGCCCTGGCGACGCTGTTCCTGACGCCGTTTCTCTATTATCTGCCGCAAGCCGTTCTGGCCGCCACCATCATTGTTGCGGTGTTGTCGCTGGTCGACCTCAAAGCCATTCGCACCGTCTGGACCTATTCGAAATCCGACTTTCTGGCGATGGCTGCGACCATTCTGATGACGCTCGGCTTCGGCGTTGAACTGGGTGTGATGACCGGGGTTGGGCTGTCGCTCTTTCTGCACCTCTACAATACCAGTCGGCCCCATTTTGCTTTTGTTGGCCAGGTTCCCGGCAGCCATCATTTCCGAAATGTCGATCGCCACGATGTGGTGACGTCCGATCGCGTTGTGACGCTGCGCGTCGATGAAAGCCTGTACTTTGCCAATGCCCGCTTTCTGGAAGACACGGTTGATAACGTCGTGAGCAGCCATCCCTACATGGAACATCTTGTTCTGATGTTTCCCGCGGTAAACCATGTCGATGCCAGCGGCCTGGAGAGCCTTGAAGCGTTGAACCACCGTTTGAAAGATGCGGGCGTGACGCTGCATTTATCTGAAGTGAAAGGGCCCGTGATGGACCGGTTCCGCCGTACCCATTTCCTCGAAGAACTGACGGGCAGTATTTATCTGCATCAGTATGAAGCGATGGAAGATCTGGATCCGGGCCTGACGCGAAATGCCAGCCGACCCGCAGAACAGCCCACAGCCGAAGATGGCTCGCCCAATTTCATCATCTGACCGGACACACAGATGGCGTATTTCCGGGCAGGAATACCGGCGCATTTACATTTTGTGATAAGCGTGAGTTTACCAGTTTCGCGTAATTATCAGGTAACAGTTCACCGAAATTTCACTGGTGGCGAAGACATCGGATCCTTGCGTGCAAGAAAAAACGTCTCTTTTACAGCCCCCGGCTGAGGCCGAGGGTCTACAACGGGCACAGGTTCTTCAGGAACTTGGCATCAGCCTTACCGAGACGTCGCCTGCCCTTCAGGCGCTGGTCGACACGGTGGCCGATCAGTGTCAGGTGCCTGTCGCTCTGATCACACTGCTTGATGACGAGCGCCAATGGCACAAGGCCCGGCACGGATTTGATATCGAATCCATCCCCGTCTGCGACGCATTCTGCCAACATACGATACGCTATGCCGCCGTGATGCAGGTACCGAATGCGCGCCTCGATATCCGGTTTTCTGAAAACCCGCTTGTCACAACCGCACCAGGGGTCGGCGCCTATGCCGGCGCGCCGATTGAGCTCGCATCAGGCGTTCGTGTTGGCTCGCTTTGCGCCATCGATGTCAAACCACGATCCTGGTCTGACAATGACCGAAAACTTTTGCAGAATCTGTCGCTGAGCGCCGCCCGCATTCTGGAGCTTGAGGCCTCCGAAAAACGCATGTCAGACATGGCTATCGGGCTGAAAGCCGCAGTTGATCGGTCTCGCCAGTTTGATGTCTTCTTTGACGGCCTTCAGGAAGGCGTGGTTGTTCAGGATGAGAACAGCAACATTATTGAGGCCAATCCCAACGCCGCCGATGTTCTGGGCCTGACGCTTGATCAATTGCTGGGCCGGGATTCCTTCGATCCAAACTGGAGAATTTTCGACGAAACCGGCGCGCCGCTGCCCCCGGAAATGCAGCCCTCAAACCAGGCGCTGACCACCGGCAAACCTGTTACGAATTTTATTGTCGGCGTGGAGCTGGCTAATGGCACACAACGCTGGATCTCAATCAATTCGCAGCCCTATTTCCGGCCAGATGAAACCCGTCCCTATCGGACCGCCACCACGTTCATCGACATTACGGAAAAGCGCGAGCGGGAACTTGAACTGGTTCGGCAGTCTGTCGCTCTGGAAAAAGCGGCCAAACAGGCAGAAGCCGCCAATGCCGCCAAGACTGCCTTTCTGGCCAATATGAGCCATGAGCTGAGAACGCCGCTCAATGGCATTGTCGGTCTGGCGAGCGTGCTGAATCAAACCAGCCTGGATGACGAACAGTCAGAAATGGTGTCGCTGATCCTGACATCGGGCAAAGCGCTCGGTCAGTTGCTTGATGATACGATGGATCTGTCGCGTATTGAGGCCGGGCGGCTGGAAATCTCAAACGAAGCCTTCAATGTTGAACAAGAGATGCATGCCGCCGTTGATGTGTTTCGGATTGCAGCGACCAATAAGGGTCTGGATTTTGATGTCCGGGTTGAAGCTGGCTGCTGCGCGACGGCTGTCGGTGACGCGATCCGCATCCGCCAGATCATCTCGAACCTTGTCGCGAACGCCATCAAGTTCACCGACAAGGGCGGCGTGACCGTCCGTATCCGCTTCAGTGCCAGCCCATCCGATACTGATGGCTGCATGCTGAACGTTCTGGTCGCCGACTCTGGCATCGGCTTCTCAGGCGAACAGAAAGAACGGCTGTTCAATCGTTTTCAGCAGGCCGACCGCTCAATCACCCGACGATTTGGCGGTGTCGGGCTAGGCCTTTCCATTTCTCAGGAACTCGCGGCCGCCATGGGCGGACGCATCAGAGCGCGCTCGACACCCGGTAAAGGGTCGGTATTTCGCCTGACGGTGCCGCTCAAAGCCTCGAGAAGCGAGACCGCAGGGTCGTGCTGCCCGGCGCCCGCGCCCATGCCAGAGGTCAACAAACTCCATGTCCTGATCGCTGAAGATCATCCCACAAACCAGCGCATGTTGAGCATCATTCTGGAAACGGCAGGATGTGTGGCGACGCTGGCAAATGATGGCAACAAGGCTGTTGAGGCCTTTGCCACCGGGACATTTGACTGCGTTATTCTGGATATGCACATGCCGGAGCGAGACGGGCTGAGCGCTGCGGCGGAGATCAGGAAAACAGTCGGCGGCGCTGACGTGCCGATCATCATGCTCACGGCAGATACAAGTGGTCAGGGGCAGAACCGGGCGAAAGCGGCCGGAATCAACCTCCTCCTGCACAAACCGGTAACGGCGGAAAGCCTTCTGACCGCCATGCAGCAGGTGATGGCAGCAGGGCAAACGGGTGAAAGCAGCTAATAATGCGGCGCGATTTGTGATCGTTTGGCACGATCCAGAAATTCTCTACTGACAATTTCGTCAGACTAAAGGGATGCGCGCCGGACCTCGAGACGCCCGATTTACGAACTCCCAACCTGGTATTCGCGGCTTTGCGGAGGACTTTTTCCGCTGCACCGCAACATTCAAGGGTTGAAGATACAAGAAAAGCGCGCCAGGCAAGCCGACGCGCTTTTTATGATTCAGGAGCTGAGTAACTTAGTCGAGTGTCGCAGAGTTCAGGTCAGCGTAAGCCAGAACCTGGCCGTCCGGAGTCTGAATTCGCGCAGTTTTAACAGCGTCAGCAACACAGGTTTTCTTCAGGTTGGAAGAATAGAACTTGCTGATGCCAACAAATTCGAGGTCATCGCAAACTTGCTCAGCAGCAGCAAGAATAGCAGCGTCGCGAGCAGCAACTTCGTCAGCGGTTTCAGCGTAGACTGGAACGTCCACAGTTACGGATACTTCCTCAGCAGCGTAACCTGGTGCGATCAGGAAAAGCGAGAAAGCGAAAGCTGTCGGTGCGGAAAATATCTTTTTGAACATAGCAAAGTCCCTTGTCTTAGGATCCGTTGGATTGTTTGACTCAGCTCCCTGCAGCACCGGACTTGCGCCGGATTGATTGTCAAATGCCATGACGCGTCGCAACATTCAATGGCTGCAGCGCATCAAAATCGTTGAATTTTTGCATAGCTGAGTTCGATTTTCGCGTTTTCTTAGCGGAAACCTAGTGATATTGTGCGCCGCACCATATCAAATTGCTGCGTTTGCGAGATGGTAATTTGTTCCAAAATCGGAAGAAAAAACACGTGAACAAGCAATCTGCTTACCCTGCGCGACCGTAGACAATCTGGAAAAGGGTCGTTTAGATGCCCATATAAGCAAAAGAGACCCTGAGGGTATTAACTCGGGCGGGCGTTAAGTCCGGGCATATTAGCCCCGGCTCGACCCTCGTCCCTCAGCAGAGGAAGAAACACCCCATGCCAATGGATTCTATCACCACGCCGGGCTCGTTCGAGCGCACGGAACCTGTCACCAAGCCTTCCCGCGAGGAAGCAGAAGCGGCCGTACGCACGCTCATTGCCTGGGCTGGCGATGACCCACGCCGTGAAGGCCTGCTCGACACACCCAAGCGCGTTGTAAAAGCGTATGAGGAATGGTTCCAGGGCTATGAAGAAGACCCTGTCACCTATCTTTCGCGCACATTTGACGACGTTCAGGGCTATGACGATATGGTCATGCTTCGCGAGATCGACGTCGAAAGCCATTGCGAACACCACATGGCCCCATTCCTGGGCAAAGCCTATGTTGCCTATCAGCCAACCGAAAAGGTTGTCGGCATTTCCAAGCTGGCACGCGTCGTCGAGATTTTCTCCAAACGGCTGCAGACACAGGAAACGATGACAGCGCAAATCTGTGACGCAATCACCGAAAGCCTCGCGCCGGCTGGTGCAGCGGTTCTGATTGACGCCAAACACCAGTGCATGACGACACGCGGTGTTCACCACCCGGATGTGTCGACCATCACCACTCAGTTTACGGGCGTCTTCCGGACGGACAAGGATAAGCGCGAGCGCTTCCTCCGTCTTGCCGGACGGTAATTCACCCAATAAGAGGTCAGCATGAGCTTTGCTGCCCCACTTTCAGGACATGAACAGGACGAAACTGCAGAGTTTCGTCCTCGTTTTGATGAGAACGGCCTGATCGCCGCCATCGCACAGGACGCCGACACAGGTGACGTCCTGATGCTGGCATGGATGAATGCTGAAGCGCTGGCCGCAACGCTGCAGTCCGGCCGGGCAACCTATTGGTCGCGATCCCGCAAATCCCTCTGGCGCAAGGGTGATACGTCTGGGCACATACAGGAAGTCACTGAAATCCTCACTGATTGTGATCAGGACGCGATCCTCATGAAAGTCCGCCAGACGGGCGCCGCCTGCCACACCGGACGTAAAGGGTGCTTTTACCGCGCCATTGACGGGGCCAACCGCCTGATCTTCAAGCCGGATCCTGCCTGAGGGCGGGCCATCTATACCCTCGCCCTGCCTCGCTTTGAGGCTCAATCTGCGTCTGCCTGACACGAAGCCGCCTGCCTCATTGTGAACTGGAGTCGTATTTGCACCATGACCGGCAACTGTCCCGGTCTGGGCCGAAACGACTTACGAGATGAGGAAAAACTCATGATCCGAGCATCAGCGCTGCTTGCCGCTTCAGCCATGTTCATTGCTTTCACCCCCGGCGCGTTCGCGTCACCCGGAAAAGAAGACCTGAAACTGGCCGCTGCGCCAGCCGCCGCCTCGGCCAGCGCCACCGCCAATGAGACGGGCGAATACTGGCTGGTTCCGGAGGCCGCCCCCGTCATCGGCTTTATGGCCCCGCGGGAGGATTTCGGCGTGGTCGAGAAGGGCGAGGTGATCAAGCATCAGTTCGAGTTTCTCAATAATGGCACGGCCGACCTCCTCTTACAGGACGCAAAAGCGATTGTACCGGGCGTCGGGGTGGGTATTTCGCACGCGCCCGTGCCATCCGGGGAAACCGGCAATATCTTCGTGACGCTGAAAACGGAGCATATGGACGGCGAACAATTCATCCGGATCAAAGTGCAGTCGAACGCCATCAATGGCAGCTCGACCCTCTATATCAGCCTGGATGTACAGCCTCCGGCCGAAGAGACAGACAATACCGACTCCTGAGATCGGTCACGTTACAGTCATCTACCGTGGCGGTATGCCTAGGCAAATGCAGCCGTTCATGCTCAGTAATCCCAAAACACACCAATGGGAGAATGCAGCATGGAATATGATGAGGTTGTTCTGGGGCGCCGAAGCATTCGGGGATTTCTCGACAAGCCCGTTCCGAAACAGGTCATCCAGGAAGTTCTGGAACTGGCGATGCGTGCGCCATCTTCCATGAACACCCAGCCATGGCATTTTTACGTGATCTCGGGCGACGTTCTGGACCAGATCCGCAAAGGGAATGTGGAGCGCAATCTGGCAGGCGTGCCCGATAGCCGCGAATTCCGCGGTGCCGACAAATATCAGGGCGAACACCGCGAACGTCAGATCGAGATCGCCGTTCAGCTGTTCGAAGCCATGGGCATTGAACGCCATGACAAGGAAAAGCGGATGGACTGGGTGCTCCGCGGTTTCCGCCAGTTCGATGCGCCGGTCTCCATCATCATCACCTTCGACAAAGCCGTGGAAGGCAATGACATTACCTCCTTCGACTGCGGCGCAGCCTCCAATGGCATCGTCAATGCGGCCTGGTCTCGCGGGCTTGGCTGCGTGATCAATTCACAAGGCATTATGCAAAGCCCGGTTGTTCGCGAATGCGCCGGTATTCCGGATGATCAGGTGATCATGATGGCCATTGCCATGGGCTATCCGGACGACACCTTTCCGGCCAACGCTGTGGTATCCCGCCGCAAGCCTGTGGAAGACGCAGCCGTCTTCGTCGGCTTTGATGACTAATTTCCGTTAACCCTAATGCAATGTTTTGAGCGCGCGCGAAACTTCTCGCTCGCGCTCAATCAAAGTTTTATCCGCGCTTGCTAGATCTGGTTGCACTCAGCGGGAACATCAGAAAAGACAGAAACGTCGTCCCGCTGGCCAGGACCAAATACAGCGGGTGACAGAATGTCGATCAGCGTAAACACAAACAGCGCGGCCATGGCCGCTCTCCGTCAGTTGAAATCTTCCAGTGACGAACTGGAATCGATCCAGTCGCGCATGAACACCGGCCGAAAGATCAACGGTGCCAAGGACAATGGCGCGATCTATGGCATGGCGCAGACCCTTCGAACGGATATCTCCGGACTTCGCGTTGTTACGGACTCGCTCGATCACGCGATTGCCGTGGCCGATGTCGCCTACAGCGCCTCTGAAGCGGTCTCTGACCTTCTGCTGGACATGAAGGAAAAGGCACTGGCCGCGTCGGATCGATCTCTGGACGACCGCAGCCGCGCCATTCTCAATGAAGAATTCGAAACCATGCGCGATCAGATCGGCCTGATAGTCGACAATGCGAAATTCAGCGAAATCAACCTGCTTGACGGGTCCACGCCGTCCATGTCGCCCATTACCGATGTGCATGGTGGCCAGTCGATTGACGTACCGGGCTATGACATCAAGCCAGGCGGCGCAGACACTGACATCACGCCGACAATCGTGATTGATCCGTTCGCAGCCGCTGAGGACGCCCTCACCCGTATCGAGTCGACACTCGATAGTCAGAACGCCATGATGAACGTCATGGGCGGTCGTCTGAACCGGATGCAGACCTCGCGCGATCTGGCGGTTCAGACCTCGGACATTCTGACGAAAAATCTCGGCACGCTGGTTGATGCCGATCTAGGCAAGGAATCGGCCCGCCTGCAAGCGGCTCAGACCAAGCAGCAATTGCGTGTTCAGAGCCAGTCCATCGCGAACCAGCTGCCAACTTACGCCCTGCGCCTGTTTGGCCAGTAATTCCTCAAGAGGTGCCGGGGAAGCAGTGGCACCTCTTTTCGTTTATCGATGAATTCCTACATCTCTTCTGTTGAGTGATTTGTCTTCACAGGAGCAGAGGAAAGCCATGCCGCTTTTAAACCACACCAAGACCTTCATGCTTTTGGCGGCCATGACGGCGCTGTTTGGCGGCGTCGGGTATCTGGTCGGTGGTCTGACAGGCATGATGATCGCCTTTGTGGTGGCGATTGGCCTGAATGTTTTCGGTTACTGGAATTCAGACAGTATTGTCCTGAAAAGCTATCGCGCCAAACCGGCCTCCGATTATGACAACAATCCAAAGGTCTCAGCTTATCTGGAAGATACGCGACAGCTGGCCCAGCGCGCCGGGCTGCCTGAGCCAAAAATCTATATTATCGAGATGGATCAACCGAACGCCTTTGCCACAGGCCGCAACCCGGAAAACGCAGCGGTTGTGGCGACAACGGGGCTGTTGAACATGCTTGAACGTGACGAAATCGCAGGCGTGATGGCTCACGAACTCGCGCATATCAAGAACCGTGACACGCTGACCATGACCGTCACGGCCACCATTGCCGGCGCAATCGGCCTGTTGGCCAATTTTGCGCTGTTCTTCGGCGGTGGACGGGATCGTGGGGGCCTGATTGCGAGCATCGCCATTGCATTCCTCGCCCCCATCGCGGCCTCCATTGTGCAGATGGCCATCAGCCGCGCACGGGAGTATGAAGCCGACAAAACCGGCGCAGAAATCATGGGACACCCGGAGCCACTGGCGCGCGCGCTGGCGAAAATTTCCGGCAAAGCCGAATTGATGCCGGACCGGACGACAGAAGCCAATCAATCCATGGCTCACATGTTCATCGTGAACCCGCTGGCCGGGCAGAAAGGCGACAATCTGTTCTCAACCCACCCGGCGACGCAGAACCGGATTGAAGCCCTGATGGCCCTCTCTCCTTCCGGACGGGCTGCATCACCCCCGCAGCCGAGCGCTACGACGCAAACAACATCGCCATGGCTGGCCGCCCGGCAGGCACGCAAGAAAGGTCCCTGGGGCTGATATCCGGAATGCATGGCCAGACCAGCCGGCCTGGCCATTTCCCATAATTATTCAGCAGCTTCGGGCGCAGCGGGCGCTGTGGTGGTGACACCGGTCAGCTGGCGAAAGCCCTGCCAGAACTCCGGCCAGCTGGAGAAGCGCATATTGAGGTGAGAGAGCGTAACACCACCCGCCAGAACAACAGGATATTCAAGATAGGCCCGGTCGATCTCCGGATTGTAAACGGCACGGGTCAAAGTTGTGTTGGCATTATAGCTGTTCAGAACCTGAAGCAGCTGCATCTTGTTCTCTGCATTCGGCACAATCGTTGTGAACACCATAACAGAGCAGCGATTGGTGTCTTCGGTACAGGTTTCACCGGTTAGCAAGGTGTCCGGATATCCCAGCGCTTCATTGGCAGCAATGCGGAATCCCCAGCCAGAGGTCATCTCAAGAGGTTCGAGCGTCAGGCCTGAATTCTGCAAAAAACCAGAAATCTCCTCGCCGGAGAGTGACTGTATCACCTGTACGGTCTGGGCCTGCGGTGGCGGCGCCGGAGCAGCAGGTGGCTGGGCGGGCGCTGTCTGCGCCTGAGCGGTTCCAAAGAGGGCGGCAGAGCCCACAAGACATGAAGCGAGAAGTGAAAGGCTGGTGTTCCGGATTGGCATGAGGTCTCCCTGCAGATTGCGATGCTGACCCCTCTCATAATGAGCTCCCCCGGATCAAGGGTAAGGGACAGCTGAAAAGCCCCTCATGCCGGACAATCTGGAGATTCTGGCAAAACTGGCCAAAATTCGCTCAACTTCGAAAATCGACGAAAATAATTCGATGTATTTTACAAGTATATAAAATTCCAAGGCGCTGAACTCTGCATCATTATTATTAATTTATATCCACATGTATGATGTTTAATATGATCGTGTTGAACAAAATACTTCGAAATGTTTTCCCTTTGTTACACCCAATGTAGATGAAGGGACACGACATGAACTTCTTTAACATGAAAACATTCGCCACGATCGCGGCCGCAACAGCTCTGACGAGCGCACCCGCCATTGCACAGCAAGCCATGCCTCAACAGCAGCGGGAAACTCAGATCGAGCGCGCGACGGACGCTGAACTCGACAAATTCCTGGCCGCGAATGGCAAGGTAAAAACCATCGCGACGGACATGCAGTCCGAGCTGGAAACAGCCGAATCCCAGGCTGAAGCCACTGAAATTACCAAGAGCGCTGAAAAAGACATGATCGACGCGATTGAAGAAGAAGGCCTGACCACGAACCGCTTCAACGAAATCGTTCGTATGGCTCAGACCGACCCGGAAACAAATCAGCGTCTTCGTGCCGAACTCGAAGGCTGATCCAGGCTCCTGCCCGCCCATGCGCCATCCCGGAACACCCCTGTAGTCGCAGCCGGGATGGCGTGTGGGCAACCAGCATAATCCGGGCCGCTGATTGGACGCAGATTTGCATCGCTTTCATCGACTTGCTACTCAGCAGATCGTTGGAGGGGTGCGCTTCATGCTCGAACAATTAGAGCGGCTTATTTTCAAAATCACGCGTCTTTCGACGCTGGTCGCTGTGATAGCGTCCTGGCTGGGCGCAATTTTCATGTTTGCGCTCGGCGTCATGAACACGGTGCACAGCTTCACCGTCATGACGTTCAGCCGGTCGTCCGAAACCGAGGGTCTGCCTCAGGACGAAGCGATTGTCGTGTTTCTCATTGAGGCGCTGGACCGCTTTCTGATCGGCGTGGTTCTGCTTTATTTCGGGTATGGTCTTTATGGACTTTTCATCAGGCCGGACCGGTCGCCGGACGAGCTCGGCCTGCCCGAATGGTTGCATGTTGAACGCATAGGCGAACTGAAACAAACGGTTGCGGAAGTCATCATCGTAATCCTGTTTGTGCTCTTCCTGCGCATCGCACTTGAAGAGTTTCACAGCGAAGATTCAGAATTCACACTGGTCACCATCGGTCGTCTGCTCCTGCTTCCTGTCTCCATTGTTCTTCTGGCGGCCGCGCTAAGGCTGGCAGAACTCCATCCAAAGCGCGAACTGACCCGGCACAGACCCAAAGCCGCCGAACACACCAGCAAAGACTGACCGCTAAGCTGATGTCAGTTCGAGCGGCTCAGCCTGATGGTGGCGTCGGGTGTACCCGCCTTGTTTTTCCTGTCCGCCCAGTATGCTCCCGATGGCTCAATCGGGAACGAGAAATCCAGGGTAAAGTAATTCACTCCGCCAAGCGTGAAGGATATCAGCGTATCGCTGGTTTTTGTCACTGGCGTCGGCCTGCAATGGTCGCCCTGAGGATACTCATCGCAGTAAGTCAAAGAAGACGCACCCGGCGCATACTCGATGCGGGCCGGAGCCGTCACCGTGTTCGGATCGGCCCATTTCCAACGTCCCTGGAACACAACGGGAGCAACCGGCGATGATGCCGATGCGGCTTTTTCAGATAGCCGGAGAGTTGCGTCAGGTGCTTCGGCCTTACTGTTCTTGTCAGCCCAGTATTTTGCGACCGGAGCTTCTGGCAAAGACATATCCAGCGTGAAATAATTCGCCCCGCCAAGCGTGAAGGATATCAACGTGTCGCTGATTTTTATCACTGGCGTCGGCCTGCAATGGTCGCCCTGGGGATATTCGTCGCAGTAGATTAGCGAGAATGAACCGGGCGCGTACTCGATGCGGATCGGATCTGTCACCATGTTCGGATCGGCCCAGGCCCAACTGCCACCGTACACCCTCTTCTCGGTTAGAATAATCGTGGCATCGGGCGTGTTAGCCTTGTTATTTTTATCCGCCCAGTATTTCGCTGCCGGCTTGTTCGGTGACGACACATCCAGCGTGAAGTAATTCGCTCCACCCAGCGTGAACCACATCAGGGTGTCACTGATTTTTGTGACCGGCGTCGATCGGCAATGATCACCCTGAGGGAGTTCGTCACAATAGGTCAGCGAGGACGCACCAGCGGCGTATTCGATACGGATCGGGTCGGTCTCAATATTTGGATTGGTCCAGTCCCAGGTACCGCCATATACCTTCGTTACCGGCGTTATTCTGACGTTCGAATTTAACGTTGCTGAAAACCCGATCGGCGCGGCAAGATTGTTCGCGGCCAGGCCCGCTGCCACGCTGGAAACCGTTTCTCGATTAAGGCTCAATATCGATTCAGCGGGGCCGGATTTGTTCGTACCATCACTCCAGTACTGTCCAGTCGGCGCGTTCATGTCTGCCGCGTCCAGTACCAAGTAATCTGTACCGTTTGATGAGAACCAGTAGCTGGATGGTGTGCCGCGTACTTTTGTCAGATCATATTCCGGGCAGGGCTTTGCCTGATCCTGAGGCGAGCAATACTTGATCCTTGCCTGCCCCTTGTTCCGCTCAATGCTTATAGCTGCATCGTATGGCGGTTGAGCTGCATTCTCCGTTGGGACCCATGTTCCCACGTAAACGACGGAATCGGGGAGCACACCGGACGGCTCGGGATCCGGCTCAGGCAGTGAAGGCGGGGGTACCGAAGTCAGACTGATCGTCCCGAGAACGTCATTCGTTTCAATGAAGTCCGTCAAACCGGCTCTCTTATACATTCGTCCCGAATACGGCTCTGCACCGTCCAGATCGATCATATAATTAAACCATCTGCTGAACGCGATCAGCGTCCCCCAGGGTTCAAAGTCGAACTGATAGTAGCAATCCAGTTTTGGCGATTGCGAAGCAGACAGCGAACAGAGATCAATTTTTTGGCGATCCTCCCAAACGTAAAAAATGTCCCGCACTTCGCTGCTGATTAGCTGAGCGCTTTCAGGATGGACGCTTTTCCACGTCCCAGTCAGCTTGTAAGTCGGATACGGTGGCCGGAATTTCTTGTCCGATATAAATTTGCCTACGCTTTTGGTGTTTTCCTCATATAGATTTTTTCCAAAATTCGGCACTCCATTCATGAAGAGATCGCCATGCATTTCCCAATAGGTATAGGATGCAGACATCGCATCTCCATCCTTTGAGAACTTCCAGATGTCTTTCTTTGGATTTGAAAGGGTGCTGTCACTGCGTTTGTGCTCGAACGTCACTTCAGTTGCGCCTTCAGCATAATCTGCCGTCAGGCATATTGCAGTTGGCGGACAGAATATCGCATAGCCGTCCGTCGCATTCAGTTCGAGATAGGCATACTCATTTCCAGTATTCGGATCAGTGAAGTCCTGCTTCTGCGAGTAATACTCCTGAGCCACAGCGGAGCTGCAAAGCGCAATTGCCGCCATCGCGGGTGCCAGAAAATGAACCAGTGTCGTCATCACCCTCACCGCCCTATTCCATCTTCCATGTCTGGTCGGTATTCGTCTGGCCGAACTCACAATCCC
>CAYFGB010000034.1:21814-34096 GCA_964342455.1 uncultured Hyphomonadaceae bacterium
AATCAGGCAGCACAGCAGGCGGTGGCGGGTCTGGCCGCTCAGGCGGGTAGATGGTTTCCATCGACATCGTGGCCGTCAAAGTCCAGTCAGCGTCAACAACCGGACCGATGAAGGCCTCTGGCATTCCGGTTGGGGGAGACAGCCATCTTGCTGTCGCATTGTCGAGGTCCGAAATGTCGATCTCATATCTGCTATCGACCTTCCAGAGCGAAAACGTCCGGAAACTGAAAATCAGCTTGCCGTCAGTCTCCGTTACATTTTCCAGCTGATCGCAGTATATTGATTTGTCTGTTGTCGTCCGACAGAAATTGAGGATGGACCGATCCTTCCAGAAGGTGAAATATCTCGGACCGTCAAGGCCTATAGTGGCGGCCATCTCATCAGTTATCGGGCTTTTCCAATCCCAATTGCCTTTGAACTGATACGTCCAGAAGTCGGGCGTGAAATCAGCGTCCTTCTTAAAGCTGCCTTCAGAACTCGCATAGGCCTTGTTGTTCTGATCGGTTCTGAATGACTCAATGCTGAAATTGTTCGCTTTCTGCACCTCTGCGGCCATGTCGTACACATCGACCTTTTTTGAAAGGACAAGTTCGTCTGTCCCAATGGAAAAAATCCAGATGTCGGTCGTCGTATTCCCAATTGAGCCGCCCGGGCGCACATGGGAAAACCTGACTTCCGTGTCGCCGGAAGCGTAAGTTTGCCACAGACAGAGACGAGATGTGTCGCAAAACATGGCAAGCCCCTGATCGGCATTCAGCTCGACAAAGGCGTATTCCTCACCCGTTGTCGGGTCTGGCTGAGCCTGTTTCTGGCTGTAGATTTCCTGCGCATTTGCCAATGAGGCGAGTGCCATAAAACAGAAGCCCAACGCAGCTATGCCAAAACGATTCTTCACGATTATATCCCCCTCAAACCCTATCCCCGGGTATTAAATACAAAGAGGCGAGCGAGTGCCCCGCTCGCCGAGAGATTTCTACTGACTATTCCTGAGACCAGATCTGGTCGGTGTTCGTCTGGCCGAACTCGCAATCCCAGAGCCGCCATGGGCCGCGCCGGCCAGCATAGTTAACGGCGCTGGTGCCCAGCGCCAGTAAGGCTGTGGATACAGACAATGGTTTCATAACGAACCCCCTGACGATTTCCCCCGCAGCTCGCAAAAAGCGAACCGCTCATCGTATTCAGTACGTCGGTTTTTGGGTTTGTCTATCTGCCCGTGCAGTGCTCGCGGCAATTGATAAAAGTTCAGGCAGCCGGAGACCGGATCAGGACAGGCGGTCAGTCATTGAGGATACCTAACGTTTGAGCTTCACGCAGGCCTCGTGAAGAGATTGCAGAAACCGGCTTCGGTCTCTCGCCGAAAAAGGCGGCGCACCACCCATTTGTTCACCAGTGGATCGCAGCTGTTCCATCAGCGCCCGCGTCGCAACCGCCGATGCGATATTCGCTTTTGTGTAGGCTTCGCCATTCGGGCGCAGGATCTTTGCGCCATTTTCGATGCAACGTTCGGCAAGCAGAATATCCGCGGTGATCACGATGTCCGTTGCCTCTGCGCGCTCGGCGATCCAGTTATCGGCTTCGTCCGGACCGGCATCGACCACGATCTGCGAAATGAAAGTCTGCCGGGGCACCTGAAGGAAGCTGTTCGACACCACGAACACCTCTGCGCCATGGCGTTCGGCAACCTTGTAGACTTCATTTTTTACCGGGCAGGCATCGGCATCGACATAGATATTCATGCCGTCTGGTTTAGGTGCAGGCGTCTGGCAAGACAAGCATTCAGGCCGTTGGTGCTGGCTGGCTTTCAACACAGAGGTCTGTGGTCCCTATAACGCAAGGGTATCATCTTCCCCCGCTCCAAATTCCGGTTTAGGAAACGGCTATGTACGACGTGTTTCTCAGCTACAAATCTGAAAGACGACCAGCCGTTCGACATCTGGCCAAGGTGCTTGAGCTTTATGGCTACACCGTCTGGTATGATTACAAGCTCCTGTCCGGGGCTGATTTTGCACGCCAGATCGAAAGCGTTCTGAAACAGTCGAAAGTGGTGATGCCGCTCTGGTGCGATATGTCGGTGGAAAGCGAATGGGTGCTGGAAGAAGCGCATGTCGCCAAGCAACGCGGCGCCATTCTGCCCGTCATGATCGAGCAGATCAGCCTGCCCTTTGGCTTCACGCGTCTGGACACGGTTGACCTGACCGACTGGGACGCCTCACCGCGGAGTCACAAGCTGGACCGGCTGATAGACGAGGTCTCGCGCCTGACCGGCAAATCACCGCACATCAATTATGACGGCCTTCGCTCCTATGAGGAATCCTGGCGCAATTTCGGTGCGCCCCGTCTCTCTCAGTTTGCATTGGGAGAAACGCTGCGCGAGGAGAAAAAACAGTCCGGCGCGAGTGCGCCGCCCCGCCAGGATCGATGGGCCGCAGACCCACCTCCCAAAGCCGAAACATCTGCCAGCCCACCGCCATCGGCGGCTGACCAGCCCGCCGGGACCGACACGGGCAAGCCTGATGTGGCAGATGCCTTCGACAACGTATTTGGCGACATATTCGGCGGAAAGCCGAAGGCGAAATCATCGCGCGGGTCCGATCTGAGATATGATCTGAATATCTCGCTTGAGCAGGCTTTTCACGGCGATGAAGCGGATATCCCGATCACGCGTCACGTGCCGTGCAAAATATGCAAGGGATCGGGCGGGGTTCTGAAGAATGGTCGTGCGCCAAAATCCCAAACATGCTCGAACTGTGACGGGAAAGGTCGTGTTCGGGCCAAGCAGGGCTTTTTTACCGTTGAGCACACCTGCAAGACCTGCGATGGCAAGGGACAAACGGTCAATGATCCCTGCTGGTCGTGCAATGGCCAGGGCCGCGTTGAGGAAAAGCAAACCCTGCGGGTGAAAATCCCCGCCGGCGTACGTGATGGAACGCGTATCCGGCTTTCCGGACAAGGCGAGCCGGGCCAGGACTTGCCAGATGCCCCCGCCACACCGGGCGATCTATATGTGTTCCTGAAGATCATCCCGCATGACCGGTTTGCCCTTTCAGGCGATGATCTTCACATCCGACTTGGCATCTCCAAGGATACGGCCAAAAAGGGTGGCGCGCTGGAATTGCAAACCATTGAGGGCAAAAAGCTCAAGATCAAAATCAGACCGGATACGGTGTCAGGGCAAAAGCTGAGACTGCGCGACCGCGGCATGATAGACCTCGAGGGCAATCGCGGTGATCTTTATGTCGAGCTGGTTATCTAAAGGGCCGGGCGCACATCAGAGCCAACTAGATGGACAGGAGCGATAATGAATTGGACGCTTTTTGATTTCATTGTCGTTGGCATCCTGCTCAGTACGCTGATCATCGGCCTTTTTGTCATCAGACGTTTGAAATTTAACCGCACTTTGAAACTCGCATTGGCTGTCGGTCTGGTCGTTTTCATTGCTCTGATATGGGCAGATGGCGCGGTCGGGATTTTCTAGCCGGATTGTACGGTTAGAGCATGCCGACACTCTTTACTCTGCCGTCAGCTCTACAGGCGCGTTGCCGGTATATCGCGCGAAGGTTTCGGTTCCATCCTCAGCGAACAGCACCACGTCATAAGTATCTGGTTCATAAGGGGTTTCCATGCCCGGTGATCCCATGGGCATGCCCGGCACGGAAAGCCCGATCGCCTCGGGGCGTTCAGCCAGCAATCGATGGATTTCCTGAGCGGGCACGTGGCCTTCAAGCGTGTAGCCTTCAACTTCGGCCGTGTGACAGCTCATCAGCTCATCGGGAACACCCAGAGACTGACGTACCGGAGTAAGGTTTTCGTGTTCGTGAACCTCGACCTCAAAGCCATTATCCCGAAGGTGATCAACCCATTTCGTGCAGCAGCCGCACCATGGCGTCTTGTTCACGGTGATGGCCTGCGCCAGTGCTGACAGTGGTGTGGCGAGCATCATCAGAGCAGACACGAGCACACCAACAGATTTCAGAATGCGAGACGGCATAGGAGGCTCCTGTAAAGATTGAAGTTTGCCACCCATACTAGGCGTTCCGCACCTCATGGTCCAGAGACTGAAGCCGCGCGGGCTCACCCCATTTTCTGGCAACTTGTTTCCGTCGTTCGGCCTGTCTGTGGATTGTAGAAGACATTGTTCATGAAGCCTGGATTGTTCGTCGGGCGTACGTAAATCGCAATGACCGAATGGTTCTGTGGCGCGATCTGCAGACGAAAGAGCCATTCGTTCGAGAACTGGTCAGGCGGTGATGCCGACCATTGGCCATAGCCGGAGACGTTATAGGTCTGCCATGTGCCCGTGTAGACAACCGAACCCGCGCCGTACAACTGGCCGTCCGGTGCGATTTGATATTGCATGTCTATGCTGACAATGGGCGAGTTGGAAATGCAGTGCCAATTGCCCGGCGACGGGGCTGGCGCATTCCCGTATTGCGCATGCACAGGTAAGATGGCGGCCAGCGCGACAAGCGTGGTTGCGATAAATCTTTTCATTGGTGAGCCCCCCTTAAATCCCGACGGTCACCATACACCAAAAAGAGGCGCAAAAGTAGAGGCGAGTGTATTTTCATCTGGTTCACAGCGCATGGCGAGGGGCAGGATCTGATCCGCCGGGCGACTGCATAAGCTATCTTGACCAATTCCAATATTTGACTGAACCAGACATCGGGACTTTTTGGTGGACGGACGTGGACATGACAACATCCTGCATTTCTTTGAAAACTTGCCTGAACGGCATTCTGAGCTCTGCCACGCTCATGGCACTCGCGCCTGGGCTGGCCAGCGCGCAATCAGCGCCCCCGGAGCCTCAAGCTGAGCCTTTCGCGGATTACAGCAATCCACTGGCTGAACCGGGCTTTTTCGAAGATCTGTTCGGGGATGACACAGACGATTTGCCTGATCTGTTCGTAACGGAAGCCGATATCCGCGCCGATGCGTTGCTGCGGGATGGCGGCTGGAGCTGTCTCACTTACGGCCTTGGAGAGACGAATGATGAGGTCATTTCCTCTTTTCTGACGGCCAGCGCGACGCCAGACGGTGTCCTGCTGACCGAAGTGACGCCAATGGAATTTAATGGTCAGGCGGTGAATATCGTTATCGAATATGATACTGAAATGACCACCGACGAATTCGATAACGAGCTCTATATTGTCTCAACGCAAAGTCGGCTCCTGCCGATTGAGAACAAGCCGGACGGTCTCAACATTACCGATCCCGGCCAGGTGGAACTGGTGTTCGGCGTTTTCCCTGACGAAGAGTTTGGCGAAGGTTATCTGCTGCACGGCGAAACCGTTTCGGGCGGTATTACAAGCGGGTTTGGCTGCGCGCCGGACTAAGAGACAGGGGGATCATGGCCGGGGCTCAAACGGCCCCTGATCGTGAACGCTTCACACCCCGGTTCAGCAGTATAAATCTGCTTGCCAGCGCTTACGACCGGGCGTATTCAGCGCCGCCGCGGACCGATATAGGCGTCCCTATCCGGGCGGTGGTGCTGATTAGAACCCGCATGTCTGATACGTCGTTCGAGTGTGTGTCGTGTGGCGCCTGCTGTTTCAGCAAGAACCCCAAATACCTTGCCCTGTTAAACTGGGATGCCTCCCGCTCATTGCCCGAGGATAGCCTGTTTCGTGAGGGGGATACGACTTATGTACGCTTTGAGTGCGGGCATTGTACCCATCTCTCACTCGGTGCGGGGCTAGCTGTGTGTACGGTCTATGAAGACCGGCCCGAAGCCTGCCGTGCGTTCAGGGCGGGCAGTTTCGAGTGCATCAAGGCCCGCCGCGCCAATGGCATTATGGGAGAACGGTTGCACCTGGGAGCGGGAGCGTGCTGACTGGAGCGTCCGAACGGATCATCCACTTGCCATCCTGTTCCACCCAATGCGCAAGGTAGTGGCCCTCATCATGAAAGCCGGGGATCGGAGAGCTATCGTCAAACGGGGTGTAATCCAGGGTAAAGGCACCACGCTCGACGGCCATCGGCCCACAGACCGCCACGTCTAAAGCCTTCAGGTCAAACTGCACCTTACCGAACTGTGCCATTTGTGAAAACGCTTCAAAAATTTCCGCACGGCCTTTGCTGGCCGGGCTGTTTGGCGGCATAGACCAGGCGTCCTCAGTAAACAGACTGCAGTAGGTTTCAATGTCACCTGCGGCAAGCGATGCCATAGCCTTCGCGTTCGTGGCCTCAATCGTTCGATAAACCGCCTCGGCGTCCGTATCGGGTAAATATGAAGTGAGATTGGCTGACATATCATCCCCTTTGCTGCGAGGCTTTACGTCTCACGGTGAAAGTATCACACCAAGCGCCCATTGGCGCAAGCAATGCTCACATTAAGCGCGGCCTGAGAAAAACTCGTGATCTGATTAACAATACCGAGCCGATGCTCACATCAGACCACAGACAATCAGGGCGATGAAAACCGGATCGGCAACGAAAAGCGGACCCGGACTTTTTTACCCTGATTGTAAGCCGGTACGGCCCAGACCGGCATGGCGTTACAAAGCCGCAAGGCCTCTGTGCTGAGCAGGTCGTGCGGACTCCTGAGAACGGAGCAGTTGGTGGTAGTGCCATCTTTTTCGACAATGAACTGGATGTAGACCACACCCAGGATGCCAGCGTCACGCGCCTGTTGCGGGTATTCCATATTTTCACCGAAAAACCCAAACAGGTCAGCCTGATGGGTTGGGCTCGACGTAAATTGCGGGGCCTGCTCTACAAGATCATAGATTTCATCATCAACCTCAGGCTCTGGTGGAGGCGGCTCGGGTGCTGGCTCTGGGTCTGGCGAGGGCGGGTCTGATGGTGCAGGAACCGGCTCTGGCACCTCCGTAACGGAATAACCCTGCCATGCAAACCAACCGCCGACCAGAAGTGCCGCGGCCACGATCAGACCAATAAGATATTTCATGATGTTTCCCCAAATTCCCCGCGCACCAAAGCAGCGCGCAATTCCCTTCATCATTCCAATATTTGAGGAATCTCAGTCCGTCCAGCAGGCGTGACACAAGGCTAAGCCATCTGACGTTGTAACACTCGATGGCCGTCACTCAGAAGTCTTGCTTTTCCGCCGTTGTTCCTCTGACCATGTCATGACTGGAAGCTGGAACTTCCCGCTCATCGCGTCCCGCAAAAATGCGCTGAAGGCGAAAATTGCGACAATTGCGCCGACGATCCAGAAATCACCGAGAAGCCAAACAGACAGGAACACCGCGAGCGGTATGAACGCTGTTCCCACGCCGAGACAAACCAGCAGTTTCGCAATGGATTCGTGCGGGCTTTCATTTTCGGGCAGACGAATTTTAAAGATCACTTCCGGTCTCCGGCAATACACTTCGAGAACTGTACGATTTCACGATCCTATCACAAAATGCCCAACATTTCAGACGATCCGAGCTTTTAGAACCTTCGCGTCTGTCAATTTTCCTCGCCGCACAGTGCGTTCCGGCCTGAACAGAGCCTAGCGAATGCGGGCCCTGGCCCCGGTGTATTGCTGATCGCAGTCAGCGCCATATCCGCCAATGTCATAGCCGGCGGCCTCAATCTGGTTCGCGGCATTCTCACAGGAAATCGCGCATTTGTTGAAGGACGGGTTTCGCCGATCATTGGCGAGTCGCGGATATTTAATAGCAAGCGCCCGGCACTCTTCTGCCTTGTTGCGCGTTTCAGCCGTCGCAGCGAGCGCCTCAGGATCGGACGGGGCATCAAACCTTGACTGGATCTCTTCAGGCAGTTCAGAGAACGCGGTCTCACACCGGCTGACCAGATCGTCTATCTGATGAGCTGGTGCGGTATTTTTGAGATACGACGCATCACTGCAGAAATGTCCACAGGCGTGGAGTGAGGCAAAGATCGCGGTCGCTCCTGCCGAAGCGTTCCGATCTATTCCGGCCTTTTCCCGAATGCAGAACTGCCCTTTTTCGAGGTAATCATCCTCCGCATACGAAAGCGGCGAGAAAACCGCCAGCACAGCAAGGCAAACGAGTGTCAGGGAAGATCTGAACATACATGCTCCTTGCCAGCGCGATTGGTATCGATTTGCCTCGCAAGTGTAATCCCGCAGAACATGTTCGCAAGCCCAAGGCAGGGAAACGTCCACAGGCAATGTCAGACGGGCCTAATAGTGCGGCGGTGGCCGGTCGACCGGCGCGGCTCCTGCGGACTGTTCAGCCTCGGCAACCCGTTCACCCAGCATGGTGACCTGACGCTCCAGCCTTTCGATGAGCTTCCATTGCGCCGTGATGGCCGCATTCAGGTCTTCAATCGTCTGATCCTGATGGGCGATCCGGATTTCAAGCTCGTCAATGCGGCCAGCGTCTGGGGAGGTGTTTGTCATAGGAGATGAATATCCAAGCGAGCCTACGCGTGCAATGCTTTCAGCCCTGCTCTTCCCGGCTGAATGTGTAGAGCACCTGGCCGCGCGGCAGCCACATTGGATGGCGTGTACTTCTAAACCCGACCCGTGAGGCGACCGCTTCCACTTCATCTGCAAGAAAATGATAGGGCGTCCGGTCGCGATGGGTAACAACACCATCGATCTGGCGGACAGGCAGTAGCGCCGCATTCGCATCGGGCGCGAGGAACACCGTCAGGAACAGCTTTTCCAGCAAGCCAAATCGCGCATGAATGCGTTCCAGCGCCTGTTCCAGACACCAGAGCGGGAGATGGGTGAATACTGCAAAAGCCAGAATATGGGTGAGGTCTGCGGGCACGCCGGGAAACGCAAACTCACCATCCTCGATCAGATGATCCATTGGCAGAGCTTCAGGTTCGGCAAGCTCTGTCATCCGGCCATGCACCATGAGGTCCAGCGAGATATCAGACGCCCAGTAATGGCCTGGCAACATATAGGGCACCAGCTTGCAGCCGAGCCGCAAAGATCCTGCCCCCAGATCAAGAAACCGATGGTGCGGCAACAACCCCGCCTCCATCAGAAACGCCATCTGAATGCGGCCTGTTTCCTCCCAGCGTCCGCCAACGATATCGCGATGACGGCCAGCCGAAAGGGCCGCCGCATGAAAACCGGGCGCATGATAAGGCGAGATGTAGTGAGACATGTCCGCTCAGAAAACGAATAATCCGCCATGATCATAATGGTGGGGGCGCTGTCAATTTGTTTGTTTGGACAGCCATGCTATGAGGCGTGGATCATAATCCGGGGATGGGGATGCAGAAACTTTTCGTAGCGATAGCCCTGGCTGCTGCCAGTCTTTTTCTATTCGGCGGGGACGCCGAAACGCTGGACGATTTTATCGAAGCAGAGCTCAGCGCTTCGGGCTTTCCGGGCGTTGCCTACACCATCGTGGAAGACGGCGAGATCACCAGTGACGCCAGAGGCGTGGCCGACCTTCGCTCCGGCAAGGCCCTCACCCCCGACACGCCTTTCGCCATCGGCTCCATCTCCAAAAGCTTCACCGCCATTGCCATTCTGCAGCTGGTTGAGGCCGGAAAGCTCGATCTCGACGGCACGCTTTCGGCCTATCTCGCCCCCTTTGAGGGCCGCCCGTCTGGCGAGGTCACCCTCCGCCAATTGCTGGGTCATGCCAGCGGCTATTCCACGCTGCAGGGCAATAACAATCATGCGGGCAGCAATGATGAGCTTTCTGCGCAGATAGAGCGCATGGCCAGCTGGCCCCTCGCCTACACGCCGGGTACAAAATGGGATTATTCCAACGCAAACTACATCCTTTTGGGCGGCGTGATCGAGGCAGTGAGCGGCGAGCGTTATGCCAGCTACATCGAGGCGAACATTTTAAGCTCGCTCGGCATGACGAACAGCTTCGTCGCCGATGGCGGCACCTATCCGGAGATGGCCAATGGTCACACGCCCTGGTTTGGCACAAAACGCCCCGTGAAGGACGCCCAGACCTCAGCCATCATCGCCCCGGCAGGCGGTGTGATCGCCAGCGCAAGCGATCTTGCGCTTTATCTGAACATGCTGCTCAACGGCGAGGACGACATCATCACCGCCGAACACAAAGCCCTGTTGATGGAGCCCGCCAATCCGCAATTTCCCTTTTATGGACTTGGCTTCTCCCTCAGCGAACAGGACGGGACCGTCTATCACACGGGCACCAGCCGGGGCACCGAAACACTGGCGCTGATGATCCCCGATGAGCGCAAGGCCGTTGCCGTGCTCGTTAATTCCGGCAGCGGGCTTGGCTTTGGCGAAACGGCCAATCTGATCAATGGCATCACCGCCCATGCGCTTGACTGGGATTTCACGCCCGATCAGAGCAGCTGGGGGCGGAAAATGCTCTTCCTGATGTTCGCGTTGATGCCGCTCATCTTTACTGCGGGCATGGTTCAGGCCTGGCTGGGCCGGTCGGGCCTGCGCGCCAAGACAGGCGCTTTTGGCGCAGTCAGCCTGTGGTTCCCGCTGGTGATGATGGTGGCGCTCGCCTGGGTCTGCGTCACGCTGATCCCCAGCCTCTTCGGGGTCACATTGAAAACGCTCAGCCTGTTCTCACCCGATCTCGGCCTTGTGCTGTTGGCGACCGCTATAACCGGCGCTATCTGGGCGGTTATGAGGCTCTGCGTTTATTACAGCCCGCGCGTTTCGGGCGGGTGAGTTTAAAGGGCGGATACGCGATACCGCCCCACTCTAAAGGCTAATCATAAAAGCATTTTTCGGTGCCATCGCCCTGATTGTAACAGCGCGCTTCATTATTGGTCGGCGCGCTGGGCGAGCCGCCGCTTGGCCCGGTATAGCCGTATTTATCCGTGTAGCTTTCAGTATAGGTGCCATTATTGGGGAGGTTTGACTGGCCGCTGCCCCAATAGGTTTTCTTGCCCGACATGCGATCCGCCCAGGCCTTCGGCCAGGTGCATTCAACGCTTGTCGGCTTGTGGAAATAGCACATGTCATAGGCGTCCTGAATGGTGCGCATTTTCTTGTTCGCATCCCACCAGCGATAAAACAGCGCGCCGCCTTCCTTGCGGGCGATTTCATAGAATTCCCAGTCGTCAACAATGTTCGAGCGCCGCACGATCTCTTCGCGGGTGGCGGGCTTTTTTGGCAGCGCGGCGATGCGCGCCTTTTCAGCCTGCTCTGCCTTGTAGGCCGCCTGTTGCGCGGCCTGACGTTCGAGATAAGTCGGCCCGGCGGTGCAGCCAAAACGCTTTTCAGCCCATGCCAGCATGACCGGAGGCGGCGCCTCGAGCCCATCCGGGAAAGCTGGCTTCACAGTGGACCGCCCACCCTCAAAGGCTGCGAGGTCCTGATAATATGTCTTCAGCGTCGCATGAGCCGTGGTGTCGCCCTCGCCCATGCCGCAATAATTGCCATAGCATTCGAGCAAAGACCGGACGATTTTGGTGCGCGTATCCACTGCCGCCGCGCCATAGTCCTGCCAGTAGAGAATGGCCTGCCCCCAAGTGTTCGGCCCGCTGGCATAATAATGTTCAAACGTATTCGCCAGGATGATGCCATTCGGACAATCCTTGGCCAGAGCAGGCGATGTGAGCCCACCAACGAAAAGCGCCAAAGAGGCGGCAATAGTCTTAAAAACACCCATGAAACCAGTTTAGTATGGTTGTTACGTTTGTAAACAAATAATCACAAAGTTTGCGGGCGCGGGTGGGGTTTTGGAGAAATGTAGGGCGGCGTTGAGGCCGAAGGCCGATACCCGCCAAAACCGATGAGCGTTAGCGGCGGGATTTCCGGGCTTCGCCCGGTGCATCACCGCCCTACGGTTCGGTGAGGAGAATTGGCGTTTCAGGTTTCCATTCCCGGTTCCAGTCGGATTTGTACAGATGCCAAGACGAATGCGACCAATCATCCGGCGATGCGACTAGGCCATGTTTCACCGGGTTCCAATGAATGTAATCCATGTGGGCAGTGAGGTCATGTTCGTTGCGGATGGCATGTTCCCAATAACGAGTTTGCCAGATTTTGCGTTCGCCTTTGCGACCGTCGGATTTGAGGTGTGGTGGCAGACGCCGCGTGAAGCCCGATTTCAAAAGCCGAAGCCGGTTCACAAAATCAAAGTCATCCTCAGGCAAGGCCCAGAGCATATGCACATGATCGGGCAGAATGCAGGTGGCGATTGTTTCGACCGGGTGATTGGTCGTCACGTCGCGATAAGATGCGCGAAAATCATCGATATACCGAACCAATGTGTCCACGCGCCGGTCATAGAGGCACAGCGTAAAGGCGTATGTTCCACCCGGCACATAGAGACGACGATAGTTCGGCATGTACCGAACATATCATGAACAGATATGATTGTGTAGGGCGAACCGTAGGGCGGTGTTGAACCCCGGATTTTGTCCGGGGGATACCCG
>CAYFGB010000035.1:0-33586 GCA_964342455.1 uncultured Hyphomonadaceae bacterium
GCAGGCAAAGCGCCTCGTCACGGAGCATGGTTTTATCCAGCTCTCGACAGGTGACATGCTTCGTGCCGCGCGAAGTGCCGGAACAGAGCTTGGTGAGCGTGTGGCGGCTATCATGGACTCCGGGCAACTGGTGTCTGATGAGATCGTCATCGAGCTCATTGAGGATCAGCTGGACACGCATAAGGACGCGCCGGGATTCATCTTTGATGGTTTCCCGCGTACGGTTCCGCAGGCTGAAGCGCTCGACAAGACGCTGGCCTCTCGTGATCAGGAAATTGATTGTGTTATACGCCTGCGTGTGGATGAAGAAGCTCTGCTCGATCGTGTTACGAAGCGATATGAAGAACAGGGCCGGGAAGATGATAACCCGGAAACCTTTAAAAAACGGATTGATGCATACAATGCTCAAACCGCTCCACTGCTGCCTATCTACGCTGAACGCAAAAAGCTTGTAGAAGTTGATGGGATGGGTAGCATCGACACTGTAGCCGCTCAGATCGACGCCGCACTGGCCGGTCAGGATGACGGTGAAAAAAAAGGGTTCCTCTCGAAGCTGTTCGGGGGAAATAAGTAACCTGTAAGTAAATTGTGTCTTGGGCGCACTCAGCTATTGACGTGGGCCCTGAGACACGTATAAGACGCGGCTTCTGCGAGTCATGGGCGCGTTTTGTATAGGCGATGAGTCATCGCAAACCCACTCATTGTCTCGGATCAATGGTTTTAAACGGAGAAGTAGCTTGGCCCGAATTGCAGGCGTCAACATACCGACCAATAAGCGCGTTGAAATCGCGCTGCGTTATATTCACGGAATTGGTCCGGCTAAGGCGAAAGAAATTTGCGAGAAGGTTGGTATCACGTCTGATCGACGTGTTGCGGATCTGTCAGATGCTGAAGTCATTCAGGTCCGTGAAACGATCGATGGCGACTATCTGGTAGAAGGTGACCTTCGTCGTGAGCACGCGATGAACATCAAGCGTCTTATGGACCTTGGTTGCTATCGTGGTCTTCGTCACCGTCGTGGTCTGCCGGTTCGTGGCCAGCGCACGCACACAAATGCGCGCACCCGCAAGGGACCTGCCAAGCCGATTGCTGGCAAGAAGAAATAAGGCTGGGGACCAGGATTTATGGCTAAAGACACTACTCGGGTTCGCCGCCGCGAACGGAAGAACATCACCTCTGGCGTTTGCCATGTGAATTCGAGCTTCAACAACACTATGGTGACGATTTCTGACTCCCAGGGAAATACAATTTCCTGGTCGTCTGCCGGTCACATGGGTTTTAAAGGCTCACGTAAATCTACGCCGTATGCTGCTCAGATGGCTGCAGAAGATGCAGGCCGTAAGGCTCAAGAGCATGGCATGCGCACTCTGGAAGTGAACGTCCGCGGTCCGGGTTCGGGTCGTGAGTCAGCGCTTCGTGCACTTCAGGCCGTTGGTTTCACCATTACTTCGATCCGCGACACCACGCCGATCCCGCACAATGGTTGCCGCCCGCCTAAGCGTCGCCGCGTTTAGTCTCACTCCCCAGATCACTCAACAAGGACACCGCGATGTCTGGCACTCCTGCTGTAGTAAACGATAAGAACTGGAAAGAGCTGATCCGTCCGGCACGCCCGGAAGTTCAGCATGGCTTCGACGCTGCGCGTAAAGCGACGCTGGTTGTTGAACCGCTTGAGCGCGGCTTCGGCACGACGCTCGGCAATTCGCTGCGTCGTGTTCTGCTTTCGTCGCTCCAGGGCGCTGCCATCACCGGTATGCAGGTTGATGGTGTGGTTCACGAGTTCTCGTCCATTCCGGGCGTACGTGAAGACGTCACGACGATCGTCCTGAACCTGAAACAGGTCGCCATTCGCATGGTGTCTGAAACCGCAAAGCGCATGACGCTCCGCGTTTCAGGTCCTGGCCCGGTAAAAGCTGGCCAGATTGACGTTCCTGGCGATGTTGAGATCCTTAACCCGGATCACATCATCTGCACGCTCGATGAAGGCGCTGAGGTCCGCATGGAGTTCACGGTCGACACGGGCAAAGGCTATTCATCAGCCGACCGTCACCGCACTGAAGATTCTCCGATCGGTTTCATTCCGATCGATGCAATCTTCTCGCCGATCCGTCGCGTTGGATACCGTGTGGAAGACACGCGTGAAGGTCAGGTGCTCGACTATGACAAGCTCATGCTTGACGTCGAAACCGATGGGTCGATTTCTCCGGAAGATGCTGTTGCGTATGCTGCACGCATTCTCCAGGACCAACTGCGTCTCTTCATCAACTTCGAAGAGCCAGAATCCTCAAGCGAGAAAGACGACGAGCCGGATCTGGGTTTCAACCCGGTCCTTCTCAAGAAAGTGGACGAACTGGAACTTTCCGTTCGCTCTGCAAACTGCCTCAAGAACGACAATATCGTCTATATTGGCGATCTCATTCAGAAGTCGGAAGCCGAAATGCTCCGTACGCCGAACTTCGGTCGTAAGTCCCTGAACGAGATCAAGGAAGTGCTGGCCGGCATGGGCCTTCACCTCGGTATGGACGTACCAAGCTGGCCGCCGGAAGACATTGAAGGTCTGGCCAAAAAATTCGAAGATCAGATCTAACGGCGACAGCGCCGACAAGGGAACAGAACAATGCGTCACGGACTTGCACATCGCAAACTCAACCGGACCTCCGAACACCGGAAGGCCATGTTTGCTAACATGGCAGCATCTCTGATCGAGCACGAGCAGATCGTGACCACGCTGCCTAAGGCGAAGGAACTTCGCCCGATTGTTGAGAAACTGGTAACGCTGGCCAAGAAAGGCGATCTCGCCTCTCGTCGTCGTGCGGCATCACGCCTTCAGAACAAGCAGGACGCTGCGAAGAAACTCTTCGACGTTCTCGGCCCACGCTATGAAGGCCGTGATGGCGGATATATCCGCATCATGAAAGCCGGCTTCCGTCATGGCGACAATGCGCCAATGGCTGTCATCGAACTCGTTGACCGCGACGAAGACGCCAAAGGCAAGGCTGACCGTGAGCGTCTCGCGGCGGCTGAAGAGCTGGAAATGGCTCAGGACTAAAAGAAAGTCTGTAATGCGTTCGCAGCACCTCTTGCAGTCGGACGCATTACTGCCCAAATCGGGCCATGGTCGGAGGGTTAACTCATGATCATGACAACGCATATCAACAAGATACTTCTCGGATTGAGCGCGGCCCTTGCCGCGCTTGTTTGCCTTATCGCTCTGGCCGCATTCGCTGGCCCGTCACAGGCACAGCTTTTGCCCGGATCGCGCGAAGAGATCCGTATGTCTTTCTCGCCGCTCGTTAAGAAGGCCTCACCTGCTGTGGTGAATGTCTATTCCGAGCGCTTGGTTAGACAATCAAGCTCGCCTTTCGCCGGCGACCCGTTTTTCCAACGCTTTTTCGGACCTGACGCTTTCGGCATGCCGCGTGAGCGTGTGCAGTCATCGCTTGGCTCAGGCGTCATCGTAGGCAGCGAAGGCATAATCGTCACAAACAACCACGTCGTGGAAGATGCGAACGCGCTGAAAGTTGTGCTGTCCGACCGGCGGGAGTTTGAGGCTGAACTCGTCCTCGCCGATGAGCGTACCGATCTGGCTGTGCTTCGAATTGATACGGACGGTGTCGAGCTTCCAACACTCGAATATGCCGACACGCGTGCGCTTGAGGTGGGCGATCTGGTGCTGGCCATCGGCAATCCGTTTGGTGTGGGCCAGACGGTAACAAGCGGCATTATCTCTGCGACAGCGCGAACAGACGTTGGCATTTCTGACTATGCTTTCTTCATTCAGACAGACGCGGCGATTAATCCGGGCAATTCCGGTGGCGCACTGATCGACAATGCAGGTCGGCTCGTGGGCGTGAACTCCGCGATATTCTCCCGCTCGGGCGGATCAAACGGGATCGGCTTTGCCATTCCGGCTGAAATGGTGAAGCGGGTCGTCGACTCCGCTGTCAATGAAGGGCAGATCGTTCGTCCTTGGCTGGGCATTAAAGGCCAGTCCGTGTCGTCCGACATCGCCAAATCCCTCGAACTCGACCGACCCGTTGGCGTGCTTGTAACGGAAATCTACCCGGACAGCCCGGCTGATGGTGCCAAGCTGCGTCGCGGCGATGTTGTCCTGATGTTTGAAGGCCGGGAAGTTTTCGATGAAGCCGGTCTGAAATTTCTCGCGGCGACCCTGGCGAGCGGTGACACCGCCAATCTGACGGTCTTGCGCTCTGGCAAGGAGACGAATGTGAAGGTGGAGGTGTCGCCTCCGCCTGGCGCAACAGAGGCTGAGCTCGTCGTTCTGGAAGGTACAAACCCGCTTGCGGGTGCCGAAGTCGCCGAATTATCACCCGCACTGGCAGAATCGCTTGGTCGTGATCCGTTCGACAAGGGCGTGCTGGTCAATCGCATTGCCAGACGTTCGCCCGCGTATCAGTTTGGCATTCGTCCGGGCGATATGATCATCGAAGTGAATGGCGATGCGATTGAGACCCTCAAGGAACTCGAGACCATCCTGGCCAAACCATCTAAAAGTGGTGTCTGGCAAGTTGCCATCGACCGCAATGGGCGCCGGGTTTCCAGCACGGTGCGGATGTAGGCCCGCCATTGTCTTCAGATCTGTTTTCGTCCGCCGGCATGGATGCGAGTGCACCCCGGCCGCTCGCAGAAGCCGTAAGGCCAGATACGCTCTCGGATGTTGTTGGGCAGGGCCATCTGCTTGGTCCTGATGGTGCAATCGGGCGCATGCTGGAGAATGGCAATCTTTCCTCAGTCATTCTCTGGGGCCCGCCGGGTGTGGGAAAGACCACGATTGCGCGTCTTCTCGCCAAGGATACCGGGCTGGAGTTCGAAGCCCTTTCGGCGGTGTTCTCTGGCGTGAAGGATTTACGGGCCGTCTTTGACAAAGCCGAGGCCCGTCGGTCGACCGGCAAGGGCACAGCGTTGTTCGTCGATGAGATTCATCGGTTCAACAAAGCGCAGCAGGATGGCTTTCTGCCTTTTGTCGAAAGTGGCGTTATCACGCTGATCGGCGCGACGACCGAGAATCCGAGCTTTGAACTCAATGGCGCGCTCTTGTCCCGATGCCAGGTTCTGACGCTTCGCGCGCTCGACGATGACGCACTGGACACGCTGATCAGTCGGGCAGAACAGCATATGAAACGTGCTCTTCCACTCCATGATGACGGACGTGCCTATCTCAAGTCTCTCGCAGGCGGTGACGGTCGTTATTTCCTTGGGCTGGTTGAGGATGTCTATCGCGCAGCAAAAGGCTCTGAGGCGCTGTCTGTGGCACGTCTGAAGACATTGGTGTCGCAACGGGCTGCAGCGTACGACAAGGCCGGAGAAGGGCATTATAATCTGATCTCGGCTCTCCATAAATCTGTGCGGGGATCAGACCCGGATGCTGCGCTATACTGGCTGGCTCGTATGCTTCAGGGCGGAGAAGACCCGTTGTTTCTGGGGCGGAGGCTTGTGCGAATGGCAAGCGAGGATATCGGTCTTGCCGACCCTACGGCACTGATGGTTACGGGTGAGGCGGTGCGGACATATGAACGTCTGGGCAGTCCGGAAGGCGAACTTGCCCTGGCGCATGCCGTTGTTCATCTGGCGACCGCGCCGAAATCCAATGCTGTCTATACAGCTTACAAGGCCGCCATGGCCGCAGCAAAGCAGTCAGGCTCACTCAACCCGCCAAAGCATATTCTCAATGCGCCTACCGATCTGATGAAGAATGAGGGGTATGGGGATGGCTATATCTATGACCACGACACTGAATACAATTTTTCGGGTCAGAACTATTTTCCGGACGGGATGAAGCGACCGGTTTTCTACGCGCCAAAGGGTGATGGCCGCGAGAAAGCTATCCGGGACCGGCTGGAATACTGGGCTGACCTCAGAACACGTTTGCAAAAAGCCCGAAAAAACTGACCGTCGGCACCGCCAATCCATGGCCGCCAGACCCCAAGCCTGTTCAATTGATCCACACGGAACTAAAAGCGGATGAAGGCAACGCAAAGCTGGCGCACATATCCTGAAGGTTATTCCAATGCGTAATCGCGACATCGTCTGGTTATCAGACGAAGACAAGGCATTCATTCGTCATTTCCTGTTGGACGAGGACGACGACATTCTGGCTTTCAACAAGCCGGCAGGTCTACCGTGTCAGACGCGCAATGCTGAAGATCGTACGCTTGATAAGCTGCTATGGGCGTTCGCCAAATCCAATGGAAAGCGGCCTCGTATGGTTCATCGGATTGATGCGGATACGAGTGGAATTGTGATTGCTGCGAAAACCCAGCCAGCGGCTGCGGCGCTTTCGAAAGCCTTTGAGCAGCGCGATATCAACAAGGTGTATCTGGCGCGTGTCAGAGGAGATGCCAGTCGGGTGACCCGTGTGGATAGCCCGATTGGTTCGGTACGACGGGAGGATGGCATGCTGGTGTCGGGGATAGGCGGACAGCCCGGTGTGAAAGACCCGAAACAGGCGCTGACAAAATTCCATTGTGTTGACGCGAACAGCGAGACCAGCCTGGTTGAGTGTCGTCCGGAATCCGGGCGCATGCATCAGATACGGATCCATCTGGCACATGCCGGTCACCCCATTATTGGCGATCCGGTATATGGTTCAAAAGATCAGTCCAATCGGTTGATGTTACATGCCTGGAGATTGTCAGGACCGCACCCAATGGGCGGGTTGTTTGAATTCGAGGCTCCCGTTCCGGAAGGTTTCATCTGAAATCTCGATTGAATTCTTTAGTATTCCCGCACAGTTCACAGAATAACCGAGAACATTTCTTAAGATGCTTCTGATTTGGTTGCATTGGATGGAAAGGTGCAATCGGTTTTGACTGGGTCACTTCGGAAAAAGTTCCTGAACCGCGTCTGGCCGCTTGTCATGATGTATGTCGTCGTGACCGCGATCGGGGCCTTTGCGTATGGACTATTCAACGCACACAATAGCTCTGCCGACGCGCTCTCCAAATACATCAAGGAGAGAGGACCACGGGAAAATGCCGTTTTCGAGCGCGTTATTCAGCTAAACCAGAACGCCGTTGAAAGCCGACGTCGCCTTGCTGATACTCTGCCTGAGTCTGAAGTCGACCGCCTGTTTGAGGTGTTCTTCCCATTGCGGGCGGACGGGTCTCGGCGGTCAGGGGACGAACTCTTTGATGGCGCGTATATTGAAGGGCTGGGCCATGTCTACGGGATGGCAAGTTACCTGACAGCGGATGCTGCGATTACACCCGAACTGAAACGTGACTTTGTGACCGGTGCGCTGGCCGTTCGACACGAATCAGCGAGTGTTGACCGGGAACTCGATAATCTTTTCTTCAATCGGTTTGAACCCGCAGGATTTGTGATCTTCGCCCCTTATCGAGCGGATAAGCTGACCATCTATCGATATGACTTTCCGCCTTCCATCACACAGGCGGATATGTTTGGCGAGGAAGGCGCAAACCTTCTGAAAACCCTTTATGCGACGGCGGAAACGACGAAATGCCTCGAACCCTCGCGCGGCGCATGGGATGAAACCGGACGGACAATTGTTGTAGGGTGTCAGACGCCGACCTATGCAGGCTCTGAAGAGGCGGTCGAACTATTCGGGACAACGTCTTTCATCAATCGTCTGGCCGAGCGCAGTGTGCAGGAACGGTCTTTTGAAGGATCGGAAAGTTATACGCTTGGCCCTGATGGCAGCGTCATATTCCATTCCCGTCTGAGTGATACCGACACGGTAAAGACCGAGGATATCGCCCGAATTCAGAGATCCTCTGATTTTGCCGGCATGCTTGATCTGGTAGCACAGCGGGACGACAAATCCGGTGTTATCGCGACCCATCGACTGAAATGGATGGGCGGTCTGATCGCATACTATAAACTCGATGCGGCGGACTGGACCTACATTGTTGATATGAATGCGGCGAGCATCTGGCTTAAGGCGCTGCCGACGGCCTTGCTTGTTTTTGCCTCGACACTGGCAATGGGGCTCCTCATCATCTGGCGGGTTATCAAGGCCATTAATGAGATCGGCGTTCGCCCGCTGACCGAGCTGTCACAGTCAGTCAAGAAATCAACGGACCTTTCCGGTGCATCCCCGGAACTGACACAAAAGCTGCTCGATCTGTCGAACCGGAAAGATGAGATTGGCCAGCTGACGGCTCAGATTCTGGAAAACCGGAAACGAATATTCGACCATCTGGAGACCATCGAGTCCCAGAAAGCCCAGCTGGAAACAGCGCTTGAAACTGAGAAGCAGGCAAACGAATTACAGAATCAGTTCGTGTCGATGGTTAGCCATGAATTCCGAACGCCGATGGCCATTATCGATGGTCATGCCCGGCGGCTTGCCAAACGGGCAGCGCATTTGTCTCCGGAGGACGTTGAGGAACGAACAAAAACGATCCGCGAAGCCATTCGGCGTATGACAAATCTCATGGAACGCATGCTGGAAACCAGCAAGTTCGTAGCGGGCAAGATCGCCATTTCCCCTGATCAGATGGATTTGAAAGCCTGTATCATGGACGTGGTTGGCAATTACCGCGACCTCTCGCCCGCGCATCAATTTTACGTGGATCTGTCAAAGGTACCGGATCAGGTCTGGGGTGATTGGCGGCTTATGGAAACGGTGTTTGAAAACCTGATATCCAATGCGGTGAAATATTCCCGTTCCAATCCGAAGGTCTCGATATCATCAGCCCGGCATGGCAATCGGTTCGAGATTGCGGTCACCGATTATGGTGTCGGCATTCCGGCTGAAGAGATTGAACGAATATCCGAACGGTATTTCAGAGCAAGCACGGCCAAGGACATTCAGGGGACTGGTATCGGGCTCAATCTTGTCCGTTATCTCCTCGATGAACATCATGGTACGATGCGGTTCGAATCGCAGGAGGGTGAGTGGACTTGCGTGACCGTCAGTCTGCCTTTGGGCAGCCATGATAACGTTATACAGGACGCAGCCGGTTATATCTGAAGCGGATGGGCGACTGGCTGCACAATTGTTATGGCAAACGGTCCAAAGCTCTCCCGGCCATAACGATTGTGGTGTAGGACGCCGGAATGGATTTAAAGCACTTTCTCCTGGCCGCTGTGGGCGGCGCCATAGGTTCGGCGCTGAGATACAGTGTCGGGGTGGTTATGCTGCGGCTGGCGGGGCCAGGTGGTTGGCCTTGGGGGACTTATACGGTCAATCTGGTGGGTAGCCTGCTCATGGGGCTTATTATTGGTTGGTTTGCGCATCGGGCGGGGCAACACACAGCCGGTACTCAGATATTTCTCGCCACCGGCATTCTGGGCGGATTTACAACCTTTTCTGCGTTCTCGCTTGAGACGGCGCGGATGGTAGAAACGCGAGCTTATACCCACGCTCTGCTTTATGCCGGAAGTTCTGTCATTCTTGGCATTGCTATGGTATTTGCCGGGCTTCTCATTATGCGAAAGGTGTTGATGTGAGCGGCGATGTTCAGCTCATCGAGGTGACGTATGAAGAATCCGGCGCGCGGCTTGATCGTTGGTTCAAGCGGCGTTTTGACGGAATTACTCAGGGTCAGGTCGAAAAATTTCTTCGGACCGGTCAAATCCGGGTCGATGGCGCACGCGCAAAATCCAACACGCGGCTTGAAACCGGGCAGATGGTGCGGGTGCCACCGCTTCCCAGCAAGCAGCAGATCGAAGCCGTGAAGGAAAAGAATGCCAGTCGTGTGTCAGCACGCGACGAGGCGTTCATCCGGGAAATGGTGATCTATGAGGATGATGATATTGTCGCCCTCAACAAGCCCGCAGGTCTTGCCGTGCAGGGCGGTACGAATACGCGTCGTCATATTGATGGCCTGCTGGATGCGCTTGGCAATGGCGAGCATCGCCCGCGTCTTGTCCACAGGCTCGACAAGGAGACGTCCGGTGTCCTGCTGATCGCCAGGCATCCGCGTGCTGCCGCAGAGCTGGGTGACATGTTTCGCGAGCGCACGCTAAAGAAAGTTTACTGGGCCGTTGTTGCCGGGGTTCCCATGCCGCATCAGGGGCAGATACGCTCCTGGATGATCCGAGGTGAAGGCCCTGAAAAAGAGCGGATGGTTCCGGCGGTACAGTCCGACAAGGGGTCTCAGCATGCGGTGACAGAATATGCCCTGATTTCACCCGCCGCGCAGAAGGCGGCCTGGGTGGCACTGAGCCCGCTGACCGGCCGGACGCACCAGTTGCGCTTCCACATGGAAGAGATGGGTAATGCCATTATCGGAGATCCGAAGTATCCTGGTCGTCGTGAGCCGCTGAATGGTCTTGCCGAAGGGTTGCATCTTCACGCCCGCGCTTTGGTCATTCCGCGCAAGAAGGGCAAGCCCATTGAGCTGATCGCGCCGCTGCCACCTCACATGATGCAAACTTTCAAATCTCTCGGTTTTCTGCTGGAGGAGGCTGGCAAAGACCCGTGGGAGCCGTTTGAAATATGAGCCTTCAGAATGATCTTCAGAGCATTCTCCAGTTTCTGAATGCCGGCCGTTTCAATGATGCCCAATCTGTAGCTCGTTCGAGTCTCCTCAAATATCCTTCAGCGTACAAACTTCACCAATTTTACGGCGTTGCGCTCTCGAAGGCTGGGAAGCATACCGAAGCTCGAGATGCACTGCGGCGTGCTTGTGAGTTGGAAGCGCGGGATGCAGAGTGCTGGAATGCGCTAGGTAATATCGAAAAACAGTTGGGAGATGGGAAAGCTGCGATTGCGGCGTATGAGCAGGCCATTGCCAAGAACGGGTCTTACGAACCGGCTTATCGGAATCTGTCCGGTCTGTATCTTGAAAATAATTTATCCCGCAAAGTGGGTTCACTCATTGCGAAATGGCAGGTGAAATTTCCACGGTCTGCTTTTTTACAGGAGTTTTTGGGGGACTCGCTGAAGAAAGAGAGAAAGTACGCTGATGCGCTTGAACGTTATGAAGCTGCACTCGCCTCAAACCCACAATCGCTTAAGGCCTGGTATGGACGGGCGTCCTGTTTGATCGAACTTGGCCGCGCGAACGATACGCTTCAGATTTGTGATGCCCTGATCAAGAACGGCTGGAATAATCCCGAGATCCATTATTTGACCGGAAGAGCACTATTACAGTCGGGTTCGGCATCCAGCGCAGAAACTTACTTCAAGCAGGCTGCTGATGCTGGATCAATTGATGGTGCAACCGATCTTGTGAACCTCCACTGGATGACCGGGCGATCAAAAGACGCCGAACATACTGCGCGAGAGATCATACAGTCATCAGGTACCACAGCAGACCAGAAACGCGCGATCCTTTCACAGACCCTCGAGATGGAGCGGTTTGATCTTTGTCTCGAGATGTGTGCGGTCATCACCAGGCTGTTTCCAGACATTCGAGTCCGGGACTTTGAAGCCAGAGCTCTCAATTGGCTGGGCGAATACGATTCAGCTTTTGAAATTTCAGACACCGAATATCAGCGTGATCCAGATAACCCGATGAACGCCTATGTTCAGGTTATCCAGTGCTTCGCAACCGGTCGATATGACCTTGCCTTGGACATTTCGGCAATTTGGCGAGATCGGAATCCTCTCAATCAGTTATGGATTGCCCTGCAAGGTGATGCTTGGCGAATGCTTGGTGACGAAAGGCATGATTGGCTGTGTGATTATGAAAACCTCGTTTTACCGTTGCAATTGCCTTTGCCGGCGGGCTTTGCCGACCATGATGACTTTCACACACGTTTCGTTGAGCAAATTCATGGCCAGACAGAGTTTAAGGACTACCCTCTCGGACAGTCTTTGCGCGCGGGAATACAGTCTCCCAGAGATTTGAAGTATGATGGGTCTCAAGAGGTGCAGGCATATATTCAGGCGCTTCAAGCTCCCATTGAGGCATATGTAAGTCGCCTTGGCACGCAGCAGGCACACCCGCTTATGCGTCGAAATTCGGGAGACTTCTTTATTCAAGGCATTTGGTCGGTTCTGCTCCACGCCGGTGGACGGCATGTCAGTCATGTGCATCCGGAAGGGTGGATCAGCTCCGCTTATTACATGGTCGTGCCTGAGGAGACGGATAGAGATAAGGACGCCAAGCCTGGATGGATTCATTTCGGTGAGCCTCCACACAAGATTTACGATGAAGCTCCGCCGAAAAAATGGATCCAGCCAAAGCCGGGGACGCTGGTTCTCTTCCCGTCCTATATGTGGCATGGAACCAATCCGGTGTCTGGAGCGTCGCCGCGGATCACTGCGCCATTGGATATTCAGCCAGGGAAAGCCAATTGAGTTTACGTCTTGTTGTCTGGGACCTTGATGGCACGATTGTCGACAGTCGCACGATCATTCAGAATGCTATGGCCGATGCGTTCCAGTCCTGTGGTCTGGTTGCGCCGGTGTACGAAGACACCCGAAAGATCGTCGGTTTGCCACTTCAGGATGGCTGCCGCCTTCTGGCGCCAGATCCTGAGGATTCTCAACTGGTTGATGCGTTGGTGGATGCCTACAGACTTGCCTTCATCAAGAACCGGGAAGAGCCGGATTTCAAAGAGCCGCTCTATGATGGTGCGATAGAGCTTCTCGAAACGCTGGCCAATCAAAACTGTCTGCAAGCTGTCGCGACCGGGAAATCCCGTCAGGGCATCAAGGCCATTTTTGGCATGCATGATCTCGAGCGCTATTTCGATACGATCTGGTGTTCCGATGACGGACCGGGAAAGCCCAACCCGTTCATGGTGCAGGAAGCGATGAAAGCGCTCGGCTGCGAGGTGGGTGAGACGGTGATGGTTGGCGATGCCATACATGATATCCATATGGGACGAGCCGCAGGGGTCACGACCCATGGGGTGGTCTGGGGATTTGGGACGGCACCCGAACTTCAAGCCGCAGGTGCAGACCATCTGCACGAGGATATGCAGGGGCTCAGCCTCGCCTTAGGTGAATTTGCGAAAGTCTGATCATGGTTGAATTTAGCCCGACACAGAAGCCGCGGCGCTTTTACAAGGCTGTTGGCGTCGCCGAAGATGAAAGTGGCTGGCGGATCGAGCTTGACGGGCGCACACCCAAAACGCCGGCAAAGAAATCGCTGACCGTGCCGACACGCGCGCTGGCCGACGCCATTGCTGCTGAGTGGGATGCTCAGGAGAAGGAACTTGATCTGCCTGCCATGGCTTTGACGCGGCTTGCAAATGTTGCCCTTGATCGTACGCCTTTGACCCGGGATGAGATGGTGGCGGAGGTGACAAGCTACGCCGGAACCGATCTTCTCTGTTATCTTGCCGACCATCCAGAAGAGCTACGAGAACGTCAGGAAGCGCATTTTCGTCCACTTCGAGACTGGGCAGGGCGAACGCATGGTGTTCTGTTGATTACCACAGAAGGCATAATGAATGCGCCACAGCCGCCTGCCAGTCTGGAGGCGGTCTCCAGATATGCCGCCGCAAAAGACGATTTTGCTCTCACCGGACTGGCTTTTGGTTTGAACCTGTTCGGCTCGGCTATCCTGTCTATGGCGGTCGCTGACGGTGAATTACGGGCGACGGATGCCCTCGATATTTCGCGCATTGATGAGATCTGGCAAATCGAACAATGGGGCGAAGATGAGGAAGCGGCCGAACGCACGGCGGGTCAGAAACGCGAGGCCGAAGCGCTTGGAACCTGGTTCGATGGCTTGCAATCTCGCAGTCAGGTTTAACCCTATTTCAAACTGCGCCTTATAACGTTTCCGCCGGGATAGGTATGGAATACGTTTGCTCGGCAGGTTTTGCGGCATGACAAGAAAAACACCACGAATTCTGGTGCTTGAGGACAGCAGGACTCAGGCCCGGCTAATTGCGAGATTGTTCGAGACCGAAGGATTTGGCACTGAAATTCTGACGTCCGCAGACGAATTGGAGGCCCGCGACTGGCAGGCCGATTTACCATTCGATGCGGCGATTGTGGACGTCCATTTTGGGGATACCAGCGGCATCACGCTGCTCTCCAGGATCCGCGAATACTGGCCGGCAATTCCGACCATCATGATGACAGCCAACAAGACCAATGATTATTGCGTTCTGGCGGATGCCCGCGAACATGGCGCAGATATTGTGCTGCGCAAGCCGTTCTCCAAAACCGATATTTCCAATGTTCTGGCAGACCTCGATTCGATTGCCGAGACCGGGGGGCGACGTCGGCATGTCGTGGTGATTGACGACAGTGCGGCAGCAAGGCGTATTGCCGTCAGCGTGCTGACAGCCTTTGGTTTCCGGGTTTCAAGTTTCCCGAGCGGACTGGATGCGATTCAACAGCTTAGTTTTGATTTTGTCGATGTGGTGCTGACGGATCTGAACATGCCAGGCATGTCAGGCGATGAATTGATACATCTCGTCCGGGATGTCTGGGGCGAGGTCGGAATTGTCGCGATGTCATCAGATCTGAAACTGTGCCGCAATCGCGCAATGATTGATGCATTTGTGCCTAAGCCATATGATGGAAGCGAGCTTCATCGCGCCATCCGTCAGGCTATGCCGCCATTACCAGAGCGCAGATTCTCTCCGGCGGTGACCTTTGAGGCCGATATACCGGATTTGAACGTTTTTGAACTGGACTGCTAAGCGCGGACTGACCGATTTTCGAAATCGGCCAGCGCATTTAACCGCTTTGATCAGCCTACCTTGATCAGCTCGACTTCGAAAATGAGCGTTGCATTGCCGGGGATGACACCACCAGCGCCGCGTGCGCCATAGCCAAGTTGAGATGGGATCACCAACTCATACTTAGCGCCTTCCTGCATCAACAGAACGCCTTCCGACCAGCCGGCAATGACGGCGTTGAGCGGGAACTCAATCGGCTGGCCGCGCTTGTAGGAACTATCGAATTCTGTGCCATCGACCAGCTTGCCCGCATAGTGCACGGTAACCTTGTCGGTTGGACGTGGCTTGTAGCCTGTACCTTCCTTCAGAACCCGGTATTGCAGTCCGGAATCAGTGGTGGTGACGCCTTCCTTTTTTGCGTTTTCTTCCAGGAACTTGATATCTGCGCTCATTTTTGGCGTCTCCGTCTGGGAATTGTGGACGGGCTTGTTTGCACCGTTTCGCACCGGGGGTAAAGTTGGCAAAAGCAAATACGAAAAAGCCCGGATCAATTGATCCGGGCTTTGAGTTTGGGTGCCTGTGAAACCTAGAAGATTTCAAACAGGCCTGCAGCGCCCATACCGCCACCGATACACATGGTCACCACGCCCCATTTCGCACCGCGACGCTTGCCTTCCATAAGGAGAGAACCCGTGCAACGTGCGCCGGTCATGCCAAACGGGTGGCCGATAGAGATCGAGCCGCCATTGACGTTGTATTTGGTCGGGTCGATGCCCAGACGGTCACGGGAATAGAGGCACTGAGATGCGAAGGCTTCGTTGAGCTCCCAAAGATCAATATCATCGACCGTCAGGCCATGACGCTCGAGCAGGCGAGGGACAGCAAATACCGGGCCGATACCCATTTCATCAGGGTCGCAGCCAGCCACGTTGAAGCCTGCAAAACGACCCAGCGGGGTGAGGCCCTTCTTCTCGGCTTCTTTCGCTTCCATCAGGACCAGAGCGGCAGCACCGTCTGAGAGCTGAGACGCATTGCCAGCCGTGACATACTTGCCTTCCTTGACGACCATGCCGTTTGAGAAGACCGGCTTCAGGCCAGCGAGGGATTCGTATGTCGTGCCCGGACGGTTGCACTCGTCACGGTCGCAGACGACTTCCTGAAACGTCTCTTCGCCTGTTTCCTTGTTGACCAGTTTCATGGTCGTTTTCAGAGGAACGATTTCTTCAGCCATATAGCCTTTTTGCTGGAATTCAGCCGTCCGCTTCTGAGATTCAGCAGAGTATTCGTCCTGATATTCGCGGGAAACGTCGTAGCGATCTGCGACGATCTCAGCCGTTTCGATCATGGTCATCCAGATCGCAGGCCATTTCGACATCAGCTCGTCTTCGGTGTAGCGATAGGTGTTCATGTGACCGCCGCGAGATACGAGCGAGAGGGACTCGACACCGCCGCCGATCGCGACGGAAGATCCTTCATTCTTGATGGTCCAGGCAGCATTCGCAACAGCCTGCAGACCGGAAGAACAGAACCGGTTGATGGTGGCGCCAGATGTGGTGGACGGGCATCCTGCCCAAAGCGCAGCGTTGCGAGCAACGTTGTGGCCTGTCGCGCCTTCAGGCTGAGCTGAGCCCAGATAGACGTCCTCGACCAGTGCCGGATCCAGATTGGCGCGGTCCATGGCACCCTTGATGGCTGTTCCGGCCATTGTGATGCCATGTGTGTTGTTCAGAGAGCCACGATTGGCTTTTGCCATGCCCGTGCGAGCATAGGAGACGATGACTGCTTCACGCATTTTATGTGTCCTCCCGATTAGAGACCGGGTGAACCTAGCGTCAACTTCTGTAGTTGACTAGACCAAACTATCGCGAAGTCAGAAGAAAGGTTTGCAGCCCTGTCGGATCAGGCCGGGCGCTTGGGTGGCTTGTCATCCGGGCCATCAAGACGTGAGCCATCCAGTGCCTTGCGGATCTTGTCCAAAGTCGAGGATGTCTCGGTTTTCTGTGATTTCGACTGGCCGAACAGGGCGCGATTTTCCTGAGCCTTTTGCTTTTGCTCAGCACGCGCACGCTCCTTTCGGAACTTGTTGAAGTTGATCACATCTCCCACAGCTCAATCTCCACTTCTTATATCCCCGGAAAGTATTCTACGCCTTTCGCCGGGCTTTCGCAAGATTCTGGAGACGGATGACTGGAGGTGAAAGTTTCGACCGGGAGCGCGTCTTTTGTCAGTCAGGACGGGCGAGAGGCGTCGCACCATCCTGACTATAATCCTGGAGCCGACAGCGTTGCTTAGCTGCAGCTGCCCTGATGCGTGGCAGAGGCGTTAAACTGGAATGGTCCACTGATCTGCTGTTCAAACAGTGTCAGCGAGACCTGACCATTGGCAGACATCTGGAGATTCTTGTCATCAATCTTGGTCAGCTGTCCCGTGGCTTGTCCCTGATACTTTCCAGAGCACGTCAGCGTGAAATCAATCGTGCCGCCATTGCGGGCATCTTCGGACACTGAGCAGCCTTCATCAAGATCCTTGGCGAAGTCATTCAAAGACATTTTCGCCATTTCAGGCGGCATGCACTCTGTGTTCGATTCGGTCACGGGGATACCGATCAGCACAGACTGGTGTGACCAGTTCCAGAGCCCCGGTTCAACAAAGACCTCTCCAGCGCCTGGCTGAGGTTCAGTTTTGGCGGCGTTCACGGTGGTCGTACCCGACATCGCCACAGCGATAGGAATCAAGAATTTAAAAAACACGCGAAATCACTCCGTTGCTTACGGGTTTGACTATAGCGTCAAATCGGGCGTTTCCATGACACGAGAATGACGTTTCAGACAGGTATCAGTAGCCTGTGCAGCGACTGGAAATGTGTCTCACCGTCTTGGTTTGCCCCATTGGCAGGGGCGCATATGGCAGATCAAGAGCCAGATCGTTCTGAATGGTGATGGTGTTCTCATTGATCTGGATGGTAGAGGGCCCCTTGAGTGTGGTGCCGCTCATAGGGCAGGAAAACTCCAGTCGAATCTGAGCGCTCGACTGACTGAGAACCCTGGTGGTGCAGTCATTTCTTGGCTTTGCAAGGTTTGTAAACCAGTCGATATCTGCCTCAGTTTCATCTGCTTTCACGCAGAATGTGCGAGATGACTGGCCGGCATTACGGTCGCTGACCCCAAGGCCTTCCTGAAATTGCCAATTGCCGGGCCGCAGTTCATAGGCGGCGGCTGAAGCTGAAAAAGTGATCCCAGACAAAACAGCGAAAGCAATAAACGGGCTGCGCATGGGTCTGGTCCTTCCTCATTGTCCTTATCTTCAGACAAATTAGGCCCCGGCACCGGTAAACAAAAACTAAATCTCGTACCGGGCGTAATTCCCTAGCGGCATATGCCTGAAAAGAGAAAGGCGGACCGGTTCCCGATCCGCCTTTGCTCAATGCGTTTTCCGCCTAGTTGCGGGATTTGTCGACGAGGCGATCATTTTGCGCCCAATGCATCATGGAACGCAGTTTCTCACCGACTTCTTCGATCTCATGGCTGTTCATTTTCGAGCGCATGGCGTGGAAACCCGGGGCACCAGCCTGATTCTCAAGAACCCAGTTGCGGGCGAATGTGCCGTTCTGGATGTCTTCAAGAACCTTCTTCATCTGAGCTTTGGAATCGCTGCTGACGACGCGCGGACCAGAGACATACTCACCATACTCGGCTGTGTTCGAGATCGAGTAATTCATGTTGGCGATGCCGCCTTCATAGATCAGGTCGACGATCAGCTTGGTTTCGTGCAGACATTCGAAATAGGCCATTTCAGGCGCATAGCCGGCTTCAACCAGTGTTTCGTAACCAGCCTTGATCAGCTCGACGATACCGCCGCAAAGTACGGCCTGCTCACCAAACAGGTCGGTTTCGGTTTCTTCGCGGAAGCTCGTCTCGATGACGCCTGCGCGCGTATTGCCGATGGCTTTGGAGTAGGACAGGGCGACATCCTTGGCTGTGCCGGTCGCATCCTGGTGGATCGCGATAAGGCCAGGCAAACCAAAGCCGCGCTGGTACTGATCACGCAGAGTGTGGCCAGGGCCTTTTGGTGCGGACAGAGACACGTCAACCTTTGCAGATGGACGGATGAGGTTGTAGTGAACGTTGAAACCATGACCAAACATGATGTGCTGGCCGTCGCGAACATTCGGTTCGATCTCATTGGCCCAGAGAACAGACTGTTTTTCGTCCGGGATGAGGATCATCACCACGTCGGCCCATTTGGTGGCCTCGGCAGGCGTCATGATTGTGAAGCCAGCCGCCTCTGCTTTCGGGCGAGAACCTGAATTTTCCTGAAGACCAATCACAATGTCCGCAACGCCAGAATCACGGGCGTTCAGAGCGTGGGCATGGCCTTGCGAGCCGTAGCCGATTACAGCCACTTTTCTGGACTTGATCAGTGCGAGGTCAGCATCCTGTTCGTAGTAAACTTTCATCGTCAATCTTTCTTTCTGGGACGAAATAGCCTGCGCGTCTAAGCGCAAACCCGGGCAATAGGCAAGTTTTTGCCGACATTCATGTTTCAGGCAGGCCGCGCTGAATGCTCAGCACACCCGTGCGGGATACCTGATAGAGGCCAAGAGGCTCCATTAATTCAATGAACTGGTCGATCTTTGAGGATCCGCCGGTCAGTTCGAAAATGAAACTCTCGAGGGTCACATCGAGCACACGCGCTCTGAAAATTTCCGACACGCGCAGGGCTTCAACCCGTTCGTCTGACCCGGTCGCAGCCTTGACCTTGATAAGCGCGAGCTCCCGTTCCAGACCAGCAGGGGAGGTTGTGATGTCCACAACACGTGCCACCGGTACAAGCCGCTCGAGCTGGGCCTTGATCTGGTTGATCGTGCCAACCGTTCCGGACGTCACAATGGTGATCCGGGACTGATGCTGGTGGCGGTCAACTTCAGCGACCGTCAGGCTTTCAATGTTGTAGCCGCGAGCTGAAAACAGCCCGACGACGCGGGCCAGAACGCCTGGCTCGTTGTCGACGATGGCCGCAAGGGTGCGCCGAACGATTGTGGCTGCGGACTGATCGTCCATGAAATAGGCACTCTGTGGTGCAGATGGTGAGGACATGACAGTTATCCCGATTTCCTGTTTCAGACCGCTTAGACCAGAACTTTTCCGTCTTCGCCAATTTCATTGCCCGTAATCTCGCCGAGGATCATGTCATTGTGCGCAGCACCTGACGGAATCATCGGGAAGCAGTTCTCGTCCTTGGTCACAAGGCAGTCAAACAGGACCGGGCCGTCATAGGCGATCATCTCGTCAATCGCAGCGTCCAGATCCTGCGGGTCCTTACACTGTATACCGTGCCCGCCATAGGCTTTGGCCAGGGCAACAAAGTCCGGCAGCGATTCACTGTAGGAGTGAGAATACCGCTCGCCGTGCAGCAATTGTTGCCATTGGCGGACCATGCCCATCCATTCATTGTTCAGGATAAAGATCTTTACGGGCAGGTTGAACTGAACAGCCGTTGAAAGTTCCTGCATGCACATCTGAATGCTGGCTTCTCCAGCGATGTCGATGACAAGTGCATCCGGATGTGCGGCCTGAACGCCAACCGCAGCTGGAAGGCCATAGCCCATCGTGCCCAGGCCGCCGGATGTCATCCAACGATTGGGCTCTTCGAAATGATAGTGCTGTGCCGCCCACATCTGGTGCTGACCCACCTCGGTCGTGATGTAGGTGTCGAGATGCTTGGTTTTCTCATACAGGCGTTCAATCGCATACTGGGGTTTGATTGCGCCGGTTGCCTTGTCATAGGCGAAGCAGTCGCGCTCCCGCCATGCATTGATTTCATCCCACCAAGGCGCAAGATCCTGACGCGGTGCCTGTTGTGATGTCCAGCAAGCCAGCATGGCCCGAATGGCCTTGTTCGCGTCGGCCACAACCGGGATGTCCACCCGAACATTCTTGTTGATGGATGACGGATCGATGTCGACATGGATTTTCTTCGAATGCGGAGAAAAAGCGTCGAGGCGGCCGGTCACCCGGTCGTCAAAGCGCGCACCGAGGCAGATCATCAGGTCACAATCATGCATGGCGTGATTGGCTTCATACGCGCCATGCATCCCGACCATGCCCAGCCAGTTCTTGCCAGAGGCAGGATAGGACCCGAGGCCCATCAGGGTGGACGTGATCGGAAAATTGGTTTCGCTGACCAGCTCACGCAGCGCCGCGCTGGCTTCGATCCCCGAATTGATAATGCCGCCTCCGGAATAGATAATCGGACGACGTGCTTCGCGCATCAGCGCAACCGCGGACTCAATCGCCACCATGTCCGGGTCAGAGGCCGGGTGGTAGGTGCGGTGATCAACATTGTCCTTGCCGATATATGGCCCTGTCGCGAACTGGATGTCTTTTGGAATATCAATGACAACAGGCCCCGGGCGACCGGTTGTGGCAATCAGAAACGCTTCATGCAGAACTCGTGCGAGATCTCTGACGTCGCTGACGAGATAGTTGTGCTTCGCGCAGCAGCGCGTAATGCCAACCGTGTCGCATTCCTGAAAAGCGTCTGTACCAATCAGATGGGAAGGAACCTGACCCGTGATAACAACCATCGGAATAGAATCCATCATGGCGTCAGCGATCGGGGTGACCATGTTTGTGGCGCCTGGGCCAGACGTGGCCAGTGCGACGCCGGGTTTGCCGGTTGAGCGCGCATAGCCCTCGGCCGCATGACCTGCACCCTGTTCATGGCGAACCAGAATGTGATGCAGCTTCGGCTCGTTGAACAAGGCATCATAAATCGGAAGCACAGCACCGCCGGGATAGCCGAATAGCGTATCCACGCCCTGATCAAGAAGTGCCCGTACCACGATTTCAGCACCTGTCATGGTTTCGCTTGCATCGTTCGTCTTCAAGATCTGCTTATCCATCTTTCTCTTCCTGATCTAATGGCGGGGGCATACCCTCTTTTGGCCAAAAATAAAGGGGCCCTCTGAGCCCCTCACATAACCGCGCCTTTCGTTGGAGTGACTACTCCATCGATCGGCGCGTTCCCACGATTACGAGCACATCGCTCATGAAATTATCCCTTGTACTGGAAACCGAGGTTTATCTTTTCAAAAACGCCCCGTCAATCTCTTTAAAAAGGGCATGAATTACCCTCGCGCGGTCGGCCAGTTCAACGCTGGGTATGCGGGGCCAGAACGGAAACTGATGAGAAATCCATGTAAACTGGCGTTTTGCGTATCGCCGCGTATCGCGTTTGGCATATTCGCCAGCAATATCAGCGGTCATCTCGCCTCTGAGATAGGCAATCAGCCACGGAATACCGTGCGCTTTCATCGCAGGCAGGGTCGGGTCGAGATTGCGCTCCATCAGAGCCCGCGCTTCGTCCATGGCCCCCTCAATCAACATGCTGGCGAAACGCTGGTCGATCCGGGCATAGAGACTTTGCCGCGGGGGTGTCAGAGCAATGCCCAACCACTCCCCGGCGCTGAGAACCGGCGGCGTCTTGTTGTCGTGATAAGTCGATAGGGGTTTGCCCGTCGCAAACCAGACTTCCAGCGCCCGAGCGACGCGCTGCCGGTCATTAGGCTTCAGCCGCGCTGCGAGAGCCGGGTCGATCTCGGCGAGATATTCGTGTGCAGCGTCAGCCCCGTGCTGTTGAACATACTTCCTGGCCTCGGACCGGCATTCTTCAGGAATGGGCGGGATTTCCGAAAGTCCCTCGGTCAGAGCCAGCAAATGCAGCCCGGTGCCACCAATCACGATAGGCACTTTTCCGCGCCGCTGGATATCGTAAATCACCTTTCTGGCGTCGCGCAACCAGCCGCCGGCTGAGCCGCGTTCGGCCGCGTCCCTGTAGCCGAACAGATGATGCGGTATTTGCGCTTCTTCATCCGGGGAGGGGCGGGCTGTGATGACCCGCAAATCCCGATAAATCTGCATGGAGTCCGCATTCACGATTTCGCCATCCAACTGTTTTGCCATGTGGATTGACAATCTGGTCTTGCCGCTGGCAGTCGGACCGTGGATGAGAATGGCGGGTCGCATGCTATAGACCTAAGCTTTTTGACCGTTTTGTGAAGGTACTTATTTGCCTTCTGAGTTTCGTAGAGAGGAAGACCGGCCCGATGTCTGGTGAAGAAATGGAAATCGCGATCACGCTGGTGCAAAACGGCGACATGATCTTGCCTGATGACATCCTTCTCGGTGAAACAAAACACTGTCTGGGTGATCGCGCTATGCGGGTCGGAAAGCTCGGTCCGGGAGCGCTGGATATCGTCATTCTCGACCATTCCGGTCAACAGGACTCCTTGCAATCGATTCTGCTCGAACGATTGCCCCATCATGTAGATGTCTGTGTTCAGCCAGTTGTGGGTCGCGAGAAAAAGCTTCTGCTGTGTGATATGGATTCGACCATTATCGGTCAGGAATGCATTGATGAACTGGCGGAGTATGCCGGTCTGAAAGACAGAATTTCTGCGATCACCGAGCGCGCCATGCGCGGCGAACTCGATTTTGAAGCCGCCCTCACAGAGCGTGTTTCGCTTTTAAAGGGGCTCGCGCTGACCTCGCTCCAGGCATGTTTCGATGATCGCATTCGCCTCACACCGGGTGCCCGCACTCTGGTTCAGACGATGAAGGCACGGGGGGCACGAGCCGAACTGGTGTCCGGGGGTTTTACGTTCTTCACGTCCAGAGTGGCTGAAAAAACCGGCTTCGACGCCGATTTCGCCAATGTGCTGCTGGATGACGGCACGGCACTGACCGGCGAGGTTCAGCATCCGATCCTGGGCAAGCAAGCAAAGCTCGACCGATTGCAGGCAGCCCTGGGCGAGCTCGGCCTCGATCTCAACCACGCTGTAGCGATTGGTGACGGGGCGAATGATTCAGCGATAATCGAAGCAGCGGGGCTGGGGCTGGGCTTCAACCCGCATCCGGTGCTGGCCGACGCGGCAAATGCGGTGATCAGCGGTCCATCGCTTACAACTGCGCTTTATTTTCAGGGCATTCCGAAGTCGGACTGGATCGAAGCCTAGGCTTCGATCTGAAGCGCGTGGAAAGATACCCGGCCTCGACGATAAACCTTGATCAACACCGGATCGGCACCTGCGGCTGCTTCGAGCATCTCATCGGCTTCTGCTGGTGTCTTGACCGGCTCAAAATTGATTTCGGTAATGACGTCACCTTTTTCGATGAAGCCATAGGACGCGCCGTCCGGATCAACCATTTCGACGAGTGCGCCCGTGACGGGTTTCGGGATTTGCCAGCGACGGCGTGCATCGTCAGAGATGGCGGTCAGTTTCAGGCCGTAAGCATTCGCGCCAACAAATAATGGCGGCATGGAGGTTTCATCCTCTTCGCCTTCCATTTCCTCTTCACGCTCTTCGATTTCGACTTTCAGCGTCCGGCGGTTGCCATTGCGGATGATGTTGACCTCATAGCTTTTGCCGATTTCAGCTTCCGCAACCATCCGAGACAGCATGCGGGTCTCGCTGATCAGCTTTCCGTCGAATTTGAGGATCAGATCGCCCACCTTCAGCCCGGCCTTTGCGCCAGGGCCGTCATCGGCCACATTTGTGACGATCACACCAGCCGCGCTTTGCAGGCCATAGGTGGTTGCCAGCGGCTGATCGACAGCCTGTATATTGACCCCCAGATACCCGCGCCGGACAGCACCATATTCAATCAATTGATCGACAATCGTACTCGCCAGATTGGACGATACCGAAAACCCGATCCCGACGGAGCCGCCTGTTGGAGAGATGATGGCGGTGTTTACACCCACAACATCGCCATCAAGCGTAAACAGCGGTCCGCCCGAATTGCCTCGGTTGATCGCAGCGTCGGTCTGAATGAAATCGTCATACGATCCGGCATTAATGTCGCGATTGCGCGCAGACACGATGCCGGCAGAGACAGAGCCACCAAGGCCAAACGGGTTGCCAATGGCGATGACCCAGTCTCCGACCTCGATTTTATCTGAATTCGCAAAGCTGACGGCAGGAAAATCGAACGGGGCCTCAATCTTCAACACGGCAATGTCGGTATCCGGATCGCGACCGATCAGTTCGGCCGGGAAGGATTTTCCATCCGCAAAGGTGACGTCGATTTCATCAGCGCCTTCAATCACATGATTGTTCGTGACGATATAGCCTGTCTCATCAATGACAAACCCCGAACCAAGCGAAGATTCCCGGCGCAGGCCATCATTGTCGCGCCCGAAAAATTCGTTGAACCGTTCCATGGGTGAATTTTGCGGAACTTCGGGAAGCCCGGCTTCGATTACACGCTGGGACGTTGAAATGTTGACCACCGAGGGCATCAGGCGCTTCGATAACTGCGAAAATCCGTCGGGTGTGGGTCGCTGAGCGGTCTGGTCTGTCTTCGACGTTTGAGCGTGTGCACAGACCCCGGCAAGAAGGCTGGCTGCCATAGCTGAAACGACCGCGTTCTTGAAGACCATACCTGACTTAACCACCAAAATTTCGCCCACCTCTCAATTGCATAGCTTGATCAAATCCCGGGGGCAATCGCAGCCCTGCTGATCGGCCCGTTTTTTCCTCAGCTGAGAAACCGACCGGCAACAAAGATCAGAGTCGCCCCGATCGCTGCCGCCAGTATCCCATTCTGACGGATTGCATCAGCTGAAAGTGTCAGCAACATGGCCGCCATCTTTTTCATGAAATCCGGGGCGAGCGCATACAAAAGGCCTTCCAGCGCGAGCAGAAGGCCTAATGCGAAAACAAACTTACTCAACACGCAAGGTGCTCCTGCGCGTTAGCGTCCGGCCTGACGGGCCTGGGTAATGAAGACTTCACAGAGGTCCATATTCTCGGGGCCGACAACGATTTCCGTTCCTGTCTGGATCGACTTCTCACATGCGATCAGCGCACGCTGGAAGCGGAAGAATTCAGGGTCCTTGGAATATGCACGGGCATAGATGTCGTTTCGCTGGGCGTCACCCTGGCCGCGGATTTCTTCAGATTCTTCACGAGCCCGCGCTTCGATAACCGTGGCCTGCTTGTCAGCTTGCGCACGGATCAGAAGCGCCTGCTCCTGGCCTTCTGAACGAATACCCTGTGCAACCTGCTCACGCTCTGTCCGCATGCGAACATAAACACCATCAGCCACATCACGCGGAAGGTCAGCCTGACGAATCCGGACGTCAATGATGGAAAGACCGGTGCCGTTGAGCGATTCATTCACCGCTTCGCGAATGTCACTCATCAGCTGAGCGCGCTGACCGGAAACAATCTCCGGAACTGGCACTTTACCGAGCGCGTCACGAATAGCGGATTCGGTGAAACGCTGAAGTTGGCGTTGCGCGCCATTTTCGGTGCGAAGACGCTGGTAGAATTTCAGCGGGTCTGTGATGCGCCAGCGAACAAACGCGTCCACTGTCAGACGGCGCTGGTCGGAGGCCAGAACTTCAATGTCGGCAATGTCTGTACCGATGTTACGACGATCCAGAATGACGACTTCCTGCCATGGCAGTTTGAAAAAGAGGCCGGCTTCATCGACTTCCTGACCAGCCTCATTGACTTCGTATTCGTTACGCACAGCAACAGGGTTACCGAAGTTCAGAACGAGCGCCTGCTTGTCCTGACGAACCGTGTAGAAAGAGTTCAGGCCGACCAGCGCGACAATCGCCAGGGCGATGAGGAGAAGAACAGTTATAAATCTCATTGGTCCAATCCCCTAATTATTGCCTGAACGGCTTTGACGATCGAGCGGCAGGTAAGGCACGGCGCCTGAATCATTGTCGAGAATGAGCTTGTTGGTCCGTTCAAGAACGCGTTCCATCGTTTCCAGATACATACGTTCTCTCGTTACCTGCGGTGCTTTCCGGAATTCTTCGTAGATCTGATTGAAACGGGAGGCCTCACCGCTCGCGTCAGCAATCACCTGATCGCGATAGGCTTCAGCAGCCTGAACAATACGGGAGGCTTCACCGCGTGCTTCAGGGACGACCTGATTAGAGTAACGTTGCGCCTGGTTGATCAGCTGTTCGGCGTCCTGCTGGGCGACGTTCACATCGTTGAATGCCTTGATGACCTGTTCTGGCGGGTCAATCTTGGCAATCTCGATATTGGTGATTTCCACACCAGCCTGATACTCGTCGAGCAGGGCCTGCGTCTGGTTCAGCACCTGTTGAGAGACTTCATCACGGCCGGTGGTGATCAAGGGCTGAAGCTGGCTCTTGCCGACCACTTCGCGCATGACGGATTCTGCGACCATGGGAACCGTTTCTTCAGGGTCCTTCACGTTCAGGATGAAGTCCTGAGGCCGATCTGTTTTGACCTTCCAGAAAACAGAGAACTGAACATCAGCGATGTTTTCGTCTTCGGTCAGCATCAGGCTTTCATCGAGCGTGTTGCCGATGCGAACTTCCTGCTGCTCTTCCACAGGAATGATTTCGTGCGTTTCAAGTGGTCTTGGCAGGTGAACATGGATACCGGCGCCAAGGTTGCGTTGCCATTTACCGAACTGGAAGACCGCCGCTTGCTCACCCGCATCGACAACCACAAAGCCCGTAGAGACCCACGCCACACCGAGTACACCGACGAGCAGACCAATACCCAGGAAGCCTGCGCCTTTGCCGCCACCACCACCTTTGCCGCCACCGCCGCCAAATCGTCCCTTGAAGCGGTCCTGAACCTTGCGGATCTGGTCTTCCAGGTCTGGACCCTGCTGACCACCATTCGATGGACGTCCCCATGGCGAATTGTTCTTGCCGCCGCCTCCGGAACCCCCGGAGCCCCAGGGGCCACCATTTCCGCCATTTTGGTCATTCCATGGCATGCAGCCACTCCTTCACTGTGTTTGTGTCCCCGCTTCGGGGAATCGTATGACGTTTCCTATCCCGTTATGTGCCTTCAACAGGCCTTTGCTTCAAGTGTAGCCTGATCGAATTTCGGCATGGCGGACACCGCCCGGCTCTGTAAAAGCGAAAGGTGAGGTGTCCCGGTAGACAGCGAAGTGCGATCTACCCTGATCTGTTTTCGAACGAAAATGTGTTCAGGTTGTACGAAAACATCAATTTACTTGCGAATTGGCACGTTTTTGGCTTCGCTTGGTATTATGAGAACTCAAGCGCAGCCTGACAGATACTTTGACGCGGCCTGGAACATGCCTGCTGGCATGCGTGGGCGTTTGTGCGTCTTTCGGGGGGCGGACACATGATGGCGTTGCCGCATATCTGGCCGCAGGACCCCTGGGGACGGGTGCTGAACGGTGCGGTTCAGGCTGAAGACCTGCCGGTAAATGTGCTGACAATGGCAGAAACCGCTGCTGATCTGGCTCATATTCGTTTTGAGACCGATCTTCACAGCGTATATCTCACTGGTGAAGTCGCTCGCAATCAGGGACGGGAGCCCGAATTCATAATCGTGCTGCGCCATGCCTTGCGCCCGGTCGGTCTGGATTTGTTTGCGGCGGCGGCCGGATTGCGTTTGCAAAAATTGCACCCTGAATTCGGCGCTTGCCGCATCCAGGTGTTCTGCTGGGAAGAGATTTTCCCCTCAAATGGCCGGTTTTCCTGGCCCCGGTTTCAGCTGGGTGTGAATAGCATCTGCGTTGCCGGTCGGGATTTGAAAGGTCTGATCGCACCACAGCGTCTGACCCTGGCGGCGGCCAATGCGTCGATTATCGGCCTTCGCGACAGGCTGTCTTCGCTCGTTCAGCGCCTGAAAGCTGTCTCTTCGGAGTCCCGCGTTCACTCGACAAGCCGTCAGTTTGCCTCAGCCTGCGTCGATGCCGCGTTTGCGCTGGTAATGGCAGACGAGCAGGTTTATTCGGAAGACCCCGAAACCATGGTCAGCTTTGCCGGGCTCCGTTTCACTGAGCGACGCTCAGGCCTTGCAGCGCTCGTCCGGATGTCCCGAACCGGCACACTGTCCAGTCTTGAAGCATTATCCGTTGCCAGCGACGCCATGAACTGGTTGCCGGATGCGGCGGATGAATGGCTCGATGCCAACAATCCGGAACGAGACGACGCCCTGCCTCTCGTCTGACGCCTGAACGCTCAACGACGCTTCAGGACGCGATACCGTGTCGGATAGTCGTTCTTGTCGTCAGCCGAAATGTCGCTCGTCTCGAGTGTTTCCCATTCCGTCTCGTCCAGATCAGGAAAGAAGGTGTCTCCTTCAAGTTCGGTCAGCACATCGGTCAGATAAAGCCTGTCGGCAAAGGGCAGAGCCTCAGCATATATCTGCGCGCCGCCTATTACGAAATATTCCTCCATGCCAAGCGATGCCGCTTTTGCCTCTGCAAAAGACAAGGCCAGCTCGACGCTGGCCGCATGTGTAGCCCCATCTGCGCTGAAAGATGTATTCCGACTGATGACAATATTCGGCCGATTGGGGAGGGGTTTTCGGGGCAGGCTTTCCCAGGTGGTGCGACCCATAACGACAGGCTTACCCGATGTCAGCGCCTTGAAGCGTTTCAGGTCGTCTGAAAGCCGCCAGGGCATGTCTCCATCGCGTCCGATGACATTGTTCGTTGTGCGGGCAACAATCATGGAGAGGGCAGGACGGTTTGACATTTCTGATATATCTTTCGGCCAATGCTATTGCAGTCAGCGAAAATGGCTGATGAATTAACCTAAATTTGCGGCGCGGACCTCCGGGCCAGGATCAGTGAGAGTCTGGAAGGAGTTCGTCCTTGTCTGTCAACCCGTCCCCCATCGATCAGCTTCTGGCGGCGCTGGTATATCGTGCTGATATTTCTACAATTGCTGATCTGGGAAATCCGGCAACAGCGCTGCATGCCGCGATTGTGTTTGCCATCATCATGGCAACGGCGTTTCTGATCTGGCGATTGAACGGACGAATCTGGGCTTTTGCCTATGTGGCAGTGATTCCGTTTCTCAACTGGTCGTTCGGCACGGTTCCGTCTTATGAATTCATTGCGCCCAATGAGCTTTTCGAACATGGCGTGAAGATCAACCCGCTAACCATGGTCACCGGGCTGGTGTTTGTCCTGCGGGATTTCGTGCAACGGGAAATGGGGCACAAGGTCCTGATCCTGATGGCGGTCGCGATCGCGTGGTCCTTTTATTATTCTTGGCCCGTCATCGCGATTGCGTCAGGTCTCGCATTCGCCATCTCCGAAACAGTGGACTGGATCCTTTTCACCTTCACCAAATACCGTTTGTCGACGCGTATTCTGCTGTCGAGCGCGCTGGCAGCCCCGATTGATACAACGGTGTTCCTATACGGTGCAGACCTTGCCAAGGTCATGGCTGGCATTGGTGAGCCCGGTTCGGAATTCCATTTTGCGAACTGGGTGGTGTTCGTCATTGGCAAAATGGTCGGTGCTGTTGTGGTGTCGTGGATGATGCGCATGCGGGAAGAGCGCGGCGAAGTCGACCCTCAGGCTGCCTGATGTCGGTTAATCGCCATTAACTCTGGCCTGAAGCCTGCACGGTCCTGATGGAATTGCATCACATCGGGACGGCGGGACATTCATGAAACTGGTAGAATACGGGCTGATGATCGCTCTGCTTGTAAGCGTTGCCGTAATCGCTCTGAGCTATGTCACCTCCTCCAGAGCCGAGCAGGCGGCGGCAAGGGCCAATGGACAGCCGATGAGCGTTGGCTGTGAAGCGAGTGCCCTGAACCGTCAGTTGCTCGCTTCACCAGCTCTCTAGGCGGCGTAATTCTGCATCAATGTGCCAGTGCGAGTGCCGGGCCATGTTCTGCCCTGAGCAGGTTGCGGCTGACGCCACCGAAAATGAACTCTTCGATCCGGTTATGACCATAAGCCCCGGCAATAATGACGCCGGCGTTTTCCTTGTCAGCCAGGCTGAGAAGACCATCGGCAACCTTGCCGTCAAAGGTAGTGATTTCTGAGGTCAGGCCCCGGCTTTCGAGGTAAGCGGCGACCCGCGCCGGATCTTCTGTGCCGTCCCGGTCTCTTTCATCAATCTTGGCGGTATTCTGGGCAATGATGATCCGGTCCGATGCCTTCAGAATGCCAGAGTGAAAGCGGACCGCTCGCGCTGCCTCAGGACTGCCATCCCAGGCGATGATAACGGTCTCCAGAGCGGGCGTTTCATCCTTGCCACAGGCAATGACCGGAAGGCGCTTGTCGAGCAATGTGGATTCAAATGCCAGTCCATGATCATTGCCGACGGTGACGCATTCGTGCGGGGTGATAAATGCACCCGTGAGCAGCGTGACACGTGGGTAGACTTCCGACGGAAGGCCGACATGGTGTTCCACGGCTTTCTGTTCGTCGGCAAGCCCTTCGGCTGCGCAGACTTCGTTGAACAGCGTTTCAAGATTCTCGCGTGCCTCTTTCTGTGCCTCGCGAATGCCTTCAGCCAGCGTGCCGCCGGTAGAAACAGCCATGCCGTGCATTGTGACGCCGGTCATCAAAACCGCACGTGCCGGATCAGGCATGGCGGACACGCCAACCAGCCGGACGTTGAGCTTCTTCGCCAGCCGACATGCGAATGTCAGTGATTGTTTAAGGCTGAATTCACCCTCTGTGAGTGCTGCATGAATGGTCATGACGGGTCCCTCCTATGGTCCTTGGTGACTACCCTAACGCCTGCAAAGATGTGGGTATGACAGCCATGGCCGCAATAGGCGGTCGCCTGCGCATATTGTCGCTGCGTCAGACGGCAATCGGTGCCTTGATGCTCGGATGGGCCTTATAATCTTCCAGTTTGAAGTCACTGCGTTCCCAGCCGAAAATATCGGCCTTGTCCGGGTTCAGGCGCATGCGAGGACCTTCGAAAGGGGTACGCGTCAGCTGTTCTTCAGCCTGCTCAAGATGGTTCAGATAGAGGTGTGCATCGCCCAGCGTGTGCACGAACTCACCCGGCTTCAGGCCGGTTGCCTGCGCCATCATCATGGTCAACAGGGCATAGGAGGCTATATTGAAGGGTACACCGAGAAAGACATCGGCTGAGCGCTGGTAGAGCTGGCAGTTCAGTTTACCATCCATGACATTGAACTGGAACAGGCAGTGACAGGGTGGCAGGGCCATATCGTTCACATCGGCAGGGTTCCAGGCGGAGACGATCAGGCGACGAGAATTCGGGTTGCGCCGAATTTCATCCCGAACCCAGCTGATCTGATCTATACTGGCTCCATCAGGTGCTGCCCAACTGCGCCATTGGCGACCATAGACGGGACCGAGTTCGCCTTCGGAATCGGCCCACTCATCCCAGATGGTGACGCCGTTTTCCTGCAGATAGCGGACATTCGTGTCGCCAGCCAGAAACCAGAGCAGCTCATAGATGATGGATTTCAGATGCAGCTTCTTTGTTGTGAGCAATGGGAAACGTTCAGACAGATTGAAACGCATCTGGTGCCCGAACACCGCAATCGTGCCTGTACCTGTCCGATCATCGCGGCGCACGCCCTGATTTAAAATTCTTTTCAAAAGCTCGTGGTAGTCGTGGTCCGCGGCTGACATCTCGAATCGCCCGTAATTGCTCGCCTGTTGGCCTTTAACTCTCTGTTAGGGTTAGCAGCGCGTCAACGGATCAGTCAGAATTCCTGTTGAGAGTTTCACCAAGAAACAGGAAATCATTGAGAGTATTCGCCCCATAACGGATTATAACGGTGTGTGGCGTGGGTAATATCGGCAATATAATCGGGGGTATTGCGAGTCGATTTTCGGAGCGTTCCGGGAATGTCGCGACGTCGTTCGCACTTACGCTTATCCCTCTGATGACAATGATCGGCTTCGCGGTTGATTTTTCGCGTACAGATGGTGCGTCGGCCAATGTTCAGTATAGCCTCGATGGCGCTGTACTGGCGGCGGCCCGAGAGCTGCAGAAAACCTCCGATGATGACGAGATCAAATCGATCGCGCGGAAGTATTTCAACGGCAGTATGAACACCAATGCCACATCGGTCGATTGCACGGCACCGAGCATCTCCATTGATCGTGTTGAGCACATGGTTTTTGGCGAAGTGGACTGTTCTCAGCCAACCACGCTGTCCGGCATCATTGGTATGACCGAGATCAATTTCTCCCGAAAGGCGGTGACCGATTACGGCATCGGTAAACTGGATGTTGTATTCATGTTCGACACATCCGGTTCCATGGGGGAAGAGGGCCGTATGTGGGATCTCAGAACGGCTGCCAAGAAGGCAGTCGGAACGATCCTGGATAGTGAGGTGGAAGACCCGCAGGATGTTCGCATCGCGATTTCCACTTATGCGTCGTCGGTTAATGTTGGCTCAGACCTCTTCAAGGCTGTGACCGATGAGGAACCTGATCAATGGGATTGCACACGCTGGAAGCGCAAGCGAGGCGAATGGACCTGTCAGAGGTGGGAGCAGGTATCAGGCACCTGTGTCACCGGTCGTGAGGGCACGCATAAGTATGATGATGCAGCGCCTGGTCCTGGCGCCTGGATTCCTTATGATACGACGAACTGCAATTCGGCGACGCTACTTCCGCTAACCAACAAAAAGCGCTCCCTGGAAGATATGATTGACGACCTGCCAACAACCGGCAGCACGGCCGGGCATCTGGGGATTGTCTGGTCCTGGTATCTTCTGTCTCCCAAATGGTCCGGCATATGGACAGGTGACTCCACGCCGCGCGATTATGACGACCCGGACCTCACCAAGGTTGCTGTGCTGATGACAGATGGCGCATTCAACGTTGACTATATGACGGGTGGGGATTCCTTTGCTCACGCTAAGAAGTATTGCGATGCCATGAAAGAGGCGGGTGTTGAAATCTACACCGTGTCGTTCAAGGCGCCGAGAAATGGCCGGGATATTCTGGAATATTGCGCCACCAACAAAAGTAACGCCTATGAGGCCAAGGATGGTGACGAGCTGGAAGAAGCTTATGCCGCTATTGCCACCAGCGTTTCTGATCTCCGGATCGCCCACTGAAAACAGCTTTGTGAAAACACGACAAACTGGTGCTTCACGAGCCGGAAATTCATCCCTATATTAGGTGTGTTCTTCGGAACTATGGCGATAAACGTACACGCAATAAGCGGTTTGGACCCGGGGGCGGTACCCGGCGGCTCCACCAATTTCCCCGTTCGTTAGACGGAAGGTGAGGGGCCGAAATAGGATCGACAGACGTGTAAAGGTGATGCCTTC
>CAYFGB010000036.1:0-32345 GCA_964342455.1 uncultured Hyphomonadaceae bacterium
GCCGACCTGCATGGCATAGAGAATGCGGCGCTGAACCGGCTTCAGACCATCTCGAACGTCTGGCAGAGCGCGGCTGACGATGACGCTCATCGCATAGTCGAGATATGAGCGTTTCAGCTCATCTTCGATGGTTACCGGGTCAATGCCGTCCTGCGGCTCGTCTTCTGGCGTATCGTTTTCTGACGACAAGGTGATCTCTCTGAAAAGACTGGTCATCGCGCACAATGGCGCGACTCAAAACAGGGTTTCCATCAGGCTAGCATTTGTACACGGAGCAACCAAGTGCCCCCGCGCTGCTCTCTGCCTGCCGGAAGATCAGAACGGAATGTCGTCGTCGAGGTCCTTCGAGAAGTCCTGGCGTGGACCTTCCATCTGGCGCGGGTCTCCATAGCCCTGATCATCCATGCGGCCACCACCGCCACCGCCGCCGCCACCATCACGGCCGTCGAGCATGGTAAGCGTGGAATTGAAATTACGCAGCACAACCTCGGTCGAGTATTTATCCTGCCCGCTCTGATCTTGCCATTTTCGGGTCTCGAGCTGACCTTCCACATACACTTTCGAGCCTTTGCGGAGGTATTGCTCGGCGATCTTTACAAGACCTTCTGAAAAGATGACCACACGATGCCACTCGGTCTTCTCGCGGCGCTCGCCTGTATTCCTGTCGCGCCAGGATTCAGATGTCGCGACCGAAAGGTTTGCAATCGAACCGCCACTTGGCATTTGCCGGATCTCGGGATCCCGGCCCAGATTGCCGACCAGAATGACTTTGTTCACTGAGCCTGCCATGCGCTCTTCCTTTCAATCCACCATCCATTATGATTCTTTACGGGATTAACCTGTTTTCACGCGCTAACACGAGCCCCATATCGCGTCTACCAACAGGCTTCACAAACAGACAACAATATGTTCTTTCTTTGTTCCGTTTGTCAATGTGAGTCGGCCTGCATAAATCGAGATCAGACCAGAAACGTCCAGAAAGCTATCCATGACTGACAGCAAGTTCATCAGTGTTCGCGGTGCCAAAGAGCACAATCTCAAGAGTGTCGATATCGATATTCCGCGCGAGCAACTCGTGGTCATGACCGGCCTGTCGGGCTCCGGCAAATCGTCTCTGGCCTTCGATACAATCTATGCAGAAGGTCAGCGGCGCTACGTTGAAAGTCTTTCGGCCTATGCCCGCCAGTTCCTTGAACTTATGCAAAAGCCGGATGTCGAAAGCATTGAGGGGCTGTCGCCGGCCATCTCAATCGAACAGAAGACGACCAGCCGCAACCCGCGCTCTACCGTCGGCACGGTGACCGAGATTTACGACTATATGCGTCTCCTGTGGGCGCGCGTCGGCACCCCATATTCTCCTGCCACCGGCTTGCCGATCGAGAGCCAGACCGTGAGCCAGATGGTCGACCGGACACTCGCCCTCGAAGAAGGCACGCGCCTTTATCTGCTGGCGCCGATCGTGAGGGGCCGAAAAGGCGAGTATCGCAAGGAGTTCGCAGAACTTCTGAAGAAAGGGTATCAGCGGATTAAGGTTGATGGTGAATTCCATGATCTGGAATCACCGCCGACGCTCGACAAGAAATTCAAACACGACATTGACGTCGTAGTGGATCGGATCGTCGTCCGGGAAGGCATGGAACAGCGTCTGGCGGAAAGCTTCGAAGCGGCGCTCGACCTCGCGGACGGCATTGCGGTGGCAGAATACGCCGATATAGCCGAAGGCAAAACAGAGCCTGAGCGCGTGGTATTTTCTGCCAATTTCGCTTGCCCTGTCTCAGGCTTTACCATCCCTGAAATCGAGCCGCGCCTGTTTTCGTTCAACAATCCTTTCGGCGCATGCCCGACCTGCGATGGGTTGGGCGAACAGCTCAAGATTGATGAAATGCTCATCGTTCCTGAGCCGGACAAAACACTCTATGACGGCGCAATCGCGCCCTGGGCCAAAACGACCTCGCCTTATCAGACGCAAACACTTCAGGCGCTCGGCAAGGCCTATGATTTCGATCTGAAGACAGCCTGGAACAAACTCTCTGCTGAGGTTCAGGCGATCATTCTGCACGGGACAAAGGGCAAGGAAGTTCCGTTCGTCTATGATGACGGCATGCGCCGCTACGAAGTGAAAAAGCCATTTGAAGGGGTTATTCCAAATCTGGACCGGCGCTGGCGCGAAACGGACAGCAATTGGGTGCGTGAGGAAATCGCGAAGTTTCAATCGTCCCAGCCCTGCCCGGCCTGTAAGGGCAAGCGCCTGAAGCCAGAAGCCCTGGCGGTTAAAATCGGCGGGCTGGATATTTCGGAAGCCACGGCCTTTTCCATCAAGTCAGCAAATGACTGGTTTTCCGGCGTGGAGGCGTATCTGACACCTCAGCGGGTCGAAATTGCCACACGCATTCTCAAGGAAATCCGGGACCGCCTGGCCTTCCTCAATGACGTAGGACTGGACTATCTCAACCTCTCCCGATCGTCCGGAACGCTATCTGGCGGTGAGAGCCAACGGATCCGGTTGGCCAGTCAGATTGGGTCTGGCCTGACCGGTGTCCTCTATGTACTCGACGAGCCGAGTATTGGCCTGCACCAGCGAGACAATGAACGCCTTCTCGATACGCTGAAACGCTTGCGAGACCTTGGAAACTCTGTGATCGTTGTCGAGCATGATGAAGACGCCATCCTGACAGCCGACCACGTGATCGACATGGGCCCGGCTGCTGGCGTGCATGGCGGCACGGTGGTGGCTGAAGGCACACCCGAAGAAATCATCGACAATCCGGATAGCCTGACCGGTGCTTACCTGTCCGGTCAGCGCGAAATTGCCATTCCCGAAAAGCGCCGCTGGTCGCGGAAGACAAAATCCATCACGCTGCGTGGCGCGTCGGGTAACAATCTGAAAAACGTGACGGCAGAAATCCCGCTCGGCACATTTACCTGTGTCACCGGCGTATCCGGCGGCGGTAAATCCACCCTGATCATCGAAACCTTGCAAAAGGCGCTGGCCCGGAAGCTGATGAAGGCACAATCCGTACCTTCCCCATTCGAGGGAATCGATGGGCTGCAGCACCTCGATAAAGTGATCGACATTGATCAGTCCCCCATTGGACGAACACCGCGCTCAAACCCGGCGACCTATACAGGCGCTTTCGGGCCGATCCGCGATTGGTTTGCAGGACTGCCGGAAGCCAAGCAACGCGGCTATAAGCCAGGTCGTTTCTCGTTCAACGTGAAAGGCGGTCGCTGCGAGGCCTGTCAGGGCGATGGTGTCATCAAGATTGAAATGCACTTCCTGCCGGACGTCTACGTGACCTGCGACACCTGTAAGGGCAAACGGTATAATCGGGAAACGCTGGAAGTTCTCTACAAGGGCAAGTCGATTGCCGACGTTCTCGACATGACGGTGGAAGAGGCTGAGGATTTCTTCTCCGCTGTTCCGAGCATCCGTTCAAAAATGGAGACCCTCAACCGGGTTGGTCTCTCCTATATCAAGGTCGGACAGCAGGCGAACACGCTGTCGGGCGGTGAAGCCCAGAGGGTGAAGCTGGCCAAGGAATTGTCGAAACGCGCCACAGGCCGCACGCTCTACATTCTGGACGAGCCAACCACCGGGCTTCATTTCGAAGATGTGCGGAAACTGCTCGAAGTGCTGCATGAACTTGTCGACAATGGAAACACGGTCATTGTGATTGAGCACAATCTCGACGTCATCAAAACCGCTGACTGGATCATCGACCTTGGCCCTGAAGGGGGTGATGGCGGTGGCCGCATCGTTGCAGCGGGTACGCCAGAGGAGGTCGCGCAGGCAGACGAAAGCTGGACAGGAAAATTCCTGGCAGAAACGTTCGCCCGTCAGGAAGCCCGCCGGGCCAAGCGCGCCAAGTCAGTCGTTGCTGAGGCGCGAAAAAAGGCCGGTGGCAAGAAAGCCGGCGCAAGGCCTGAAACCGCCGCCGAATAAAGCGCCAGATCAGCTAAGATCGGGATCGAATCCGCGATACATGAATGCGGAAAGCCCGACGGACACCAGAGCCATGGGAATGGTCGCCACGCCAGCAAATGTGCCGAGCATGAAGGCCTGCATACGTGTCATGGAATTCACGGTTTCTTCGGTCCAGATCAACCAGGGCAAGCCCAGCATCATCGTGGCGACCCACTGAATAAGCTGAGACAAAAGCCAGAATGGACCAATTGCGACAATGATCGCGATGATGATCTGGAAAGCATGTCCGCGCGTCCAGTTCCAGGTTTCAAAAATCATGACCTTCTGGCGCGCGAGGGTCGCGGCGGGAAATGTGATCAATCGGGACATGAACCAGAGCACAGGCAGGAAAAATGCTATTATTGCCAGAATAGACACCACGGTACCCGTCGGCGTCTGGAAAGCCTCCAGCAGTGCCTGTTGAAAGGCTTCCGCGTCGTTTTCGATGGCGGCCATGTCTGGGATTGTCGTAGCGATGAAGGACGCGGCCAGCATCCAGACGACAAAGCCCGATATCAACACCACAAGGCCGAAAACCAGATGATAGAGGAACTGGGCGGCGGCCAGTCTGGTTTCATCTGGCGATGCCTGAAGCCCGATAAAGCCTGAATATTCGCCTCTCAATGCCAGACGAAGGGTCATGGCGAGACAGGCGATAGAGGCGATGAACCACAAGATCAGACCGAACAGACCAAGACCGGCCGCAGTTTCGCCCGCCTGCATCGCCGCAAAAGCAAACCCGGCTATGCCCGCCTTGATGAGATAGGCAGGCAGTGTGGGCATGGCGGCCGTGGACGCGAAACTCCAGCTGTATCTGACAGCTTGCATGATCGGCAATTTATCGGTGTCTGACATTATGTTGGGCCCGGCAATTATTGTCCGCCCCGTTTAATGGGGATTGCGACAAGATCAAAGAAATTCGATTGATTTTCTTGCCGTAAACGAAACGAAGCGGAGGCACAATCAGGCGCGTGAGGATGGCACGCCATGTTGAAATTCATCTTTTTTTACTCCGCCCTGTTTATCTGCACCCCGTTTTTGCTCAGCCTTGCCGTTTCGGTATGGAAAAAGGGCATGGGTGCGTTTCAATGGACACCAGGCATGGTCAAGAGCGGTGCAGCAAACCTCTCGCTCAGCTTTCTGAATATTCTACTGGCCCCAACAGTCTATCTTCTTAATGACGGCGCGCGCTCGGCCTATGAAGCGCTGGGCATTCCCCATATTCCGGTGGAATTCTGGTCAGGCCTGCCATTCTTCATCATTCTGGTCATCAGCCTGATCACGCAGGACTTCGCAGACTACTGGAACCATCGCCTGCTGCACATGCCAGGCTTCTGGGCTATACATGCCGTGCATCATTCCGATCCGGACATGAACCACACCACGGCGGCGCGGGTGCATTTCCTCGAATCCTTTGTGATGACGCTATCCTATACAGCATTATTGAGCTGGCTTGGCCTGCCGCCAGAAGCCGCTGCCGCCCTCGTATTGTTCCGCGTACTCTACAACAAGTTCGTTCACATCGATGTGGATCTGCATCTCGGCCCGCTGGTGAAATGGATCGCAACACCGCGATACCATCAATGGCATCACGCCAACCGCGCCGATGCCTTCAACAAGAACTTCGCCAATGTGTTCAGTTTCTGGGATGTCCTCTTCGGGACATACTATGTGCCGGGCCCCTGCAATGTACCGCTCGGTTTTGACGGGACACCCAATCACAATCTGTCACGGCTCTTTTTCTGGCCGTTGCTTGAATGGGGAAACGCCATGATCCGGCCGTTCCGGAAATCGCGCCCACAGACTGTTGATGCATGACACTTGACCAACGCGTGTGATTACACAAGTTAGCGCGATGACAATTGACCCCATTCACATCATTGGCGGCGGCATGGCTGGCTCAGAAGCCGCCTGGCAGGCCGCAAATCTCGGCGTCCCCGTAATTCTTCACGAAATGCGAGGCGTAAAAGGCACCCATGCGCACAAGACAGATCATCTCGCTGAGCTGGTCTGCTCCAACTCATTCCGCTCTGATGACCATGAAACGAATGCCGTGGGCGTCCTTCACGAAGAAATGCGTCGACTGAACGGGCTGATCATTTCAACCGCCGCAAAGCATCAGGTACCGGCAGGCTCGGCACTGGCCGTGGATCGCGATGGCTTTTCTGCAGCGATCACCGAGGCGCTCGAGAGCCATCCGAACATCACCATTGTCCGAGAGGAAGTGGATACCATTCCACCCGAAGACTGGTCATCGGTCATTATAGCCACCGGCCCGCTGACCTCCGAAGCGCTGGCAAAGGCCATTGGCAATCTGACAGGAGAAGATGATCTGGCGTTCTTCGACGCGATTGCGCCAATCATCCAGCTCGATTCAGTGAACATGGATATTGCATGGCGGCAGTCCCGCTATGACAAGCCAGGCCCCCATGGCGACACGGCTGCCTATATCAACTGCCCGATGGACGAAGCGCAGTATAATGCCTTTATCGACGCACTGATTGCGGGCGATAAAACCGAATTCAAGGATTGGGAGAAAGACACCCCCTATTTTGAAGGATGTCTGCCAATTGAAGTGATGGCGGAGCGAGGTCGCGAGACGCTGCGTTTCGGTCCGATGAAACCCATTGGCCTTACCAATGTTCACAATCCGGATGCGAAGCCATATGCGGTCGTCCAGCTGCGCCAAGATAATGCACTTGGTACGTTGTGGAATATGGTCGGCTTTCAGACAAAGCTGAAATATGGCGCGCAGACGGATATTTTCCGCATGATCCCAGGGCTTGAGAACGCTGTTTTCAGCCGTCTGGGCGGGATTCACCGCAACACATTCATCAACTCACCCAAGCTGATCGACAACCAGTTGCGCCTTAAAAGCATGCCGCGTCTGCGTTTTGCCGGTCAGGTCACGGGTGTGGAAGGCTATGTTGAAAGTGCTGCCATGGGGCTACTGGCCGGGCGTTTTGCGGCCACTGAACGACTAGGCAGAACACTCACACCACCACCTGCGACAACGGCGCTTGGCGCGCTGCTCACACACATCACGGGTGGGCACATTGAAGCCGGCGGCACATTCCAGCCAATGAACGTCAATTTCGGTCTTTTTCCGCCGCCAGAGCAGGTGCCAAACAAGGATGAGAATGGCAAACGCCTGCGCGGCAAGGAAAAGGGGCGTGCGCGGAAACGGGAAATGGCTAAACGGGCTCTGATCGATATTGACGGCTGGAAAGCCGAAACCGAGCCTGTCACCGCCTAAAGCGTATCTGCGAACGATCTGAGCCTGGTTGCGAGTTTTCGCTCGCCGCCAAGGAATGCGCTGAACAGGCGCCATCGCCGCGTCAGAGATGACGGTTTCCGGCTGTGGTGCCAGTCTGGCAGAAAGGTGAACAGGCTCAGCCAGGGCCAGAAACCGTCGGGCGTTTCAGAAAGCATGCATGCGAAAGCCAACACATCATCTTTTGCGAGGCTGCCCGCGTTTGACGAGCGGAAAACCTGTCCGGCCCGTTCCGCCACGGATCGGATCTGGTCATCATGCTTCCCAGTCCCGGCGAGCATGACCGCAAACAGTGTCTGAGCGTGTCGTTGCCCTGCCCCGCTCAGACCGTCATCATACGCATCAATCAGCCGTTCGACCCATTTCCGGTTTTCAGCACTCTGAGACAGAAGCAGATCAAGCGCTTCGGCTGGCAGCGTCGCCTGAGAATCAGCGCCATTCTGCATTTTCTCGATCTCGTCACGCCACCATTGAAGCCTGATCTGGGCCACCATGGGTTCCTGCACGGTATCGACGATACGATAGAATTCACCATCCAGGCACAGCATGCAGAGTGCGCGCAGTCTTTCCTCCGCTGGTAGAAAAGTCGTGGCCAACCAGAAGGTTTCGTGGTTCCGCCGTGCAAATGCGCTTAATTTCTTACGAAAATTTCGTGACTTATGCTTGGTCTTACCGCTGACCATCACAATATCCCTCTTGCGTCGCTCTTGATTAAAAGAGCTGGGTATCCAAAGGAGGAGTTATTCATGGCTTTTGAACTTCCAAGCCTTCCATATGAGCGTTCAGCGCTTGCACCACACATTTCCGAAGAGACATTGAACTTTCACTACGGCAAGCACCATCAGGCTTATGTAACCAACCTGAACGGTCTTCTCGAGGGATCCGAGCTTGAAGGCAAGCCACTCGAAGATGTCGTTAAAGCGTCTGCTGCTGATCCGGCCAAAGCCGGCGTGTTCAACAATTCCGCTCAGGTCTGGAACCATACATTCTATTGGCATTCCATGAAACCATCCGGCGGCGGGGCGCCAACAGGCAAAATTGCTGAACTTATTGATCGTGACTTTGGGTCTTATGACGAGTTCAAGAAAGCCTTCTCTCAGGCTGGCGCGACACAGTTCGGCTCAGGCTGGGCCTGGCTGGTACTGGCAGGCGGCAAGCTTGAAGTGCGCAAGACCCCGAACGCAGAAACGCCTCTGACAGAAGACGGCGTCACGCCGCTTCTGACGATGGATGTATGGGAGCACGCTTACTATCTTGACTTCCAGAATGCGCGTCCGAAATACATTGAGACGTTCCTTGATGAACTGGTGAACTGGGACTTTGCGAACCAGAATCTGGCCGACGCTGCTTAAGTCATCAGACACACTCAAAAGAAAACCCGGGCAGTTGCCCGGGTTTTTTTGTTTCTGCGTCTGACTGCCGATCGGTCAGCTACTGAAGCTTTCTTCAGCGGATGGCAATGGCTTTCTGTCTCGCTTCACGCCGGTATGGAGCAGCAAGGCACTCGCCACAAAGATCGACGAATAAGTACCGACAATGACGCCCCAGATCAGCGCGAATGAGAACCCGCGCAGTACTTCACCACCCAGAAGATAGATCGAGATAAGTGCCAGAAGCGTCGTGCCGGATGTCAGCAGTGTACGCGAAAGCGTACGGTTCAGAGACAGATTGATCACGTCCTTGATCGAAAGCTTCTTGTACCGGCGAAGTTCTTCACGAACGCGGTCATATACAACCACGGTATCGTTCATTGAATAGCCGATAATGGTCAGCAGCGCCGCGATCGTTGTGAGATTGAAGTCGATCCGCAGCAGTGAGAACACGCCAATCGTCAGAATCACGTCATGCATAAGCGCCAGTACGGCACCGATTGAGAACTGCCATTCGAACCGGAACCAGATGTAAATCAGCATGAAGCCGAGTGCCACGACAAGCGCTGTAACACCGGCCTGAAGCAACTCACCGGAAACTTTCGGACCAACCGATTCCTTTCTCAGGACTTCCCAGTCGGGCGAGTCCGCGCTTCCCTGTGGAAACGTTTCGCGCAGCTGATTGACCACACGATCAGCTTCATCAATTTCAGCGTTCACGTTGGCCACGTCTTCGACGCTGACTTCATCAGAGGTCGCAGCCCGAATAACAAAGATTCCCTTTGCATCCGTGCCGGTGCCGGTGGCCGTGGTGACGCTCAGATCCTTGAGGTTGAGTTCAGACAGGCTGCTTCGGATATCCTCGATCTCAGCGCCGGAAGGCTCGGAAATCTCGACCAGCGTGCCGCCAGCAAAGTCAATACCGAGGTTCAGACCCCGGGTCGGAATAAGAATGATGGAAGCCAGGATCGCAACAGCGGACAGGGCGAAACAAATCATGCGCGGTGACATGAAATCGATCTTGGTTTCGACAGGCAGGCGTTTCATGAGCATGGGTCTGCCCTCCTAAATCGGTAGCACTTTGGGACGCGTGCCCTTGAGCCACATGACTGTGAACCAGCGCGTCACGACGAAAGCGGTGAAGACGGACGTGAAGATGCCGATCGCCAGCGTAACCGCAAAGCCTTTCACCGGACCTGAGCCCAGCGTGTAAAGCACAGCCGCGGCCAGCAAGGTTGTAATGTTGGCATCAAAGATGGTCGACATGGCTTGCTGATAGCCGGTATCAACCGCGGTCATGGGTGATCGACCGTTGCGGGTCTCCTCACGCACACGCTCGAAGACGAGCACGTTGGCGTCCACAGCCATACCAATCGTCAGAATGATACCTGCTATACCTGGCAGCGTCAGCGTTGCGCCAAGCCCCGACAACGCGCCCAGGATCAGGATGATGTTCGCGACGAGAGAGCCAACGGCAAAGCCGCCAAAAAGCCCATAGGCAATGACCATGAAAACGGCGACCAGAATCAAACCGATGATGGAGGCATATGCACCAGCCCGGATAGAGTCCTCACCAAGTGACGCACCGACCGTTCGCTCTTCGACAACCACAACATCGGCGGGCAATGCACCTGCCTGAATGACTGTCGCCAGATCGCGGGCTTCCTGAAGGGTAAAACTGCCCTCAATTATGCCCGAGCCGCCTGTGATTGCGCTCCTGATCACAGGAGCCGATTTGGACTCGCCGTCCAGCACAATCGCAAACCGGCGACCGACATTGGCACCACTCTCGCGACCAAAAATGGCAGCGCCGCGTGTGTTCAGCACAAAATTCACAGCAGGTTGGTTGCGGTCGTCAAACGCCTGCGTCGCGCTTTTGACCATGTCACCAGTGATGATCGGGTCTTCTTCAAGCAGCAATGGAGGGCCACCATCGGAGGATGGCACCATGATGAAACCGTCCGGCGTTCGACCGGTCCGGATGGCCGCTTCGAAACGGGATGAGTTTTCATCAACAAGATTCAAAGTCAGTTCGCCAGGCTGCTGGATCAGCTCCTTGAGACGCTGTGGGTCTTTCTCGCCGGGTGCCTCGACGATGATGCGGCTTTCACCCTGCGGCTGAACCGTCAGCTCGCCCAGACCGTTTGGATCAAGACGTGGACCAAGCTTGGAAACCGTCTGGCTGACGGCATCGCGTTTGATCTTTTCAGCATGCGGCTGGGTGAAGGTGACGACCACTTCGCCATTCCGACCTTCTGCAATATTGAGCTGGTTTGCCGCCAGCGGGCCGCCGACGGATTCATTCAGCGTGCGCATCAGTGCACGTGCGTCATCCAGTTTCGATGGATCGCGCGGCTTGAAGGAAAAACTGGGGTCCGTAATGCGGATACCACCGAAAGACACAGTATCTGAATTCCGCGCAAGCAATCCGCGAACAGCGTTTTCGAACTTGGTCAGTTCGGTGGAAAACGAGATGGCCGGATCGCGTTTGATATCGTCAAGGCGCGCTTCGGTGAAGATCAGATCAATAACGTTATCATTCGGCCGCGCAATCCGCACACCCGTGGACTCACCATTCTCGTTGCGCAGAAGCGGCTGCAAAACATCGAGTCCGGCCTGGGCATCTGATTCATCAGCAAAGCGAATCTCAACACCAGCTGGATTTACGCGCATGTCGTTATAGTAGATGCGGTCAGCGCCACGGGTCGCATTCAGCTTGGACTGCGCCTCGCGTTTCAGATCCTCAAGCTGCTTCAGTACCGACCGCTGATGGTCAACATCCAGTAGGAGATAAACACCGCCCTGGAGGTCGAGCCCCAGATTGACAGGAGAACTCGGCACAAAACCCGGAAGGCTTTCGCGCTGTTTTTCATTCAGGACGTTCGGAAGCGCCAGGAGCATGCCAATAAACAGCATGCCCAGGATCAGAACGACCTTCCAAGTCGGAAACTGAAGCATGGGTTCGGCTTAGCTTTCTTTTTTGTTCGAGTTCGCCGGTGCGGTGTCCTTGTTGTGCAGATCAACAATCATGCTGCGCATGATACGGACTTCCGTGCTGCCCAGGTCCAGGCGAACTTCTTTCTCGTCAATCTTGACGATCTTGCCAATAAGGCCGCCAGAGGTCACGACCATGTCATTCTTCTTCAGGCCCGCAAGCATTTCCTGATGGCGCTTGCGTTGCTGCTGCTGAGGACGAATGAGCAGGAAATACATAATGGCTGCCATCGCACCAAATGGCAGAATGATACCGGTAATAAGATTGCCACCGCCGCCTGGCGCTGCAGCTGTAAGCATTGGAAGGGAATCGATCATGTGTTCCGTCCGTTAGAAAAAAACGTGTTGAAGTCGCGATGCTATACTTAGGTGCGCGTCGCTTTGCAATTAACCCCGACGATACAGTCAAAGTTCTTTTGCAACGCCCTCCATCAGATGAAGAAATTTCGATGGTGCCAGCGGTTCGCTTGAAACGCTGCCGTCTGGCTGTGGCCGAAAGCGAGCCACGTGCTGTGATTCATTCGTCCCCACGGGCATGATGAGAAATCCACCTGGCTTTAACTGACTGAGCCAGCTTTCCGGCGGATCCTCAAGCGCACATGTCGACACGATCCTGTCAAAGGGGGCAGATTCCGGCCATCCGCGCAATCCGTCAGCACATTGCGACACCACATTGTTAAGACCAAAAGCCTCAAACCGCTTGCGAGCCGCCGAAATCAGGGTCTTGTATCGATCAATCGTGTAGACGCGTCGGGCCCGCTTGGACATCAGAGCGGTCATGAAGCCGCTGCCGGTACCAATTTCCAGAACGTTGAAATCGCGCCTGTCTCCAAGCTCCAGAGCGTGAACCATTCCGGCGGCCGTTGTTGGCTTGGAAATCGTCTGCCCGCACGCAATGGGCAGGGAGACATCGTCATAGGCATATTCTGCCAGTTCTTCCGGAACAAACCGCTCTCGCGGTATGCTCTCAAAGGCGTTCAGCAGAGCATGATCCGTGACCCCGGACTGACGCAAATGCAGAATGAGTTTCGCAACACGAAAAGGATCCCGAATGTTTGCGTTGTCACTCAATCGCTATCCCCAATGGCCTGACAGGCTGCTTCTCAGCTGATCAAGCGTTCTATCATGCGTTAGGTCAACATGTAGAGGGCTGATGGACACTTTGCCATCATAAATCGCCTTCAAATCAGTTCCCTCGGCGGGCTGAGACAGTTTTCCGCGATATCCGATCCAGAAATATGTGTCGCCGCGCAGATCCGTGCGCCGCTCGGCCCGGATGATGTTCTCATCACGAAACCCTTGCCGAGTGATGGCCACACCCGTCACATCGTCAACCGAACGATCAGGAAAGTTGATATTGATCACCACGTCATCGGGCCAGGTCTGGTTCAGAACATCGGGAAGAATTTTCTTCCCCCAGACACGCGCAGTGTCCCATGGAAGCGAGCCGGGATGCTGAAAATTACGGGACTGGCTGAGCGCAATAGACCGAACTCCATGCTGCATGCCGCACATCGCGCCTGCGATCGTACCAGAATACGTGGTGTCCTCGGCGATATTCTGACCGCGATTGACGCCGGACAAGACCAGATCCGGTGCTTTACCTTCCACCAGCTCCAGCAGGCCTATCAGAACACAATCCGTTGGCGTGCCCTGAACAGCAAACTTCTTCTCATCTATCTGACGCACTCGAATAGGGTCCGTCAGCGTAACGGCCCGTGACTTGCCTGATTGCTCAACTTCAGGCGCAATGATCCACACATCGTCAGAAAGAGATCGCGCAATGTCTTCCAGAACATTGAGCCCTTCGGCATGAATCCCGTCGTCATTCGTCAGCAGAATACGCATGATCAGATCGACTCAATCTTTGTCAGACCACCCATGTAAGGCACGAGAACGTCGGGCACGGTGATGCTGCCATCCTCGTTCTGATAGTTCTCGACAACGGCGACAAGCGTCCGGCCAACCGCAAGGCCCGATCCATTGAGCGTGTGGACAAACTCAGGCTTCTTCTGATCTTTCCGGCGGAATTTTGCATCCATCCGGCGGGCCTGAAAATCACCGCATGTCGAACAGGATGAAATCTCGCGATAGGTATCCTGACTTGGCAGCCAGACCTCGAGATCGTAGGTCCGCTGAGCTCCAAAGCCCATATCCCCGGTTGAGAGTTTCATGACGCGATAGGCGAGACCGAGCTTTTGCAGAATGGTTTCTGCGCAACCGGTCATACGCTCGAGTTCAGCTTCTGAATCCTCTGGCCGGGTGATGGACACCATCTCCACCTTGTTGAACTGGTGCAGACGGATCATCCCCTTGGTGTCGCGCCCTGCACTGCCCGCTTCTGAGCGGAAACATGGTGTGTGCGCTGTCATCCGGATTGGTAGCTGGTCTTCGGGCAGGATTTGCTCGCGAACGAGATTGGTTAGCGAGATTTCAGACGTTGAAATAAGATACAACCCGGCCGTCGTCTTGAACATGTCCTCTTCGAACTTCGGCAATTGCCCCGTGCCGACAAGAGCGTGATCGCGAACAAGGGTTGGCGGGCTTACCTCAGTGTAGCCATGCTCACCAGTCTGGACGTCCAGCATGAACGCAGAGAGCGCGCGCTCAAGCCGCGCGAGCGGGCCCTTCAGCGCAACAAACCGCGCACCAGACATGGCGACAGCTGCTTCAAAATCCATCTGAGGCCCGGCAACACCTGATCCAAGCGCCTCACCAACCTCATCATGCGATTTTGGTTTGAACGCCAGAGCCGGCGGGTCACCCCAACGGCGAACCTCGACATTGTCATCTTCGTCCTTGCCGTCCGGCACATCGTCATGCGCCAGGTTTGGCAAAGACAGGAGAATGGCGTCACGCTCTGCCTGAGCCGCCGCCTCCTCTTCGCCGACGCTTTCAATCGTCTTTTTCGCTTCGGCCACTTCCGACATCAGGCGCTGTGCTTCGGCCTCATTGCCCGTCGCCTTGGCCTTTCCAATCAGCTTGGAGGATGCATTACGGACCTGTTCCGCATCCTGCTTCTTTGCGACCGCTTCACGGACTTTCGCGTCGAGCGCCAGTATGAGGGATGACCAGGATCCACCATTTTCCGGCAAAGCGTAATTGCGACGCTTCAGCCCTTCATCCAGTGCGTTCGGGTTCTCTCGAATGAAACGAATATCGTGCATGTCCAGCAAGCCTCAACTAAGTTGTGGCGTGCTTAACGGGATGCGGTGCAAAGGTCTACTCTTCTGCAGCACGCTCTTCGTCTTCACGATCTCTCTGACGACTGATCAGAACAACGCACCAGATCGAAATCTCGTAAAGCAGCATCACCGGAACTGCGAGCATGACCTGAGAAATGATGTCGGGCGGTGTGAAGAACGCGGCAAATGCCAGAATACCGACAGCGGCGTATTTGCGGCCCTTCCGAAGTGTATCAGCACCGACGATCCCGGCTTTACCCAAAAGGCTTACAACAACAGGCAACTGAAAGGACAGTCCAAACGCAATCATCAGCGCCATGACCAGTGAGAGATATTCGGCGACCCGGATCTGCGATTCAATCGCTGCAACGCCATTTCCGCCAATCTGCTCAAAACTCAGGGCAAACCGGGAAATCAGGGGCAGCATGATGAAATAGACGAAGGTGGCACCAATCGCGAACAAGGATGGCGCGGCGACCAGGAACGGTAGAAATGCGCGCCGCTCATTCTTGTAGAGACCAGGCGCGACAAACCGATAGACGTGCCAGGCGAGGATTGGGAACGCGAGAAAGAGCCCGCCAAACAGCGATAGCTTCAGCTGCGCAAAGAACACCTCGAGCGGTGCGGTGTAGATCAGGCGAAAATTTGTGTCTGCCCGCTCGATTTCGGCAATCCGAACCAGAGGGCGCATGAGAAAATTATAGATCGGCTCTGCAAAGGCGAAACAGATCAGGGCGCACCCCGCAAGCGCAAGCAGAGCCCAGATGAGCCGTGAGCGCAGTTCTGTCAGATGTTCAAGCAAAGGTGCGGATGATGCGTCTACTTCATCCGGTTCTTCAGTCGCGGATGTCTCTTCCGCCTGTTCATGACTCACTTCGCGACTCACTCATGACAGAAGCATTGATGTCTCTTTCCGCGTCCTTGAGATCAGACACGGCTTGTTCGAACTGATTTTCCTTTTTCAGGGATTCGATTTCCTTACGGAGTTCATCGAGTTCAGCCTGTCGCGCCATATCGTCAAAAGCGCCGCGGAATTCGTTCGCCATTTGCTTGGCCTGCCCGACCCATTGACCGAGCTTGCGCATCATCATTGGCAGGTCCTTCGGACCTACGACGATGAGAGCAGCTATTCCCAGTAAAAGGAGTTCAGAGAGACCGAATTGTGGAAGCATTCAACTGCCTGAGTCAGGCCTTGTCTTTTTCGGGTGTCACATTGATGGGTTCACGAGAATCTTCATCCTCGTCATCCTTCAGACCTGTCCGGAAGCTTTTGATGCCCTTGGCCATGTCACCCATGATCGATGAAATCTTGCCGCGACCGCCAAAAAGCAAAAGCGCTACAAGGGCAATGAGTGCGAGCTGCATCCAACCTGGAGCCATTGGAAAATCTCCTGTTACTGACAACAGAATAGGTGTTTCAGACCTGTTCCACAACAAGGGTGATGCGTCTAATCGGTTTCTTCTTCAAGAAAATCCGTGTGGAAGGCTGCGTTTTCTTCATCCTGATCTGCAGCAAAAGGCTCATCATCCTCAATTTCTGCGTCGCCAGGTCGAGGCATCTCAAAATTCGCCGGCATGGCGCTATCAAGAAGCCCTGCGGCCAGAAATTCTGATTTTCCAGGCAGGCTATCGAGGCTGTCGAGACCGAAATGTTCTAGAAATTCGGGTGTCGTGCCGTAGGTTACTGGTCTGCCGGGTGTTTTCCGGCGTCCGCGTAATCGAACCCAGCCACATTCCAGCAGAATGTCCAGCGTGCCCTTTGAAACAGCAACGCCCCGGACATCCTCGATTTCGGCGCGCGTTACCGGCTGGCAATAGGAAATAATGGCCAGGGTCTCGAGCGCAGCAGCCGAGAGCTTGCGGTCCTCGTCTTTGTACTCGGTGAACAGATGACGGAGGTCAGGCGCAGTCTGAAACCGCCAGCGACCATCGACCTCTACAAGATTTACTCCGCGATGGGCGTAAGCTTCCTTGAGCGTCATGAGGATTTCCGCCGGAGACACATCTTCGGGCAGCACGCCTGCCAGCTCTTCCGCAGAAACGGGCTCGCCGGCAGCAAACAACACCGCCTCAGCGCGCCGCAAGGCATCAGCTTCCCGCTCCAGGTCAGCCGGTGCCGACGTCAACGCGTCATCATCCGCGACACGTTCATGAGACTTGTAGGCAAAACTCATCTGCGCGACGGCAGATCGGATATCTTCCAGGCGTTCTGCCTCAGACTTCCTCGCCATGTTCCGTTGCTTCCATGCTCTCGTCATAACGCTTCACCATGACGGGTGCGCCATAACTATCCTGACGAAGATCAATCTGCTTCGCCTTTGTTAAATCAAGTGAAGCCGCGAACAGGCTGGCCAGTCGGGATTTGCCCGGCGCCTGACGACCGCTTTCATCTTCACTGACGCTCAGATCGTTAAGGCTCTTCCAATGGTCAAGCCTGGGCAGCTCACGCTGAATGGACTGACGCGCATTTTCGAGCGGCAGCACATATTGCTTTACCACTTCATGCGGTCGAACCTTGATCTTACGCTTCTGAATGTTCGCGAATGCAGCCATCATGTCGATCAGTCGCGTTGAATACTGCGCTTTCTTGACGACCACCGGGCGCTCGGGAAGACCGCGGACAAAGACATCGCGTCCAAGCAAATCTCCGTCCATCAGGTCAGCCGCGGCCTGACGCATGGCTTCCAGTCGCTGCACGCGGAACGCCAGACGAGCCGCCATATCATCGGCGGAGGTCTCATCATCCTTTCCATCCGCTTCCTTTTTGGGCAGGAGAAGACGGGACTTCAGATAGGCCAGCCAGGCCGCCATGAGCAGATAGTCGGCGGCAATATCCATGCGCATGTCACGCGCAGACTGGATGAATTCGAGATATTGTTCAGCAAGCTCGAGAACGGAAACGCGTCGAAGATCAACTTTCTGACGTCGTGCGAGGCCAAGCAACAGGTGTAAAGGGCCTTCATAGCCTTCTACATCAACAAGGAAGGCATCCTTTTGATCAATATCGAAAGCAGGATCCTGCCCGCCCGTCGGTATGACCAACCCATCTGCCATTAAGCCGCCGCTCCAATACGATCCATCAAAAGACTCAAACGATGGCGTGCCATGTCCGTATCATGGACAACACCTGAACAACTTGCATTCTCAGCAGCAAGCGCCCGGCTCAGAGCCTTCCCGCTTAGCTCCTGAGAGCGATCAGCAACTTCCCGCATCTCTGCAAAGATGATCGCTGGATCAGTGATGAAGCCGGAACAGTGCAGAACAACGTCACAACCAGCCGTCAAGGCACGTTCTGCGCGGCTGCCGAGCGTTCCACCCAAAGCTTTCATGCCCAGATCATCACTCATAAGAAGACCATCAAAACCGATTCTCTGGCGAATAACATCTGAAATCACGCCAGATGACGTCGTTGCGGGCTCATTGGGGTCAATAGCTGTGTAAAGAATGTGCGCTGTCATCGCCATGGGAGCCGCTTTTACAAACGCAAAAGCCTGGAAATCTGCCGCGAGTTCATTGGCGTCAGCACTGACGATGGGCAGTTCTTCATGACTGTCTGCAGTTGCGCGACCATGCCCTGGAATATGCTTTATGACACTGGCCACACCGGCATCGCTCAAGCCCCGGATCGCAGCGGCTGCGAGTTTGCCGATCACTGCCGGGTCACCGCTAAAGGCGCGATCACCGATAATCTCATGCGCCCCCCTGATCGTCAGATCGACAACAGGCGCACAATCCGCATGAATGCCAAGCGCAGCCAGTTCCACACCCAGAAGATAATGGTTCAGATGGCAGGCCTCGAGACCGCTCGCCTGATCGCGTTCGAAAAGCTCCCCGAAACGGGCAAGCGGCGGGAACTCTGGCCATTCAGGCGGCTTCAATCGCGCGACACGCCCACCTTCCTGATCAATGAAAATCAGACACGGACGCTCGAGGGCGTTCCAGATGTCATCGACAAGCGCCTGTACCTGCGACCGCGTCTGGCAGCTTCGTCCCATCAGGATCACAGCCCATGGCTGGGTATCGGCCAACAATGCCTTCTCATCAGAGGTCAGGACCGTCCCGGAAACGCTCAGAATACAGGCTTTCATCTACGACCTCGCCGTAACGATACAGGCTTCGCCGCGAGACTTCAGCGCATCGCAAAACTTGTCGGCCGCAGCCCGCGATGCAAATGCGGACGCCCGAACGCGGTAATAAATACCCTTCGAGCCAAGATCTGCGCGTTGAATATCCATCACAGCACCCGAAAAAAGTTCCGGATACGCTTCAACCATCTGAGACCAGGCACGCTCTGCGCCAGCCACATCCCGCAGCGCGCTAAGCTGAACCAGATAATTCCCTGATTGATCGAACTGCATCATGGGCAGGCTCGGCTCCACCGGCTGCGGAGGCGGTGTCGGTGGCAAGGATGGCGGCGGTGTAGCTGGACGCTGAACCTCTGGCGGCTCAACAGGTGCGGGGGCCGTCGTCTCAGGCGCTGAAGGGGACGACTCTGAAGGCGACACCTGGGTTTGCACGGCGGGTTTCGGGCGAAGATCGGTCGGCTTTCCATCGCTGACCTTTTCTACCGGTGCACTGGTTTCGGAGCGGTCATTGTTATCAATGGCATCAAAAAGCCGCTTATCCTGATTGGGCGTTTCCATACCGCCGCGATCATCAGGACGCTTCTTGAAATCTCCCGCATCGGCCTTGATAACCGGCGTGTCGTTCACATCGTCTTTCACGCCCACGCGATAGGCATTCCAGACAACCGTACCGAAAACCAGAACTACACCAAGCGCCAGGCCGACAACCAAATAGCTGCGGCCGCCCTCCTCTTCTTCGCGGACATCAAATCCGCGATAATCATCTGAAAGAGATGAGTATGGTGCACGCTCGCGAGGTGCATCCGATGAATCGAAGTCTTCTGACATCTGGCGAATCCTCTTGTTCGCATTAACGGTATCATAACAGATATTAACGACGCGCTAATGCCCGCTCACATCATGGCATCCAGATTGAACAATCGGCGGTGCTCTGCGATGGCAAAATTGTCGGTCATGCCTGCCACATAATCGCAGACGATCCGGGCCCGCTGTTCCCGCGTTCTCTGCATGGCAGCGTGATTCCAGGGTGGCGGCAATGTGTCCGGCTCGTCAAGGAACAGCCAGAACAACTCCTTCAGAATGCGTTTCGCCTGACTGCGCTTTCTGTTTACCTTGTAATGACGGTACATGCGCTCCATCAGGAACAGTCGCAGTTCTTTCTGCTCGGCCTCAAGCTTCTCTGAAAACGCCACCAGTGGCATTCCCAGACCACGCACATCCTCCACACTGCGTGGCTTGAGCTCTTTCGCGCGACGGCTGGTCTCAGACGTCAGATCATCAATCCAGATGCCGATCAGCCTGCGAATGGCCTCTCCGATAATCCTGTCCCGATCAAGAAGCGGGTAATCCTTTTTCACTTGCGTAAACACTCGCCCCACCATCGGCACCTCATTGAGGTCATCGATCGAGAACAGTCGCGCGGAAAGCCCGTCATCAATGTCGTGATTGTTATAGGCGATATCATCGGAGAGCGCTGCGATCTGGGCTTCAGGTCCCGCATACTGATCAAGCGCGAGCTGATCGAGATACTCAAAATCCCGAAACGCATGCGGCAGATCCTCAATGCACTTCCCATTCTTCAACACCGGCCCGTTATGCTTGATCAGCCCTTCAAGCGTCTCAAACGTCAGATTCAGCCCGTCAAAGGTCGGATATTTGTGCTCAAGTCGGGTCACCACTCTCAACGTCTGGGCATTGTGATCAAAGCCTTCAAAATCGGCCATGCACTCATCCAGCTCGTCCTCGCCGGCATGCCCGAATGGCGGGTGCCCCAGATCGTGCGCCAGAGCCAGCGCTTCCGCCAGGTCTTCGTCGAACCCAAGCGTACGCGCGGCTGATCGCGCTATTTGCGCCACCTCAAGCGAGTGGGTCAGCCGAGTCCGGAAATGATCTCCTTCGTGCGCGACAAAAACCTGCGTCTTCATTTTCAATCGCCGGAAAGCGGTCGAATGGATAATCCTGTCCCGGTCGCGCTGAAACGGCGTCCGCGTGCGCGAACCCGGCTCCTTGTGGAACCGGCCGCGCGAGTTTGCAGGATCGCTCGCATAATCAACGCGTGCGGAGAACAATGATTGCATAACCGACTTATCCCTTTTCGTTGGCGGTTTAGCGCCTTATCTGTTTAGCCAGCACAGAAACAGGACGAGAATATGGATACGCCCATTACGCTTTCCGCCAGCGCTGCCCGACGTATTAATGCGATTCTTGCCGAACAGGTGGAGGCAGACTTTCTGCGTGTGTCGGTCGAAGGCGGCGGTTGTTCAGGATTTTCCTACAAGTTCGACTTCGGCAAATCGATCGACAGTGACGATCTTGTGATTGAGCGCGACGGCGCAAAAGTGGCCATTGACGCCACAAGCCTCCCCTTCCTTGAAGGATCTGAAATCGATTTCGTTGACGAGTTGATCGGCGCCGCATTCAAAATCAACAATCCCAACGCCACAGCGAATTGTGGCTGCGGCACCAGCTTTTCCATCTAAAGCTTGCTTTTCCTTCCGTCATTTCCATACCTTCCCCGGAACCAATAGATCGGGGAGAAATCGATGGATGTTTCACAGGCGGTCGACCAGAGACGGTCAACGCGCGTTTTTCTGGATAAACCTGTTGAGCGCAGCACACTCGAAACGCTGCTGACGAAGGCGCAGCGCGCGCCATCAGGCGGAAACCTGCAGCCATGGCGCGCGATTGTCCTGACCGACAAGGCCAAGGACGATATGATCAACACCGCCGCAACGGTTCTGGCCACAAATCCGGGCGGCGAGGAAACTGACCGCGCAATCTATCCTGCTGATTTGTGGGAGCCACACAGATCACGTCGGTTTGGCGTTGGTGAAGCCATGTACGCTGCGCTGGATATTCCCCGCGAGGACAAGAAAGCTCGTCTGACCTGGTTTTCACGAAACTTCCGGTTTTTCGATGCTCCGGTCGCTATCATGATCGTGATTGACGAGCGCATGGGACACGGCCAGTGGGCTCATACAGGTATGTATATGCAGACTCTTTGCCTGCTTGCAGAAGAGGCCGGCCTCGCCACCTGCATGCAGGAATGTTGGGGCATTCTTCGCCCAACGCTCAAACGACATCTTGGTCTGGGCGAAACAGAAATGCTCTATTGCGGCATTGCGCTCGGCTATCCTGACACAGAGCACCCTGTGAACCAGTTCCGCACGGACCGGGCACCGCTTGAAGAGGTTGTCGAGTTCCGGTCCTGACACTGATCTCCAGACAGGCTAAGACATGGACGAAGAAGAAAAGATTCGCTCATGAAAATTGCCAGCTGGAACGTCAACTCAATCAAGGCGCGTCTGCCGACCGTTATCGAGACCCTGAAGCAAATCGACTGCGATGTGGTTTGCCTCCAGGAGCTCAAATGCGAGACAGACGCGTTTCCCTATCTCGAGATCGAGGATCTGGGGTATCAGGTCGAAGCACACGGCCAGAAAACCTATAACGGCGTGGCGATCCTGTCGAAAACGCCCATAGAGGATGTGCAGCGCGGTCTTCCGGGAAATGACGAAGACGATCAGGCACGATACATTGAGGTGACGACCGGAGGCGAAACGCCGTTCAGGGTCGCCTCCATCTATCTGCCGAACGGCAACCCTTTTCCAGGCGACAAGTTCACCTACAAACTGAACTGGATGTCTTTTTTGCAGTCACGTGCGGAAGAGCTGCTGGGGTGGGAAATGCCGGTTGTGCTTGCGGGAGACTATAACGTGATCCCCGGCGATGAAGATTGCTGGGACCCGGCCGTATGGGCGAATGATGCACTGGCCCAGCCAGAATCACGCGCGGCGCTCCAGCGTTTGCAATGGCTAGGCTATACCGAATGCTTCAAGGCGCATGATGGCCGCAGCCACAGCTATACATTCTGGGATTATCAGAAAGGTGCATGGCAAAAAGATCATGGCATCCGGATCGACCATTTGCTGGCGAGCCCTGAAGCCGTCGATAAGCTGTCATCTATCGAAATATACAAAAAGGCACGCGGTATGGAGAAACCATCAGACCACGTGCCGATTATTGGCGATTTTTCTCGCTGAGTTCGACCGGAGATAAAAACCTAGTCGAAATAGGCTTTGCAGGATGACTGGAACGATCTCTGGATCGTATTGAATTCGGCCACACGAGCTGACAGCGCCGCATTGCGCTGATCTACTTCAGCACGCATTTCGTCAAACCTGGCGCGCAGAGCCTTGGCGCGCTCTGCAGCTTCCGGTGACAGACCGGATTCTTCCTTGGCTGCCGCATACTCATCGCCAACAGTTTCGGTTTCTTCCGCGAATGCCTCGAGCGAGGCATAGTCTGTTTTCAGCTCAGCGCCGGATTTGCTGAGTGTCTTGCTCATAGAGGCACATTCGCTGGGCGTGAGCGCAAAGGCCGAAGGCGTCACCAGACAGGTTGCAATCGCAATTGCTGAAAAGATGCGTGCGTTCACCATGGCTTTCATTCCATTTCTGTAAATCATACCAGACATTCTCATAGCCGAGCTGACCAGAAGATGAATGAATCTGGCCCTTAGCACGCAGCGATTATGGCGATTCTGTGCGCTATTTCTTACCTAGCACATCAACCAGGTGAAACATTGCCGCAAAATCTTCCAGCAGATCACCAACCCGTTCCGGGTCATCGAACGACTTGAACATCGCATTCATCTCGAAGAGATTACCGCCTTCAATGGCCACATAAGTGCGATTGCCGGAGAACGTACACCTCAGTCGGCCGCCCTTGAACGCTTCTTCCAGATCCAAAAACGCCTGCATGACATCGGGGGTCAGCAAAAATCGGGCTTCCACCTGATCCGTGCCATAGACTTCAAAAAGTTTTTCGAACTCGGGGTCTTCAAGTCTGACACGATTGAATTTGGAGCCCAGCCCGCCAAGTGCGTTAAACAATCCGGCATCGCGGGACACCCGGGTCTCACCAAGAAACGTCTTCGGCGTTTCCAGCACCCAGCACTGACCACGAAAGACAGTCACCCATTCAGTTCGCGTCCGCCCTTCGCTATCTGTCCGCGTGCGCTGGTCTTCGAGATGCGCTTCAAAAAATTCGAAATGACGACCATTTCGCTGGCCGAGCATTTCGTCCTGAAGGGACATGCGATCCCAGGATGGCAGGACCTTCAGCTCGCGGCACTTGTGCAGGTTTGTTTCAGCTTCCGGAGATGGTTCTTCATTGTAGGTGATGCCAAACCGTTCTGCGACGGGCTTCACCATGACGTCCTTACCGCCGCTGGCCACTTTTCTGAGTTCAGACGATCCGAAGAAAAGCGCACCGAAGCCGACCAGCACGCCGGGAATGACTGCAAAAGGTGACCGGAATATCAGGAGTCCAAGCACGACGAGGGCGATCCCGACCGCCAGACCAATCACCCCGGTCTTTTTCGCCTTGTCCAGAGCTCGTTTGCGCTCCTGCTCTTTCTGTTCGAGCGTGAGGCGGAGATCGCGCTCATAAATTCCAGCGAATTCTGCGAACTCGGGCGGCAAATTCGCCAGCCTGATGGCCAAAGGTGATGTCTCGTTCATGTCGTCCCCGCTTGGATCGCCCTTGCGATTGCCTGTCCGGGTTTAGTCGCCGTGCATAAAGAGGGCAATAACCGCAGGCTAGCTTTGACGTATCCTGAGCCCAGAGGCATTGACCTCCCGTTCCGGAACCTCGCGGACAAGACGAAAGCCGATATTTGAGGCACGTGTACGTTGCCGGGTATAGCTGACGGAGCCCGGGTTCATCTGGTCCGCAGAGCTGGCCCAGCTACCGCCGATCACGGTTGCCCATCCGTCTTTGCCTTCATGTTCCATGTCGACCACCCACTCCCAGAGATTTCCCGGAAGATTGGCCAGTTCGAACGGCGGCTGAACAAACGCACCAAGGGGGGCAGTTGTGGTAAAACCATCGTCGCACTCTGAAGGCCCAAGCGACGGATAAACCCGACCCGTCGAGTAGTCGGCAGCGTTCCACATCAGACATGTCTCAACGGGCGCATCCGAATCAATGGCCATCGGCTTTGCCACATCATCACTGACACGACCATCTACAAATCCCTCATCGGGCGGTGTTGCGGCCCTGCCCCATTCCTGCAGGGTGGGAAGCCGGTACACCTGCCCGGTCAATCCCGATATCCATTTCGCGTAGGCAGTGGCATCCTCAAACGAAAGACAAGCTGCCGGCATATCGTCGCTGATGTGAAAACCGGGTTGCAGATAATTCCGGTCCTTGCGCATATCCCATTCGGCGCGCTCAAATGTAAAACATTTGTTCCCGCTTACATGTCCGGTCGCGTCCACGAATTCCCGGTATTCCGCAATGGAGATCTCTGATCGGGTCATCAGGAAATCATCGGTAACGATAGTCACGTCTTCACGGATTGTACGTCCCGGACCGGCAGAGACATAAACAAGCTCCGGACAGGTCGGGCAATCTCTCTGACCTTCGAGCGGCTGGCTTGCAGACGACAGAACAGACTGACCTTTCCGAAAGCTGGCATTGCGAGACGCCAGAGCGGCTGCATCGGCCTCGCGCATGACACGCCTCACATCCTTCGCACAGCCCTCATCAAGCTCTTCAAGCATTTTCTGCGCATCTGCTTCGCTGTCAAAGCCGCGACGCGATTCCATTTTGTCATAGGCCGCATTAATGGCCTGCGCGCAGGGGTGATCTTCTTCTGCCAGGCTGGCCGCCTTGGCATACATTTCGACATTCGCGTGATCGCGAAAATCCATCTTGGGCAGATAACGGGTTGGACGCAGTTCCGGCACAAAGACTGAGGCGCAGAGATGCGTCGCAATCAGTCCTGGCAGCCCTTTCCAGAAGATGAAACGGATTGCCTTGGACAACACCTTCGCCGGCACGTCTCCACCATCCGGCTTTTCACCCCAAGAATAGGCGTTTTTTGCGGCTTTAGGGGTGTGGGTACGGCGCTTGTTTGTCTTTTTGCTTTCCTTCAATTTGCTTCGCAAATCATCAGTGGAAATATCCGCCATGTCCCCTCGCCCAATGCACATGATTGTATAGCGATAGGTTTGGCACAGGCTGCTTATGATAGAATTTTTTTGCTTTACCTATTTTGCACGAGCACCGTTACGCCTTGTTCATCATTTGAGATTGAGGCGAGGAATGGGCGGCAAATGGACCTGGCAAACTCAGCCTCGGACGCGATGACTCAAACGTCCGAGGCCTCGCCAGAATTAGCTGGACATATTTTCAAAACTCTCAAGCGCGCTTGAGAATTTCTCTTTCTTTTCAACATAATCGGCCAAACGAGACTTCTGCTCTTCAATGACCTCCTGCGGAGCTTTCGACACGAAATTCTCATTGCCGAGCTTCTTCTCGATCGTGGCGATTTCCTTGTCGATCTTCTGAAGCTCCTTTGAAAGCCGCGCTTTTTCGGCCTCAATGTCCAGAGCATCAGACACAATCAGCGCCGCGCGTGTCCCTTTGTGAATCAACTGGACCGAGCCTTGCGGCACAGCATCTTCAAAATTGATCGTTTCGAGACGCGCAAGACGCTCGATCAGAGGCGCATAGTTCCGCGTACGGGCCATGATTGCGGCGTCTGCCTCAACAAGCGCAAGGCGAAGCTTGGCCCCGGCAGGCACGTTCAGATCGCCGCGTAGGCCACGAATTTCCGAGATGAACTCAATCACCCAGTCAACTTCATCGGCCGCCTCAGCATTGATGAGCTCTTCGCCATGGTCAGGCCATGCCTCCAGCGTGAGGAAACCGGCGCGGCCAGGTCCAAACTCGGCGAGTTGCTCCCAGAGTTCTTCGGTGATGAACGGCATGAATGGATGAAGCATTTTCAGCGTTTCATCGAGCACCCAGGCGGCGGTTTCACGGGTTTCCTTTTTTGCCGCTTCACTCTCACCATTGAGCAAAGGTTTGATCAGTTCGACATACCAGTCACAGAACGTGTTCCAGATGAACCGGTAACAAGCCATAGACGCATCATTGAACCGGTAGGCTTCCAGATTTTCCGTGACCTTCTGAACGGTCTCTGCCAGCTCGCCGACAATCCACTGATTGATCGGTTGCTTGAGCGTTTTCGGGTTGAAGCTCTCAGGTTTCCAGAGCGTGCACTCATTCATCTGACAGAAGCGTGCGGCATTCCAGAGCTTGGTGCCGAAATTCCGATAGCCGACAATCCGGTCGATCGAGAGGCGGATATCCCGCCCCTGCGCGGCCTGTGAGGCCAGCGTAAAGCGAAGTGCATCCGTTCCACAGGCCGGAATGCCATCCGGGAACTGGTTCTTCGTCTTCTTCTCAATCTGCTTGAGCTTGTTCTTGTCGGTCTGGCGGGAGTCGCGCAGGCGCTTGTCGATCAACACCTGCAAATCACAGCCATCGATGATGTCGAGCGGGTCGAGAACATTGCCCTCAGATTTCGACATTTTCTTGCCGTTCTCATCCAGAACCAGCGCGTGGATATAGACATCCTTGAACGGGATTTCCTTCATGAAGTGCAGGCCGAACATCATCATCCGCGCAACCCAGAAGAAGATGATGTCAAACGCGGTCACAAGGACCGCACCCGGATAGAAGGTTTTCAGCTCGTCAGTTTGTTCCGGCCAACCAATGGTCGAGAATGGCCATAAGGCAGACGAGAACCAGGTGTCGAGGACGTCTTCGTCCTGTCGAAGCGCAACATCCTTGCCATATTTCTTTCTCGCCAGTTCCTTCGCGCCCGCTTCATCGGCAGCAACGAAGAAATCTCCATCAGGCCCATACCAGGCTGGAATTCGATGGCCCCACCAAAGCTGGCGCGAGATACACCAGGGCTCAATATTATCCAGCCATTGGAAATAGGTCTTCGACCAGTTTTCCGGAACGAATGACGTGTCGCCCTTGCGAACGGCTTCAATGGCAGGCTTGGCGAGTGTTTTCGCATCCACATACCATTGGTCTGTCAGCATTGGTTCAATGACAACGCCAGACCGGTCACCAAAGGGCTGCATGATCTTCTTGTTCTCAACGTAAGGAGCAGCATTGCCTTCCTTGTCCGTCGTCATCACAGCGAGGCCTTCAGTCGTGATGGCCTCTACGACGCGCGAACGGCATTCGTAACGGTCAAGACCACGATACTCTTCGGGCACAAGGTTGATGGCGGATACGTCATCCGGAGCGGCATCGCCTGCCGGAGACTGAAAGCGACTATCGCCTTCCTCGAACATCTTGATCCAGAGATCTGCCCGTTTCTGCGCCTCGGTTGCAGATTCCTCATATGAGAGGCCATCCGTGCGCATCTTCGCACGATCATCCAGAAGCGCGAACAGCGGGATGTTGTTACGCTTGGCAACGCCGTAGTCATTAAAGTCGTGCGCGCCTGTGATCTTCACCGCGCCGGAGCCGAAATCCTTGTCCGGATATTCATCGGTGATGATCGGGATCAGGCGGCGATGTTCTTTCGGACCAACCGGAATTTCACACAGCTTGCCAACAATCGGCGCGTAGCGTTCATCGGTCGGGTGGACGGCAACGGCACCATCGCCCAGCATGGTTTCAGGACGCGTCGTCGCGATGGAGATGTAATCGCGCTCTTCCTCAAGCGTGATGTTCCCGTCTTCATCCTTCTCGACATAGGTGTAGGTTTCGCCACCTGCGAGCGGATACTTGAAATGCCACATATGGCCATCGACTTCCTTGTTCTCGACTTCGAGATCGGAAATCGCGGTCTGGAAATGCGGGTCCCAGTTCACCAGGCGCTTGTCACGGTAAATAAGGCCCTGATTGTAGAGGTCGATGAAGGTTTTCAGAACGGCCTCGGAGAGCCCTTCATCCATGGTGAAACGTTCACGCGACCAGTCACAGGAAGAGCCGAGGCGCTTATCCTGCGTCAGGATCTTGCCGCCCGATTCATGCTTCCACTCCCAGACCTTATCGATGAAGGCTTCACGACCAAGGGATCGGCGGTCATGATTGCCTTCCGCGGCCAGTTTCCGCTCGACCACCATCTGTGTTGCGATCCCGGCATGGTCGGTACCTGGCTGCCACAGAACCTTCTTGCCACGCATCCGCTCAAACCGGATCAACACATCCTGCAGCGTATGGTTCAGAGCATGCCCCATATGGAGCATACCGGTAACGTTGGGCGGTGGGATGACAATGCAGTATGGCTCACCATCGCTCTGCATGTCCGGCTTGAAAGCGCCAGCTTTCTCCCATCGCTCATAAATGCGTTGTTCGGCGTCAGACGGGTTGAAGTGTTGATCGATCATTGTGTCCACATAATAGAAAAGCGCGCTTCTACTAGCGCGCTCCTTGAGAGAAATCGAGATGCTGAGGACGGTTTCGGGAACGGATCAGTCAATTTCCTTCCCGAAATGCATCGCCCGGTGCGAAGCTAACGCGCCATTCGGCTGATACGTTTCACTTCTTCTTCCACTTTCGCTTCGACGATTGACTGAAGATTCTGGTTCAACCAGTCCTTCAGCATTGGCTTGAGCATTTCGCGGACAACGTCTTCAAGAGTCGTTCCACCACTCATGCTCATAGAGCCCATCAGACGCCCAAGCGCGCCGGCGGCAGAGCCTGCAACTTCGTCTTCAATCAGCTTGTCGTCTTCACCAAAGCTTTCCCGAACGGCCTTCGCCTCAATTTTCGGCATAACGGGCTCTGGTTCAGGTTCCGGCTCGGGCTCCGGAGGAAGCTCCGGCTCAGGGTCGACCGCCACGATATCGGAATCAAATTCATCGAAATCGTCATCAGCCATGAAATCCGGTTCCGGCTCAGGCTCGGGTTCCGGAGCAGGCTCCTGAGAGAGTTCCAGTATATCATCTTCATCTGCGACAGGATCCGTGTCGGAAGCGTCCTGAGACTCAGGCTGATCATCCTCGGAAATGATTTTCCGGATGGATGCCAGAATTTCTTCCATCGTCGGTTCTTGCTGCGCTTCGTCGGCTGCCATGTTTCACCTGTCGCACTACAAACAATTCGTTGGATCAAACCATGGTGCGATTCGATCTTTATGCTTCGCGCTTATATTTTACCGGTTTGGATAACCAAGTCTTAATAGAGCCCAGATCACAGGGTCAGGCTGCCCATAAAAGCGCGAATTTGGTACTGAGAGATGTAAACATTTTTTCTTGCACCAATCAAACGAAGTTGCGCCTCAAGAAGATCCTGCTCCTGATCAAGCAGATCCAAAGTCGTTCTCAAGCCGACCCCGACTTCCACTTCAGCCCCTTCGAGCGCAATACGCGCCGCCTCCACTTCGCGTCTGGCCGCCTCAAGCGCAGTTTGCGAAGCCTGTTCGCGAGCCCACGCCGATGACAAATCCCGAACCAGTTGATTTTCAGCCAGTCTTGTCTGCACCCGTGCCTGCTCACGCCTCACCAGCGCCTGACGCTCCTCCGAAAGAAGCGCGCCACCCGAATACAAGGGTTTGGCAGCGCGCAGACCAACGGTCGCACTGGTATCTGTGAAATCATTCTGCCAATTGCCTTCCTGGACACCGGCCGTGCCAAACGCTTCCAGCGTAATTCCTCGCTGGCTTCTGGCGCCAAGGACGCCAAGTTCAGCGACGCGTTCGAGAATACGCAATTGCACCAGTCTGGGGTTGTTTTCTCTCGCCTGCGCGAATGCGTCGTCGAGAGATACGGGCAAGACAATTTTACCAGACGGTTCTGCCAGCATGTCCGGGGCCGTGCCAGTCAGTTCGACGTACTGGGCGCGGGCGGCATCGAGATCAGCCATGGCAGCAGCGAGCCCCGCCAGCGCCGCCTGATGTCGCGCATCGGACAAGGCGACGTCCGTACGCGTGAGCACACCAATCTCGAACCGGTCTTGTGCGGCGGTATATTGTTTCGCCAGCCGTTCTGTATTTCGTTCGCGAATGCTGACGGCTTCTCTTGCATCGATCGCGTTCAGATGGGCAGAAATTGCGCCAAGCTCGATCTGATCCTTACTGGCTTCAAACGCATATTCGGATGCGTCCACCAGTAATCTCGCCTGCTCGATGGAGGCACTCAGAGCGCCGGATGTGTAAAGCGGAAGAACGGCCTCTATCTGCCCCTGATTGATAAAGGTCTCGCCTGAATCGATCGCAAAAGCCCGGTCTGTGCCGACAGACTGTATGGCAGAGCTCAGACTAGCGGACACGCGCACGCTCCGCCCTGCTCGCGCGCTAAGCACGTCTTCTTGCGCCAGATCAATGTCGAGCCTGGCCTGCTCCAGTGAGGGGTGATGCGCTATGGCGCGCCGGACCGTCTCCTCCAGAGTCTGAGCCGAAGCTGAAATTCCTGAAATCGCGACAGTACTGGCAATCAAAGTCCGCAAGAAAAAGCGCATGACACACACCTGTTTTCCAAGTGTGTCGCACATTTTCGGAAAAAAGTGAACAGCGTTCACTTTCTTTACGCTGGTTTTATGATCTTAGAACTGGAACGCTGGCTCAACGTCAAATTCGGACAGTTTCGGCGGCACGCATTCAAAGATGCTGCGGCTGGCAACGGAATGCTCGCTGGCTGTATAAACAACGGCGCGGGCGTTGAAGTCAGTTCCGATTACCGTTCCAAGTCGACCACCTGGCTTGAGCTGTTCAAGCAGAGCTGGCGGCACCTGTTCGACACGTCCATTTATCAGGATGGCGTCGTATGGCCCCTCAGCAGCATAGCCAAGCTGCAGATCACCCGTGACGCATGCCACGCGATCGGCACCCAGACCCGCAAGCCGGTCAGTTGTTGCCTCCGTCATCTCTTCCGTCGCTTCCAGTGCGATCACCGTGTCGACGATATTGTTCAGAAGTGCCGCACTATACCCTTCGCCCGCACCAACGACGAGAACCAGATCACCAGAGTCCAGCTCCATGGCCTGCAGAAGCTTTGCCAGATCCCTGGCACACCAGAAAGCGCGCCCTTCGACGGTTGGCACTTCCATTTCAGAATAGGCCAAAGGCTGTTTCGACTTGGGAAGAAACGCTTCGCGCGGAACAGTGGAGAAGGCGTTTATAACGGCTTCGTCGGTTACGTCGTCCGGTCGGATCTGGCTTTCGACCATCTTGCGGCGTGCTGTTGCATAATCCACGGTCATGACTCGCTTTATTTTGTATATCACCGGCTCTTAGCACAGAGTTTGTAATCGGCAAGGTAACGGCAGGCGACAAATTGCGCATCGCCGCCTGTTCGTGCAAACCGATTGGGAAATTACCATAAATTCTCGTTGACGTATGGCCGTTTCTCCATCATGTAAGCGTTCCTGTTTTTCAGGGCGGCCCTGTGGCGGAGTGGCTACGCAGCGGATTGCAAATCCGTGTACTCCGGTTCGAGTCCGGACGGGGCCTCCAGACTTTCCTTCCAAAATTTACAAAGCACTTGCGCGCATGCCCCAGCGTAAGATTTTGTTTATCGTTTACACCTCGTTAAGAGAATCGTGGGAATTTCATACTGTCTTCTTCTTGAAGACACCCCACCATCACCCAACGCCTCGGCGGGAGTTCGCTCCCGCCATTTTTTTGGAAAAAGGTGAAATTCGCATTTGACG
>CAYFGB010000037.1:0-29561 GCA_964342455.1 uncultured Hyphomonadaceae bacterium
CTGCGATGCTTCAGGCCCTGCAAACCAAGCAACAGCTTGGTGTTCAGGCTCTGTCGATCGCCAACTCTTCTGCTGGTATCGCATTGTCCTTCTTCCGTTAATCGACGTGACGGTGGGGTGGCGTTCGCGCCACTCCACCTCGCATCGAAGGCAGAAAGGCAGACATCATGGCCGGAGACCTCGATCTTACAAGGGTTACATCCTTCCTGGCGCCGAACACGGTCAGGGAGTACGAAAAGCCCACCCCGCCTCAGACCCCGGAATGGGAAGAAGCAGAATTCGAGACACCCGATGTTTCGGATCAGAAACGCGCCGTACTGGAAGAAACGGTATCGTCGCAATTAGACGCCCAAAAGGGAAAACTGGTCATCGAGCGCGATGAAGAGACCGGACGGTTTGTCCAGAAAACGGTCGATCCGGAAACCGGAGAAGTGCTTGAACAGTGGCCCGAAGAGAAATTTCTCGAGCTCGTAAAGAGTATGGGCGAAGCCTATGGATTGCTGGTCGATCGCAACGTCTGAGCGAACACCTGAGCAGGTCTTCTACAATTTTTTTAACTTCGCCAACTAATATTTAACCAAACGAGCCGAAAACTGCCTCCCAAGATTGTCAGGGTTAAGAAACTCCTGCCGGGAGAATGCAAATGGTATCGAGTATACATACGAATTCAGCAGCAATGACTGCATTGCAAACGCTGAATAGTACCAATAGCGAGCTTGAGAAAACACAGGCACGTGTCTCGACCGGCTTCAAGGTCGCTGGCGCGAGAGACAATTCCGCAGTTTATGCTGTTGCTCAGGGCATGCGAGGCGACGTCGCCACGCTCGGCGCGGTTCGCGCCAGTCTGGACAGGGCAAACTCAATCGCCGATGTCGCGATTGCCGCGGGTGAAACCATCTCCGATCTGATTATTCAGATGCGTGAAAAGGCCGTTGCCGCGAAGGACCCGAGTATCGATGCGGTTACGCGCGAGGCTTACGACAACAATTTCCGTGAATTGCTTGAGCAGATCACGACCATCATCAACACGGCCGATTTTGATGGTGCCAATCTTCTCAACGGTTCGCTGACGAATGGCATCGCCTTCCTGGCGGATGCGAGTGGTAATGACACGCTGACGCTGAGCTCTGAAGATCTGTCGCTTGGTGGATCGATCATCACGGTGCCGCCGACCGCCAGCCTTGGATCAACAACACTGGCTTCTCAGGTCGTCGATGCGCTCGGTGCAAGCCTTGATAACGTCAATGCGGCGCTGTCCCGACTGGGCGCGGGCGCTGCACGGATTGATGCACATGTCGGGTTTGTCGGTAAACTGGAAGACAGCCTGACGGCTGGTATCGGTAATCTGGTCGACGCCGACCTCGCGAAGGAAAGCGCGCGACTGCAGGCCCTGCAGGTCAAGCAACAGCTTGGAACACAGGCCTTGTCCATTGCCAACCAGAACCCGCAGACCATCCTCTCTCTGTTCCAGGGATAGGCGTACGGTCCACAGATTTTGGCGATTACGGATCTGGTCTTCCCTAGTCGCTTACTTAAGGCCCGGAGGTTTTCCTCCGGGCTCTTTTTTATTCTGGAAACGCTTTGTTCTGTTTGATGAGACTAGCAGAAATAAATGCCTGAAAGATGAAAGAAACGGGTTGAAGTTTCTCTCTTTCCGAGGCAGAGGGGCGGATGAATACCGAATTGCTCTCTCTTTTCTCCGCCAGCTTCGTCACTTTCTTCGTGCTGATCGACGCTTTGGGCGTCGCGCCTGTCTTTGCGTCCATGACAGCACCGGGCGGAGCGGCGTATTCGCGTCGCATGGCCATCAAATCGGTCATCGTTGCGACGATCATTGTCTTTGCATTCGCGATTGGCGGAGCGTGGCTTCTCGACAAAATGCACATTTCCATCGCCGCTTTCCGTGCGGCGGGTGGTGCGCTTCTGTTCCTGATCGCTCTGGATATGGTGTTTGAGAAGCGGACTGAGCGCCGGGAAAACCGCGCCGAGTCTCATATGGCCGAGCATGAAATTCCAAAAGAAGACATTTCCGTCTTTCCGTTGGGTATTCCGATGCTGGCAGGGCCGGGCACCATCGCCACCGCCATGCTCTATATGGGCAATGCGGAAGGCAATATCATGGAACAGGCCGTTGTGCTGTCATCGCTCGGCCTGAACATGGTCGTTGTGTTGCTGGTATTTCTCGCCGCCGGGCCGATCATCCGCTTCATGGGCGACAGTGTGGCTGGCGCACTGACACGTATTCTGGGCGTTATTCTGGCGGCGCTCTCTGTTCAGCTGTTGATTGACGGCATTAAGGGCGCGTTCAATCTGGGGTGATCGAGGTTTGTCACTTCGCTTGGGCAAGCTTTTTTACGATAAAACAGTCATCTGGTATTTCCCAGTTTTTATTGACCTGAACGAATGCATCTGTCCCTGCTTCTTTTTCACGAGCTACCCTTTTGATGTTTGGAACGAGTTGCTTTGCAAGACTGAGATCATCGCCCGCATCAACAGTGACAGCATAGTTGCGCGAAATTTTCGTTTGTACCACATAAATGAAAAGTTCCTGACCTTTGGGAGCCGTCAGGTCTTCTGCAAAATCTTCAACATCCCGGGTTGCGTATTTGCATCCCTGGGTGGTTATGTCGTAAGAAGAAATCAGGGCGTGCCATCTTCCAATTTTTTCTGGTGGTTCAACTTCCGCCGTCGAGTCATCAGGCGGATTAAAGTCGGTTGGACCTTCAACTTCAGTAGTGTCGTATCGTTCAAAGTCTTGTCGGCAGTTTGGACTCCATAATTTTTGTTCGGACGTGTCATCGATAAATTTTTGTACGTAGTGTGGCCCGTCTTTTCTGGATTCTATTTCGGCATCCCGTAGCAAGTTCACGAAGTTACAGGTCACGCGTTCCTTCCAGATTTCCGAGGGTGATCGTTTTGTTTCTGTGTCGGATTCGGCGTCGTGCTGGCGTTCTAGGGTTATGATCTCTTCGTAGACCTTACCTAAAACATCATAAGTCAATTTAAAGTCAGCTTGGCGCTGCTTTAGTTCCATATCTATCTGGTCTACTTTGGATTGCGCCTGGTTCGCGTAGTAAGTTGCAAAGCTAGAAATTATTAGGCCAGCAAGTGAGATACAGGCCGTAAAAATACCCAATATCAGCTTCCGATTTTCAATTTTCTGCTTTTGCTCTCTTTCACGCTCATCTTCGGACATCCCCACCCCCTCCAACTGCCAGGCAATAACGGAGTATGCATGTATACCGAAAAAGTTCAATCAGTCATTGTTATCCGTCGAGGGAGCACCCGCTAATCAAATATTAGCGGCGTTATTCTGGCGGCGCTCTCTGTTCAGCTGTTGATTGACGGCATCAAGGGCGCGTTCAATCTGGGCTAGGCGGTCTTGCGGGGGGCCTTGTCTTCCGGTGTGCCAGGCAGGGTGGAGAGATCGCCCACTTCCGGAAATGCCATGTGCAGCATTTGCAGAAGTCCGCGGGCATCCAGACGTTCCGGGTTGCGGTTCGAGGCGTAGTAGAAACCTTCCTCCACCCGGCTCGCACCACGATCCATCCAGCATTCAAGCAGTTTTTCGTCCAGCGCAGGCAGGATGGCGAACCGGTCGGAAATCTCAATCGTCGACCGGCCATCATCTTCGGCCACCATAGTCTCGTGCAGTTTCTCACCCGGGCGAATGCCGATGACTTTGTGCGGCAGATGCGGTGCAATCGAGCTGGCCAGATCAGTGACTTTTGTCGATGGGATTTTCGGCACGAAAATCTCGCCGCCCTCCATCAATTCAAGGCTTGAGAGCACGAAATTGCATCCCTGCTCGAGCGTGATCCAGAAGCGTGTCATGCGCTCATCGGTAATCGGCAGATGATCGGCACCTTCAGCGACAAGCTTTTTGAAGAAGGGCACAACACTCCCGCGCGAGCCGACAACATTGCCATAGCGCACAACCGAGAACCGGCAGCCATCGCGGCCGGAAAGATTGTTCGCAGCGCAGAAGATCTTGTCAGACGCCAGCTTCGTCGCACCATAGAGGTTAATCGGCGATGCAGCCTTGTCGGTGGACAGCGCCACAACTTTCTTAACGCCCGCACGAATGCAGGCATTAACGACGTTTTCAGCGCCCATAATGTTCGTCTTCACACATTCCATCGGGTTGTATTCAGCGATAGGCACGTGTTTCAGCGCGGCAGCATGGAAGACATAGTCAACGTCACGCATTGCCATTTCGAGCCGGGCCTGATCGCGCACATCACCGATGAAATAGCGCAGATAGGGCATGGTCTGAGGCGGAAATTCCTGAGCCATTTCATACTGTTTCAGCTCGTCGCGTGAAAAGATCACCAGTCGGCGAGGCGTCCAGTGTTCAGAAATCAGCTTCACCAGCTTCTTGCCGAACGACCCTGTTCCACCCGTAATCAGAATGGATTTGTCATTCAGGTCTGGCATCGGCTCGAGAAAGTTACGTGAAATACCCTTGAGGTAATCCTTGTTCTCTGCAGCGCTGTTCATTGTCTGAACCCTTTCAATTCGGCTCAAATTTTGCATTCGGCTTAAAGATAAGAGGGGTTTGCTTTACCAATCCTTAGCGTCCGCTTGTTTAGCTGATGTCATGGAACAAAAATCCGTCTCCGTGGTGCTTTGCGCCCGCAATGAAGCCGACCGGATCGAGAAATCGATCCGCGCGATCAAGGCGTGTCAGCCTGATGAGCTACTCGTTGTCGATGGCGGATCAACAGATGATACGGTCGCCATCGCTGAGGAGCTGGGCGTTCGCGTCATCCGCTCGGGCGGCAAGGGGCTGGCACCTGATCGCCAGCTGGGCGCCGACAATGCAAGCCATGAGCTGATCGCCTTTATTGATGCGGATCACCGACCGGCACCCGATGCAATCAAAGGGCTGATCCAGGACATGGAAACCTATCAGCTGGATGTAGTTCAGGCCGGTGTTGGTATCGAGGATAATGGCTTCTGGAACCGCGCTGAGCACGACGCCATGGTGGTGTTTCAACACCAGCCTGGCCCGCGCAAGCAAATGATCGGCGTTGCGCCGACACTCTACAAGCGTGAGGTGCTGCAAACGGTCCGCTTTGATGAGCAGAACAAGGATCAGTCTGACGATGCTGATTTGTTCAAACGCATAGTCGACACACAGAAATTCACCTTCGGCGTGGGCAGCACGATTGTGCCGCAATACCATCATCCCGAATTTTCCGATTATCTGGGCAAGTTTCGCTGGTATGGCCGTCGCGATGCAGAGTTCATCCGCACCCATCCTGATCGCGCCCATTCCATGCTGTTCCATTTGTTTGTTCGTTATCCGATCTGGCGCCCCATCAAGGCTGTCTTCACCGGACGACCACGCGCCGCAGTTTATTTCTGGGTGTGTGGCGGTGTGCGGGCCGGAATCGTGTTAAAAAAGGCCGTTGAACGACTGTTCTCACGAGCATCGTCTGCCACCCCAACGACGGGAGATGCATAACGCATGACACTGGCTGTGATTGTCCAGGCCCGCATGGGCTCATCGCGTTGTCCGGGCAAGGTCATGAAGGATCTTGGCGGCGAACCGTTTCTGAAACGCTGTCTAGAACGGTGTGACCGCATTCCGGGCGCTGATCTGGTGGTGGTGGCTGTGCCCGATCTGCCTCAGGATGATCAGGTTGCCGAGGCAGCGGAAAGCTGGGGCTACACCGTCGTGCGTGGTTCCGAGAAAGATGTTCTCTCGCGTTATGCCAAGGCGGCCCGCGAAGTTGTGGCGGATGCGGTCATGCGTGTGACGTCTGATTGCCCGATGATCGATCCTGATATCTGCGGCGAGACCATCCGGTTCTGGCGGGAAAGCCAGGCCGACTATGGATGCAACAACATGCCGCCCGGTTTCCCGCATGGCCTGGACTGCGAAGTTTTCCACGCCAGCTTGCTTCATGCCGCAGACCATCTCGCGGAAGACCCTTATGAGCGCGAGCACGTGACACCATGGATACGTCAGCACCCGGATCTGAAACACGCCTCTATTCGCGGGCCGGCGGGCGGCATTGAAAACCTGCGCTGGACGCTGGACCATCCTGAAGATGTCGACATGTTTCGTGCGATCTATGAGGTTTTGGGCATCAAGGCACCCTTCGCATCCACCGCCGATTATCTGGCGCTTTGCCTGCGCCGCCCTGACATTCCGGCGATCAACGCCATGCATCACGACCCGGCCCGGCTGGCCGCAACGCAGCAGGCTGAAATTTCCAGCGAACCCTTGCTGATCCGGGGAGCGGCCTGATGAACGTTCTGGTACTGGGCGCAACAGGCTTGCTTGGACAAGCGGTCATGGCGTCACTGAATGCCAAGGGCTTTCGCCCGCTGGGCGTTGCGCGTTCGGGGGCTGACCTGACGCTGGACATCACCAACCAGCTCGCGCTTCTAAGACTTCTGACTCGCGTTGAGGCTGACGCTGTCATCAATTGCGCGGCCTGCGTTGATCTTGCTGCGTGCGAAGATGACCCGGATATGGCATATCGTGTGAACGGCCAGCCAGCCAGCGCTCTGGCCGCCTGGAGCGATCAGACCGGCAATCGCTATATCCAGATTTCGACTGATCATTATTTTGACGGCGATGTGCCGGTTCGGAACGATGAACAGGCGATTGTCGGGCTCGTAAACGCGTATGCCGCATCGAAGTTTGCAGGCGAGGCCATGGCGCGTGAGGTCGAGAATGCCCTGATCGTGAGAACCAATATCTGTGGCGCACGGAAAGGGTTTGGACGCTGGGTGCTCGACAGCCTTCGTGAGGCCGCCCCAATGTCGCTCTATACCGATTATTTCACTTCTACCATGCATGTCGAAGACTGCGCTGACGTTGTAGCAGATCTGCTGCGCACCAAGGCAAATGGCGTGTTGAACGTGGCGTCGAGGGATGTCGCGTCAAAGGCAGACTTTGTTCGGGCCGTAGCCAGAGCCATGAAGGTCGAACCAGGCCCTGTCGTGCACACCAGTGTCAGCCAGCTTTCGCCACGCCGCGCCAGAAGTTGCGGGCTCGACGTTTCCAGGGCGGAAGCCCTGTTGGCGCGCGACATGCCCACCCTTGAAGAGACAGCCCAAAGATTGGTCGCAGAGGACACACGATGCGCTACGCTCACGAATTCAAAATCGGCGACCGCACTATCGGCCTGAACGAGCCGACTTATTTCATTGCCGATATTGCCAGTTCCCATGACGGCCAGTTGGAGCGAGCCAAGCAGCTCATCTGGCTGGCCAAGGAAGCCGGGGCGGACTGCGCCAAGTTTCAGCACTTTCTGGCCAAGGATATCGTATCCGATGAAGGCTTTCAGGCACTGGGCGGTCAGATCGCCCATCAGGCTGACTGGAAGGAATCCGTCTATCAGATCTTTGAACGCTATCAGACCCCTCGGGACTGGACGTCGGAACTGGTTGAGGAATGCCGCAAGGCCGACATCGATTTCATGACGACGCCTTACGATCTGGAGGCGATTTCCCTGGTGGATCCGTTTCTGAAAGCCTTCAAGATCGGTTCAGGCGATATTGGCTGGAGCCAGTTCATTCAGGCCGTCTGTGAGACGGGTAAACCGGTTTTTCTGGCGGCCGGCGCGGCCGATATGGAAGATGTGGAGCGGGCTGTCGAGGCAGCACTTGGGAAGACACGTGAGCTTTGCCTCATGCAGTGCAATACCAACTATACTGGCAGCCTTGAGAATTTTGCCAATGTGAATCTGAACGTCCTGCGAGCGTTTGCCCTGAAATATCCAGGCATGCCCCTCGGTCTGTCAGATCATACGCCGGGCCATTCCGTAGTGCTTGGTGCGGTGACGCTCGGCGCATGCGCGGTAGAAAAGCACTTCACCGACGATAATGATCGTGATGGGCCGGATCACCCTTTCTCCATGAACCCGGAATCCTGGCGCGAAATGGTTGGCCGCACGCGGGAGCTGGAGCTGGCTCTGGGTGATGGGATCAAACGTATCGAAGCCAATGAGTATGACAGTTCGGTCGTTCAGCGGCGCTGTTTGCGGCTGACCCGTGATATAAGTGCGGGCGAGACGATTACAGAAACAGACCTGGAGGCGCTTCGGCCAAGACCCATCGGATCGGTCGAGCCATTCGAGCTCGATCTTGTGGTCGGCCAGCCTCTTAAAACCTCACTCAAAAAAGGCGATGCGCTGATGTGGGATGATGTGAGCGACCTGCCATGCTGACCGGTGAACTAACTGGGCTTCGCGCCATTGAGGAAGAGGATTTGCCGCAGCTCCTGGCCTGGCGGAACGATCCGAAACTGCGCCGGTACTTCCGCGAGTATCGCGAACTGAACATGACCCAGCAACGCGGCTGGTTCGAGAGTGCCGTGAATAACAACCCGGCCATTCGAATGTTTTCCGTCATAGATCTTGAGAACGGCCATCTGATGGGGGCGGCCGGGCTGTGTTACATCGACTGGGTCAATCGCAACGCCGATTTTTCTATCTATCTCGGTGCTGATGATCTCTACATCGACACCGACTTTGCGCCGGATGCTGGCCGCGTCCTGCTGACCTACGGCTTTGAGGAGTTGAACCTTCACAAGGTCTGGGCTGAAATCTATTCCATCGATGAACCCAAGCAAAAACTGTTCTACGAGCTGGGATTTGCGCGCGAGGGTGTTCATCGCGAAACCCATTTTACCGAGGGTAAATGGGTCGACAGCCTGTTTTACGGCTTGCTTGCGCGCGATTTCAACGGCTGAGTTGCGTTCTGCTGCCGGGGCCGGATCAATAGCTGAAGCTTCGGCTGTAACTGTCCTTTCGGCCCATGCTTTGCGAGAACGTCGAGAAGGCCAGCCAGCCAAGAAAGACAATCAGCGCCACCATCACCATGATCAGCAGAACCAGTTTCATCGTCCAGTCCATGACGGTCTGGGCGGCCTCAAGTGAGTCCTGGCCGTAGTATTCTGCCAGTGCGACGGCGCGGTCGCCACCAGCAATGGTTATCAGTTCAGCCCGCTTCAGATCCCGGTAGGAGGAGACGGTTTCCAGAATCGTCAGGCCTGCCGAATTGGGTCGGCCTTCTGCCAAATGGGCAATGCGTTCGAGATCTTCGAAAAGCGGAGCAAGCCAGTCTTCATCCGCCGCGCGTACAAAGGCATCCAGTATGGCGTCGCCTTCAATGAATATGCTGCCGCCGGAATTGAAGGTTGCATCAAGTTCCGTCCGAAGGGCCTGTTCCGGTATGGCGCGTTCCAGCCTCGATTCCAGCAGATCTGCAAATTGCGGCTGCAATCGCCCGGCGCGGCGGGCAGACTTGACCAGTGATGCTCCGCGAAGAATATCGTCAGACAGCTCAACGTTCGGGAATTTGCCCTGCATGGCGGCAAGGCCAAGGCCGGAAAGAGAGAGCGAGAAAACATCCGTCCGGTCACCCCTCAGCCAACCGGCACTCTGATAGGCGAGGTCGCGTTCACTCCCCAGCACATTGAATGCGTTCTGGGCAGGGTCAAATCTCGTTCCGGCAGTCGGTGAGCGAGGTGACGCTGTCGCGCTTGTGTCATCGTCTCCCGATGGGGAGACATCTGTTCCTTCAGCGGCTGACGTTGTCGGAAGGCTGGTGTTGATCGACAGTGATTCGACCTGGTCGGGCGCGGTCTGGCGTTCATATCGGGCGCGGACATCGTCGGGCAGGAAGAGTGTCGCCGCAGACAAAAGCCGTTCATCGAGGCGCCCGGCTGTCTCCGTGTTTGCAGCGGCCAGAACGGCACCCGCATCCTTACGGTCGAGCATGTCTGGCGCCGCCATTAACAGGCCTCTCGTTGTGATGAGATCATCCTCGCGCAATTGCGAATCGATCTGACCGGCCCAGAAATTACGTGGCTCTGCGCTGGCAGGTACCAGTTTTGAAAAGAGTTTCGACATCTCGTCGCGTGTGGCGGAAACAGCTTCACTCGAGGCAACGTACTCCTCGCCCAGCGCTGTTCGGTTCTCAACGATCAGGAGGCTGATCACATAACCAAGAATCAGAAGCGTGATGTTGAACGTCAACGCCGAAATCCAGCGGAAAGGTTGTCTGGAATTACGGCGACGAGACAGCATGGCTTGGTTTCCGGAATGCGGTAAATTTTTCTAAAGCCTTAGGACTTTCGTTATCTCGCAGGAGGATAATGAGCTTTCAAGCCCTGTCTATCCGCTGGGCTGAATTAAGGTGGCAGATTCATGGATCTGGTGAAATTCGATTACTCGGCACTGACGGGGTATTACAACGCCAAGATTAACTACCAGCTTGCTGGATCGCTTCGCTATGCGCCGACGTCCTCCACCGCGTCCGCAGGCGATACAGGCGAAGTCGCAGCCTCTCAGCTGCCATGGCGCCAGGAAGTTGATGCCGACAAAGCCTTGATCAAGGCGCTGGGTGCGCAATCCTTTCTGCCACAAAGCGTGATCAATGATGCACGCAGCGAACAGGGCGATGTACCGAAACTTCTGGCCGCCTATGAAGCGCTGGCCCAGGTCAAGGTGATCGCAGATGCCGCATTGGATAAAAAGCTACCTGTGGGTCAGGAAGGCCGGTCGCTGGACCGCGTGCTCTCCGGCATTGCAGAGGTGCGCAGCTTTCTCGGCTCGATCGATATTCAGAAGTCCACATTGATCACCGGCGAGCGCATGTCGATCGCGCAGAGCGAAGTCGCCATTCAGCGCTCCACCTATGAATACAACACCAAAGTGCTACACGAAGGCGAGTATGACGCCGAGGTGGACGCCTTCACCGGTGCGCAGTCCTTTGCCATCACTGTGAAAAAGATTAACACGACCGAGACCATCAACATCAATCTCGATGAGATGGAAGCGGCCACCGGAGAGACCGTTCGCAACCTCGATAACGTAGCTGATTTCATCAATTTCCGGCTCGAGGAAGCTGGTGTCACCTCTCGTTTTCAGCGGGTGAAGGTCGGCACGGAAAATGAAGACGGTGTGATTGAGGGCAATCAGTTTGGCTTCAAGATCAAGGGCAACTCGGTCGAGACGCTTTCCTTCAGCGCATCCGATCAGGCGCCTGCCGCTGTGCTGGTCGGTCAGTCAGGCAGTTCGGGCAATTCAGGCGGACAGATTTCGATCTGGTCTGGCGTTGATGGCGCGGACCCGATGCGCGACGCGGCCTCGTTTCTGGGGGCAGAGGAGAACGACACCAGTTTCGCGGGCGTCGCGAAACACCCCGATGGCGGTTATGTCGTTGTTGGCAGCACGACTGGTGAAATTGGAAACAGTGTAACGCGTGGCGAAAGCGATGCATTCATGGCCCGCTATGACAGCCAGGGTAAAATGGTCTGGTCGCGCAGTCTTGGTGCCGGCTCCGATGCTGAAGGCCTTGCTATTGCGGTGTCCGATGATGGCCGCATTGCGATCACCGGCAAGACAAGCGATGATCTGGTCTCGACCGCTGTTGGAGGCCAGGAAGACACCTTTGTCACCATGTTTGACGAAGACGGTATCGAGCAATGGACCCGCCAGCGGGCCAGCGCCTTTGATGATGAGGGCCGTTCCATCGCCTTCGCCAGCGATGGGTCGCTGGTGGTTGCGGGCCGCACCACATCATCCATGACCAATGAAGAGCTTCTCGGCGGCAGTGACTCCTTCATCGAAAAGCTCGACAGTGATGGCAATCAGCTCTGGATTCGCCAGTTCGGCACCACTGAGAATGATGAAGTGACCTCTATCGCAGTCGCCGATGATGGCTCTGTCGTGGTCGCAGGCATTGAAAATGGTGAGGCTGTTGTCCGCCGCTACGCCAATGATGTGGACGATGTTGCGGACTGGACGCTCTCACTGGGCGATGTGAATGGCGGCAGTATTTCCGATGTGAAAATTGCCTCCGATGGCTCGATCTATATCGGCGGTTCCACGCGAACCGTAGGCGAGGATGCCAATGGCTTTACCGCTCAGACACAGATCGACCGGGATGGCTTTGTGGCCCGCATTGATCCGAATGGCGGTGCACCTCAGCTCGACTGGATTTCGAGACTGGGGGGTGATGGCTATCAGAATGTAACAGGCATTGAGCTGAACGGCGATCAGGTGGTCGCGGTTGGTACGGGTGAGGGCGCGTTCGGAACGGGAAGTTCAGATAAGTCCCAGTCAGCCTTCATGACCACGCTTGGTCAGGCCGATGGCACGCAGGGCTGGACCCGATCCATATCCGGTCGCGGCGGTGTAGCATCGGCATCCGATGTCTTGATCACAAACGATCACTCGGCCACGCTCGACGCGTTTGGCCTGCCGGATGGTGACCTGGTGGTGGCAGATACCGCCTCTTTGACAGATCGTCTGGCGCTACGGGCTGGTGACCATTTCTATCTCTCGGTCGATGGCGGCAAGGACAAGAAAATTACCATTGAGCAGGGCGACAATCTCCGCTCGCTCAGCTTCAAGATCAACGCGGCCCTGGTGCTTGATGGCAATGCCAGCGTTCGTCGCGGAAGCGATGGACAGAGCCTGAAAATCACGCCGGGTGAGGGCGTTCAGATCGGCCTCAAGGCGGGCTCGGATGGTCAGGATGCGCTCAAGGCCCTTGGATTGGTCGAAGGTACGGTGATGGCGAAACCCATCCCGGGCGACGACAATCAGAATGATGCGCCGGAAATTGTCACCATGGGGCTGACAGACAAGATTTCCTTTGATGACAAGGAAAGCATTCAGGACGCCGTCGATATGCTGGATGGGGCCCTGCGGGCGCTTCGAACCTCCTATCGCTGGGCCGTTGATGATCCGACACTGCTGCAACTCAAAAATGGCGATTCCGGACCGGGCAAGAATGCGGGCGGCGCGCCACCTGCTTATCTGTCTGCACAGATTGCCAATCTTCAGGCTGGCCTGCAGCGCCTCTCAGCGGGCAGTGCTGGCGGTGGTTTCAACTTTTTCGCCTGATCTCGGGCTCGGCTGGTTTCCACCGGCCGGGATTAAGTCCCTCAATTGACCAATGCCCGATCCGGGCCCGGATCAGGCGCAATGTCGGATGGCCAACAGCGGCTGTCATGCGTCGGACCTGTCGGTTTCTGCCTTCTGTGATCGTCAGCTCAATCCAGCTATCGGGAATGGATTTTCGTTCGCGAATGGGTGGGGTGCGCGGCCACAGGCCAGAAGGCGTTTCCATCAGCCTCGCTTCAGCCGGTCGGGTCAGGCCATCCTTGAGTTCAACACCGCGTTTCAGGGCCGAAATCGCCGCCTCGTCAGGTATGCCTTCCACTTGTGCCCAATAGGTTTTCGCCAGTTTGAAACGTGGGTTGGCAATCCGGTTTTGCAGCTTTCCGTCATCGGTGAGGATCAGCAGCCCTTCACTGTCGCGATCCAGACGTCCGGCCGGATAGACGCCGGGCAGATCGATAAAATCCGACAGGGTCTGGCGCGGGCTGTCCGACGATCCGCGGTCAGTGAACTGGGACAAGACGTCGAATGGCTTGTTGAACAGAATGGTTTTGGCCATGCCTATTCCGCAGCCGGGTCCGCAATGACGGGGGCGGGCAGGACGCCGCGTTCAGCGAGTGTGGCTCGTATTTTCAGTGTCAGGATAATGGCGGCGAGAGAGAGTGTGACCGCATTGGCCGCAATAATCGGCACGTCAACCTGCATGAGACCATAGACGAGCCAGCAAAAAATACCGGTCGTGAACATGGCGTACATGACAAGAGAAATACCCGCTGTCTGCCCGGTGCGGATCACGAGGATAGCCTGGGGCACAAATGAGAGAGTTGTCAGGCAGGCGGCAAGAAGGCCGAAAATGTCTGTCATGCTGGATAGGTCCGAACCGGTAGATGCGTGCTCACTCTATCAGGATAGACAGGGGCTCGCCAGCGCGTTTGTCTGGACTGTGCGGTCAAAGATGCTCGAACAAATCGGGCGTGTTCGGGTCTTTTGACAATGCGATGTCGGCACCAATGTCGAAACATGGGTGTTTGAGCGATTCCAGCCCGCCGGCTGCTTCAAAATGAGCCCAGCCGCCATTTGGCATTCGAACAGAACGGACTTTTGCCCCGCATTTCGGGCAAAGATGAGTGAACTGGTTCACCCGATGAGACTTCGAGGCAGACTCGCGAAGAATCCAGCTGGCAGCAACACGCACCGTATCGCCTGATTTGAGGCGCCGTGTGTGTTCCTTCCGATAAATCAGCTGAACCGGCATATCTGAATTTCCCATTCCCATTCAGGTTTACCGATTCTCTTAACAAAAGAAAAATCGCGTAATCAGGTGGGGAGAACGCTGTGTCCTGAATACCAGAATGCGAAAGCAGGCTTGCCCGGTTTGAGAGAGGCAGTAGGCTAGGCGCAAGAGACATTCATCGTTTCGGGATTTTGGGTGGGCAGTTCATGGATTTATGGCCGTTGCTTTCGGTGTCCGACATCGGAACCTCCATTCAGTTTGCCATTGGACCGATCTTTCTTCTGGTTGGTACGGGGTCGTTGCTGAATGTTGTGACCGTGCGTCTGGGCCGGGTCATTGATCGGGCCCGTATCCTGGAAAACCTGATCGAACAGGGGGAGGCCGCTGTTCTTGAAGAACGGCACCTTGGCGAACTCAAAGTGCTCGACAAGCGCATGCGATTTGGCAATCGGGCCGTTTTCTTCTGTGCGCTTTCTGCTGTGCTGATCTGTCTGCTGGTGGCTTTGCTTTTTCTGCTGGACCTTGCCTCCATTCCGGCGGGATTTGTCATTGCCGTTCTTTTTGTGGGTGTTGTGTGCTCCCTGTCGATCGGCCTGATCAGTTTCTTGCGGGAAGTCTCGCTCGCAACGCGGGCGCTTCGCGTCCGCACCGAGATTCTGACGCGCAAAATCGGCGTCTGAAATCGCTTCGCCCGTGCAGGGAGGTGGCGATGGCGTCCCGAAACTTTGCCGGTCTGCCCGTTGGATGGGGAGCAGATTCGTTGTGGGAATTAACGGCTTTGATCAAATTTCGCCGGTTCAGACGAGGTTAACTTAACCTTACAGCAACGCATACGTGAGGAAATAGGGCGGTCCTCAACATGGAGCCCCCAATGCTTAAAGACCTCGTCAAATCCGTTTCAGCGGATACAGGAATGAGCCAGACTACATGCCGCACGGCGCTGGGTATCGTGTTTAACGCGTCTGAACGTCAGGGATCTCCGTTCACGACGGAACTCTACAAGAAAATGCCGGGTGCCCGTACACTCGCCGCAAAAGCTGGTGATGACACCGGCGCTGCAACCGGGATTATCGCGCGCCTGATCGAACAAACGCCAGGTGGCCGCATGGCTGTTGCCACAACCATGATCCGGAACCTTCAGAAGGCCGGACTGGGTCACAACGAGATCGCGGGAATCTTCCCGGCAGTCTCGAAATTCTGCGACGAACGGTATGGCCTGAAGGGCTTTGCGCATCTTGGCGATTTGCTCGGAAATGGCGGCGCCGATCAGAAAGGCTCAACAGCTGCAGCCTGACCGGACCACAGCTTACCCACTGTCTGATGAGAACAAGCCGTCCGAAGGGATGGCTTTTCTTTTGCGCTTCTGCTTGCGCAATTGGAAAAATTCGCTAGCGATCGTGACATGACCCAATTCAAAGAACAGTCCGGTATTCTTCACGACGCCATAACAGCTGAAGCCGGGACAAAAATTGAAAATGGCCGACTGGTCTCAATTGAATTCGAGCCGGTTTCAGATGTTACCGATGGGGCACCAAAGACCAGCGTTCGCGTTCTGAAATCCAGCGCTCGTCTGTGTTTTGTGCAGGGCCAGTTATTTCTTGATGACACGCTCGTCATGACCGCGCGCGGCATCTTCAAAGTCATGTAATCCACACGGGCTGTGAGTTTCTTCAAATTAATTCTGGATTTGTTCCAAATTTCACTTGAATTGAGAACAAATAGAGAATAGAGATATCCACAAGAACGGAGAGTGAACATGGCCCTTGTGAATTTTTGTGGACAGTCCGGCAGATCCTACAGCTTCGAACAGGCGGGGGCAGATGATGACTGGCCCGCACGTGAAGGGATTGCGATCTTTGCTGCCCAGGGTGCTTTCGGCTGGCGGGTGATCCGGATCGTTGAACTGGATGGTCGACCTCACAACATTCAGCCGATCTGGGCTTTCCGCGATGCGCAACGCTATGGCGCGCGCGCCGTGTTCTTCTCTTCCTGCGACCGAATTCTCGATCGCAAGACCAGTATTGCGGATTTGCGTGCAGGTCTCACGCCTGTCTGCGATCATGGTCAGGTTGCTAACGCCGCCTGACACCGCCCAACGCACTCTACCTACAGTCAGGCCGGGCACGTCCCGGCCTGTTTTTTATCTGCATTGATTATCGTGTTGGAGGCGCTTCAGGCTGGACGGGTGTTTCCAGTGCCGCCTGGGCCGCAGCTGTTTTCGCCGACCGGGCCAGTTGGATGAATTCACTGCGATAGCCGAACGGGTCCTCTCCACGCGCCGAAAGACCAAGCTCAATCACATCGTCATATCCGAAATCCGTCTGAATGAAGGGAGAGCCTTTCAGCAATTGCCCATAGCCTGCCACGGCAGTGGCAAACCGGGTCGCGTTCGGGGCTGTGGCGAGTTCGTCATAACCCATGACGTCTGTAATCGGCACGCTCAGCAGCTTTGATGTATTACTGTCTGGCAGTTTGTAGCGGAGCTTCAGGAAGGCCAATTCGTCACTTTCAGTGGTTGCAACCGGCTTGGCATCACCATAACGACGGTCATCCATCAGTGCGCTGTCGGAGCCTGTTGGCGTCAGCTCATAGATCGCTGTCACACTATGACCGGCACCGATTTCGCCCGCATCAACCTTGTCATTGTTGAAGTCGGCTTCGTTCAGCATCCGTGTCTCATAGCCAATCAGGCGGTATTCGGCGACGCGTTCGGGATTGAACTCCACCTGAATCTTCACATCCTTGGCGATGGTGAAGAGAGAACCCGAAAGGTCATCAGACAAAAGCTTGCGCGCTTCGTTCAGAGTATCAACATACGCGGCCATGCCGTTTCCAGCCTGCGCGATTTTCTGCATCATGGCGTCATTATAATTGCCGCGTCCAAAGCCCATGACAGATAGATAGACACCGGACTCCCGCTTGCGGGAGACGAAATCTTCCAATTGCTCATCCTGGGTGATGCCGACATTGAAATCGCCATCGGTCAGCAACATGACGCGATTGACCGCATCCTCGTCAAATGTCTGTTCTGCCAGATTGTAGGCCAGTCTCAGGCCTTCGCCTCCAGCTGTTGATCCACCTGCAGACATGTCTTCAAGTGCTGCGTAAATCTTGCCCTTGTCGGCACCGCTCGTGGGTTCCAGCACTGTTCCAGCTGCGCCCGCATAGACAGCAATCGCAACAGAATCCTTCTCCGTCATCTGATCGATCAGCAGTTTCAGGGCCTTCTTGGCCAGCGGCAGCTTGTCCTGCGCGCCCATGGAGCCAGAGACATCCACAAGGAGGGTCAGCTTGATGGGCGGGCGCTCATCGGCCTCGATCTCATAACCCTGCAGGCCGATCTGCATCAGCTGATTGCCATCTGCCCAGGGCGAGGGGACCAGAGTCACACTTGTTGAGAAAGGCGGATCCTGCGACTCTGGCAGATCGTAGTCGTAGTCGAAATAGTTGATCAGCTCTTCAATCCGTATCGCATCCTTATGCGGCAAATGGCCTGCGTTGAGGTCGCGTCGGGCGACGGCATAGGACGCTGTGTCCACATCAATGGAGAATGTGGACACCGGCTCATCGGTCACCCGTTTGATCGGATTTTCATCAACATCTTCATAGCGTTCCCGGTTCTGCACCTGGGCCGGTGGTTGAGGCGCTACGGGCGTCATCATCATGCCGCGCGATGCGGTAACCGAAACCATAGAAGGCGGCGGAGGAGGAGGCGGTGGGGGCGCAGGTGGCGGCGGAGGAGGTGGCGCGACTTCGGCTGTCTTGCTTTCGCTTGGTGAAAGCATGCTGCAGGCACCCAAAGCGAACAAAGCGCAGCTGGCCAGCAGGATGAAACGGTTCTTTGATGTTATCATGTTTCCTGTCCCTACAAACAATTACCCGCCGCACCATTGAAAGGGAGCGGGGCGAAATTGTGTTTATCTTACGTATATTACGATTATTATTGAGGTAAATTCGTGTCAGGAACAGTTTCCACCTGATCGGCCAGCCATGAATCGACGTCATGCTCTACCAATGCGAGCGGTCGTGAGCCGGGGGACAGGACGATTTCGTTGAAGTCCCGGATGTTGAAGCGATTGCCCAATACCCCCTCGGCGCGGGACTTCAGCGCCTCGAAACGGGTGAATCCCGAAAGCGCAGCGCAGGACAGACCCGGTTCGACGCTGGCGCGATCGATGATATCGCTGGCTTCGTTTTCGCTGATATTCAGAATTGTCTGCAATTGGGCCCGGGCCGTGTCCCGCGAGATGGCTCCGGCGAGATAGCGCGTCGTGATGTTGGCATCGGCGAAGATTTGCAGGCGCCGGTACAACATCGCGACCTCCAGCCTCGGTGTGTCCGCAAACGCGTTTCGCTCATCCAGCTGTAGCAGCGCGAAGTAAGGCCAGCCGAGTTCGAAGGCCGCATTTGGAAGAGATCGCGAGAGCTCCGGAATGTATTCGAGATTTTCCTTCATCGCTTCCGGAAAGGCATGACCCGGATAGGTTCGGCTCATAATGTCGATAATGGCGAGGCTGGGTGGCAGTCTTGCCAGATCCGGAGACGCGATTTCCAGGCGCTGGCCTTCAATGTGAACGTCGAGGCCTGCCTCCGAGAGCCCAACCGGCCGGGCAGGCTGGTTCTGCATCGGGGCAGGATTGGCCAGGCCAATTTCAACCACGTCGTAATCCGGAAGCATTTTCGGGCTTAACGCCCCCCAGGCCGGTCTCAGGCGCGACAGGCCCGTCTCGACGATGCTGAACTGAACAGAGGCTGGCGGCGAAGGGGCAACGCCTGGGGCTGACTGTGCCGGGGCAGGAGGTTCAGCCTGAGCTACTGTCTCCGGATCGGACAAATCGGGAGGAAACAGCGGGGCGAGCGCCTGCCAGGCAATGAATTTGGCTGATAGTGTATTTCCGGAGAGCGTGACCGGCGTGCCGCTTTCAGTTTCCGCGCTCAATGCCTGCTCAGCGGCGTATATAGCGCGATCTATCCGTGTCAGCGTATCGTCCTGAAACTGCTGCGCTCGGGCGGCGCAACTCTCCGCCGTGAAATGCCCTGAACTCGACTGTGCGATCACAGCGTTCAGAAACGCCTTGGAAAACCGGGTCGGCGGTTCTGCTGCGCTGGTCTGGATGTCGCGAATGGTCTCCAGCTGTGCCTTCAGGGACTGAACCGGCTCGAACAGCGCAAACGATGCGAGGTCAGCCAGGGCTGGATTGATGGTCGTGTCCGGGTTGGCATTGTCCGAACGGAGCCTTGATCGCAACGCCACTAGCTTAGCGCGATCAGAGAAAGGCGATTCTTCAATCTGCGTCAGCATTCGATTGATGACAGATGGCGGCGGCGCGAGCCCTGCTGAAAGGTCGAGGTCGAGCCGCTGTGTCAGGATGTCGAGGGCTCTGGCAAGTGTGTCGACGGTGTCCTCCGGAAGCGATTGCTGCCGGCCAGAAACGGCGTCGAGATAGTATCGGGACAGCTGGGCCAGCGGTCCGCTCAGATGATCGCCGGGGTAGGGGCGGGCATACACCAGAGAGACTTTGCCATGTCCGTGACGCGAAGACTGTACAGCAAACCGATAGGCCTGATGGATTTCCCAGAATGCGGCAAAATCATCTGCAGATTCTTCAGGTGCAGCTGTGTCGGCCAGCTGTTCGAAGGCGAGATTGCGACGGTTTCGGCTGACTTCGAACTCAGCTGCGGGCAAAAGATAGAGATCGCGAAAGGCAGACTGAGGATCTTCCGGCGTTACGTTACGTGCCTCATAATCAGCGTAAAGCCCGGTTTCCAGCACAAGCAGATTTCGATAAAGTTCCTGACGCGCTACAATGGAGTTTCCCGTCTGTGGCGTATCGGAATTCTGACTACACGCCGGTATTAGCAGCGTAGCGGCAAGTGCAGCGGCCAGTCTGGTGGAAATGTTCTTCCACGACGCAAGACCAGTAATTCGTCTCTGAATTGAAGTCATGATCAAGTTTGGCCGATTCTTCTGAGTATGATGTGTTGTCGCAGAATTTGTTTTCCGATAAGGACGCGTCTGCATCAAGTTAGGAGAGCCCTATGGAATCCACACCGGCCGGACAAGGCCCTGCACTGACTGGTAACGTTCTTTTCTACAACAAGCCGGAACCATTGTCGCTTGAAGCGCACCGCACCCTTGGTGTGAAGCGCCTCTCCGAGCCATTTGGCTTTCTGCGTTCGGCGCATGCTGTACCGGTTACTGTCAGCGAGTTCGGTCTTGCTGCCGGTTCTTATCCGCTGATCTTTGTCGGTAACGACAAGACCCCGGTTGCCGTCATGGGCATTCGTCAGGGACAGAACCTCTTCGTGACGGCAGATGGTCAGCCTGAGCATGAAACCTATGTTCCTGCCTTCGTTCGCCGCTACCCATTCGTGTTTGCGTCTGACGACAGCCAGGACCGTATGCTGCTTTGCGTTGATCGCGAGGCACCAATGGTTTCCGACCAGCCGGACGTTCCGTTCTTTGAAGGTGAAACACCTTCCAAATTCACTCAGGACGCCATTGAGTTCTGTAAGGAGTTTGAACGTCAACGCCGTGCGACAACCGAATTCATCAAGCTGATCGACAGCTTTGATCTGTTTGAAACGAAGTCAGTTGCTTTCACGCCGCGTGACGCACAGGGCCAGGAAGGTCCTCAGCAGAAGATTGCTGATTACTGGGCGGTTTCGGAAGAGAAACTGAATGCACTGCCAGCAGACAAGTTTACTGAGCTCCGCGACAATGGCGCTCTCGGTGCCATTTACGCGCACCTCGTCTCACTTCTGAACTGGCCGGGCATCATTCAGCGCGCTGTTCGTATTTCCCGCGAACAGGGTGTTACGGTTCCAGGCATGGCCTGACGGCTCGCCGATAAGTCAGATATGCAGGGCGCACGGTCATTCGTGCGCCCTTTTGCATTCTGGCGTGGCGTGTTGTCACAAGCTGGTCACGTTCGTGCGATCCGGCTTTCTTTTACGACTGAAGCGTTTATTTCCGGCAAGATGACCTTAGTCTGCCGGGGTTTGTGAAAGCGATCTGATCTGACATGACCAGTACCATGAAATATTTTGCCAGTTTACTCTGCCTTGTGATCTTCGCCGCCGTGCCGCGCGTAAATGCCGCGCCGGTGGATGCAGGCATGGCCGTCGTCGATCTTGTGTCCGACCATGCAGTAACGCCACCCGGCTCGACCGTGCGTGGTGCCCTGACCCTCGACATCGACGATCACTGGCATGTTTACTGGAAGAATGCCGGTGATTCCGGATTGCCCGCAGAAATCCTGTGGGATGAGACCAGCGGCGCTGAAACGGGAGCTTTTGAATGGCCGATCCCGCACCCTCAGCCGATCGAAACCTTGATGAATTACGGGTTCGAAGAGCGGCTGGTTCTGCCCTTTGATATCAAACTGCCGGACAATGCGGACGGCGAGCTGGTTCTGTCCGGCACGGCGCAATACCTGATCTGCAAGGATATCTGTATTCCGGAAGAAGCGCCTGTCAGCCTGCGCCTGACTATTGGTGACGCGCCGATCAAATCTCTGGCTGGCGATGCATTCGCGTGGGCGGACGCCCGAATGCCGGTGCCGCTTCAGGGCGAAGCCGCACTTGATCGGTCAGAGGGCGAGACCTGGAAGCTTTCCATTCGCGATGACTCCGTTCGGGCGGCATTTGATGGCGATGTTTCAAATGTTCGGTTCTTTCCTGCCGATCATCAAATTCTGCATCCACCTGAACAACCCGTCAGCCTTGGGCCAGAGGGGGTGACCCTGACACTTCAGGAAGCCGTTGGTCTGTCCAACGACGGCCCTCTTTCAGGCGTGCTTGCTATTGAAGACGTCGGTGGCAACCGGATCGGCTTTGAGCTGACGGCCAGTTCAGGATCAGTGATTGCCGGAACAGCGGGCGAAAGCCTGGAAACATCATCAGCGCTTTCAGACACTGCCGGAGAAGCCTTATCATTCGCAGCCCTGCTAGGCGTTCTGGGTGCAGCGCTACTGGGTGGTGCCATTCTGAACCTCATGCCATGTGTTCTGCCTGTGCTGTTCATCAAGGCGCGTAGCTTGCTGGCGCTTCACGGCCATCAGGATCAGTCACACATGCGCCAGCACGGCGTTTTCTATCTGGTGGGCGTTGTTGTCTGTTTTCTCGGCTTCGGCCTGGCACTGGCCCTGTTGCGGGCCGCTGGTGAGCAGGTTGGCCTTGGCTTCCAGCTTCAGTTTCCGGCTGTCGTCGCAGGTCTTTCTCTTCTGATGTTTGTACTCGCGCTGAACATGCTTGGCATGTTCGATTTCGGTTCGTCGCTTATGGGCGTCGGCTCCGGACTGGCCGAACGCGGTGGTAACACGGGGGCTTTCTTTACGGGCGTGCTGGCTGCCTTTGTTGGTGCGCCATGTATTGGCCCGTTCATTGGCGCAGCAACTGGCGTCGTGGTGACTCAGCCGCTGCCAATCATTCTTCTTGTCTTCCTGTTCCTGGGGCTCGGCATGGCGTTGCCATTCGCCTTGCTCAGCTTTTTCCCCGGATTGTTCTGGGCACTCCCGAAGCCGGGGCCGTGGATGGAACGCGTGAAGCAATTCTTCGCCTTCCCGCTCTTCCTGACGGCGCTATGGCTGATCTGGGTGCTCGGGCTTCAGGCCGGGGTGAATGCTGTGGCGTTGACCGGTGTGGGTGCCATTCTGATCGCGTTTGCCATCTGGCTCTGGAACGTCCGGCCGGACACCGGCAGTGCGCGGCAGGTTCTGATGGTGGTGGCATTGCTGGTTGGCGGGCTGGGAATTGCCGCTCCGATCTGGCAGCTGTCAGCCAGTGGAGCGGATGAGGCTGGTAACACCAGTCAGTCAGCGGCGCTTTCAGGCTCGGACGTCTATGAGGGTGAATGGTCGCCGAAAAAGGTGGAACAGCTTCGGTCGGAAGGCCGGGCCATATTTGTGGATTTCACCGCCAGCTGGTGTGTTACCTGTCAGGTCAACAAGCAGACAACCTTGCGAAATGCCCGCGTGCAGGCGGCATTTTCTGACGCAAATGTTGCCGTTCTGATCGCAGACTGGACAAAGCGTGACAAACTGATCGGCGCAGAACTTGCAAAGCATGGACGCGCGGGCGTTCCACTCTATCTGTATTACGGCACGGATGGAGGTGAACCGGAAATCCTGCCGCAGATTTTATCGCCTGACCTGGTGGTGGATACAATTTCCAGGTCGTGAGTTTTTGGAAAGCCAGTTTTGAAAAGAGGTGCTGAATGACGGTATCGGTCCGAAACAGGATGGGGATGATGGCAGCCATGGGTGCCGCGATTGCGCTCACAGCGGGTGCAATGATTTCTTCGACAGCCGAAGCCTCACCGATTGTTGGACAGGCCGCGCCGGATTTCTCCGTCGTCGATGCGCAGGGCACGGTGCGAAGTCTTGATGAGTTCAAGGGCAGCAAGGTGATCCTGGAATGGACCAATCATGGCTGTCCTTTTGTCCAGAAACACTATGACGACACCCATTCCAACATGCAGTCCCTTCAGTCAGAAGCCAAAGCGGATGGCGTGGTCTGGCTGACTGTTTTGTCGTCTGCGCCGGGTAAGCAGGGCTATCTTGATGGGGCAGGTGCGATGGATCAGGCCGAGGCAACAGGCGCAACCCCGTCTCATATCCTGCTCGATCCGACGGGCACGATGGGTAAGGCCTATGATGCCAAGACGACCCCACACATGTTCATCATTGATGATGATGAGGCGCAGACCCTGGTCTATGCTGGCGCCATTGATGACCGTCCGGGTACAAACCCTGCGGAAATTCCCAACGCTCGCAATTATGTGAAGGGCGCGCGCGCCAGTCTGGAAAGCGGCGAGGTGATCGATCCGGCAACGACCAAACCTTATGGCTGTTCGGTAAAATACGCTTCGTAATCAGATTTGCTGAGCTGCCCGGGCTTGCAGGAGGTTGCCTTGCTGTCGGTGCTCTGCAGGGCCTGAAGTCCTGTCAGTTCGCCCTCGGCAGCCTCGCTGACGAGCACAGCGTCTTCCAGCATGGACAACAGCCGTTTCCGGGCTGTTGTGAAGTCGCTTTCTGAGACGGCATTTGCAATAGCCTCGAGCTGGACGCGGGATTCCTCGGACATGCCACGGAAAATACAGCCAAGATCGTCTGACACGTCGGAGGCATCAGCATCCTCAGCCAATCGGCCGGCAATGCGCCCGAAGCGGGAAATCTCGGCGCGCATGATGTCGGGGATGCGGTGCCCCTGAAGCGAGGCCAGACGATCATGCAGGCTTTGCGCCTCTGTTTGCCAGGCTGTCAGCAGGTCCGGTGAGGGATCAGCCGCCTGGGAGGGCATGGCGTACAGACAGACGCCAAGACAGAGTGATTTGAGTATGGTCACGCTACGCATGGGCCGCACTCTGTCACACAGGGCTGAACGAAGTGTAACGGCAAATCCGCTCATTGTTGAAATCCAGTGGTTGGCAATCGCATCGGGAGGCCTTATCCCCGCGAGACGAAACACGAAAATCAGACGATCATGGCAAAGAAAAAAGCTCCCAAACCACAGGATCTCGCCCGGAAACCACGCGGATTTCCCGACAAGCGCGAAGATGTTCTGAAGGCCGAACTCGATATGATCGAACGGGTCACCTCAGTCTATCGGCTGTGGGGCTTTGAAGGCATCGAAACCGGCGCGTTCGAATATGCTGACGCGCTGGGGAAATTCCTGCCTGATCAGGATCGTCCGAATGCGGGTGTGTTTGCGCTTCAGGATGACGACGAACAATGGATGTCCCTGCGCTATGATTTGACAGCGCCATTGGCGAGATTTGCTGCTGAGCACTGGGATGGGCTGCCCAAGCCGTTTCGCCGGTTTGCCTATGGCCCGGTATGGCGCAATGAAAAGCCGGGGCCAGGGCGCTTCCGGGAGTTCATGCAGTGCGATGCCGATACGGTTGGGTCAAAAGGGCCTGCAGCAGACGCTGAAATGATCGCGATGATGGCAGAAGCGCTGAAGGCGGCCGGTGCGCAGAATTATGTCGTTCGGGTGAATACGCGTGATCTGATGTCGGGTCTTCTCGACGCGATTGACGCACGTGAGGAAGCCACTCGCCTGACCATTCTGCGCGCACTCGACAAGCTTGATCGGCTGGGCCTTGAAGGTGTGGCTGATTTGCTTGGTGAAGGCCGGGAGGATGAGTCCGGCGACTATACCAGGGGTGCGGGGCTGGACAAGGCGCGGATCGAGCGCGTTCTGGCCTTTGCAGAAGCGGGAAAAGCCACGCGCGGAGATACGCTCGAAGCGCTTGCCTCAGCTGTGAGCGGCAATGAAGCATTTGATCGCGGCATTGAGGAAATGCGGGCGATTGACGGCCTTCTGGGTGCGCTGGGCGCAAAGGATGAGCAGGTGGTGTTTGATCCGACCGTGATCCGCGGCCTGGAATATTACACGGGCCCGGTTTTCGAAGGTGAGCTGCTCGACGAGATTTCCGACGAGAAGGGACGACCTGTCCGCATCGGATCGGTTGGTGGGGGCGGCCGGTATGACGGTCTTGTCTCGCGCTTCCGCAATGAGGAAATTCCGGCGACGGGTATGTCGCTCGGTATTTCGAGGCTGGCTGCAGCCATGTCGCTGACCGGAGAGATCAACGAACTTTCCGGGCCAGTGGTGGTGCTTGTGCTGGACCGGGAGCATCTGGCTGAAAGCCATGCGCTCGCCGCCCAGATACGTCAGGCTGGCATTCGTTCGGAAGTCTATATGGGCTCGTCCGGTATGAGGCCTCAGATGAAATATGCAGACCGGCGCGGCGCGCCTGCTGTTGTGATGGTGGGTGAGGACGAGCGCTCAAAAGGCACGGTCACCATTAAGGATCTGATTGTCGGAGCCGAAAAGGCCAAAGCCATCAAGGACAATACGGAATGGCGCGAATCCCGCCCTGGTCAGGTCGAAGTGAGCCGATCTGAGATGGTGGAGACCCTGCGCGGCATGCTGGAGACACGGTCATGATGAACAAAGTCCAGTTTGACCAGATTGGCGGCGACTGGATCGACCCGCCCATACTGATGCCTGCCTCACTACCGCTGGAGCTGTCCGGCGAAGCCGTTCGGTCGCGCCTGATCACCAGCGCTGATGCGCCGGGTGAAGAAGTGGTGCTCAGGCCGGATCTGACCCTGGCCGTGGCCAGCGAGTTTCTGAAATCTGCGCCGGATACACCGGTTAGCTATCGCTATTTCGGCAAGGCCTTTCGCCAGCCGGTACTGCCTGGTGAGCCGCTGGAGTTCTATCAGACGGGCTTTGAGTGCTTTGGACATGAAGACAGGGCTGAGCGCGATCTGACGGTATTGAGCGTCATCTGTGAAACCGTTGCAGAGGCCGGGTTGAAAGATGTCCGACTCATGCTCGGCAATATCAGTATTTTCACCGATTTTGTGAAATCGCTTCAGCTCTCATCATTCTGGACGGAAAACCTGATCCGGGCCTTTCGCCGGAATGAAGGCATTCGTCGCTTGCTCACCGAAACAGACATTGCGCCGCGGTCCGCGCTGGCCGCAACCCTGTCTGAGTTGCCACCGCAGCGCGCTGAAGAATTGCTGGACGAAGTGCTCGACATGTCAGGCGGTCAGGTCATTGCGGGCCGGACACGGGAAGACATTCTCGCGCGCCTGCAATTGCGGGCCAGCGCTGCTGATGAGGGGCCGCTCGACTCCCGGGCCCGGCGTCTTCTGGGCGAGCTGATGGGCATTTCCGGAAGCGCAGACCAGGTTCTGAATGCCTTGCGCCATCTTGCGCAGTCATCGGGGCTGAAGCTGGACGATACGCTGGACGCGATAAGCGCCTTTCACAATGAACTGAGTGCCCGCAGCATGCCGTTCTGGAAGGACGCACAGATTTCAATCCAGTTCGGTCGCCGGTTTGACTATTATGACGGGCTGGTATTCGAGCTGGTGCACAATTCTCTGAACACGCGGCGCCCTGTGGCCGCGGGCGGGCGGTATGATGGCCTAATTGGCCTACTGAGCAAGGGACAGTCGTCGATGCCCGCGATTGGCGGGGTCGTTCGGCCTGACCGGATTGCACAGGCCCAGGCTGCGGAAGGGAGAATGGTATGACAACGCTCACACTGGCAATTCCCTCAAAAGGACGTCTCAAGGAACAGACCGAGGAGTATCTGGCCGATTGCGGGCTCAAGCTGCGTCAGAGCGGCGGTGATCGCGGCTATACGGCCAGCCTGGATGGTCTGGCCAATGTTCAGGTTCTGCTTCTCTCCGCGTCTGAGATCGCCAGGGGCGTGCTCGACGGATCTTTCCATCTCGGCGTCACAGGCGAAGACCTGCTGCGCGAACATTCCGATGATTTTGATGCGCAGACCTGGCTGCTCAAGGCGTTGGGGTTTGGCTTTGCTCGAATGGTTGTCGCGGTGCCAGAGAGCTGGATCGACGTGGACACGATTGCTGACCTGGAAGATGTCGGGCATGCTTTTCAGGCACGTCATGGACGCCGCATGCGGGTGGCGACGAAGTATCTTCGTTCATCGCGCCGGTTCTTTGCCGAGAAGGGGCTGACGCAGTATCGGCTGGTCGATAGCGCCGGGGCTACAGAAGCAGCCCCCGCATCTGGCAGTGCAGAACTGATCGTTGATATCACGACTACCGGTTCGACGTTGCGTGCCAATAATCTCAAAATTCTCAGTGATGGCGAAATGCTGGCCTCTGAGGCGCAGCTTTCGGCCTCTCTGAAGGCTGACTGGTCGGACAGCGCGCTTGCCGCTGTAAAGTACCTTCTGGACCTTATAGAGGCACGCCAGACTGCCAAAGCGAGTCGCGTTCTGGTGAGTCCCCGCGATTTGAGCGCTGTGGCATCCAGATTCGCGCCGGACGCCCGGGCGCTGGGTCAGAGTCTCGTTCTTCCAACCGCTCTGGCAAACCATGTCGCAATTAAGCTGTCTGAAGATGGATTTTCCCCTCTGATGGTCCAGAAGCCGGAATTCCTGTTTCTCGAAAACAACCAGATCTACAAAGACTTTTCCAACGCGATTTCGCAGAATGCGTAGAATTTTGGCGTGAGCCGCACAAAGTTAGGGCGTCAGCCAATTTTTCTGGTTGACAGTTTCGTGAAGCTTTGGCCTTATCGTACTTGCAGTTCGGGAGGAAACGTCCTGCTTTCATAAGAAAAAAACGGCGTAGCATGATTGCTGCGCCGTTTATAATTTGGGCCCCTTTTTTCTCCCTAATTCTCTGATTTCAAAAGAAAATATAGAAGATCGTTTCGCGCGCTCGATAAGGCCAGAAGAACGGCGTTGAGCGGGATGTGAGCAGTTTTTAAGGGAATCGCCTTGCCTGGCTCTGGCTGCAAATAGGGACAGGCTCTCAACCAGGAGAACCTGCCCTGCAAAGCGGAGGCTTTTGCAAAGCAATGAGCGGTTGGTCGGGTCGCTCGGGGTAGGGGGCAGTATGAATCGCCCGATGTCCCACTCACTGCTTACTGATAAACAATAAGGAGTTTTCGAAAAACGTCAAGAGAAATTATCGTTTTTCGATGACATCTTTGTAAAGGGTCGAAAATTGCGTGGGTTTCAGCACGTGCGCATGCTCCATGCCAACGCAGAAATAATCGGGCAGTTTTGTTTTCGGAACGTGAAATCCCGCGAAACAAAAAATCCGGCTTCGAAAATCTGTTGTGATCACTGAAATAAAAAACGGCGCTCCGAAGAGCGCCGTTTCTGTAACTGACAGGTGTCAGGGCGAGGCTTAGAAGCCCATACCGCCCATGCCACCCATACCGCCCATGCCGCCCATATCAGGCATGCCTGCGCCGTCGTCTTTCTTTGGCGCTTCAGCGATTGCGGCTTCCGTCGTGATGAGGAGACCAGCAACCGATGCAGCGTTCTGCAGAGACGAACGAACAACTTTCACAGGGTCGATGACACCGAATGCGAACATGTCGCCATATTCTTCAGTCTGAGCGTTGAAGCCGTAAGCGAGGTCAGAAGATTCGAGAATCTTGCCAACAACGATAGAGCCTTCAACACCAGCGTTCTCAACGATCTGACGGACAGGAGATTCGAGAGCCTTGCGGACGATGTCGATGCCTGCCTGCTCGTCTGCGTTGATGCCCTCAACGGTGATAGCAGCAGCCGCTTTCAGAAGGGCTGTACCACCACCGGTGACAATGCCTTCTTCGACAGCCGCACGTGTTGCGTTCAGGGCGTCATCAACGCGGTCTTTACGCTCTTTCACTTCGACTTCAGTTGCACCGCCGACTTTGATGACTGCAACGCCGCCAGCGAGTTTCGCCAGACGCTCTTGCAGCTTCTCTTTATCGTAGTCTGACGTTGTGTCTTCGATCTGCTTCTTGATCTGAGACACGCGGGCTTCGATGTCTTCTTTCGCGCCTGTACCGTCGACGATTGTTGTGTCGTCTTTGGCGATGTTCACGCGCTTGGCTGTGCCGAGCATGTCGATAGAGACGTTCTCGAGCTTGATGCCGAGGTCTTCAGAGACAAC
>CAYFGB010000038.1:0-29211 GCA_964342455.1 uncultured Hyphomonadaceae bacterium
TGGTTCTGGGACCCGGTCGAGAACGTGTCTCTGATGCCATGGCTGGCTGGCACAGCCCTTCTGCACTCCACGCTGGTGGTCGAGAAGCGCAACACCTTCATGAACTGGACGCTTCTGCTCGCCATTGCGACCTTCTCGCTGAGCCTGATCGGCACATTCATCGTTCGTTCTGGTATACTGACCAGCGTGCACGCCTTTGCCGTCGATCCCGAACGCGGCATGTTCATTCTCGGCCTGCTTACCATCGCCACCGGTGGCGCACTCCTTCTCTATGTCTTCCGGGCGCATAAGATCGCCTCTACCACCAGCTTTGATGCGCTAAGCCGCGAAGGCGGGCTGGTGCTGAACAATCTCCTGCTTTGCATTGCCACCGCGACCGTTTTCATCGGCACCTTCTATCCGCTGGCGATGGACGCGCTGACCGGCAACAAGCTGACTGTCGGCCCGCCCTATTTCAACATAACGTTCGGGCCTATCATGATAGCCCTGATCGCTTTCATGGCAGTAGGACCATTACTGAAATGGCGCACCGACTCTCTCGCCCGTCTGGCCCGCCCTCTTTTGATGATCGGGATCGGTGCCGCCCTGACAGCCATTCTGACGCTGACATTCGGCAGGGTGTTCTGGGGGGTGGTCGGCTACACGATTGCTGCAGCGCTGGCGCTTGGCGCGATCCTGTCATTTGCTGAAAAGCTGATGGTGGGTCGCGCGCCGCTCAACAAGAGTCTTGGCATGGTCGGGAAGCTCCCAGCCGCCAGCTGGGGCTTCTTCATGGCGCACCTCGGACTGGCCGTCACCGTGGCCGGCATTACGGGTATTTCGGCCTGGTCGCATGAAGCTCAGATGCGACTGGCACCGGGACAGACGCAGCAGACGGCCGGGTTTGAAATCACGCTGGTTGACGTCACCGAAGGCCAGCGCAGCAATTACGCTGTCCAGAACGCTGAAATCTATGTTTCCAGAAATGATCGGGTGATCGCCACGCTGAATGCAGAACGACGCTTCTACACGGTCGAAGAACAGATGACGACTGAGGCCGCCCTCCACGCAACGCCATTGGAAATTTATTATGGCGCGCTGGGTGAAGCGAACGAAAATGGCTATCTGATCCGCTTCTATCATCACCCGCTGGCCCCCTGGATCTGGTGGGGTTGCGTCATCATGGCTTTTGGCGGCTTTGTCTCCATGGCCGATAAGCGCTTCCGCACTCATTCCCCCCCCCACCCACAGGCGCGCACGCAAGGCATGAAAGCTCAGGAGGCGTGATGATGAACCGAAAAACCCTGTTCGCGCTTATTCCTTTTGGCCTGTTCGTCATTCTTGTGATTGGCTTTTTCGTCGGCACGCGTCTCAATCCGCGCGATCTGGGCTCTCCGCTTATTGGCAAGCCTGTGCCTGCATTTGAACTGGAAAGCCTCTATGAAGACGCGCCAGCCGTGAACAGCGCGGACTTCAGAGGTCAGGTAACCCTGCTCAATGTGTTTGGGTCCTGGTGTGTCGCCTGTCTGGTCGAGCATCCCTATCTTGTAGAACTTGGACAGACCGAGGACGTCCGGATTGTCGGTCTCGACTGGCGGGATAAACGCTCAGAGGCGCTGAAATGGCTCGAACGGCATGGCGATCCGTATGATGTCATCGGGTTTGACGAACATTCAGAAGTTGCCATTGATCTTGGCGTCACTGGCGCGCCTGAAACCTATCTGATCGGTCCCGACGGTATTGTCCGTCTGAAATATGTCGGCCCGCTGAACGACGATGTCTGGCGCCGGGAATTTCTTCCGGAAATTGGCCGCATGGAGGTCGCACGATGAAACTGAAATCTGCCCTTCTGGCCATGGCACTGGTAACGAGCCCGACCTTCGCCCAGGAGGCTGACTCCTCGCTTTCGGAGACCGAAATCGCCAGCCGCTCGGAGGCGATTCAGAAAACCCTGCGATGTGTCGTCTGTCAGAACCAATCCATCGCGGATTCCAATTCGACCCTTGCCGAAGACATGCGGAACCTTGTCGAACGGCGCGTCCGGATGGGCGAGACCGAAGAAGAAGTTCGCGACTATATGCAGGCCCGCTATGGCGATTTCGTTTTGATGAAACCGCCCATCAAGGCCGCCACCTGGGCATTATGGTTCAGCCCGCTTGTGCTCTTCATACTGGGCGGCATCTGGTACGCCTTCAATGTGCGCAGCCGCAGCCAGACGGCCGAGGCGGAGACTGAAGCCCTGTCAGATACAGAAACTGCGCGCCTGAAAGCGATTCTTGCCGGCAAGGACACATCCGAATGATCTGGGGCATTCTTTTCCTTCTGATCGTCCTTTCGATCCTGCTTGTCTGGCCGGTCCTGAACCAGCCCGCGCCGGTTACAGCAGCAGATTCCGTCAAACGCGAGCTGGAAGCCAGCAAGACCCAACTGGCCCAGATCGAAGCCGAAATCGCAAGCGGCTATCAGGATGAGGACAGCGCAGGCCGGGCCAAACGGGCCATGGAGCGACGCATTCTGAAACTCGCAGACAAACTAGAGGCCCTGTCATCCGGACAACAGGGCAGCGGCCTTTCGCCTGTGATACGGTTCGGCGTACCAGTGGTGATCGCGCTCGGAACATTGAGCCTCTATCCTCTGATTGGCAGCCCGGACTATTCGCGCGAGGCGGCGGGCCCGGCTTCACCGGAGATCCCTGAATCCCTGCAGAATATGTCCCTGCCCGAGTTGATCGCAGAGCTGGAACAACGCCTTGAAGCCATGCCCGAGAAGGACCCGGTCGGATATGTTCTTCTGGCCAGGGCTAAAATCCGCGCCCGAGATTTTGAGGGTGCGCTGGCCGATTATGGAACCGCTTTGGAGCTTTCCGGAAATGACCCGGATATTGCCGCTGAAATGGCAGAAATGGAATCCGCCATCGCCAGGCTGGAAGCCGGTAGCGGTTCAGCCGCACCGGATATTTCACCGGAACAGGCCGAGACGTTCAACCAGATGACGGAAGACGAGCGTATGGGTCAGATCCGAGCCATGGTGGATGGTCTGGCTGCCCGGCTTGAAGGCGAACCTGACGATCTGCAGGGCTGGTTACGGCTCATTCGAGCACGGACCGTGCTTGGTGAAACCGATCAGGCCCAGGCAGATCTGGCAAGCGCACGCGAAACGTTTTCGGATGATCCTGCCGCGATGGCCCAGCTCGATCAGATGGCAACCAACCTGCCGGATTGAGGCATGTTTTTGCGCCTCGACAATCGTTTGCAGGCATGCTTTACCAGCCCACATCGATAATCAACAAATAATTCTCGATATGGAGTTAGTATGAAGCGCGTACTCGTGACATCAGTGGCTGCGATTTCCCTCATCTCGACAGCCCATGCCATGGAAGGCATGTTCACCCCTGATCAGCTACCGGAGATCGCAGAAGACCTTTCAGCGACCGGGCTGAACCTCGACCCGGAAACACTGACCGATCTGACCGCCTTTCCGATGGGCGCAGTTATCTCTCTGGGCGGCTGCACGGCCTCTTTCGTGTCCCCGGAAGGCCTGGTCGTAACCAACCATCACTGCGCGCGCGGATCCGTTCAGTACAACTCCACCGAAGAAAACAACTATCTGAAAGACGGCTTCCTGGCCGCGACCCAGTCAGACGAACTTCAGGCGTCCCCGGGGTCTCGCGTGTATGTCACGACCGAAGTCAACGATGTCACCGGTCTGGTAACGGCTGATCTGGGTGAGCTTTCCGGCAAGGACCGGTATGACGCAATTGATGCCAGCAAGAAAACCATCATCGCCGATTGCGAAGCGGACGAAGGGTATCGCTGTCAGGTCGGAACGTTCTTCGGCGGCCTTCAGTACAAGCTGATCAAACGACTTGAGGTCAAGGACGTACGGCTGGTCTATGCGCCGGGCGACAATGTCGGCAAATATGGTGGCGACATCGACAACTGGATGTGGCCACGCCACACGGGCGACTTCGCGTTCTATCGCGCTTATGTCGGCCCCGATGGCCAGCCTGCCGAATATTCCGAAGAAAACGTTCCCTTTGAGCCGGAACACTTCCTGAAGGTTTCCGCCGCAGGTCTTGATGAAGGCGATTTCGTCATGGCCGCAGGCTATCCCGGCAGCACGTCACGCTATGCCCGCCTTGCCGAAGTCGAGTACACATTCGACTGGTATTACCCGACCTGGATTGAAAGCAGCCAGGACTGGGTCGACACCATCGAAGACGCGGCCCCGGAAGGCACAGACGCGCGCATCAAATATGAATCGCTTCTCGCCAGCCTGAACAATTACATCAAGAATCGTCACGGCCAGATCTAAGGCGCCAAGCGCGTTGGCCTGGTTGATCTCCGCCGTGAGCGGGAAGCCAAGCTGGATGCATGGGTGGCAGCCGACCCGTCTCGCGAAGGCTTCGCGGAGTCCATCGCCGCACTCGACGCTCTGACCGAGAAAAAGGCCGAGTCAGATAAGCGGGAATACTGGTATAATTACGCAACCCGCCCAAGCCTGCTCGGCGCGGCGCAACGGCTTTATCGCCTGAGCGTCGAAAAGGAAAAGCCGAACGAAGAGCGTGAAAGCGGCTATCAGGAGCGCGACCTGACCTTCATCGAGAACAGCATGACGGCGCTCGACCGACGTTATGATCCACCCGTCGACAAGGCCATCTGGATGATGTTCCTCGAAAAATACATGGCGACCCCGCTGAACATGCGGGTGAAAGCGCTCGACGAAGCGCTGGAGCTTGGCGAAACCTTCGACAAGGACGAAATTTCAGCGAAGCTTGATGCATATTACGAGAACACCGTGCTGGGCACTGCTGACAAGCGTATCGAGCTGATGGATGCGGATCGTGAAACCCTGGAAGCCATGGACGATCCGTTCATGAAGCTGGCCATTGCGCTGTTCGACACTGAAATGGAAATGGAAGCGAACGAAAAAGAGCATGACGGCCGATATGCCGAGCTTCGCCCGGCTTACATGGAAGCCATCATTGCCTGGCAGAACTCCATGGGCGAGACGACCTATCCGGACGCCAACTCTACGCTTCGTGTGACCTATGGCACAGTCATGGGCGGCTCCCCGAAGGACGGGCTCTATTACTACCCGTTCACGCGTCTTGAAGGGATCACCGAGAAGGACACGGGCCTCGAGCCGTTTGATGCGCCTAAAGCCCAGCTGGACCTGATCAATCAGCAGGATTACGGCCCATATGCGCTTGAAAGCCTGGGCTCCGTTCCTGTGAACTTCCTGTCAGATCTCGACTCGACCGGCGGCAACTCAGGGTCAGCTACACTGAACGCGGACGGCGAACTGGTTGGCCTGTTGTTCGATGGCACGATCGAGTCGGTGAATTCGGACTGGCACTTCGACCCGAAGACCACCCGCACCATCCATGTCGATACTCGCTACATGCTGTGGGTGATGGATAAGCTTGATGATGCCGATCACCTGATCGACGAAATGACGATTGTCGGTCTCGACTGATCCTGACGCGTCACAGACGAAACGGAATGACCCGGAGCCTCATGGCTCCGGGTCATTTTCATGTGAAGCATCTTCGCAAATCCCCCAAACCTTATTAAAGACATTTGCATGTCGACATATCAGGATGTTCTCATTGCCTTGCGAAAGATCACGCGTGCGATTGATCTTCACTCCAAACAACTGTCCCGTCACAGCGGACTGACAGCCCCACAACTGCTTGTCCTGCGCGAAGTTGAGACGCTGGGCCACGGAAAACCTTCGGTAGTGGCAAAAAACGTCCATCTCTCACAGGCAACCGTGACATCCATTATCGACCGGCTTGAAAAGGCAGGCCTGCTAACCCGGGCACGAAGCCAGACGGATCGGCGAGCCGTCGATCTGACGCTGACGGAAGCAGGGCGGGCGAAGCTGGAAAATGCGCCGGAATTGCTTCAGTCCGGCTTTATAGAGCAGTTTTCGAAACTGGAAGACTGGGAACGTTCCCAGATGGTGGCCTCGCTGCAAAGGCTGGCCGCGATGATGAATGCGCGCGACATTGATGCCGCGCCCATTCTGCAAATTGGTGAAATTCAGTCTCAGCTGATTGATCAGAAAGACTAGGACAGGCCATTGGGTCGGACATATTCAGACGCCCAACCCAAAAGCCATCTGACCTAGTTCGACAGCACGTCCTGAACACCGTCTTCGGGCTGATCCCAGAGAAGGTGGTGCTCTGTCAGAATGATCAGGTTTTTCTGGTTAATGATGACACCGCTGGCCTGATAACCCAGTGTTTCCGAAACCGGAATATCCGGATAGCTGGCCATGATCAGCGCCTCTTTCGACCCAAAATTGGTCAGGCCGCGCGCGATCTCATTGCCTTCCTCGTCGTAAATGTGCAGCACGTCACCTTTCAGGAATTCACCCTGAATTGTCAGAACGTCAGACGCGCGAACACCAATCATACCCTTGCGGATATCTTCAGCGGCCTCAGCCCGCATGGTGACACTGCCAGCCATTGTGAGGCGGTCGGCCAGCCAGACTTTCCAGGACGAGTCCGGATTTTCCTTCGCAACACAGGTGGTAAAGCGCTTCTCACCGGCCAGGATAGACTGGATAGGACGATCAATCTCGCCTTTGGCGATGTATGTCGTGCACCCGGAATTCTGCGCCATGTTGGCGGCCTGCATCTTCGTCATCATGCCGCCAGAGCCCAGAGAACTGGTCGATTGGGTGACTTCAAGATATTCACCGACGTCATCAACCCGGTCCACAAAGACCGCATCCTCCTCTTCCGGGTTCCGGTCATAAAGACCATCAATACTCGTCAGGATCAGAAGCTCTGGCGCATCGATCATCTGCGCGATTTTCGCAGCCAGACGGTCGTTGTCGCCAACGCGGATCTCTTCAGTGGTCACCGTATCGTTCTCGTTTACGATCGGCAGAATGTTACGCTCAAGCAGGCGCATGATGGTGTTCCGTGTATTCAGGAACCGGCGACGGTTCTCCAGATCATCCACGGTGACCAGCACCTGTGCGATATCGAAGCCATACTCCTGCGCAATCTGCTTATAGACATTCAGAAGCAGCGGTTGTCCGCACGCTGCGGCGGCCTGTTTCTCCTGTACGCCGGCTTTGGCCGGATCGCTGCCCAGAAGCCCAAGCCCCAGTGCGACAGAACCCGAAGACGTCAGAATGACGTCCCGTCCTTCTGCGCGAAGAGCCGCGATATCGCCGAGCAAGCCATGAATGAATGCATATCTTGGGTTCAGGTGATCCTCATTTACCAGAAGACTCGACCCGACTTTTACGACTATACGTCCTTCAGCTGACAAAACTCTCTCCTCAAACTGTTTGAATTCGAAATAATGGATCAAAGTCGGCTTGCAAGTCTCGTTTGGGATTTAGCAAAATTTCTCCTGTGAAATGCATCAACCTCAATTCAGGCGATCACACTTGTTTAATTAGAATACTAACTATATCTAATCCATGCTAAATCAGGGAACAAATATGCCAGACACTGCATCGACCGTAACATCACAGACACGCAACGTTTTAATGTTTGGTTGTGGCAATATGGGCCAGGCGCTGCTGTCCGGTTGGAGCCGCACAGACAAGACCAGTTTCACCGTGATTGACCCGGCCAAGCCAGACCTTGGCGACATGGCCACCGTGAAAGAGACCGCTGAGGGTCTGGAAGACACAGAATTCGACATCGCGATCATTGCTGTGAAACCACAGCTCATTCCAGTCGTTATGGAAGCATCGGGCGAATTGATTCGCTCTGCCGGTATGATCCTTTCGATCGCCGCAGGCGTTTCGGTGAGCACGCTGGAAAAGCAGATCGGAGAGAAAGCGATTGTTCGCATGATGCCAAACATGCCTGCCTCGGTTGGTGCTGGTCTGAGCGGCCTTTACGCCAATCACAAGGTGGAAGACGAACAAAAAGCGTTGATCTCGACGCTCGCTGCTCAGAATGGCGAGCTGATCTGGCTTGACGAAGAAGACAAGATCGACCGCTTTACCGCCGTCGCGGGCAGTGGCCCCGGCTATGTTTTCGAATTTCTCCGTCTTTTCACTCTGGCAGCCCTTGCACAGGGGTTCACAGAGGATGAAGCCCGTAAGCTGGCCGTGGGTACCGTTCGCGGAACCGCCGAAATGGCGCTTCAGAATCCGCAAACGCTGGAAAATCTGCGGAACTCCGTCACCAGCAAGAATGGCACGACGCAGGCTGGCCTCGAGCAATTCATGCGTGACGGTACATTGGAGACGCTTCTTCAGGACACCGTTACAGCGGCCTATAATCGCGCGGTTGAACTGCGCTGAGGTGACGAGACGGCCAATCCCATCTATCAACCCATCAATACGACACGACTGAAAGGATACAACGTACGCTCATGACAACAACGACGCAAAGCATCGAAGATTACATCAACGAGCTGGGACGCAATGCGAAAGCCGCCGCGGCGGAGTTGGCACGGGCTACGACAGAGCAGAAGAACAAGGCCTTGCAGGAGTCAGCCAACGCTCTGCGCGCCGTTAAGGCCGAACTGATTGCTGCAAATGAAAAGGATGTCGCCGCCGCGCAGGATGCCGGCAAGCCTTCCTCTTTCATTGACCGTCTGATGCTCAATGAAGACCGTATCGAAGGTATGGCCACCGCTCTGGAAGAAATCGCCGAGCTGGCCGATCCTGTCGGTCGTGTTCTGGCCGAATTTGATCGTCCGAACGGGCTGCACATTGACCGCGTATCCGTGCCGATTGGCGTCATCGGCATGATCTACGAATCCCGTCCGAATGTTGGCTCTGATGCCAGCGGCATTTGCCTGAAATCGGGCAATGCCGTCATCCTGCGCGGCGGTTCTGACAGCCAGCACTCAACGGCGGTCATTGTTCGCGCCATGGGGAAAGGCCTCGAAGCCGCAGGTCTGCCTGCGCACGCCGTGCAAACCGTTGCAACACCTGACCGCGCTGCCGTGAACGCGCTTCTGCAGTGCATTGAGTATGTCGATCTCGTCATTCCTCGCGGTGGCCACAGCCTGGTCAAAGCCGTTCGCGACAACGCAGCTGTGCCAACCCTGCTGCACCTTGACGGCAATTGTCACATCTATGTTCACAGCTCAGCCGACCTTGAGAAGGCTGTAGAGGTGACGCGCAATTCGAAACTTCGCCGGACAGGTGTCTGCGGCGCGGCGGAAAGCCTCGTTGTCGAACGCTCCGTGGCCGAAAAGTTTCTGCCAGCCGTGCTGAACGCCATGCCGGAATGTGAATTCCGCGGCGACGAGGCCGCACGCGCGATCGATGCCCGCATCGAGCCAGCGACGGAAGCCGACTTCCACACCGAATTCCTGGACGCCATCATGTCCGTGAAGATTGTCGACACCGAAGACCAGGCGATTGAACATGTTCGCACGCATTCGTCGGGCCACACCGACTGCATCATGGCGACAGATACAGACATTGTTCGTCGTTTCCAGACCGAAATCGATTCTGCGATTGTCGTGCACAATGCATCTACGCAATTTGCTGACGGCGGTGAATTCGGGATGGGTGCTGAAATCGGCATCGCAACCGGCAAGATGCACGCACGCGGACCTGTCGGCGTGGAGCAGCTGACAAGCTTCAAATATCTCGTTCACGGCGCGGGGCAAACCCGACCGTAGGCAAGGTCAGAGTTACAAAAAGGGCGCCGAAAGCGCCCTTTTCTTCACCCTTTGTACGAAACAGCAAGAGGCAGACCAAAACCAGATGACTATCAATGTCTATGAGATGATCTCGCTCGGCGCATATTTTCTCCTGATGCTGGCGATCGGGCTTTACGCCTACAAGGAATCTACCAGTGACCTGAACGAATACATGCTGGGCGGGCGCAAGCTTCACCCGGCGGTCGGAGCGCTCTCTGCGGGGGCTTCTGATATGTCAGGCTGGATGCTGATGGGGCTTCCTGGTGCCATCTATCTCTCGGGCGTCGGCTCGGCCTGGATCGCGGTTGGTCTGACCATTGGCGCTTATCTGAACTATCGTTTTGTTGCGCCACGCCTGCGGATCTACACAGAGATTGCGCAGGATTCGATCACCCTGCCCGATTTTTTCGAAAACCGGTTCCGCGACAAATCTCACATTCTGCGGATGATTTCTGCGCTGGTGATCATCATATTCTTCACCGTCTACACCTCCGCCGGCATCGTCTCGGGCGGCAAGCTGTTCGCCGAAAGCTTCGGCATGAACTATCAGATGGGCCTCTTCGTGACAGCTGGCGTCGTTCTGGCCTATACGGTGGTTGGCGGCTTCCTGGCGGTGTCACTGACCGACTTCGTACAGGGCTGCATCATGTTCCTGGCGCTGATCCTTGTGCCAATCGTTTGTTATTTCCACTTCAATGGTAGCACGGATCAGATTGCAGAAACGGTTCTCAGCGCGCCGCCATTCGTCGATGTCGATGACTCGGTGGGCCCGGTTCGGGAAGGCTTTTTCAACTGGTTTGACGGTATGACTGTGCTCGGTTTCCTGTCGCTCATGGCATGGGGCCTCGGCTATTTCGGCCAGCCGCACATCATTGTACGCTTCATGGCCATCCGTTCGCTCAAGGATGTGGCCACGGCCCGCTATATCGGCATGAGCTGGATGACCGTCACGGTCATCGGCGCTGTTCTGGTCGGCATTGTTGGTGTTGCTTACGTCAATGAGATGGGATTGCAGGAAAATCTGCGAGACAACGAAACCATCTTTATTCTGCTTTCACAGACCCTGTTCCACCCGCTGGTGTCGGGCTTCCTTCTGGCGGCCATTCTGGCGGCCATCATGTCCACTATCTCGTCGCAGCTTCTTGTCTCCTCCAGCTCTCTGACCGAAGACGTCTACAAGACGTTCATCAATGAGGATGCATCTCAGGGCCAGCTGGTTCTGATCGGCCGTATCGCCACGGTTGGCGTCAGCCTGGTTGCGATTGCCTTGGCCTGGGATCCGGACAGCTCCATCCTCGGCCTTGTGTCAAATGCCTGGGCCGGTTTCGGCGCGGCGTTTGGCCCGCTGGTGATCATGAGCCTGTTCTGGAAAGGCTTTACCCGCAATGGCGCGCTGGCCTCCATGATTGTTGGCGCCGTGACCGTGCTGATCTGGCTTTATCTGCCGGTCCTGCCGGATGGCGAGGTGCTTGAAAGCATTGTCTACGCCATGATTCCGGGCGTTATCCTGTCATTCCTTGCTGGCTTTATCGTCAGTCAGGTCTCTGGTAAGCCAGATGCCGAAACACTTGGCGAGTTTGATTCCATGGAAACCCGCATGGACGAAGTCCATGGCAAGGGAATCGGCTCCATCATCTGATCAGAAAGCTCCGGGGAAGCCCGGAGCTTTTTTTACCAGGTGACGAACGCCCTTTTCATGAACTCTGGCCTGCCTTCTGCGTTTCCAGACTCTGGGAACTGAAAAAAGGGGCTTTGCCATTGACCGACAAGCCGGGAGACCTTCCGCAGTATGCGCGGGACAGTCGTGAACTGGATCAGTCACTCAGACCCTGGAAACTGCCCTTCAGGGCCTGGCGACGGGTCGTCGTTCGCATTGCCTTGAAATTCGGCGATGACAATATTTCCATCCTTGCCGCCGGTTGTGCGTTTTTCTCGCTGCTTGCGCTTGTGCCGGCCCTCACATCCATCCTGCTGCTCTATGGGCTGGTCGTCGAACCTGAAGAGATTGCCGAGCAGATCAGAGGCTTGTGGTCGATCCTTCCCTCCGAAACCGTTACCTTTCTCAATGAAACACTCACGCGGCTGACATTACAATCGGGCGAAGCGCTCGGGTTCAGCTTCCTGCTCTCTCTGTCGATTGCCCTGTGGAGCTCCACCCGCACCGTGCGCGCGCTGATGGGATCGCTCAATGTGGTTTATGATGAAAGCGAAAAGCGCGGCATTATCGGACTGAATCTGCAAATTCTCGCCATCACCATTGTTGGCATACTGGGCTTCATTCTGGTGCAGATCGTGCTGACAATCATCCCGGCCATCCTGTCCATTCTCGGGCTCGAGGACGCTTACCAGCTGGCCTTCAAGATTTTCCGATGGCCGTTTCTTGCCCTTTTCGCAACCGGTACACTGGTCGCGCTCTACCGGCTTGGCCCGTCCCGACGAAATGCCAGCTTGGCCTGGCTCCTGCCAGGCGCCGTCACGGCCACCCTGGCCTGGCTTGCCGCTTCAGGCCTTTTCTCCATCTATATCGAGAATTTCGGCAGTTATGACGCCGTGTACGGCTCATTCGGCGCCGCGATCATTCTTCTCCTCTGGATGTATTGGAGCTTTCTGATCGTCCTGATGGGGGCAGAAATCAATTCGGAACTGGAGCGCGAAGTCATCAGCGACACGACGATCGGGGGCCCTGACCCGCTCGGCGAACGCGAGGCCATCGTGGCCGACAGCGTCGCCCTGCGACCAGACATCAGCGCTGATCCTGAAAGTTAGCGCATGGCCAGTTGCTGATTGCTGCACCAGTCCGGCTTGCGTGTCAGAGCCCGCTCGCCCTTGTGTGGCCAGGGGCGATAATGCCCTTCACGAATGCCGATGGATGCGAGGTCCCTGCCATTCACATCAAGATCGACAACCTCACGATCATACCGGTCCAGCCCATAGGATTTGCTGACGCGGATATCGGCATACCGGGTCATTTCAACAATTTTGTCTTTCACGCGAAACGCCCGCGCACGCTCGGCCTCACATTTCGCGCCGCCAATCGCACCGACACCGCCCTTTTCCGGCGCATCAACATTGGCCAGGCGAAACGGTCTTCCATCCAGACGTCCACTATCGCCATCTGACCAGTAAATTTTCGAAACAGACGCACCGCCTGTCGGCTCATGAGGCCTGAAGGGCTCGGTTATGGAGATGTCTGTGGTCGATACAAACACCAACACCGCAACAACCATGGAGATGAGACCAGAAAGCGTTTTCATGCACCGAAAGGTGCGATCCACCAGTTAATGAATGCTTAACGGTTTTGCCTGCGACGAACGGGTTACTTGCCAAAATGCACCGCTTGCGCTGAATCTTGAGAGACCAAAAAGCGAGGACATGTATGGCCGATCCCGACACAGAAAAAGCAACCCTGCCCCGTGTCTGGGACGTTGTGACCCGGCTCTGGCACTGGGTGATTGTGCTCGCCATACCCACCATGTGGTGGACCGCAGAAAACAGCCAGCTCGAGATCCACTTCACCATCGGAATAGGCGTGGTTGGACTGGTCGTATTCCGCCTTGTCTGGGGCCTTTGGGGCAGCAATACCGCCCGCTTTCTTCACTTTATCAAAAGTCCGATGGCGACCATTCGCTATGCGCAACGTCTGTTTAGCAAGAATTACAAACCTCATTTCGGACACAACCCGCTGGGCGGACTGTCCGTGATCGCCATTTTGCTCTCACTCATCGTCCAGCTGGGCACGGGCCTTTTTGCATCGGACACCGACGGGCTTTATTCCGGTCCGCTCAACCGGTTTATCAGCTATGAGCTGGCTGAAACCGTCACCGAAATTCATGAAACGTCATTCAACGTGCTGATCGCCCTCATCGTGCTCCACCTCGGCGCAATCGCGTTCTATCTGGTGGGCAAGCGTATCAATCTTGTCCGGCCCATGATCACCGGACAGATGAATGCTCCGCCTGAGGACAATGAAAAGGCCGAGCTAAAAAAGCCCGGCCTCATCATTCTGCTAATCAGTCTGGCGATCGGCGCAGGCGTCAGCGCCTGGCTTTTCACGCTCTGACGCGCAATCAGTCTTCGCGGTAATTGTCGTGGCAGCTGCCGCAGGTCTTGCCCACATTGCCAAATGCCGTCTTGATGGCATCGCCATCGGCGCTCGCACCAGCCGCCACAAGAGTGGCCACAGCGGTTTCAAACTCAGCTGTTGCGGCAGCGAACCCTTCGGCATCCGTCCAGATCGCTGGCAGAGCTTCGGTTTCCACGCCCGCTTCCGGGCCCGAACCCTCCGGGAACCAGCTTTTCAGCTTCGGAGCCAGCTTGCCAACCGTCTCGATGGCCGCCAGCGCGTCGTCGCTTGCCGGGGTGCCGGCTTTCGCATTGTCACTGATAGTCTTGAAGTTCTTGCCCAATTGCTTGAATTTCTTCTGGCGGGTCTCAACCGCGGCCGCCATTTCGGATACCTCAGAGGCGGCCTCATCAGCACCATCAACGGGCGCGTCCACATCTGCAATCGGCGCCTCAGGCTCAGGGTCCTGACCGCCACAAGCCGCCACACCCAGCAGCAGAACCGGAACAACTGCCAGCGCTGCAAAATCTTTAAGTTGGATTTTCATCATCTTCATCCTGCCCAATCCCCTCCAAATCGGAAGAGGTCACCTTCTCCCCTGAAATCATGGCAAAACGAAGGAAATTCTGCCTGTTTCAGGCTGATATTTTCGTAGCCGCTCCAGTCTCTGAAAAACGAATTGGCAGAAAGTTGGTCCTCCACCCTGAGCGCGCCCGAAGGCGATCAGTTTCCACATTCTAAAATCGGTAAATTCTTGACCTGGAACGACAGACGCCGACAGACCCGGATACCAACAGACCGATTAGGACGCAGAAAGCCCGGACCAGACGCGAAAATCACCCAGTATTTTGATTATATTGAGTTTTTAGGACGAATTCGGACAAAATAAAACCCTGCCGAAGCAGGGTATGGTGCCAAGAGAGGACTCGAAACACCCGCACAACACCTTGTTTTATCGGTATATAATTATCTATATCGAAACAAATACCAACAAATATACCAACACTTTAATTTTTGAAGCTCAGGGTTAGCCTTCCCCGATTGGCCAAAGATCTACAATTTTTCGTCCCAGGTACTCGCCCCGCCCGTAAATCAATCCCTCGCTCCACGGTTCACCTGAATCTGACTTGAAACCAAACGCTGACCACTCAGACGGGTCTGTAATTTGCCTGTTTATCACAAGCAGTGATTTCGCCAGCATGGTTCGCTTGCCCAAAATGGCATCCCCCTTCTCGTTAACGTCGTCGTACCAGGCACGATTTCCAAGGCCCTGGTTATTTGCGCCTGTAATGATGGTCAGATTTCCAAGACAATTCTTCGCGCGCTCCCGATCCTCCATCAGCTTCCGAGTTTCCTCTGAGTAAGGCTCTCTGTCCTGCATAGACGCCAGGATATAGTCTTCGCTCGCAGGTGACACTCCGTTCGGCAAAGGCCAGTGGACGGACCACTTATTTGGAAGGACATGCTCGACCTGGAGATTGTCTATATTCAGACTCAAGTCTTCATCGTATTTCGTTCGCGAATTCAGCTCAATTTTCCGAAGGATATGACGAAGGCGACGCGACCCAAGGTCATCATATACGGGCCTGTTTCTGGCGGCACTTATGACTTCGGCGTCAGAGGGCAGACGAGAGTTCTCTCCCTTCAATTCCCCTAGTGCTTCCGCAAGCCGGTTTAGGCAGCCTTCAGACTGTCGCAAATGCCGTAAGATCGACGGCACAACCTTGTTGTAATTTTTTCTGGTGAGCCCCAGCAAATCCCTTCGAACCAGATAGGATTCAATCAATGCGTAGGCACGACGCTTCTCTTCAGGGGCGATTTTCTGACGCCCAATCCACATAACCAACGGGTGAAATGCGGAAAGATCCCAAAGAGATAAAAAGTCTGAAATGGAACTTTCCGGCAAATCCGGAGTCTTGCGATCTATAGCTTCATAAACGTCAGCATATTTCAGAAAATGAGATATTTCGTCTTCGACAGTTTCAAACTCTCCATTTTTGGCGAACTTGATATATTCGTTCGCGATTTGGCCGACATTGATATCATCTGCAAGTTCAGCAACGAGCGCATGAGCGACAAGGTGATCTGTACGCGGACGCTTGAACCGCCCCTGTTTGACTTCCTCTTTCCAATACGCGGTTTCGAGACGCCGCCAGCTTCCTTCGTATAAGTTATCTTCGTTCTCAAGCTGCTTGCTCGCGCGATGGAAAATATCATTCCGTATAAGGTCAAACGCGCTCAAAGGCTCGGACTGACCGTTCAATGAGGCAAAAATTGACTGCGGATCATCTTCTTTGCCCAATTGAACGACAACAATTTGAAACCCGGTAAGAAAGCCGGTCACCAAAGCGTCCAGCACGCCAGCCGGTGGAATGTTATCCGCCGCTTTTTCTTCGATGAAATTTCTGATCTGGCTGACAATGTAAGCATAGGCCGAAATCATTTTCGGCGCGCTTCCGGTTTTAAGTTTCCCGTTCTTGTAAAAGGAATTGGAAAACGACTGCTTCAGCCCCTCAAGACCACCATCAGCAAGCGTGACGAAAATTGGCCTGTCATGACTTGATGACCACAATTTGAAGCGTTCACGCTCAGGCTCCAGCATGGCGTCGCTGACTTCATTGAACAGATAGACTTTTATGGCATTCGCCATCTGGCCTATCTCAAATTCTTCAGCGATTTCCCGCAGCGCACAAAGTACAAGACTGAATGTCGATATACGCTGCTGGCCATCAACCAGAAATCGTTTGGGAACGGTACCGAAAGGCTGGTTGGTGGGTTCGGAATATATGATCGCGCCGACGAAATGCGGAGAAATATCTTCCCCTGCCAAACGCTCATTTGCGCGGGCCTCTATATCCAGCCAAAGCTTGGGGAGCTGTTTGTCTTCTTTCGTTTCCCACGAATAATGTCGTTGATAAACAGGGATCACCCATTGTTGAAACTGCTTCAGCACTGAATCCAGCGCGTAATCCTTGGCATGCATGCCCCATTCCCCAAACTATGCTGGCAGTATTTCCTCACTCTGCCATTTTCAAACCGTATCGGATCATTCTAGAGTTCATCGGATAACACAACCTTGGGGGAAGATTCATGGCATCTGGTACTGACCTTGGCTTTGAGGCCGAACTCTTCAAAGCGGCGGATAAACTCAGGGGCAATCTGGAGCCTTCCGAATACAAGCACGTCGCGCTGGGCCTGATCTTCCTCAAATACATTTCAGATGCCTTTGACATTCTTCATGCGAAACTTTCAGAGGACGAATACGCCGATCCGGAAGACCCGGAAGAATACCTCGCCGAGCGCGTCTTTTGGGTGCCGGATATCGCCCGCTGGTCCTTCCTCAAGGCCAATGCCCGAAAAAGCCAGATCGACATCAAAGACCCGACCACCGGCGCAGATCGCCGCATCGACATTGGCGGCCTGATCGACGCCGCCATGACGGCCATTGAAAAGGCAAACGAAAGCACGCTGAAAGGCGTTCTGCCGAAGGATTATGGCCGCCCGCAGCTCGACAAGACCATGATCGGCGATCTGGTCATGCTGTTTTCAGACATCGGCATGCACCGGCACGACGGCAAATCGACCGACCTTCTGGGCCGCGCCTATGAATACTTCCTTTCAGGCTTCGCAGGCGCGGAAGGCCGTCGCGGCGGCGAGTTCTTCACCCCGCGCTCAGTCGTCCGCACCCTCGTTGAAATGCTGGAACCCTATAAAGGCCGCGTCTACGACCCGTGCTGTGGCTCGGGCGGCATGTTCGTTCAGTCGGAAAGCTTCATCGAAGACCATGCCGACCAGAGAAACGTCGAAGCCGCCAAGCGCCAGATCTCCATTTACGGGCAGGAGCGAAACCACACCACTTGGAAGCTCGCCAAGATGAACCTCGCCGTGCGCGGCATCGACGCCGAAATCGCCTGGAACAATGAAGGCAGTTTCATTCGCGATGCCTTCCCCACCATGAAGTTCGACTTCATCATGGCGAACCCGCCCTTCAATATTTCCGATTGGTGGCAGGAAAGCCTCGCTGAAGATGCCCGCTGGAACCATTTCGGTACCCCGCCAAAGGGCAATGCCAACTATGGCTGGCTCAGCCATATCTACCACCATCTCGCCCCGCGTGGCACGGCAGGCGTGGTTCTCGCCAATGGCTCAATGTCCAGCCAGTCGGGCGGCGAAGGTCAGATGCGCCAGCGCATGGTGGAACAGGACGCTGTCGACTGCATGATCGCCCTGCCGGGCCAGCTCTTCTATTCAACCCAGATCCCGGCCTGTCTCTGGTTTCTGGCGCGGGACAAATCCGCAAACGGGCATAGAGACCGTCGTGGCGAAGTGCTATTCATTGATGCCCGCAAGCTCGGCGCAATGGTTGACCGGACCCGCCGCGAATTCTCAGACGAGGATATCGCAAGGATTGCCGACACCTACCATGCCTGGCGGTCAAAACCCGCGGCGCTGGAGACAAAGGGCCTCGCCCCATATGAGGATGTGCTGGGCTTTTGCAAATCCACAACGAGGGAAGAGATCGAAAAACACGGGCATGTGCTCACCCCGGGGCGCTATGTCGGCGCAGAAGACGAAGAAGACGATGGCGTGCCCTTCGAAGAACGCTTTGCAGAGCTAAAGGCCAAGCTAGAAGCGCAGTTCGCTGAAGGCCGGGTATTGGAAGAGCGTATTGCCGGATCGCTTTCGCTTATTGGAACCACTCGACGATGAGCGAGTGGCTAGAAACTACACTTGGCGATGTAGTCGAACTAAAGAGGGGATACGACCTCCCAAAGTCTCAGCGAACTGATGGGACGGTTCCGATAATCTCCTCATCGGGTATATCGGGATTTCACGCTGTTTCAAAATGCCGTCCACCCGGTGTGGTTACGGGTCGATATGGAACAATAGGCGAAGTGTTCTTCGTTTCTGAAGATTACTGGCCGCTGAACACAACACTTTACGTTCGGGACTTCAAAGGCAATGACCCTCAATTCATCTACTATTTCCTCAAGCTGATCGACTATCAATCCTATTCGGACAAAGCTGCGGTTCCCGGGGTCAACAGGAACCATCTCCATGAGGCGAAAGTTCGAGTTCCGAAGTCCAAGCGCGATCAGTCTAGGATTGCTGAAACGCTAGGCGAACTCGACGACAAAATCGAGCTGAACCGAAAGACCAATGAAACGCTGGAGGCGATGGCGCAGGCGATGTTTAAGGATTGGTTTGTCGACTTTGGCCCGGTGCGGCGCAAGATGGAAGGCGCGAGCGAGCCTTCCGCCATTCTCGGCGGCCTTCTGCCGTCCTACGCCCCCAATGTCTCAGAGATTGCAGACCTCTTCCCCGACCGCCTCTCCAACAACGGCCTGCCGGATGGATGGGAAGCTGGCAACCTATCTCAGATCATCCAATTCAACCCTCGTGAACAACTACCTCGCGGAACAATTGCGCCTTATCTCGGCATGAGCTCAATCCCAACGAGCGGAGCAAACCCCGAGCCGCCCGAAGACAAGGAATTCGGTTCGGGAATGAAATTTAAAAATGGCGACACGTTGTTTGCCCGCATTACTCCGTGCCTCGAAAACGGTAAAACCGCTTTCATTCAATGCTTGCGCGACGATGAAATCGGCTGGGGTTCAACCGAATACATTGTGATGCGCAGCAAAGGCCCGGTGCCGCACCCCGTCTCCTATCTGATTGCGCGAAGCGATGATTTCCGCTCGAAAGCTATCCAATCAATGACTGGAACCTCTGGACGCCAGCGCGCTGACGCAAACGCCATAACAGAATTCCCAATCGCCATTCCTACCAAGCCTGATCTTTGGAGCGCACTGGGCGCAATCATCAATCCGATGTTTGAAAGAATGGAACATTCGCGACGCGAAAACGAAGCACTCGCCGAAACCCGCGACTACCTCCTACCGCGCCTGATGAATGGTTCAGTGAGTGTTGACGGAGAATGTTCACATGGCTGATTTTCGAGAAGCACTCAGACCTCTTGCAGACCGTTTCAAGTCGAGCGTTCGAGAGCACGAAATTTTGAGAATTGCTGGTGCGATCCACAGTCAAAGCAGCATAAATGCTGTCGGGAACATCATTTTGGACTGGGCTGAAAAGCGAAGCGGCGGTTCGCTCCCCCTTTCTGCTCGAAAGCTTGAGAACTTTGAAAGCCTCATTGCAGGTCGAAATGTGATGGCCGTACGACTTTCAACGGAAAAGCACGACTTATGGTCGCTACGCGCCGAAGACCCAGACAAGCAAGTTGCAGGGCGCGTTTGGACAACTGAAGTCGGACTAGGTGGTGAAATCGGCAAACCGATCCGGTTTAGCGCTCGACTGTTCGCGAGTTCACCTGAAGCCGAGCTCAACATTCAGCCACATAGTCCAGGTTTTGCACTTCAAATAGCAGACCAATTTGGTCTTTATGCGGGCCCCGCGATTTGCGAAACTCATCCCGGTTACGTCGAAACTGAAGATGATTTGGAAAGGTTGCTTGAAGAGCTCGTGTCTCCGGATCGAGTTCTACCGATAATAGTTGCCTCTCGATCAGAGAATTCTGATCGCCCGCTCGTCGACCCTGAGGTTGTTGCGCGCGCTGTCACCGGAATAGCCCATGTGCGAGTTCTGAGTACAGAAGCTGCATGGCAGCTCACCAAGCAAATAGGCAAATCCCGATCCGTATTCGGGGGCGCTGTTCGCATTTACTACCCGGGCTTTTCGGAGGATGACTCACCATATCCTCACCGTCTCGTGGTCGGCGGAAACATTGTCGATGTTAAAAGCCAAGATCTTGCCGAAGGCTGGTTCAGAAAGCTCGCGGCAGAACATAGCCTTAGCAAATGGAAAGTGGGCGGAGAGGTCATCGGCTTCCGTGATGTCAAATCCGCATCGGTTCGAAATCAACGAGAAGCTCAGCTTGATGGTTCCGCCACCGACTCCGAAAAACTGAAGAGTGCTGAGGAGCTTATTAAAACCCTCACTTCGCAAGTCGACGAGGTCAAACAGCTTAATAGCTATTACGAGGACGAGCACCGAAGAGCTGAAGAAAGGGCAATCGATGCAGAGCAACGGGCGAATGCAGGCGCATACCAAATACAAGTGCTTCGCGACTTGCTGCAACAAAGCGGCTCACTTCAGAATGACGACGAAGCAAGACCAAATGATTGGCCCGAAGTAGGCGATTGGGCTGACCAGTCTTTGGCTGGCCGTTTGGTTCTTACACCGAAAGCCAAACGGCTCTTGAAGAAGCCCAAGTTCGAAGATTTCAGAACAGTGGTGGATTGTCTGATCTGGCTAGCCAATGACTGCCGAAACCGTCGCATTTCTGGTGGTGATGGCTCATTGCGAGAAGCAGACGTTTTACCGGGCGCAATCAACGCCCACTGTGGAGGGGATGCCTACACCACGAAGTGGAAAGACCAAAACTACACGGTCGATTGGCATATCAAAAATGGCGGCAATACGAGAGACCCGAGTCGCTGCCTGAGAATCTACTACTTTTGGGACGAAGAGACCCAGCAGATAATCGTCGACGAACTGCCTGAACACAGGAAAACCGACGCATCATGACCACCGGCTTTTCAAAAAAAAATTTCGAAGAGCCGGGCATCGACCCGTTTAGAGAGGTTGATTCAGCGCTAAATGACTTTTTGAAAGTCGCTGAACTGGCTGGCTATTCATTGGCTAAAAGTGACCTCGTAGTCGAAATGCTCTCGGCACCTCACGAGCCACCTAAGCGGCTACCCTCCGGCAAAATGGCGATCTATGCTTTTTGCGGGCCGTCAGGCTGGCTCAAAGTTGGAAAGGTCGGCCCCAAATCTAACGCACGATATACGAGCCAACATTACAATAAAGGCAGTGCACCCAGCACGCTTGCCGCTTCTCTATGGAGACATCACGAAATCTCGCCGATTCTCGGTTTAACCGAAGCAGATATAAAAAGTTGGATTTGTGAAAACTGCACTCGGGTTAACGTCCTTTTCTCGACCGACTTGCCGTTCAGCGTTCTCTCGCTTGCAGAAGCCTTTCTGCACGTCCGCCTCAACCCCCAGTTTGAAGGCATGTCATGACGAGCGGCTTTTCCGAAAACGATGTCGAAGAGGCAGGCATTGAAACGCTGAAAGAGCTGGGCTGGAATTATTTCGACCCAATGGCCATAGCGCCGGATGGCCCCTCGCCGCAGCGCCAGAGTTTTGGCGACACCATCCTGACCAAACAGCTGGAAATGGCTGTTCAGAAGCTGAACCCGCATTTGCCAGAAGCCCCCATTGAAACGGCCATCCGGCAGGTGCTGAACACCGACAAACCGAACCTGATTGAAGAAAACCACCGCCTGCATAAATTGCTCACCGATGGTGTGGGCGTGGAATATCGGGGCGATGACGGCGCGATCAAAAGCGACCGGGTCTGGCTGGTCGATTTTCAGGAGCCCGCCAATAATAGCTGGGTGGTCACAAACCAGTTCACCATTGTTGAGAATGGCAAAACGCGCCGCCCGGATGTGATCTGTTTTCTCAACGGCCTGCCGGTGGCTGTACTGGAGCTGAAAAACGCCGCCAGCGAAAACGCAACCGTGCATGACGCCTATAATCAGCTGCAAACCTATAAGGCGGAAATTCCCTCTCTCTTCCGCACGAATGCCGTTCTGATCGCCTCTGATGGCATGGAAGCGCGCATTGGCTCACTGACCGCCAATGAAGAACGCTTCATGCCCTGGCGGACCGTGGACGGGCAGGACTTCGCCCATCGCGGCACACCGGAACAGGACACGCTGTTACAGGGCGTTCTGAACCATCGCGTGTTGCTCGACCTGATTTCCGATTTCACAGTATTCGGTGACAAGGGCGACGGCCTGTTCAAAGTGGTCGCGGGCTATCACCAATATCACGGCGCGAAGAAAGCCGTTGCCGGGGCGATCAAAGCCTCTCGTCCAGAAGGCGACAGAAAAGTCGGCGTGATCTGGCACACGCAAGGCTCTGGCAAAAGCTTCCTGATGGCCTTCTTTGCGGGCCTTGCAGTCAAATCCAAAGAACTCGAAAACCCGACCATTCTTGTTCTGACAGACCGGAACGAGCTGGACGATCAGCTACACGGTACGTTTGACACCTGTCATGAGCTGTTACGCCAGAGACCAAAACAAGCTGACAGCCGCGCGGATCTGAAAGAGCTTCTCGATACCTCGGCAGGCGGTGTGATCTTTTCTACCGTGCAAAAATTCTCGCCTGAAAGGGACGAAGATATCTTCCCGCTTCTGTCCGAACGGCGAAACATCATCATCGTGGCCGATGAAGCGCATAGAAGCCAATATGGACTGTCTTCTAAACTGGACACACGCACAGGTAAGAAAAAATACGGGTACGCCTATTTTATCCGGCAGGCACTGCCCAACGCGTCTTTCATCGGCTTTACAGGCACGCCCGTTGAAAATGGCGATGTGAATACGCCCGCCGTGTTTGGCGAGTATATCGACGTTTACGATATCTCCCGCGCGGTGGAAGACGGCGCGACCGTACCAATCTATTATGAAAGCCGTATTGCGCGTATTGAACTCGACGACGAGCTGAAGCCTCAGATCGACGCCGAAATCGAGGCGCTGACCAAAGACGACACGCTCGCCGAATCTGAAAAGCACAAAGCCAAATGGGCGAGCATTGAAGCACTGGTCGGCTCGAAACTTCGCCTCGAACAGATTGCCCGCGATATGGTGGAGCATCTCGAAAAGCGGATCGAAGCCCAGCCAGGAAAAGCGATGGCTGTCTGTATGAGCCGCAAGATCTGCGTTTCGCTCTATGACGAGATTATCAAGCGTCGCCCGGACTGGCATTCAGACGATGATGAAGACGGCGCGGTGAAAATCGTCATGAGCGGTGCGGCCTCTGATCCTGTCGAATGGCAGAAACATATCGGCGGGAAACGTCGACGCGACGCCCTCGCCAAGCGCGCCCGGAAGGTCGACGATCCGCTAAAGCTCGTGATTGTGCGCGATATGTGGCTGACGGGTTTTGACGCGCCTTGTATGAATACAATGTATATCGACAAGCCCATGCGCGGCCATGGTCTGATGCAGGCCATCGCCCGCGTGAACCGCGTCTTCAAAGACAAGGATGGCGGCCTGATCGTCGATTATATCGGCGTTGCAGGCAATCTGAGGAATGCACTTGCGCATTACAGCCCTGGCGATCAGGAACGCGTCGGTGTGGATCAGGAAGCCGCGATTGCCGCCCTGAACGAAGCCTATGAAAGTATTCAGGAAGTCTTTCACGGCTTTGATTTTTCACCAGGCCTCACCGGAACGCCGCGCGAAAAACTGGCAACCCTTGGCCTTGCCATGGATTGGGTGCTGAACTGGCAGGAAAACCTCGCCAAGGAAGCCAAATCAGAAGACGCGAAGAAGAAAGCCCACACGGCCTATGCGTCCGTTTCCCTGGCCCTGTCCAAAGCCTACAAGCTCGCCGCCGCCAGCCCGGAAGCCGCAGAGATCAGAGACGAGGTCGGTTTCTTTGAGGCGGTGCGCGCAATCCTCGCCAAGAAGACCGGCACCGGAAAAATTGCCTCCAAAGAACGCGCCTTCGCCGTTCAGCAATTGATCGATCAGGCCATCGTTAATTCTGAGATTGTCGACGTTCTAGCCGCAACGGGTATAAAAACGCCAGACATCTCCATTCTATCGGACGAATTCCTCGCCGAAATCCAAGGGTTGAAACAGAAGAACCTCGCACTCGAAGCCCTGAAGAAGCTTCTCAATGGCGAAATTTCCGCTCGCTCAAAAACGAATACTGTCGAAGCTCGTAAATTCTCTCAAATGCTGGAAGACGCCGTCAGTCGCTATCACGCTGGCACGATTTCAGCGCTGGAAATGATCCAGGAACTGATCAACCTCGCGAAAGAGGTTCAGTCGTCTTACAAGCGCGGCGAGGAGACCGGCCTCAGCCAGGAAGAAATCGCTTTCTATGATGCCCTAGCTCTGCACGAGAAAGCCGTCGAAGTCCTGGGCATAGACCAGCTACGAGTGATCGCGCATGAGCTGGTGCAATCGCTCCAAAGCAACGCAACTGTGGACTGGCACCGCAAGGAAAGCACCCGCGCCCATATGCGCATTCTCGTAAAGCGGATCCTGAGAAAATTTGGCTATCCGCCTGACCTTTCACAAAGCGCTGTACAGGAAGTACTCGCCCAAGCGGAAACCTTGTTAAAGAACGCACCTTAAAGCCCCCAACGCCCACAGAGCGCCCGATCTATCGCGTCACTCATGGCCCAGTCACGCGCCCGATAGCGGCGATAGGTTCGCCAGTGCATGCCCTTTGGCTTTGGCCCGAACGGGTAGGCAAAGCCCGCCTTCATGCCCAGCCGGTCGCGCACCTTTTCCGCTTTCGCCATGCCTGGCACGCGAATGCGCTCATACTGGCTTTCATAGGTCAGCCGGTAGCAATGACGGCATCGGAAATACTTGCCGCCGTAGAGCACCCGGCAACGCCGTCCGCACTTGCAGAGAAGCCAGCGCCGAACGCCGCCGAAATGCTGTTCTGAAAAATCAAAGGCGAATGAGTCGTCGATGGCTTCTCTGGTTTCGCTTGCACCGATTGAATAGCTCAGATGCAGATGGGAATCCGATTGCCGATAACTGATACTTCCGGTCACGCGGTCGCCGCGCCGCCAGGTCAAATTTCCATTGCGGTAACCAGATCTCGTGAAGGTCGCGAGGTCCAGCCGGTGAAACTCGTCTGTTTTTGAAGCCCAGCGCGTTTGGCTTCCGCTTCCATATCCGCCCATGGTTCACACCTTTCCTTTTAACGCGTATGCAAGACAGCAACGGCTTACCCAGCGCGAAAGCCCGCAACCATTTTCGCAATCATGTGAGAAGTGGACTGGATTGGCCCCTATCGGGCAAATTTCTCAGGGTGCCGCATCACATGGATCCCCCCAGCCATCATGAAAACCGTTGCTCGTGTTCGCACTGTCAAAATCAAACACGGGGATTTAATCTCTGAGTGCAAGGGTCTGCCGGTTGCCGGGTTTGGAAGCAAAAGAGATTGCCCTACCCCCCCTTCGCGTGGTGCCGCCCAGTGCATCGCACACTGATTTCACGCTACCCGATGAAGCAGAGGACTGAATACCGGCTCGAACCTCCAGACGCCATTTCTCCCTCGCCCGCTGCAGCTGGATATAGTTATGTAGGCTATGCCCTCCGAATTCTGACGGTATCGCTGACTTTCTGCACCTGCCTGTTTCTTCTGGATAAAAGAGAAAAATCGCACAAAGCACTGAACGGACTATTTCGGCTGTCTGGACAATCTATTTCGCTTTTCCATCACCCCTTTTTCGATTTCCCGAACGGGCTAATTCGGCTTTTGGACTATTCACACTGCCAACGCAGGTAAGGGCCTGCCACACGCTTCCCTGCTGACGAAATGCACAGTATCCGGTAAAGCCCTCCTGCCTGCCCGGTTGGCCCAGGCGACAATCCTATTCGTTCGATCCACCCGCGTTCTTCCAATGCGAGAAGCGCTTCTTTCGCTGTCCGGTGGCCAACCCGATATTTTTTAGCCAGGCCGTGACCGGTCAAGCGGATTTCGTTTCCAGTCAGCTTGGAATAGTCCATCAGGATATCTTGCAGGATTGCCCGCTGCAGCGTCGATAACGTCTTGTATGCATCCAGATGTTTCCAGTCTGAATAAAAGCGGGCATGTGATGCGCCCGCATCGAGATATTGCAGCTTCCCGCCAGACTGGGGAAGTCGTACGACATTGTCAGACATATCATGCCGCCTTTTCGTAAAGCGCGCGGATCTCTTCAGCCCGCCAGACGGTCACACCACCAAGTTTGGTTCCTTGCGGGAAACGCCCTTGCTTGATCCCAAGCCACCAGGTTGAACGGCTCACGGGGATCGGCCCCAGCGGCGCGATAATCTGCCAGATACGGACAAAGCCCGTTTGAGGGAAATCGTATTCGTATGACATGGTCTAACCTCGCTCGTTTGTGAGTGAGGCAAGCCTAGACTGTCCGGTCATCGAAATAAGGAAACAGTCACTGTTTCCAGGAAACTTCTCAAGAAGCAGACTATTTCAGATTTTTGAGCAAGCCTTTTTCTGCCATTCGAATTTCTGAAATGTCGATAATCTTCGCGATAGTTTTGTTGCTTAGCGTGAGTCCAGTATCGGCCACTGACCGCTCAATTCTTTTAGCTGTTTTGGACGATGCCCCGAACGAATGCCCGTAATTGGCCATCACCATGGCCAAGAGAAGTTTCATCCAGGACGTCTGTTGCCTTGGGTCAAGATCCTCATATGAAGCGGATTGATCGCCCTCAGCATCCGGGCTTTGGGAAATATCTGCCTGCTTGGTTTCGCGCGCCTCGGCTTCATGAAGACGGACTATTTCATGCGACATTTCCGCATGATCTTCCTTCAAATCCTGGACCACCGATAATGCGGCGTCGAGACATTCAAGAAAACCCTCTCCAGAGCTGATATCAAGTTCGAATTGATCCCGAATGAGGCTTTCCGCGAAATTCAACCGCTCCTGGAGCCCTTTCGACTCCTGCCAATGATGGAGGCAGGCCGCTTTCCAATCAATGTAGGGGTGATATTTTCTTACTTCCTCCCGAAGCCGGATTGGGTAAGTGAATTCGTGTCGCTCTAACCACTCAAGCGCTGAGTGAGGCCTGATCTTTTCCGCCAGGTCGGCCATTTCAATGGCACGAAAAATAAGGTTCAGTCTCGATTGGTAATGAAGCATCACCGGATGAAATAAGTTCCGCCTCTCAATGGCGGCTTGCTCCAAAGCGAACGGCCAACAATCCAAGGAAAATGCGACCGCTTCTGAGGGCGTCCAATATGGCATTTTCGACGCATGATTCAGATCTGCACGAGGAAAACTCGCCAGTTGCGCGGCGTCATCGGTTCTACCCTGGGACCTCTCGTTTCGTTCGGTTTCGCCCATATCTTGTTAATCCAATACGTCGTATCCCAACTTATTGAATCCGTTCTTAACCTAAACAGTCCAAAATTCGGAGTCTGCGACACAGTTCTACCGACCGATATGTGGAAAAAATGGAACTTGTTCTCGTTATGTGCCCTTTTGGCCACGCTTTAACGAGTCTTCCGCTCAATCTCACCGGCCCACCAGGCGGCCATTTCTACCCGTTCGTCCCAGTATCGCGCCCGGTGATAGGCGCGGCGCACCTCGTCAGCGCCAACATGTGCAAGTTCGGCCTCAATGGCGTCTGCATTCCATTTTCCGCTTTCATTGAGAAGCGTAGACGCCGTGGCGCGGAAGCCATGGCTTGTCATCTCGTCAGAGCCAAACCCCATGCGGCGCAAAGACTGGTTCAGCGTATTTTCGCTGATCGCCTTGCCGCGTGAAATATCGGATTTGAAAGCCAGCACGCTATCGTCAGACCATTCCCGCAGCTCTGAAAGGATTTTGACCGCCAGCTTCGGAAGCGGCTTTTTATGTGGCTTCCGGGTTTTGGCCCGCTCTTCCGGAATGGTCCATTCGGCCGCCTTCAAATCGAATTCAGTCCAGCGTGCCAGACGCAATTCGCCAGGGCGAGGATAGAGCAGGGCCATAAGCTTAAGCGCGGCTCGCGTCGATGGCGCGCCACCATCATAAGCCCAGATCGCCTTGAGAAGCGTTTCAAACCCCGCCCAATCGGTAATGGCCGCCATATGCTTGACCGGGGCCGCCGTCAGCGCGCCCTTCAATGGCACAGTTGGGTCATTATCGGCCCGCGCCGTTGCGATAGCGAAACGATATACACTGCCGATGAATGTCCGCAGCTTTTTGGCTGCCTCGTAATTGCCTTTGGCTTCGGGCTTTCTCAGGACGTCCAGGATCTCGCGAGAGGAAATCTCCGCAATCGGACGATGGCCTAAATCCGCCTGGGCAAGCGACAGATACCAGTGATCTTTTTTCAGCGTGGTTTCGGCACGGCCCTCGCGCCGCTTCTTGTCGATCAGCTCAAGCGCAATATTGCCGAACGTGTTTTCTGTTCTGGCGGCCAGCTCCGCCTGTTCGGCTTTCTTCTTTGCGTTCGGGTCTACGCCTTCTGCCAGAAGCCGCTTCGCCTCCAGCCGTCTATCGCGGGCCATGGCGAGCGAGACTTCTGGATATTTTCCAAAAGAGAGAAGCTTTTGCTTTCCGTCAAAACGATACGCCATTCGCCAGAGCTTGGAACCGTTCGGCTTGAGCTCGAGAAAAAGCCCTTCGCCATCCGCCAGCTTTTGCGTTTTCTCAGTAGGCCGTAACTTCCTGATTTGAATATCTTTTAATGGCATTTGTTGGTATCGCTTTTTCAGAATCGACGAAAAATCGCTCCGATACCAACAAATATACCAACAAATTCGCCCGGATACCAACAGACCGATTAGGACGCAAAAAGCCCGGACCAGACGCACAAAACACCCAGTGTTATGTTTTTATTGAGTTTTTTGGACGAATTCGGACAAAATAAAACCCTGCCGAAGCAGGGTATGGTGCTCAAGAGAGGACTCGAACCTCCACGGGTTGCCCCACACGGACCTGAACCGTGCGCGTCTACCAATTCCGCCA
>CAYFGB010000039.1:0-28765 GCA_964342455.1 uncultured Hyphomonadaceae bacterium
GCTGTCGATCATCACCGGCACGCGGGCAATGTCCGGCTCGGAGGCGATCAGATTGAGAAAAGTCACCATGGCCTGTTCGGAATCGAGCAGGCCCGCATCCATGTTCACGTCGATGATCTGCGCGCCGTTTTCCACCTGCTCTCGCGCAACATCCAGCGCCGTGGCGTAATCGTCCTTCTCGATCAGCTTACGGAATTTGGCTGAGCCGGTGACGTTTGTGCGTTCGCCAACATTGACGAAACTGGCTGTGGATTGGGTCATATAAACCTTGGGGAATATGATTTTTGATTGCTGCCTTCATAGAGCCTAAAGCGACGAAAACAAAGGGCGATTATCCGATTTCCTGTAATCAGCGACGTCGGTCGGCCCGGACACGTTTGTCGAAAGCCTTCACTGCCTTGCCATAAGCATCGTCCAGTAAGGGTTTTAAGGTCGTAACATTCTGAGCGGACGGCGACAGAATGGCCACCCACCCCATCCAGCCGTAACAGGGATGCGGCATCAGCGTGTCGAGCGATGTAAAATCCCAGGGACCTTCCACGGCTTCACCCCTGGCCGGGCGCGCCGGCTTGTCACCGAGAACAGATTTGTAAGCCTTTGGCGTCAGTCCGATATTCAGCCGCCAGACACCGGGACGATTGATGTTCGAAGCGCTGTCATTCTCACCATCATGCAATTTCATTGTTGCGAAATAAGCGCCATTGGCGAACCGTGATCCCGGATTGTAGAAGAAAGACTGATCGCCCCAGAATGCCTTGAACGTAACGCCTTCGTACGTTTGAAGGATAGTTTCAGCGAACTCGTCTGGTGTCACAGCGCCATCACCCTTTTATTGCTGCGTGTCTTCCGGCCCGTCGGGGTGCCGATACCCCAGAAAATGCCCAGCGCCCCAGAAGGTAAGAGCCGCGAACCCGCCGCTGAGAAAACCGGCGAGAAACACATTCCACCCCATGAAATATTTCATGCCGACATAGCTGACGCCATAAACCAGCATGGCGCAGCAAACACCCAAAAAGAATTTCCAGAAATCAGACATGTGAAACCTTCCGTCTCACAAGGTCACGAAACAGTGCATTAGCCTCGGCCATTACGTTTTCAGTCAGCTCCAATTTAGGGAAGCCTGTCTCAACAGCCCATTCAAACTCGTACTGGATCATCTCATCAAGTATGGTCACACGATTGCCCAATCCAAATTCACTGGCTGTGCTTTTCTTTTGCAAAAGGTCTGCGATCTCAAGCTGACTACCAGCAGATAGTTCAGTGCCGTCAACCAGTTCCTGGAAGTTCATCGGGGGCAGACTGTCTGGATTCATACGGACCCAGCGCAGTGCCAAAACGGGACGCAGCACGTAGAAATACTTTTTCAGATTGACCTGATCCTGGCCTTCAATATTCCTGTCCCACTGACGTTTACCCAGATGATAATAATGCGAAATACAGCTTTCCGGTGTGATTCGTTTATCAGCGAATGCCTTAAGGGCCTGCACTGCACCGGCATCCCAAAGATAATGCACCGGACTACTCATCCACTCCAGCAGGACAGGATTTGGCTTTAACAGCAAGCCAATCGCCTTTTTCAAATCCCAGCCATTTACATCCCAGTCATCGACGAGCGGCTCCTCAATCACATCGCGTTCAGGCAAAATAGAGAGATACCAGTCTTCGGTGTGCACATAGACAAAGCGAACATCGAAATCACTGTCCGGAGACGGGAAGCCCCAAGCGCGACTTCCGCTTTCTATGGCAAACAAAACACGCACATCATGTTCGCGCTGGATGTTCTCCAGCCGCAACAGGATTGCCGAGCGCTTCGCTTCTGGAATGGCAGCATCAAAAGCAAGCATCAAGTCAGCTCTCAATTCCCGGCAGGCCATCAATGCTGGCCACATTGCCTGTCCGCCATTTGTCTTCCCAGTCATCCTGGGATTTTGCCGGATTATCAGCATAGCGCTTGAGCTGGTCGCGCGGTCCCTCAAACGCCATGAAGGGAACACCCCAGCCGCAGCTGTCCTGAATGCGATCCAGCTTCACAACCACGATCGAGCGCGCTTTGTCATAGGCCGGGAACAGCTTCATCAGCCCGGCAAATCGCGGGTCGTCAAATTGTACGGCTTCGCCTGTTCCAAACAGGCGCAGAATGTTGGCAGGCCCTTCAAAGGCGCAGAACATGATGGTGATGCGGCCATTTTCCTTCAGATGCGCCAGCGTCTCGATCCCCGATCCGCCAATGTCGAGCCAGGCAATTGTGAGGTCGTCGAGGATCACAAAGCTGTCGTCATACCCCTTTGGAGAGAGGTTGATATGGCCATCTCCGGAAAGGGGCGAGGTCGCAACAAAGAACACCTTCTGCTTTTCGATGAAGGCCCGGATTTTATCGTCGAGCTTGTCATAGAGTTTCATGTGCGCGCGCCTTCCCCATAACGATTGCCGGATGTCAGCGGCCAAAGCCCTGTTTCGATCTTCGGACAGCCGGTTATGTCGCGATTATACCAGTATACCCACGCATTTCGACCCGTACCCGCCCCGGTTTCGCTCAGAACCTCCCGGACAATCCGCAAATACATGGACCGCTCCGGCGCTTCGGGAAAGTAATCCTCAAACGCATCAAGCGCGGGTAGTATCGCCAGATCATCCAGCCGGTAGAGAACGCCGGTCACAAGGCCGTCGCCATCTACAATGCCGGGAAACCCGCCCAGACTGAAAAGATCGCCGCGCATGAACGCGTCGTCGAGAAACACCCCACATCCCTCAAAATCGATGTGCTCGGGCGCGCCCATCGCGCCCTTGCGCAGCAGGCCATAGAAAAAGAACAGATCGCCAGGTTTGACAGTATCAGACATGCTCACCTCTAACGCGCCGTGTTCATGGCGACCCAGATCGCCACGCCGACCAGCAAGCCACCAAAGACCCAGCCCATGGCTTCACGATACGCCTTATGGCCGAGAAATCCGGAGACAGACCCTGCGGCCATGACGATCACCAGATGAACAAGGCTGGCAATGCCGACATAGATCAGCATCAGAAACAGAAACCAGCCCGGATAATGATCGGTGCTGACGATAAAGCCGGGTAACAGCGTCAGATAGAACAGAAATGCCTTCGGGTTCAGAAGATTGGCAATCAGACCGCGCAGAAAGCCTTCCCGCAACAAGGCACCTTCGGGCTGCGCCTTTAGCGGTTTGCGACTGTCGAGCACGGCATCAACCGCCAGCCAGAGAAGATAGATCACCCCGCCCCAGCGCAGCGTTTCATACACCAGCGGATAAGTCTGCACGACCGCCGAAAACCCGGCCAGCGCCAGAAGACCGATCAGCAACAATCCCAGCGCAACACCCGCCACCACAGCCAGGCCGGGTTTGCGGCCATGCTGCGCGCTCAGCAGAGTGATGTAGACCATGTTCGGACCGGGCGTCAGCTCAATCGCCAGCGCCGCGAGGAGAAAGGGGAAAAGTTCGATCACTCGACCACGATATCCGTCGACGCGGCTTCGAGGGCCTTTCTTGCATCCACTTTGCAGCTAATGCCCATGGCGACCTTGAAACCCCTATCCACCTTGTAGAGCTTGCTCATGAAATCAGCATGATCGGCCCATATGGTTGCCGCGTTTTCCGTGTCTGCTTTGGCGTTGAGCGTCAAAGCACGATCCCAAAGCGTCTGCAGACGGCCGTCTCTTTCAACCATTTCAACCAGATACCCACCTTCTTCGCCATCGGCCTGTTTCTCGGCCAGCATTTCGCGATAGGGTTTGTTCGCCAGCTCCATCATGCCGATGCACATGCTGATTTTCTTGACCTTTTGTGTCGACAAGGTTGAAGCCGCCACCTCATCTGGTAGGTTCAGTTTCTCAACACTATAGTTCGGCTCGGTCGCTAAGGTATCATCAGCCGCAGCGCCCAGCGCGACCAATCCTGCGAAACCCAAAGCCAGAATATATTTACCCATGGTTTTCTCCCTGCAGAAAATCAGGCCACCTCAAACGGTTCGAGACCCGCCAGTCGCAAAGTGTGCTTGTTTTCCGCCGGAATACGCGGCGCAATTCCGCTCACGGCCTCTGCAATGGCGCGAATATGGTCCGGCGTGGTGCCGCAACATCCACCCACAACATTCAAAAGGCCGTCACGGGCCCATTCTGCAATATGCGCGGCCGTCTGTTCCGGGGTTTCATCATACGTTCCCATCTCGTTGGGCAGGCCGGCATTCGGATGCGCAGATACCAGACAATCGGACAACCGGGCCAGATCGGCCACGTGAGGCCGCATCAGCTCCGCGCCCAGAGCACAGTTGAAGCCAATGGCAAATGGCCTGGCATGACGCACTGAATTCCAGAACGCCTCTACCGTCTGGCCGGAAAGCGTACGGCCAGACCGGTCAGTGATCGTGCCCGAAATCCAGATGGGCAGTTCTTCCATGCCTTCAGCCTCGAGATCTTTAATGGCCTTGATTGCCGCCTTGCAGTTCAGCGTATCGGTAATCGTCTCGATCACATAGAGATCGACCCCGCCCTTGTTCAGCGCCTCGATCTGATGGCGATAGGCCGAATAGACCTCGTCAAAGGTGACGGCCCGCGCGCCGGGATCGTTCACATCAGGCGACATTGACAGCATCTTGTTCAACGGCCCGATCGCACCGGCCAGAAAGCGTGGCTTGTCCGGTTCTTTTTCGGTCCAGGCGTCGGCACGCTCCCGCCCGATCTGCGCCGCCTTAAGATTGATGTCCCAGACGGCCGCGGCGTCGAGCTCATAATCATCCTGGGCAATCGTGGTGCCGCAAAACGTATTGGTTTCCGAGATATCAGCGCCCGCGCCGAAATAATCATCATGAATGCTGGCAATGATATCGGGCCGGGTCAGGCAGAGAATATCATTATTCCCCTTCATCTGACCTTTGAAGGCCGTAAAGCGATCGCCGCGATAATCGGCTTCTTCAAGCCCTTTATTCTGGATCAGAACACCCCAGGAGCCATCAAAAACAAGAATGCGCTCTCGGGCAATGGCCTTGAGTGTTTTTACGCGTTCAGTTCTGGTCATTGGACGTATCTTTCTCTTCGGTCTTGTTTTCCAGGTTTTCTATCGCCTGCTTCAACTTTTCGGACTGGTGCTCACTCCACCCCGTATAGGGATTACCGGGAATGAGAATGCCGTCTTCTCCGGGCGCGGCTGGCGTATCAATATTGGCCATCGGACTGGAACACAGCCCGGATTGCTGACGCTTTTCCAGCATGTCGATCATCAGATCCGCCATGGAGACGATTGGCGGCTCGTATCGGATAAAGGAAGGTCGCTCTTTGGGGCAGTCTGTCGGGTCGGCACCAAACCCTTCCCCACGGCAAGCCTTCAGAAAGCCCAGCGTTGGCTCAATGCCGACGCATGGCATGTTCATCACCGAAATCAGACCGGATGTATCCATTCCGGCTGACCTCTGATAGCGTGACGATCTGGAAGAGCCATCCATCGCCTGAAAAAACGCAACCACGAACAAAACCGCCAGCAGAACCATGATGGTCCGGTTCAGGAATTTGTCGAGGAGAGGCGGTGTACGGGTCACGCAGCTTTGTTATCCGGTTTGATGCCCAGCAGGCGACAGGTAGACAGCGCCAGATCAGACTTGTTCAGCGTGTAGAAGTGAAAATCCTTCACGCCCTTGTCGGCCAGCTTCATGGTCAGGTCGGCCGCCACATTCGCGGTGATCAGCTCGCGCTGATGGGCATCATCATCCAGACCTTCATAGAGTTCGTGAAGCCAGTCCGGCAGGCTGGCATTGCACAGACCGGCAATCCGCTTCAGGCCCTTGAAATTTGGTTGCAGCATGATGCCCGGGACAATCGGAATATCGATTCCCTGTCCTCGCGCCGCTTCGACGAACTCGAAATAGTGATCGGGCTCAAAGAAGAATTGCGTGATGGCACGGTCTGCCCCCGCATCCTGCTTGGCCTTGAGCAATGTCAGGTCAGCGGCCAGGCCCTGACTGTCCGGATGCGGCTCCGGATAGGCTGCAACGGAGATTTCGAATTTCTTGCCCAGTTCGGGCTTGTAAGCGCGAATGGCCTCGATCAGCTCCACCGAGCCCGAAAAGCCTTCCGGATGTGGGGTGAACTTCGCGCCCATGCCTTCAGGCGCGTCGCCGCGCAGGGCCACAATGTGCTGAACACCGGCATCAAGATAATCATCGACGACGCCCAGCACTTCGTCCTTTGTGGCGCTGACACATGTGAGGTGCGCCGCAGGTGTCAGGCTGGTCTCGTCCACAATGCGCTTCACCGTCCGGTGTGTCCGGTCGCGCGTTGAACCGCCCGCCCCGTAAGTGACGGATACAAAGCGCGGGTCCACCGCTTCAAGACGGCGGACGGACTCCCAGAGCGTCTCCTCTGCCTTCTCCGTCTTGGGCGGAAAAAACTCGAAGGAAACATGGATGTCGGTTGGCGTATGTTGCAGGCTCATGCTGCGCGTTCTCCAATTTGAGACTGTTTTTGTGCGGCCCAGATATTCACGGTCAGCCCGGGTTTTCCCGAAGCCGAAAGCTGGGTCGAGGATTGGGGTTTCAGCCCGACGGCTTCAACCCATGTCGTAATTTCTTCATCAGACAGACCAAGCCGTCTGTGTTCGTGTTCAGATCGCAGGAATTCCAGCTCATGGGGCGCAAAGTCGACAATTACCAGCCGACCACCCGGCTTCAGTATACGCTCGGCCTCGGAAATCACACGCTGTGGGCGATCGAGATAATGAAGCACCTGGTGAATCGTCACAAGATCGACACTGCCCGATTCGAACGGTGGTGCCGTCACATCGCCGAAGCGCACACTGCCATGGCTGGCATTGGCCGCCTCCAGATTTGACCGCGCAATCGTCAGCATTTTGTGGCTCAGATCAATGCCTTCTGCACGCTTCACCCGATCCGCCAGCAAGGTGATCATCCGCCCGGTGCCCGTCCCCAGGTCCACCATGAATTCATAAGGCCCTGCCCCCACAGCCTCGAGCAGTGCAGCCTCGACATCTGCGGCCGGGTAGTGTTGCCCGCGCACATCATCCCAGCTCTCTGCCTGTCGGTTGAAATACTCCTCGGCCGTCGTCGCCCGATGCTCCTTTACGGCGCGCAGCCGTTCAAGGTCGCGCTCAAAATCCGGATGACCTTCCGGTATGAACGGCAGGACAGCATCGACAAGCGCCCGCGCCTCACCTGTTGTATGCAACCGATAGAACACCCATGCGCCTTCCGGCAGGCGCTCGACCAGACCGGCCGCCGTCAGAAACTTCATATGACGTGACAGACGGGGCTGGCTCATGCCTAGCACCTCAACAAGCTCACCAACCGCGAGCTCGCCATGCGCCAGCAGCGCCAGCACCCGAAGCCGGGTTGGCTCTCCGATACTTTTAAGCGCTTCAACCAGATCCATGAGCTCATCCTCTCACATCATATAAACATATCTTTATACGATTTTGTCAAGACAGAAGCATACAAATCAAATTTATCGTGTTGCGATAAATCCACACTCTGGTCCGATCATTGCAAGTTCACGCGTGTGTGACTTGAAATCGACGGGTGAGGAACAATCTCCCGTGTGAACACGTCATTACTCGAGGTCCGGGGGATATACCGGAAATTTTTTGGGACCGAATTGAAATGAAGAAAATGATTATCGGGTTGCTGGTTTTGTCCGCAGGCGCATGTGCCTCAGCCCCGGGTGAAACCGTAAAGAACGACCCGTACGAGGATTTCAACCGGTCTATGCTGGCCTTTAACCTGGCCGTTGATGACGCGGTGCTTGAGCCTGCCGCAAAGGGATATTCTGCGGTAACGCCACAATGGGGCCGTGACCGCGTATCAGATTTTTTCCAGAATCTGGGTGAGCCACTAACATTCGTGAATGAGATTTTGCAGGGCAATCCGGACGGCGCGGCGACAACTGGCCTGCGCTTTACCGTCAACTCGACAATCGGCCTTGCCGGCCTGTTCGATATTGCAAGCTCTGAAGGCATTGAACGCAATGATGAGGACTTCGGACAGACCCTCGCCGTATGGGGTGTTGATTCCGGCCCCTATCTGGTGATGCCGTTTCTGGGTCCGACCAATCCACGCGATCTGGTGGGTTTTGCCGCCGACCGCGCCGCCTCGCCGCTCAACTATGTCACATATTCAGGTGACAGCAGCGACGATACAACAATCCGCATCGGTGTGGCTGCCCTTCGCGGCCTCAATGCACGTGCACAAGCTGGCGATCGTGTCGAACAGTTAATGAATCAGCCGGAACCCTATACGGCCCTCCGGAGTTTCCACGTCACCCGCCGCAATGCTGAGATTACGAATGGAAAAGGGCAAAATGAACAGGATGTGTTCGAAGAATTGCCCAGTTTTGATGAATTTTAAGATCGTGTCTTGGAGGACACCATGAAGACCAGATTGAACACACTCGCAATTGCTGCCAGCCTCGGCCTCATGGCCGCTGCGCCTGCATTTGCTGACGAGGTAACCGAGAAGCATGTTCAGGAGAACGCATCCGCCGCCATGGCGAAGCTGAACGATCCTGATCTCGGCCCTGCCGAACGCCGCGCCGAATTCAAGGAGCTGATGAACCAGTTCACGGACATTGACCTGATCGCTATGCGCGTGCTCGGCAAATATTATCAGCAATTCTCTGACGCTGAAAAAGCGGCCTTCACGGAAGCTTTCCGTGAATACGCTCTGGCCACATATGAAGCCGAGCTCGACAAGTATCGCGGCAATGACATCAATGTCGTGTCGTCTCAGGACAGCGAGGCCGACAACACAACGAAAGTCGACAGCGTTGTGACCTCGGTTATCGATCTGCCAGATCCGCAAAAGGATCTGACGGTCCTCTGGCGTGTTGTGGAATTCCAGCCGCAGTCCAAATACACTGAAGTGTTCGGACCGGGCTTCAAAGTCACAGACGTCGCGCTTGACCTTGATGGCGGTCGTATCTGGCTTGCCCAGCAGCAACGGGAGCAATTCCTGTCCATCCTCGACAAGAATGGCGGCAAGGCCGACGCCCTGATCGCGAAGGTCAAGGAGATGACGGCTCGTCTCAACACCGAGGCCGAACAGCGCCGCGAAGCCCTGAACAGTGCGGCACAGTCGTCAGGAAGCATCACGCGAGCTGGCTGATCTGTCGGCTCAGGACCTTACAGTTTTTGAAGAAAACCCCGCAGAGATGTCTGCGGGGTTTTTCGTTTCTGCCCTTTAACCGGCTGGCCCCGGCAACTCGTAACCGACCGGCGCGCCCGGCCCGAGATCAAGGCCAAGGAAAACCCACACAATGATCAGCGCGAGACCGGAAAGCATGATCCAGAGCGAATACGGTATCATGATCGCCGTCAGAGAGCCGATGCCAAAACCTTTCACCCATCGCTGCGCAAAGATAAGAATGAGCGGGAAGTAAACCATGAGCGGGGTAATGATGTTGGTCGCCGAGTCGCCCACACGATAGGCGGCAGTCGACGCGTCAGGAGAGATACCTGCGATCATCAGCATAGGCACCATGACCGGCGCCAAAAGCGCCCATTTCGCACTGGCCGATCCCACGAAAAGGTTGATCAGCCCTGTAAACAAAACGATCAGGCCCAGGATCAAAGCCGTAGGTAGCCCGGAATTTTCAATCGCAGCAGCCCCATGCACGGCTGAAATCAGGCCGAGATTCGACCAGCCAAACATGGCAACGAAATGCGCGGCGGCGAATGCGAGCACCAGATAATAGCCCATATCTTTCATGGCGTCGGCCATCATCCCGACCAGATCGTCGCCGGATTTGATCGTCTTCGCGCAAATACCATAGGCAACACCTGCCGCCAGAAACAGGACAAGGAAAGCCGCAACAAGCGAGTTGAATAGTGGGCCGCAGCGCTCAAACCATTCCTTGGCAGCGGCTTCCTCGGCGGTCAGTCCCTGCGCGATATATTCGGCGTCGGTGATGTAAAGCGGCGTGCCCGGTCCAAAGACAAAGAATGCCCAGAGCGCAAACACACCCAGCACAGCGACCAGGGCCCAACGAAGGCCATTTTTCTGATCATCATTGAGCGGCTTATCAACATCGTCTTCAGTCGAGCCATCAACGCCTTGCCACGCCCCGAGTTTCGGCTCGATAATTTTGTCTGTAACAAACCAGATGACCGGAATGAAAACAACCATCATGGCCGCGATGAAGTACCAGTTGCCCGCAATATTGACCTGATAGTCCTCGACAAGGATTTCGGCCGCTTCCTGCGTGATGCCGTAGAGCAATGCGTCCAGCTGCCCGGGCGCGAAGTTTGCAGAAAAACCGCCGGACACGCCCGCAAAAGCTGCGGCGATACCCGCAATCGGGTGACGGCCGGCAGACGCAAACAGAATACCCGCCAATGGGATCAGAACGACATAAGCCGCGTCCGCTGCGTGATTACCTGCCATGGCGACGAAGGCCACCACGGGCGTCAGCAGGAATTTTGGTGCGCCACGCACAGCAGCGCGCATCGCGTCACCAAACAGGCCGGTGCGTTCAGCCACACCCGCACCCATCATAACAACAAGGACGTAACCAAGCGGATGGAAGTGTGTGAATGTCTTCGGCATTTCCGTCCAAAGACGCTGTATATTGTCAGCGGAGAACAGGCTGATTGCCGGAATCACCCCATCCTCACCAATGGAGAACCGCGCCTTGCTTGCGTCCGACATACCACCCAGAACTTGTTCGCTAAGTGTAGCGTTCAGGCCTATCATGCTGGCAATCGCTGAAATCACCATCAAGATGATCAACAGAAAGAGAAAGATGAAAACAGGGTCGGGCAGTTTATTGCCCGCACGCTCGACAAAGCCGAGAAAACCTTTCGCGTGATCCTGTGTGTCAGGTGTGTCGCTCATCTGTTTGCCCCAAAACAAAAACATATGTTGCGGGCCAATAGAGCGTGGCTGAAACAGAAAGGCAATCGAAAGACGGGACTAATCGCTCAGCCAGCTTTCGCACCCGGTGGACAATCAGGCGTTTCCAGCAACCAGTCTTAGCCCTGAGGATGGTTTCGAAGCGGTACCGGCACCCGGCGTCAGGGTTTCAGGCGTCACGATAGTCATACCCGCTCCGGCGAGCGTCCGCCCGATCAGGTCACACAATTTTCGATGCTGATCATCCGGGGCGCAGGCCAGTAGCCAGGACAAATGCGCATCCCGAAGTGCCTCATCCCCGGCCTGGCTGGCAGCAAACGCGCCCAGAATGGAGGCTTCATCAAAGGAAATGCGAGAGCAACCAGGCGAAACCAGCTTCAGACGCCGGGTGCCATCTTCGCCAATGCGCAGAACCAGCTGATGAAACAGCGCCAGTGTGGTGTCCCCCTTGTCATCGCCCAGCACATTTCGAAACGCTTTGGCCAGGCAATCGCATCGCGTTTCCCCCAGCGCGCACGCCCGGAAGCCGAACAGGCTGAATTGCGCCCCACTGCCAAGCTGCAGAAGATCAGTACCGGTCATTACGCTGTTAGGAATCATCGTGTCTTTCTCCGGAAATTGGGGCGCTACAGCGCGAAAAATGGGGGCAAATGGAGGAAACGTGCCGCCCGACATGCTGCGTCATGCACGGTCCGCGCTGTAGCGTTCGGGTCAGCCGGTGGAGGCCTCGCCCGGCTGAATCCGCAGCCTGTCGATTTCCCGACAGAGCCAGTTTTCATGGGCTTCCAATTCCGAAAGCTTTGGCGGTTCTCCACTAAAATCGCCCTTCAGAAGGTCGCGCTTCCAGTGTCTGATCTCAATCAACTGCTCTTGTAGCCATTGTATGGCTTCTGAGTGTTGCCACATCGGATTGGCCCTCTTGTCTGCATCGATTTCCGAGCCAAACACAAATGCGAATGAGTTGCAATAACATATTCAGCCACACCGACAGACAATCTCTCGGCTGACGCATCGTCAGGGGAAGACAGATGAAATTCTCGAGGCTAGAAATGTAGCCAACTACATATACGGGAAAGAGGAAGTCTCATCATGAAAACAGCGATTACAGAAATGCTGGGCATCAAGCACCCTATCGTTCAGGGCGGCATGCACCATGTAGGTCTGGCTGAAATGGCCGCAGCGGTTTCCAATGCTGGCGGCCTAGGGATCATCACAGCGCTGACTCAGCGTACGCCAGCCGATCTCGCCAATGAGATTGCCCGCTGCAAGGACATGACGGACAAGCCAATCGGCGTGAACATTACTTTCCTGCCTTCCACAACTCCGCCCGACTATCCTGGCATCGTCAAAACCGTCATCGAAAGCGGCGTGAAAGTGGTTGAAACCGCTGGCAATAACCCGAAAGCGGTTCTGCCTGCGCTAAAAGATGCCGGCATCAAGGTCATCCACAAATGTACTGCTGTTCGTCACGCCCTGAAGGCGCAGGATATTGGCTGCGACGCGGTTTCTGTTGACGGCTTTGAGTGCGGCGGCCACCCAGGCGAGGATGATGTTCCGAACTTCATTCTTCTGCCGCGCGCCGCTGATGAGCTGGAAATTCCGTTCATCTCATCGGGTGGTCAGGCTGATGGCCGGTCGCTGGTTGCCTCGCTCGCATTCGGTGCGGCTGGCATGAATATGGGCACTCGCTTCATCGCCACGAAAGAAGCACCGGTCCATGAGAATGTGAAGCAGGCCATTCTGGCTGCAACCGAGCTCGACACGCGTCTGGTCATGCGCCCGCTCCGCAACACTGAGCGTGTTCTGACCAATGCGGGCGTTGAAAAGCTGCTCGAGAAGGAAAAAGAGCTCGGCAGCAACATCAAGTTCGAAGACATCATCAGCGAAGTTGCGGGCGTCTACCCGAAGGTCATGATTGATGGCGAGATGGACGCCGGTGCATGGTCATGCGGCATGGTCGCGGGCCTGATCAATGACATCCCGACCTGTCAGGAGCTGATCGACCGGATCATGGCGGAAGCCGATGAGCTGATCGACAAGCGCTTCCCGGCCATGGCGAACGCATAACAGATGTTAAAGCCCCTCTCCCTCGCTGGCAGAGGGGTTTTTTCTGAAAGGCTGGAATCATGAAAACGCTGACCTTCTGGTTCGAACTGGCCTCCACCTATTCCTATCTCTCAGCCATGCGGATTGATGCGCTGGCCGACGCTGCCGGTGTTGACGTTCACTGGCGTCCCTTTCTGCTCGGCCCGATCTTTGCGGCGCAGGGCTGGAACACCTCCCCCTTCAATATCTATCCCGCCAAAGGCCGCTATATGTGGCGGGACATGCAGCGTCAGTGCGATAAGTATGGCCTGAGCTTCAATGTGCCTGATACCCGTTTGGGTAACTGGCCAAGATCAAGCACCAAAGCTGCCCGTATTGCCATTCTGGGCCTTGAAGAAGGCTGGGGCCGGGAATTTGTACGCCAGGTTTATCAGGCCGAGTTTGTGCATCACGCAGACATTTCAGACGAAACTGTTCTGACCGGGCTTGTCACAAAGGCTGGCGGTCACCCCGGCCATGCGATACCGGCGGCCGAGATGGACCCCATCCGAGGGCATTTGCGCGCCAATACGGAAGAAGCCATCAGCCGGGAGCTTTTTGGCGCGCCAAGCTTCACCGTCGGTGACGAGCTGTTCTGGGGCGATGACCGCCTGGAAGACGCCATTGCCTGGGCAAAAAAGGGCTGAGAGCTACCACGCCAAAGTACGGCCCTGATAATCCTTGAAGGCCAGCTCGCCGGTACATTCTGCTTCGGCGATGACGCGTTTGAGCCCTTCGGCGCTTTCATGCGGTTTCACTGGCGCGCCCTTGCCGCCCATATCGGTTTCCACGATCCCCGGATGCAGAACCAGCGTCGTGATGCCCTTCATGGCCAGATCAATCGCCACGCTGCGCATCGCCATGTTCAGCGCCGCTTTGGAGGTGCGATAGGGAATGGCCCAGGGCGTGGTGACCGAGGAAATGGAGCCCATGTTCGAGGAAATGCTGGCCACTTTCTTCTGGCTGCCTGCCTCCAGATTGCCAACCAGATGTTCGGTCACCCGGAGCGGGCCGAACACATTGGTTTCCATCACTTTTCCAAAGGCGTCATAGTTCAGCGCACCAAAGCTTTCAGAGCCGATTGTGCCAGCATTGTTGATCAGCACATCAATCGGCGCGCCGCGCAACAATTCCTTCAGCTTGTGAACGGACCGGTCTGACGTGACATCAAGCTCGCGCACTTCAGCGCCGATCTCCCGCAGCGCGTCGCCGCGCGACAGATCGCGAACCGTGCCAATGACCCGGTCGCCGCCCGCAAGATATGCCTTAGCCAGCGCAAGACCGATGCCCCGGTTTGCGCCTGTGATCAGAATGGTTGCCATATAAATCCCTGTCAGAGCCCGGCTCCGGGCCGAACTCTGCTTATCAGGTATCGCTAACCGTGGCTGGCTTCAATCGCTTCAATGGTTTTCTGACGCAATCCCATACGGTTTTTCGAAAACACCTTACCGTTCAGCTTTGCCAGAGCTTCGGCTTTTGCCATGACGGTGGCCTCGAATTGGGCCGGGTCGATAGCCGCATCAAGGAAGCCTGCCGTTACGGCTTCTTCGGGCGTGTAGAGATAGCCTTCTGAAATGGCGCGGGATTTTTCCAGCGGGTTGATCCGCTCTTTGGATAGTTCAAAACCAAAGACCGGCAACACCATATTGATCTGTGTTTCATTGGCCCCAAGGCGGAAATCACCCGTCATGCCATAGCGGAAATCACAAGACAGCAGCGTGAACGCGCCCATGGCGATACCGTGCCCGGTACAGGCGGCAATCACCGGCATGGGATATTTAAGGAGCCGTACCGTCAGCGCCGAGCCGCGCATGACAAGCCCTGTCATTTCCTCGCGCGTCGCCGTCTGAAAGAATTTCAGGTCAAAGCCGGCAGAGAAGGTGCCTTCACGGCCCATCAGCACAACGCATTTTGCCTTGCCTTCAGCCTCATCAAGCGCGGCGTTCAAGGAATCCAGAAGCGTGTGATTAACTGCATTCCGCTTGCCATCATCGAGTTTGATAACCCCGACATCGCCTCGCATCTCAAGAGTGGCGCTCATTTCATCCTCCGCGAATTTCTGCTTTTAAAATGTCTTGTCTTTCGTTTGCGGCCTCTGCCGCCGCGACTGTCAACCAGCAAGCCTCATGGCGTTGGAAGATCAAGGTCTGATTTACGGGCCATGGCTTCGGTCAGAGAAATGTGCGCTTCCGCCGTTGGCAGATATTGCGGTTCTATCCGGGCCTGGCTGACCTGCTCATAGGCATAACCATAGGCCAGAACGCTGGCATCTGCCCCCTTTGTGCCAATGAACGACACACCGACCGGCACACCCCGGACATCCCCCATCGGGACCGTCAGATGCGGATAGCCGGAAACAGCCGCCGCATCGCCAAAGCCGGCCCAACTGCCCCAGACATCGCCTTTCACCGGGTCGATCAGTGCCGCCACCGGACCGCTTGGCGCGACCAGTACGTCAACGTCATACTGAGCCAGAAGAGCATCAATGCCGTTCACGCCGCCCGACTTCGTTACATCTACAACCGCAGCGGCATAATCGGGGTCGTCTATACCGAGGCTCTCTTCGGATTCAATAAGGATATCCTGCCCGAACACCGCCAGCTCAACATCGGCATGGGCTTCGTTGAAGGCGATCAGATCTGCAAGAGATTTTACCGGCACGGCCTCTGGCGTGTTGGCCAGATACGCGTTCAGTAGTGTCTTGAATTCCCGGGTCAGAACGATCCATTCAGACTGGCTGGCCGTTTCCGAAGGCTCATCAAACCCGGTAATCTCCACCAGCTCTGCGCCCGCTGAGGTCATGGTGCTGAGCGCGGAATCAAACCGCCCGGTCAGCCCGTCATGGCCATTGAGCGTAAATCGCAAAACGCCCACGCGCTTTCCTCTCAGGGCGTCGGCGCTCAGACCATCCAGATAGGCAGTGGGCGTTTCCGTCTTTGTCATGGCGCCGAGCAGCAAGGCCGCCCCTGCGACTGTGCGGGTCATCGGGCCTGCAGTGTCCTGCGTGGACGAGATGGGGATGATACCCGCCTGCGAGACGAGGCCAACGGTCGGCTTGAAGCCAACAATACCGTTCGCATTTGACGGGCAGATGATCGAGCCATTCGTTTCAGTGCCCACGCTGGCCGCCGATAGCGAAGCCGCCGTTGCCGCGCCTGACCCTGAACTCGACCCGCAAGGTGAGCGGTCGAGTACGTGCGGGTTTCTTACCTGCCCGCCCAGCGCCGACCAGCCGCTGACCGAGTTGTTGGATCTGAAATTGGCCCACTGGCTGAGATTGGTCTTTCCGAGCACCAGACCGTCATTGGCCCGGATGGCAGCGACCAGCGGCGCGTCTTCGGGGGCGAAATTTTCCTTCAGCGCCAGCGCGCCAGCCGTTGTCGGCATGGCGTCCATGGTGTCGATATTGTCCTTGATCAGAATGGGCGCGCCCTGCAGAACGCCGAGTGTCTCGCCCGCCGCGCGCCTTTCATCCATGGCGCGCGCGGCCGCCAGAATGTCCGGATTGATGGCCAGTACAGACTGAAGCCCCGGCCCGTTCACATCCACCATGGCGATGCGTGCCAGATAGTCCTTCACCAGCGCTTCAGAGCTGATCTCTCCGGCTTCCAGAGCCGCCACAAGATCGGGTAGCGATTTACCCACCCAGCCGGTTGGCGAAAGATCGATGACGTCCTGGGTCATGCTGGCCTCGTCTGGTTTCTGATCGGCGGTGGATAAGGGTTGGGTGCAGGCGGAAAGGAAAAGAACAGGGAACAGACATTTCAGACCGGGATGCATATCGAACCTCTCTTAGTGGGCCAGTTAGCTGACACTCTTTTCGAAGATTGGTCAAAGCCGGGCTTGCCTGAAACCGGAAAATCATATTTTCTACTTTTGATTGTTTTTCTGGGAATGGAATATCATGGCAAAACCTCGCGCGCTGATCGTTGACGAATATGGCCCGGTCGAAACCTATCAGTTAAAGCCGCATGATCCGGGCCCGCCCGGGAAGGGGCAGGTGCGTTTGCGCGTCCGGGCCGCCGGCGTCGGCTATGTCGACACTCTGCTGGCGACGGGCAGATATCAGGTCAAACTCCCTTTACCCTGTATACCTGGCGTGGAATCAGCCGGTATTGTTGAAGCCATTGGCGAAGGCGTCACGGGCATCAAACCCGGTGATCGCGTGATGGCCAGCTATGCGGCAGGTGGCGGATATGGCGATTTGCGCAATGTGCCCGCCGAGAAAACCCTGCCCCTGCCCGATCATGTCAGCTTCGCTCAGGGCGCAGTCTTCCGGTTGAATTATACAACGGCGCTCTACGCCCTGAAACAAAGAGCCGGTCTGATCCCGGGCGAAAGCGTTCTGATCCTTGGCGCGTCCGGCGGCGTTGGCCATGCCTGTATTGAAATTGCCAAAGCGCTTGGTGGATATGTGATTGCATCCGCCTCCACCGAGGCAAAGCGCGCGCTGGCCCTGGCCGCTGGTGCAGATGCTGTGGTAGCGCGCGACGCCGAAGACTGGCGCGCCGATGTGAAAGCCGCCAACCATGGCAAGCCGGTGGACATTGTGATCGACCCGGTTGGCGGAGATGCCACGGAACCCGCCTTCCGCTCGCTCGGTTGGGGAGGCCGTCATCTGATGATCGGTTTTGTCGCCGGGCCTATTCCGGCCCTTCCCGCCAATCTGCCTCTTCTGAAAGGTGCCTCACTGATCGGGGTGGATCTGCACCAGTTTGTCTATCGTGAACCCGAAGCCTCGGACGCAAATCTCCGGCAATTGCTGGAAATGCTGGCGTCCGGGAAAATTGCCCCGCCGATTGATCGCGCCTTTCCGCTCGAACAGTTTGCCGACGCCATGACCTATGTCGCCTCTGGACAAAGCGTTGGCCGGGTCGTGATCGAAATGCCGGACTGACGCAGCAAACCGGCCCGTTTCTTGCTGGTATTCGCCCGAGAGGTGAATACCAATGGTTCAGAATCCGAAAGACAGCCTGTTTACAGCCAATCATCTGACGCCCGTTCGCTGGGTGTTGGCGCTTATGGTGATGCTTGGTCACGCCTGGTTCGTGACCGAAGGATATGAACCTATCCGACTGCACGATTATACCGCCAGCTATATGGCGGTGAATGGATTTTTTATCCTGTCAGGGCTACTGATCACCAAAAGCCTGGTGCTGGGGCGATCGAAGTTCAATTACACGAAGTCCCGGCTTTTGCGGATCATGCCCGGGCTGGCTTTCATTCTGGTTGTCTATGTGCTGGTCATCGCGCCGCTCTTCACCCAGGGCCCCGTCAATCACACAGACTTTGCAGGCTATGCTCTGCGCGTGCTGATGATGGGCGATCCTGAAGCAACACCCGGGGTCATTTTTGCCGACAATCCAAAGCATGTTTTCAATGGCGCGCTCTGGACAATACGCTTTGAAATTCTTGCCTATTTCATGGCGGCGGGCCTTGTCTGGACAAAGATCGTCCGATCTCCGGCGACCGCGATTGGCGTCTGGCTGGGCCTGACGATTTCCGATCTGATCGCGCCCAGCATTATTGATCATGGCGGGCTGCTATCGGCGTTGCGCCTGTGTTCTGCCTTCTCCTTCGGCATGGTTCTCTGGTATGTGCCAGCGCTTCGCCGACCAAGCTGGATGCTGGTTGGTCTTGGCGGGCTGGCATTCCTGACGTTCGGCTGGACGCTGGTCGGCGAAATACTCGCCAATCTTGCGCTGACAGGCCTGATGCTGAAGCTCGGCCTGCCGCAGCTAGCCTCACCGACCGTGCAGCGTCTGCCTGACTGGTCGTATGGGATCTATCTCTGGCACTATCCGGCCATGCAGATCTTGCTGTCTCTGCAGCCATCACTCTCGCCACTCGAAGTGTTCCTTTTTGGGTTACCGCCGACATTGCTGATGGCCATGATTTCCTGGCACGCGGTGGAAAAGACGGCGCTCCGTCTCAAATCGGCAAGGCTGCCCTTCTCCTTCACGGCCAGAAAGAACCTACCCGATCAGGCGAAATAGGTCTCGCCTGATCTACGTCAGGCCTAAGCGTGATGTTTGTGGTGTTGAGCTTTCGGGCTCAGCCCGCTTCAGACAGCGGTGTGCCGTCCATGGCCGCATAGCTGGTTGGCCAGACTTGCTGCCATTCACCTGATGAGCAAGACACAACCGTTTCCGAAAAGGCATTGCCCTTGATGACCATGCCGCGCGCATAGCTGATCAGTTTCGAAATGCCAAAAAAGTCATCAGACTCGACCTTCAGCACGCCGTTGTAATCATAGATGAAATATACGGCGTCATCAGCTTCGGCCTTGCAGGTTTCAGGCAGCCAGACCTGACCGGAGATCAGGCCGTTCATGGAATAGAGGCGCTCGACTTCCCCCATCTCGTCTTCCACAATCTCGCCCATACGCGCCCGCGTGTTGGACGCCGCCAGCTCGAAGGCGCCGTCGATTGTCAGACTGTGATCAGCCAGATCGTTTTCGGACACGGTCACCAGAGTTTCAGGACTGTCCAGCATCAGAACAGCGTACATATCGCCTGCGAACCGGCGTGCAGCAATCGGGCTTTGTGTGGTCTCTTCGGAGTTGGATACAAAGCCTTTCGGACGCAGCTGAACGACAAGCCGGTCTGAAAAACCCGTTTCATCGCGACCAGCCTCCATAATGGACACAAGCCGATCGGCCTCTTCCGTCAAGATTGTCTCGATACGGGACGGGTCTGCCAGATATTTTATGTAGGGCGTTTCAGTAAACGCATGAAACTCACAGCCGCGCGATTTCAGACCGTATTTCAGGCCCGAATTCGGAAGCGTTTCCATGCAGAGGTCTTCGCTCTGCCGGGTTTCAATTCTGTCGGTCAGCGCATCCCGAAAAGCATCCGGGGTCAGACGCGATTCCGCCATGGCGACCGGCACAAGGGCCGTACCGGCGAGCAAAAGCGCTGTTATCCCGTGAGTGATTCGGGGCATATCTGGTCTCCCATTGGCTGATTTTGCAGCCGGTCATCTTCAGTGTCTCTGTGCAGGTTGGAGCGTTCTGCTCCGGGTTTGCGGTTCCCCTCTCCCCTCCGGAAGTCGATGACGTAGCATTCTGCCGACAGGTCTCGCAAATTCATTAACCAGTGTTAACGGCTTGGACACCAAAGGCAACGCGTAAATACGTCTGTTTGCAGAACAATCCAGCAAAATCTGCGCCAGTCCGTCTGGCGCACGCAGAAGCGGCAATCGGGCGATGGACAGAGGCCAGACCTTGACCTGTCAGTCATTCGCGTGAGCATTGCGCAAAGGTGACATTACCTTCAGCCCGCCGGGGGATTATCTCATGTTGTTTTCACTCTTTGGATCATTGTTCCGGTCGTCGACCAAACTGGCGGCAAGCTTTGTGCTGGTCATTGTCTTCATGGTGCTTGCCTTTGCCTTCGCGCCAGGCCTGATCCGCTGGCTTCAGGACTGGATTGAGGGCATTAATGATCTGGTACGCACGCCATCCATTCTCACAGATCAGGAGCTGATTCTCTATCGGACGCTGGTCAATGAAAACACCATATTCGGCATTCTCATCACGCTGATATCCCGCGCAGTGGTCGAGATTATCGCCTGGATGTTCGGCCTGATGTTTGGCGCTCACAAGAAATAGCAACGCATTTTTCTGCTTTATTCTTCCAAATGTGAGCACATGCCCACTCGACACTGGATTTTAATTCGGATTAACTGAAAGTAATCTCGTACGGCGTCTGTAGGTTGAGCCTCAGGGTTTTCACAGACGCGACACAGCCGGACCGGAGCTCCGCCCATGTGCTATCTTTGCGAAACCCAGACCTCCACAGATTTTGAGCCGCATCCCGATCACAGGGATGATCCCGATGACGTTCTGATTGAAGTGGATGTTCTCCTCGACAACAACTCGGACCTGCCATCCTTCGACTGGGATCAGGCGGCCGCTCAGATTTCCCGCTGGAATTCCAAATGGGATGATGAGGTCGGGGCCAATGGCAATGCGCTGGGCACGCCCGGGACGGTTACCTACGGATATCTGGCAAACCCCGGAGATACGGAGTTTCCTGCGATCACGTTCGAAGAGATGGCGAATGTCGAACTCGCCATTCTCAATTACGAGGAGGTCGCCAATCTGGACTTCATCCGTATTACCGACCCGGGATCTGAGTATGTTTCGAACGGCGCCTCAACCGAAATGGATATTCAGGGCATTGCCGATACAAATGGCGGCTGGATGAGTGGCAGCTTCGGTGGGGGCACTTTCCATTCTGCGACTGTTTCCATCGGTGAGCGCGACCTCGAGATCGTTGGCAGCTGGGCCTTCAGCACAGCCATTCATGAGATCGGTCACGGGATCGGCTTTCCTCATCCGGGCGATTATAACGGCTCCGATCTGGGGGATGGAAAAGAATACTACGAGGATTCCGGTCAGTACTCCGTCATGAGCTATTTTGACGAGGCCGACACCGGGGCCGAGTTTGGCAATGGCTGGTATTGGGTTGACGGCGCCTGGGAGCGCGGCGTCTGGCAGCATACTGGCCTGATGCTGCATGATATCGCCGCCTTGCAACGGCTCTACGGGGCCAACATGACGACGCGGACCGGCGACAGTCATTATGGCTGGAACTCCAACCTTTCCAGCGAAGTCTGGTCGGTCGATGACTGGACAGACAATATCGTTGCGGCGATCTGGGATGCGGGCGGCGAGGATACGATCGATGCGTCCGGCTGGAATGTGGATCAGGTGATCGATCTGCGCGAGGAGGCTTTTTCGTCCATCGGCACGTATGAGCACAATTCCGGTGTGTCCATGGTCAACAACGTCGCCATTGCGCGCGGTGTGAAGATTGAAAACGCCATTGGCGGGCCCGGTAATGATCTGCTGATCGGGAATAATGCCGACCCAAATCACTCAGATGCTGATGGAATCCGCTATCGTGGTCACAATATTCTGGACGGTGGCGGAGGCCGGAACACGGTGTCCTATGAGTTCGGCAAGGTTGCGGTCGATATTGATCTGGCACTCGGCGGTGATAGCGCTCGCGGCTACACCTATGATTTGCTCCGGAACGGTAAGGACACACTGAAAAACATTCGGGACCTGATTGGTTCTCAATTCGACGACACGCTTGTCGCTTCAATGCTCGGATCGAAACTCGAAGGTGGCGAAGGGGACGACAACCTCCTTGGCCGCGCAGCAAGTGACATCCTGATTGGTGGACCTGGAGATGATTTTCTCAACGGGCGTTCCGGATATGACAAGGCAAGGCTGTCGGGTCGGTTCGAAGACTATAGGTTTTCATATGACGGAGATTTCTCAGCCACCGATCTGAATGCCGACGACGGCGATGGAGGCACCGATGTTTTCCTGAACATTGAGGAAATTACGTTCGCCGACAGAGTTTACGCTATTCTGACCGGCAAAACCTGGAATATCTACGAGCGTCCCACAAATATACTGACACATCGGATACAGTTTGAACTGGATACAGACACCGAGACGACGTCATTCTTCGAAACGGGGGAAGTGAAGGACATTACGTTCTATGATGGCAGTGATGGTCGCAATTGGGAGAGCACGACAGATCGGTATAACACTGAGGGTGATCATGTCGGATTTCATCGTCTGTTCGACAATGGCCGGAGCCTAGATAAGGTGTTCGAAAACGGCAATCTTGTAGCGATGACCAATACTGAAGTAGACGGAGACATTAAGGCTTACACTTACTTCGCCTCGGGAACGCGCAAAAGTGTTTCGGTGACCGACAACAGCGATAGTCGCTCCTGGCAAATGATCTCCCGCACATTTGACGTTAACAATCAACTCGTTGAGTTCGACCGACATTATGATGACGGTCTCATATTGGAGCAGACATTCACGAATGGCTGGCTTTCCGAAGAGATTGAAACCGAACCTGATGGCGATGTGAAAACCACTCAATTTTTTCAAAATGGGAACCGTGAAGTCTTTATCTTTTATGATGGTAGCGACACGCGATCCTGGGAGACGTTGACAAAGACCTATGATGTCGGTGGCAATCTCGTCAGCGAAGAGCGTGTGCTCGACGACGGCACGGTGAAAACCACGAATTACATGCCAGAGAGCGACATTCCAGATCTGCCGACCATATCTGCGGAGGTAAGCGCCGCAGCGCCTTCATCTGGCGGCTCGTCTCTGTCGCCGTCCTATGCTGTCATGTCAGCTGACGCGCAAGACGGCTTCGTTGATCACATGATGATGGATATCACGATGAGCCACATCGAGACGGATAATCCGTGGGACCTTTTCATGTAGTGCCACCACACAAACGCAAAAAGCGGGCCTTCGCCCGCTTTTCTCTTTTAATGTGTCGCGCCGATTATTCGGCAGCCTGAAGCGGCGTGTCATCGGTGACCGGCAGGCTGGGCTCGCCATGATTGCCGGTTTCCAGCGCCTGGCGCACGCCAGCCTCATAATCGGGATGAACCTTCTTCAGCACGCCGAGCCAGCGTTCCTTCACGCTCTCAGAGACCGGCGCCATACCGCCCGCCATGTTTTTGTGGAGCCTGTCGCGTTCTTCATCGCTCAGCACTTTTTCGTAAAGCGCACGCGGCTGAACATAATCAATCTCGCTCTCTTCCTGTTCAAAGCGCGCAAAGACCGTTTCAGGGCTGATCCGCAGCGGCGGCTCTTCCACGGACGGATCGGCGACCGGACCGTCATACTGGTTCGGCTCATAATAAGCATTCGAATTGCCGAAATCATTGGTGAAGAACCGCATGGCGCCATCCTTGTGATAATGACGGACATCGGCGTTTTTCGGCGCATTGGCCGGTAGCGCTTCATAGTGCGTGCCAATCCGGTAGCGATGCGCATCGGCATAGGACATGATGCGCGCCTGAAGCATTTTGTCGGGAGAAAAGCCAATGCCCGGCACGATATTGTTCGGGTTGTAAGCGGCATTCTCGACCAGTTGGAAATAGTTTTCCGGGAAGGTGTCCATCTCCAACTCGCCCACCTCAATGAGTGGATAATCGGCGTGCGGCCAGACCTTGGTAAGGTCAAACGGGTTGAAATCGGTCTCCAGCGCCTGCTCCTCTGTCATGACCTGAATATACATCGTCCATTTCGGATAATTGCCATCCTGTATCATGTGCCAGAGTTCTTCCTGATAACTCTCGCGCGTATGGCCGATAATCTCGGCGGCCTTTGCATCTGAGAGCGTGTCATGACCCTGCTGTGTGTGGAAATGGAATTTCACCCAATGGCGCACGCCATCCTTGTTCCACATGGAGAAAGTGTGGCTGCCATAGCCATTCATGTGGGCCGGTGAGCGCGGAATGCCGCGATCCGACATCAGAATGGTGACCTGATGCACACTTTCCGGCTGGGCGGCCCAAAAGTCGAACATGGCCTCTGGGGAGCGCATATTGGTTTTCGGATGCCGTTTCTGGGTGCGGATGAAGTCGGGGAATTTGAACGCGTCGCGGACAAAGAAGATCGGCGTATTATTGCCAACCATGTCCCAATTACCGTCTTCGGTGTAGAATTTGAGCGAAAAGCCGCGAACGTCACGTTCGGCATCCGCAGCGCCGCTTTCGCCTGCCACGGTCGACCAGCGCGAGAGCACTTCTGTCTTTTTGCCGACCTCTGAAAACAGATTGGCGCAGGTGTATTGCGTGATGTCGTGGGTCACGGTGAATGTGCCCTGAAGGCCCCAACCCTTGGCGTGGACAACCCGTTCCGGAATGCGTTCCCGGTTCTGATGGGCCAGCTTTTCCATCAGATAATGATCTTCCATCAAAAGCGGGCCACGCGGGCCTGCCGTCTTCGATGTTTCATTGGTCGGGAAAGGCTTGCCGGACGTGGATGTGAGAACGGGCTTGTCGGTCATTTGGGGCTCCTGAAGGGCGATCGGGCCGGGCGGCTGATCTGACTGTTGGAGCAAAATGAACGATATGGCGGGGCCGCTGTTCCATTGATTGCGTGCATAAGTGGTATTGAGCCGCTTTATGCCGGAGGCGCGCAGGCATGCCGATGCGCGGCTATCGCCCGTGCCGATTGGCAGGGGCGCGCTAGACCATATGGCGGAGTTGCGGTCGATCTGGCGGTTTGAAACGCGCAAAACCAGGCGTGTCGCTACCCAGGCCATTCGGAAACACCCGCAAATCCGACAGCGCCGAATAGGCGCGATAATGCAGGCTGTTCAGGTCTTCCCGCTCACTTTCATCCTGGCAATCCCGCCAGATGTCTTCGGGCGGCAACCAGTGTTTCAGGGGCTGGTAGGCGAGCCCCTGAACGTCAGACACCTGACCAAGGGCACGCGCCGCAATCCGCTCGGCCAGTTTGTCAGCGCGTTTTAAAAGACGCGGCAATCGGGCAATACGCGCCAGCACATGCCGGGCGTCCACGGCCCGAAGCGGATCGTCGAGCAGCCTGTACGGGCGTGGACGGCGCAAAGTCGCAGACCGGCGCGCGCTGATGATCTGGGGTGTTGCGATGGAAAAGCTATTGAGGCGCACTTCGCCTGAGAGGTCCTCACGCAGGATTTTGTCTTCCCGTACCATCCAGGCGGGCGGGCCTTGAACGTCGTCACGCGCGGCGGCTTTGAAGCCGAGGCAGGTTTTCAGATTTGCGGCAAATTCATGCGATGAATGGGCGCGCGCAATCAATTGAGCCGCAAGCCAGAGGATGAAACAGCGCAGGAGATATTCCATGCGGCGAACACGCGAAAGGCATTGGTCGCGCTGCCCCTGTTCCATCTGATGGGGCTTTTTACGGGTGTCTTCGTTGGGGATCAGCGCGGCTCTGGCCTGTTGATCGGCGCTTTTGATAAAGCCCGACAGGCGACCGGCCAGCGCATTGAGCGCCGGGCGTGGGTCTGTCGTGTCTGGCGTGATCTCAGGCATGAGGGGAAGTATGCGGGCCGCCAGCCGGGGTGGGATTATTTTTTCCGGGTCCCGGATCAGGTCCGGGATGACAATGGGTCTGAGGACCCGATGAGGGTATCGGCTCCTGCGTTCCGTGTTAAGCAGACCTATATGGCCGTCTGGCCCCGCACGGCGAGCTGGTGCATGCTGGCGCTTTGCTGACCCGCACCTCAGAAGGCCAATCCATGCGAATGATGTTCCTGTCTTGCCCCACCAATGCCGAAGACGCGATTACCAGCGTTCGCAAGGACTGGGAGCACCTGCACTGGATCGTCCTGAACGCAGGTGAAGAGCAGATGGATGTGCGCGTCACCCTGCCGGAAACAGACAGCCAGAAGCTGGTCGATACGCTGCAATCACGCCTTGCTCACCTCCAGGGCTGGCAGATGAGCATTGTACCGCTGGAGGCCAGCATCGGGCCGAAAACGGATGACACCGACATCACGCCGGACGGCGAAAAGGAAAAGCCTGAACAGAACCCTGAAACCGCCCTGCGAGAGGAAATTTATGAAGACGTGGCAGCAGGCGCCAGGATCAATTCAACCTTCCTGATCCTCACGGTTCTGTCCGCCGTGGTTGCGGCGCTGGGCATGAATGCGGACAGCGCGGCCGTGGTGATCGGTGCCATGGTGATTGCCCCCCTGCTCGGCCCCTTGCTGGGCTTTGCCTTTGGCTCGGCAATTGGTGATGTGGAACTGATGGGCAAGGCGACAAAGGCGGCACTGTCCGGGCTCGCGCTCGGCTTTGCAACGGCGTTTCTGGTCGGCCTTATCTTGCCGGTCAATCTGGACAGCCCGGAATTGAGGGACCGCACAATTGTCGGACTGGACAGCGTTGTGCTGGCGCTCGCCTCCGGCGGCGCGGCGGCGTTTTCGGTGGCGCGGGGCCTGCCCACCACGCTGGTCGGGGTGATGGTGGCGGTGGCGTTGCTGCCGCCATCCGTCGCGGTGGCGGTCTATCTTGGCGCGGGCGAAGTTGGCCTGTCCTTACGGGCCGGCGTGCTGCTGGCGACAAATATCATCAGCGTGAATATTGCCAGCCTTCTGGTGTTTAACCTGCGGGGCATTCGCCCGCGCACCTGGCTGGAACGACGCTCAGCCAAACGCTCAACGCAGATCAACCTTGCCGTCTGGGGCGGGCTTTTACTGGCGATTACCGGGTTGATTTTGTTGGTGTTGGGGTGAGGCTGGCCCCCGGAGATTTGCTGACGCAAATTTCGGGAATTCTCATCGTTGCACAGTTTCCCGGTGGGCCGAGGCCCACCCTACAATGCGCCTCTCTCTCAGTCCGGGGTACCAGACCTGATCTGGCATTTATGCCAGAGCGTGAGACAAGTGCTCGGTTCAAGCGCTCAGGCATGGGTTCCAGCCTGCGCTGGAACCTGCGGCGTGGTGAAGATTTCCACAACCACCTGTTCATGGTATGTTCGAGACATGAACAGCTATTTCGTCTATATGCTCGCCTCTCAGCGAAATGGCACGCTTTACATCGGCGTGACGAACTTTCTGTTCCTGCGGGGTCTGGCAGCATCGCAATGACGGTGGGAGCCGCTTTACGTCTAAATATGGTGTTTTCAAGCTCGTCTGGTTTGAGACATTCGGGGATATCCGGGATGCGATCACGCGCGAGAAACGATTGAAAGCGTGGAACCGCGCGTGGAAAATCGAGTTGATCGAAAAAGAAAACCCCGAATGGGAAGACCTCTATGACGATCGATTTGTTGTTTGAATTTCTGGATCCCAGATCAAGTCTGGGATGACAACTAAAAAGGCACGCCCAAACGCTTGTCATTCCAGACGGCGAAGCCGATCTGGAATCCATGTACCAACTCTGGAAAACGGTCTTTGTCTTTTCTCTGAACTCTCAACAGAAATCCCGGACGCGCAAGCGAGCCGGGATCGAGAAAAGACCCTTCCCGCCCTACCGTGCGAATTTCTTGAATTTCGGGCGTTTTGGCTCGACGGCTTCAGGGCCGAGGCGGCGTTTCTTGTCTTCCCAGTAAGCCGAGAAGTCGCCTTCAAACCATTCCACATGTGAATCGCCTTCAAAGGCGAGAATGTGGGTACACATCCGGTCGAGGAACCAGCGGTCGTGCGAGATGACCACAGCGCAGCCCGGGAAGTTTTCAAGACCTTCCTCAAGTGCCTGCAGCGTTTCGACGTCGAGGTCGTTGGTCGGTTCGTCAAGCAGCAGCAAATTGGCGCCGGATTTCAGCATTTTCGCGAGGTGCACGCGGTTCCGCTCACCACCAGAGAGCACGCCAACCGGCTTTTGCTGGTCTGAGCCCTTGAAGTTGAACGCACCGACATAGGCGCGCGAATTCACTTCCACACCGCCCAGATCGATCACGTCTGTACCACCGGAGATTTCCTGCCAGACGGTTGCCTTGTCATCGAGCGCGTCACGCGACTGGTCGACATAGCCGAGCTTGACGGTATCGCCGACGCGCAGCGTACCGGCATCGGGCTCTTCCTGACCGATGATCATCTTGAACAGGGTGGATTTACCCGCGCCGTTCGGGCCGATGACGCCAACAATGCCGCCCGGCGGCAGTTTGAATTCCAGATCCTCGATGAGCAGGCGATTACCAAAGCCTTTGCGCAGCCCTTCGGCTTCGAGAACCACATTCCCCAGACGCGGACCCGGCGGAATGCGGATCTGCGCGGTCATGACCTTTTCCTGCTCGGCCTTGGACGCCATTTCCTCATAGCGGGAAATACGGGCCTTGGATTTGGCCTGACGGGCCTTCGCACCAGCGCGGACCCATTCAAGTTCCTTGGACAGGGTGCGCTTGCGGGAGGCTTCCTCGCGCGCTTCCTGTTCCATACGCTTGGCTTTCTGTTCGACCCAGGCCGAGTAATTGCCCTCATATGGAATGCCGCGACCGCGGTCGAGCTCGAGAATCCAGCCGGTGACCTGATCGAGGAAGTAACGG